>DATMGK010000107.1:0-63686 GCA_035555595.1 Croceibacterium sp. | reverse complement strand
GTGGTCATCGTCAAGCATGCCAATCCCTGCGGTGTGGCGCAGGCCGCGACGCTCGAAGGGGCCTATCGCGCGGCGTTCGATTGCGATCGCGTTTCCGCTTTCGGCGGCATCGTGGCGGTCAATCGCCCGCTAGATGCGGTTACGGCTGCGGCGATCACGGAAATCTTCACCGAAGTCGTGATCGCGCCCGGCGCGGACGATGCGGCGCGCGCCGCCTTCGCCGCGAAGCCGAACCTGCGCCTCCTGCTGCTCGACGATCTGCTTGATGCGCGGCGGCCGGGTCTGCTGGTAAAGCCGATCGCCGGTGCCCTGCTGGTGCAGACGCGTGACAATGGTGCGGTCTCCGCAGACGACCTGCGAGTTGTAACAAAACGAGCGCCGACCGATCAGGAACTGGCGGACTGCCTGTTCGCGTGGACGATCGCGCGGCATGTGAAATCCAACGCGATCGTCTTTGCTCGTGACGGCGCGACCGCCGGTATCGGCGCGGGGCAGATGAACCGCCGTGATTCCGCCCGCATAGCCGCTATCCGCGCGCGGGAAGCGGCGCAGGCGGCTGGCTGGGACCAGTCGCGCACCATCGGCAGCGCTATGGCGTCAGAAGCATTCCTGCCTTTCGCTGACGGGTTGGAGGCTGCGGTCGAAGCCGGGGCCACGGCAGTGATCCAGCCGGGCGGCGCGATGCGAGACGATGAAGTGATCGCCGCCGCCGATGCCGCGGGGTTGGCCATGGTGTTCACCGGGATGCGCCACTTCCGCCATTGATCCCAGCGGCGTCCGCCGGTTGTTCCTCGACACCCCTTTCCTATATGAATGCCAGCCTGACGGTGCATTCACCGAGTTTAAAGTCTCGAGAGGATAGGTCCGGTGGCACACAGAATTATTGATTCGGATATTGATCATGGGCCTGTTCACACCCGGCGTTCTTCGCTCTTTCGTCATCGGTTTCGGCGTGACGGCCGCGATTCTCACCGCTCACATGGTGTCGATCTAGCCGTGAAGCGCTTCGCTGCCCTTTTTGCGGCGGCGGCCATGGCTCTTTCCGCCTGCGCCCCCGCTTCGGCAGAAGCGGTTTTCGACGCTCCTGCTGCCACGCGCACCGCGAAGGAAACTGGCGGGCAGAAAACGGCGATCTTCGCGGGCGGCTGCTTCTGGGGCGTGGAGGCGGTGTTCAGCCACACCAAGGGCGTGTCCAGCGCCGTGTCCGGCTATCACGGCGGCAGCGCGGCCACCGCTCATTACGATCGCGTCTCCGCTGGTGGCACCGGCCATGCCGAAGCCGTCAGGGTCACTTATGATCCTTCGGTCATCCGTTACGATCAGCTGCTGCAGATTCTTTTCTCGGTCGTTGCGGACCCAACCATGCTCAATGCGCAGGGTCCCGACCGTGGCACGCAGTATCGTGCGGCTATTGTGCCTACATCTGACGAACAACGTGCCGTAGCTGCCGCCTATCTCACCCAGATGCGCGCCAGCAACGCATGGTCGAAGCCGATCGTGGTCGCGGTCGAACGGGCGCGGACGTTCTATCCTGCGGAAACCTATCATCAGGATTTCGCGAAGAAGAACCCCAACCACCCCTACATCCGCCGCTGGGATGCGCCCAAGGTAGAGGCGCTGAGGGAAAAGTTCCCCTCGTTCTACAGCGCGGCCTTCACCACCGGCTGACATTGTTCCGCACGCAGTGTGCGCCTATATCGTCGCCATGGCGGGCCATACTCATCATGAACATTCCGGCGAAACGCTGATCGCGGAAGCCGAAGACGTGCTCACCCGTGCGGGGGAGCAATGGACCACGATGCGCGCGGATGTGTTCGAAGCGCTGGCCGCGCAGGACCGGCCCGCGTCCGCCTATGATATTGCCGAGACAGTGGGCAAGCGTCGCGGCAAGCGCGTCGCGGCGAACAGCGTCTATCGCATCCTCGATCTGTTCGTGCGCACCAATCTGGCCAACCGGGTGGAAAGCGCGAATGCCTATCTCGCCAATACTCACCCCGGATGCCGCCACGATTGCATTTTCCTGATCTGCGACGACTGCGGGCAGGCCACACACCTCGACGACGATCGCCTTACCGGCGCCCTGCGCGAAGCGGGGAACAGCGCCGGCTTCGCCGATGTGCGCCCTGTGGTAGAATTGCGCGGTATCTGCGAGGAATGCGCCGGTTAGGCGCGCCGTTCATCGACAGTCCGTTTTACCGGGTGTAAGCCGCTGAAATGAATTCCCGTCCCCAGACGCCGCTGCTCGATACGGTTGATATCCCGGCGGACATTCGCAAGCTTGAACAGGGCCAGCTTCGCCAGCTGGCTGATGAACTGCGCCTTGAGATGATCGATGCCGTCGGCAGCACCGGCGGGCACCTGGGTTCCGGGCTGGGCGTGGTCGAACTGACCGTTGCGCTGCACTATGTGTTCAACACGCCGGAAGACCGGCTGGTGTGGGACGTGGGCCATCAGGCCTATCCGCACAAGATCGTCACCGGGCGCCGCAGCCGCATCCGCACTCTGCGCCAGACTGAGGGACTCAGCGGTTTTACCCGCCGGGCGGAAAGCGAATACGACCCCTTCGGTGCGGCCCACAGTTCCACCTCGATCTCCGCCGCGCTGGGCTTTGCCGTGGCGAACAAGCTGGCGAACAAGCCGGGCAAGGCGATTGCGGTGATCGGCGACGGCGCGATGAGCGCGGGCATGGCTTACGAGGCGATGAATAATGCCGAACAGGCGGGCAACCGGCTGATCGTGATCCTGAACGACAACGACATGTCCATCGCCCCACCCGTGGGCGGCCTTTCCGCTTATCTCGCGCGGTTGGTTTGCTCGCCCAACTATCTGGGTCTGCGTCATTTTGCCAAGCAGGCGATCGGCCGCTTCTCTCGCCGCGCGCGGGATGCCGCGCGGAAGGCGGAAGAATTCACCCGCGGCATGGTGACCGGCGGCACGCTGTTCGAAGAACTGGGGTTCTACTACGTCGGCCCGATCGACGGGCACAATCTGGACCATCTGGTGCCGGTGCTGGAAAATGTGCGCGACGCGGAAGAAGGGCCGATCCTGATCCATGTCGTGACGCAGAAGGGCAAGGGTTATGCCCCGGCCGAAAACAGCGCCGACAAATATCACGGCGTGCAGAAGTTCGACGTCATCACCGGCAAGCAGAAGAAATCCAGTGGTGGCCCGCCAGCCTATCAGAACGTCTTTGCCGACACACTGACGAAGCTGGCCGAAACCGACGATCGCATCTGCGCGATCACTGCGGCGATGCCCAGCGGCACGGGCGTGGACAGGTTTGCCAACGCTCATCCGGAACGCGCGTTCGACGTCGGTATCGCCGAACAGCACGCGGTGACGTTTGCCGCCGGGCTTGCCGCTCAGGGAATGCGGCCGTTCTGCGCGATCTATTCCACGTTCCTTCAGCGCGCCTTCGATCAGGTGGTGCATGACGTGGCGATCCAGAACCTGCCGGTGCGTTTCGCGATCGACCGCGCCGGGCTTGTGGGCGCGGACGGGGCCACGCACGCCGGATCGTTCGACGTGACCTACCTTGCCACTCTGCCGAACATGGTCGTCATGGCCGCGGCGGATGAGGCGGAACTGGTCCACATGACTTACACCGCAGCGCTGCATGATGAAGGCCCGATTGCCTTCCGTTATCCGCGCGGTGCGGGCGTGGGCGTGCCGTTGCCGGAAGTCCCCGAACGATTGGAAATCGGCAAGGGCCGCGTGGTGCGGCAGGGCAGCAAGATCGCCCTGCTCTCACTCGGCACCCGGCTGGCAGAGGCGCTGAAGGCAGCCGATCAACTGGAGGCGAAGGGCCTTTCGACTACGGTGGCGGACCTGCGCTTTGCCAAGCCGCTCGATACCGTGCTGATCCGGCGACTGATGACCACGCACGAAGTCGTCGTCACTATCGAGGAAGGCAGCATCGGCGGCCTCGGCGCGCATGTGCTGACGCTCGCCAGCGACGAAGGGCTGACCGATTCCGGCCTTCGCATCCGCACTATGCGCCTGCCCGACCTGTTTCAGGAACATGACGATCCCGCGCGCCAGTACGACGAAGCGCGTCTCACCGCCCCGCACATCGTCCAGACCGTGCTCTCCGCACTGCGCCACAACAGCGCGGGCGTGGAGGAAGCGAGGGCGTAACCCTTTTGGCCATCGGCCGGAGTGTGAGCGAGATTGAGGCCCCCGGCCCATGTGAGCTATTGCGTGGTTCGATGAGCCAGCGCCCAGCCTCTTTCTTTTCGCGGTTTCGCCTCTGCGCTGCGCTGGCCTTCATGCCGCTACTGTCGGGTTGTGTGGCGGCGGTGGCTTTGCCGCTCGTGGCCGGGGGCACGCTCTATGCCCGGCAGGAGGGGTCTTTCGTGCGGGCCGCCACACCGGCCGACCCTGCAAAAACTGCGGGAACGCCGCGTGTGACCCTCACGGAACTCGCTGAATTGCCGCCTCCGACCATTGAACACACCGGGCCCGGGCCCTGGCAACCCTTTATCGAATATGCCCTCGCCCAGTCGGCGGCGCTCGCGGAAGCAGCCCGGCCTCAATCGGCGTTGATTGTTCCCGATGGTGTGTTGATCAGCCCCGAACGGCGCGCCTGTGGCAAGCGCGATCCGGCTGTGATCGTCGATCTGGATAACGCCGGAACGGCCTTCGCGCCGCAATCCGATCGACGGCCCGATCAGGGTCTTGCCGCCGGGCTGGCTCGGTTGCGAGAGGCGGGAATCGTCGTACTGTGGCTGTCGGAGCTTCCCGCGTCAAAGGTGGGAGATGTGGCGCAGACCTTGCGCGCCAGTGGTCTCGATCCCGAGGGCAAGGATCAGTTCCTGCTGATCCGCTGGGCTGACGATCGCAAGCAGTTGCTGCGCGAACAGGCCAACGAAGACGTGTGTGTCATTGCTCTGGCGGGCGACCAGCGGAACGATTTTGACGAGTTGTTCGATTATCTGCGTGATGTTGACGCCGCCGTGGGGCTGGACGCGATGATCGGACAGGGGTGGTTCCTCGTCCCCCCGCCGCTCGCGCCCATCAACGAATAGGACGCGAGCTGGGCGGGCATCAGCCTGCCTTGGGCGCCGGATGGATGCCCGCGGCCTGCGGCTCGCCCACTTCCTCGGCTCCGGCCAGACCATCGTCTTCCGCATCGCGGAGAGTGTCGAGGTGCATCCACCGCTTCACGATCGGGCTCAGCGCCAGAACCACGGCGCCCACGCCGATCGCGACCCAGCCGATCTCGTTATAGATCGTCAGCACCGCTTCCTTGGTCATGTCGCCGCTTTCGCCGCCGGTTGCCTCGCCGATTTTGCCTGCCACGAAGTTGCCGACCGCCGACATGTAGAACCACGCGCCCATCACCAGGCTGGCCATGAAGCTGGGTGCGAGGCGGTTCATCGCGGAAAGACCCACGGGGCTGAGGCACAGTTCGCCGGTGGTGTGCAGCAGATAGATGATCATCACGAAGATCACCGGCGTCATCGCCGCAGCGCCCACGCTGTTCGCGCCCCAGACGAAGATCAGGAAGCCAAGGCCCACCTGGAACAGTGCCAGCGCGAATTTTGCCGGGGCGGACGGTTCCAGCCCCTTGCGTCCGAGCCATGCCCAGACAGCGGCGAAAATCGGCGCGAAAAGGATGATGTAGATCGAGTTGATCGACTGGAACAGGCTGGCCGGTATGGCACCGCGATCAACATAGCGATCGGTATAGAGGTTCATCGACCCGCCCGCCTGCTCGAACAGGCCCCAGAACAGCGGATTGAGTGCGATCAGGAACAGGATCGCGAAAATCCTCTCGCGCGGTTCCTTGGGCAATTGGAATGCCTGATAGAGCACCCAGCCCAGCAGGGCGACGCCCGAAACCAGCAGCAACGTCTGAATGACGTTTACGTACTGCACCAGCGCCCACATTACCGCCACGGAGGCGAGGCCCACGCCATAGAGCGTGAATTCCTTGCTGCGAGCCAGAGGAGCCGGCGGCTCGCCCGCGCCGTTGAGCGCCTTCTTGCCCAGCACGAACACCACGAGGCCCGCCAGCATGCCGATCCCGGCGAGCCCGAAGCCATAGGCCCAGCCGATCGTTTGGCCGAGGTATCCGGCCAGGAGCACGCCGAAGGCGGCGCCTGCGTTGATGCCCATGTAGAAGATCGTATACGCCCCGTCGCGGCGGACATCGGTCAGCTTGTAGAGCTGGCCCACCATCACGGAGATGTTGGCCTTCAGGAAGCCCGATCCGACAATGATCAGCGCCAGCGCCAGCCAGAATACGTTGATGGTCGGGTCGTCCTGCCCGCCCACGCCTTCCACGGCCATGAAGCTGTGCCCCAGCACCAGCAGCAGGCCGCCGAACAGCACCGCCTTGCGCTGGCCCAGATATCGGTCGGCCAGCCAGCCGCCCAGCACCGGCGTGATGTAAACAAGGCTGGTATAGGCGCCATAGATCAGAGTGGAGGCACCGTCGCTGAACAGCCAGTGCTGCGTCAGGTAAAAGATCAGCAGGGCCCGCATGCCGTAATAGGAGAACCTCTCCCACATCTCGGCAAAGAACAGCATGTACAGGCCCTTGGGGTGGCCCATGAACTCCGGCTTGCGCGAAGCGGCGATCATTACCCCTATGGACAGAAAGGCGACGAGCACCATCAGGGCGATGGCGGCGATCCAGTCGCCTTCATTCCACAGGGCCATATCTTTCATGCGCGGTCCTTCATGTGTCGTCTGGCGAAATTTGCTCCACCCCGGCGAAGTGCGCACCCTACCGGATGTTTCATTCTTGTGAAACGCCTTTCGTTGCAGAAGAAACCGGAGGGCGAGGGCTATTGCCTCGGGGGTTCTCGGGCTTGACCCGGTGCGCTGTATTATGGCACTGCATCACCCATGGCCGACAATCGCCCCGTCTATCTGCGCCTGCGTGACGAGATTGCCGCGGCGATCATCGACGGCCGCTATGCAGAAGGTGGAATGCTGCCTTCGGTACGGGCTTTCGCGGCGGAGCAGGGTGCTAATCCGCTCACAGTGGCCAAAGCCTATCAGCAGTTTCAGGCCGATGGTCTGATCCGCGTCCAGCGGGGTGTCGGTATGTTCGTGCGCGAAGGTGCGGCGCAGCAGTTGCGCGCGGCGGAGCGCGCGCAGTTCCTCAACGAAGAATGGCCGCAGATTCGAGATCGCATGGCGCGGCTTGACATCAAGCCTGCAGATATACTGCACGACGCCTGAGGGCCGCGGCCGCAAACTTGATATTTGGCAATTTTTCCTCCGCCCCGATTGCACAGCGGCGGGCACTCTGTCACACTGCGCTCCAGGGTCCGGGAAGAAGCCTTTTCGCCGGGGTCGGGCGATGGGTTCAGCGAAACCGTGCCGGTGGCGGCCGGAAAAGGAAGTCGATGATAAGATCCGAGCTTCTGCAGGCCTTGTGCAACGACAACCCTGACCTGCGACCGGAAGAGGTCGAACAGGTCGTGGACATCTTCTTTGACGAGATTTCGGCCCGACTGGCCGAGGGCGGCAGAGTGGAATTGCGCGGGTTCGGCACTTTCTCCACGCGCAAGCGCGATGCCCGCACCGGCCGCAATCCGCGCACTGGCGAATCCGTAGATGTGCCGGAAAAGTCCGTGCCGTACTTCAAGCCGGGCAAGGAAATGCGCGAACGCCTGAACGCAGATTGAGGCTTCGCCTTATCGCAGGCCAAAAAGAAGGGCGCGGATTCAGTTGAATCCGCGCCCTTCTTTCTTCCGGGCGATCAGAAGCTGCGCTTCACCGTCAGCGCCCAGGTGCGCGGCAGGCCGGGCACTGCGGTAACCGCGCCAAGTGATGTGGTGACGTCGCTCTTGCTCAGGTAATAGTACTTGTCGAACACGTTCTGGACTTCGAGTGAAACCCGCCAGTCCTCATCGGCCGTGGTATATTGGATCCGGGCATTACCCAGGAACCGGCCATCGACCTTGCTCCAGTCGGTGTTCGTCGTCTCGGTGTAGATTTTCGAACGATATGATCCGTCGAACCGGACCCCCAGCGTGCCGGACCCGACGTCAGCATCGTACTGGATGCCGAAGCTGTAGGTCCAGTCTGGCGTGTAGGGAAAAGTCTCGTCCCCGGTCAGACCGGCGGCTGCGACGGAAGCCGCGTTGTAATTGATGTTGATATAGCTCAGCGATCCATCGATCATCAGCCCGTCGACCGGGAATACCGTCGTTTCCAGTTCGAAACCCTTGACCTTCGCGTTGCCCACGTTGGTGGGGCGAAGGCATGGGGCCGAAGGGCACGCCGAGAGGATGAAGATGATGTCCTTGTAGTCGTTGTAGAACGCGGCTGCGTTCAGGCGCAGGCTCCGGTCGAAGAAGTCGCTTTTGAAGCCGACTTCGTAGGTGGTGATAGTTTCCGGCTTGAACGGCAGGATCTGGTTGCAGGCTGCGACCGGAATGACGTGTCCGTTCGAATCGAACTGGAATGGCGGGCAATCACCGGTTGCCGGGCCGTAGAACGGCCGTGGGTTGACGCCGCCGCCCTTGTAGCCGGTCGCGATCGAGGCATAGGCCAGCAATTGGTCCGAGAAGCGGTAGTCGGTGACGAGCCGCCAATCCCACCGCTTGCCCTTAAACTCCCCTTCGAGATCGAAAATCCCGTTGAGCAGACAGTTCGGAGAGTTGCCGATCCCGGTCGGTCCGGCAGTCGGCGCCCCCAGAAAGAATTCGCACACGGGCGGGATCGTGCCATCCGGATTGCGCCGGAAGTAGGTGTAGGTCTTCTCGTCCCACGAACGGCGCAGGCCACCGGTGATCGTCCACGCATCGGTGGGATGGAGCGTGGCGTTGATGAACAGTGCCTTCGAGGTCGAAGGCGTGGTGTCCGGCCCGTGCAGGAAGTCGATGCCGGCGTAGTTCAGGTCGACACGCGCAGTATAGCTGCCGTTCTGATCCATGTAGAAGCCGCCTACTGTGTAATCGAGCAGGCCATCGCCGAACTCACCGTTGAGGCGCAGTTCCTGGCTCCATGCGCGGTGATCCATGCGGTTGTCGAGCTGGGCGATCGGAACCGGCGAAGCGTCCTGATCCTGGCCCCATTTGGTCGTGTATTCGCGCCACGAGCCGACATAGTAGAGCTGCAGGGTGTCGCTCAGATCGACGGTCACGTTGCCCATGATGCCCCAGCCGTTGAAATCCTGATTCTGGAGTGCGGCATAGGGCTTGAAGGGTGATTGCGAACTGGGCGCCGTTCCGTCGATGAAGTTGGCGTAGGTGATGAAACGCCTGTCTCCGCCATAGACGCTCGAACTCAGGCTGTCGCAGCTATACGGCCCGGCTGGCACGAAGCGGCAATCGAACGGCACTGCCGATCCGTCTGTGCCGGGCAGCCAGGCGGGCTGGCCCGGTCCCGCCCCCATGCCAGGGAAAACGTGGGCGTCTCCGGGCGAGGCCGAAGGAGTGAAGGACGGATTGGTATCGCTTTGCGGCAAACCTGCGGCAAGCAACACGGTTGGCACTGGCTCGTCACGCTCATGCGTGTAGTCGCCCGAAAGGTTGATCTCGACTGTGTCGGTTGGAACCCAGCGCAGGGCGATGCGGCCAGCGGCGATGGACTGGCCGCCCTGCGTGCCCACCACTGAGTAGCCGCCACGCGCGTTGTTGGAGGGGACCACATCGTTCGGGTGGCTCACGCCATAATCGAGCACATCGACATAACCGTCACGCGCCTTGGCCACGCCAGAAACGCGGGCGGAAAGCTGATCGTTGATGCGAAAGTCGGCCATGCCGCGCACTTCGACCCGGTTGTAGGAACCGTAAGTGACTTGCAGAGAGCCCGATCCGTCTCCCTTAGGCTTGGCGCTGAACAGCTTGATGGCGCCGCCGATGGAATTCTTGCCCGCCAGTGTTCCCTGCGGCCCACGCAGCACCTCGATCCGATCAAGGTCCATCAAATCCAGCAAAGAGCTGGACAGGGTAGGAATGAACACGTCGTCGACATAGATGCCCACGCCCGGATCCATCGCATAGTTGAAGTCGGTCTGGCCGACACCGCGAATATAGGCGATCAGCCCGGC
Source organism: Croceibacterium sp. (assembly GCA_035555595.1). Classification (GTDB taxonomy): domain Bacteria; phylum Pseudomonadota; class Alphaproteobacteria; order Sphingomonadales; family Sphingomonadaceae; genus Croceibacterium_A. The sequence continues at coordinate 53,671 of DATMGK010000107.1, read as the reverse complement.
GCCGCCGTTCTGCGGCTGCGGCGTCAGCGTCACGTTCGGCGCCTGCGCGGCGATTTGCGAGATGTCCGTCTGGCCACGCGCCTCCAGCATTTCGGAGTTTACCGCGGTAATGGCGATTGGCGTATCCTGCAGGCGTTGTTCGCGGAACTGCGCGGTGACGATGATTTCGGTGTTGCGGTTGGAGCTATCGGCTTCCTGCTCTGCCGCGTCCTGAGCATAAGCAGGGGCGGACAGACTTACAGCGATGGCGAGCGACGACGCGACGCCAAGCGTCTTCAAATTCATCAGGCATTCCTCCCACTTCTGGCGATCGCTTTTGCGAAAGCCGCGCCCGCGCTTTTCCATCAGCGAAGGGCATCCCCGGTCCAGGAAGCAAAACGAATTTTCAGATTATCGGACTAACGCAGCGCTCCCTCTCCCGCAGCCTGAATAGCAGAAGCCGATTCTTCTACAAAGGTTCATCGGGCAACGGAATCACGGGACTGCGATACTGATACAATTGGGCAACACGGTGCAATCGCGATACCGCGACATTACGATTGTTGCGTATCGCGCCGGTTACTGCTTCTTTGCGTTCAGACAGGCCCAGACCCGATCCTTGGGTAATAAAGGGCCGCAATAGAGCGGGATCAGGATGATAAAGGACGGTAATCCGGCGCATTCAGGCCCGGAAAGTGCGATATCGCGCGGCTATGAGCTGCGGGTGCTGGTCCTGCTGGGGCTGGCTTTCGGTTTTGCCTATTTCGACCGTATGGCGCTGACGTTTCTGGCGCCCTTCGTTCAGGAAGATCTCGGGCTCAGCAACGAACAGGTCGGCTGGGCCAATTCGGGCCTGTCGCTCACCTGGGCGCTGGGCGCCTATCTGATCGGCCGGTGGTCAGATCTGATTGGACGGCGCAAGCCCTTCCTGCTGGTGGCGCTGGTGCTGTTCTCGGTTTGCTCCGTTCTATCCGGCTTTGCCTGGAGCTTCGAAAGCCTGCTTGCCGCGCGGATCGTGATGGGCGTGGCGGAAGGGCCGTTCCTGCCGATCTGTCTGGCGATCATGGCCGCCGCCTCCGCGCCGGGGCGGCAGGCGCTTAACGCCGGGGTGGTGCAGAACGTGTTCGGGCCGATCGTCGGCACTTCGCTGGCGTCCTATGCGCTGGTGCGGATCGCCACGGAATACGATTGGCATGCGGCTTTCTTCATCGCCGGGATTCCGGGCCTGATCCTTGCGCTGCTGATCTGGCGCTTCGTGGACGAACCTGCGCCGCCGCCCGCCCCGGCCCGTGCGCCGCAGGCGGGTGAGGCCGCGCGTGCTCTGTCGCCGTGGGCCATGCTGAAGGAACGCAACATCCTGGTTTGCTCGCTGGTCAGCGTGGGCGCGGTGGGATCGATCGTGGTCGGGTCGATCTTCATACCGCTCTACCTCGACGGGCCGCGCGGCTATGACGATCTGACGTGGAGCAACATCATGGCCGTGGTCGGCATATGCCCGGCGGTTGGCGCGATCGTGGTGGCCACGCTGTCGGACCGGATCGGTCGCAAGTGGCCGCTGGTCGGGTTCGTGTTCCTGATGGCGATCGCTCCCGCCGCGCTGCTGTGGTTCGAAGGGCCGGTCTGGCTGCTGACCACGCTGATGTTCATAAGCTGGATGGGTCTGGGCACCTTTCCGCTGTTCATGGGCGTAATTCCCAACGAGACGGTAGGCCGCGTCAGGGCGGCCACAGCGATGGGTCTGGTGGTCATGATCGGGGAACTGACCGGCGGCGTGTTCGGGCCGCCTGTGGCAGGCCGGGTGGCGGATAGTTTCGGCCTGGAATTCGCGCTTTACATTCAGGGTGCGCTGGCGCTGTTCGCCGGTGTTGCGGCCCTGCTGGTGGTGGAAACCAATCCACGCGTGCTGGCCCGCCGCAACGGGATGGAGGCCGCAGCATGACCGACAGCAGCCGGGTAATCGTGATCGGGGCCGGGCCGGTCGGGCTGCTGACCGCGCTGGGACTGGCGCGGCAGGGTATCGAGGTGACGGTGCTGGACAGCGAACCGCAGGTCGTGCGCTCGCCGCGTGCGGCGGTTTATTTTCACACCACGATTTCGATCCTCAGGAAGCTGGGCCTGTCGGAAGAGGCGCACGAGATCGGCCTGACTTCCACCGAATTCGCGATGCACTGGCCGGAAACTGGCGAAGTCATGCGGTCGGACATGCGTGACGCGCTGGAGCCGGGGCAGGAGTTCGACCACAATCTGCATTTCGGCCAGCACATTCTGGCAGAACTGGTGATCGCCCATCTGGAGAAACTGCCGAACACACGCGTGCTGTGGGATCATGCGGTGAAGGCCATGGCGCAGGACGATCGCGGGGTTCGGCTGGCCGTCGACACCGATGAGGGCGAACTGTTCATGGCCGCGGAATGGGTCGTCGGCGCTGACGGCGCGCGATCCACGGTGCGCCAGCTTCTGGGCCTGCCGTTCGAAGGGATGACCTGGCCCGACCGTTTCGTCGCGACCAATATCGATTATCCGTTTCTCGATCTGGGGTTCGGCAACGCCAACATGGTGGTCGATCCGGTGAACTGGGCGGTGATCGGCCGGCTGGGGCGCGAGAACCTGTGGCGGCTGACCTATGGCGAGGATGCCGGTCTGGACGAGGCCAGCATACTGGAACGCCTGCCGGAACGTTTTGCCGCGATCCTGCCCGATCCATCGGTGCCCTATCGTATCGACAATTTCTCCCCCTATCGCGTGCATCAGCGGTGCGCCCCCTCGTTCCGGGTGGGCCGGGTGCTGCTGGCGGGCGATGCCGCGCATGCGTGCAACCCGTGCGGCGGGCTGGGGTTGACGGGTGGGGTGATCGACGCCGATGCCCTTTCCGACACGCTGGGCGCGGTGATCCAAGGCCGGGCCGATCAAAGCGTGCTTGATTTCTATGCGGCGGAACGGCGCCGGGTTTTTCTGGAGGTTACTTCGCCGATGTCGGCCAATTTCAAACGCCTGCTGTCTGAAAGCGACCCGGCGCGGCGTGCGCAGGACAAGGCGGACATGTTCGCCCAGGCGGAGAAGGGCGGAGCGGAAGTGCGGGCATCTTCCCTTGCCCATCTGATAAAAGGCGCGGCCATGCCGGTGGAGGTACCGGGCGCATGAGCGGGTGGGCATACAGCACCGAAGGGTTCGATCGCATCGTCCACCGCGTCGAGGGCGTGGAGACAGTCACTTATGCCATCGGGCAGGGTGAACCGCTGGTCTATTTCCACGGCGGCGGCACCTTCCACGGGTTTGAATGGGCGCGGCCGCTGGCGGACCAGTTCCGCATCTATTGCCCCTATCACCCGAACTTCGGCGAAAGCGCGGATGCGCCGTTCATCGGTGTGGGCGACTATGTGGCGCATTACGAGCTGCTGTTCCCCGCGCTGGGGCTGGATACGTTCCATCTGGCCGGGGCTTCGATGGGCGGACACATCGCCGCGCGCTATGCCGCCGCCAATCCCGGAGACATCGACCGGCTGGCGCTGGTTTCACCGGCGGGGCTGCTGTCGGAACACGCATCAATTCCCGATTTCGCGGGCGTCGCGCCGCAGGACATACCGGCGATGTTCGTGGCCGATCCGCTGTGGGTCGCGCCGTTCTGGCCTGCCGAGCCCTCTGCCGAATGGGCCGCGTTGCGGGGGCGCGAAAGCGCCGCCGCCTTCGCTTCGCGAGAGGATCTGGCGGTAACGGATAAGGCGCTGCGGAACGGCCTGAAGGGGTTCGACCGGCCCGCGCTGCTGCTGTGGGGCGATGCGGATCGCATTGTGCCCCTTGGCTACGCGCGTGATTGGCAGGATGTTCTGCCCGATGCCGAACTGGCGGTGATTCCGGGCGGTTCCCACCTGCTGCTCGATGAATTTCCCGCCGCCGTGGATGTGCTGCGGCGGTTTCTGTTGGGGGTGGCCGGGTAATGGCCGATGTGCGGGCCGCGATGAAATACGTGGTGCGGGGCGAGAAGGCCACGTTCCACCCCGGCGACCGCGCAAAGAGTTATTGGCCGGTGGATGAGCGCGAGGTGACGTTCCACGACGTGCGGCCGATCGCCGATCAACTGGCGTTCGACCGCAATGGCTTCGTACTGGTGGATCAGCCCGCGGATGTGGCCGATTTCACGGATCAGGCCGAACTGGCCCGTTACTGCCGCGAAACGGAGGCGCTGGTGCAGCGGCTGACGGGGGCGGACAGGGTGGTCAGTTTTGGCCCGATGATCCGCACCAATGCCGGCGGAGCGCATGGCCATAACCAGCCCGCGCACGGCGCGCATGTGGATTACGGCGCGCGCACCGTGGCCGATTTCGCCCGCGACCTGCTGCCCGCTGAAGAGGCGGAGCGGCGGCTGGCCGGGCGGCACATGCTGATTAACGTCTGGCGGCCTATTGTCACAGTCGAAAGCGCGCCGCTGGCGGTGTGCGACGCCAGCACCGTGCGGCGGGAAGACCTGTTCGACAGTGAAGTGGTGGGCGGCCTCGGCGATTTCGGCCGCCGTTCCCTGTGGGGCTTCAACCTGGCGTGGCGGCCGGATCATCGCTGGTACTGGGTGCCGCGCATGGAGCCGCACGAGGTGCTGGCCTTCCGGCTGTTCGACAGCGATCCGGACGCGGTGCAGTTCACCGCCCACAGCGCCTTCGAACCGCCGGACACGCCAAGCGATGCCGCGCCGCGCCAGAGCATAGAGCTGCGGACGATCGCCTTTCTGGGCGCAGCGGAAAGTTAGCACGCAAAGGGCTTTCGCGCGGGCCCGCGCTCCCTTAGCAATGACACATGCCAGAGTCGCAAAGGCTCGGCACAAATGGGAGAGACGCTTGGCTCAGGTTGACCTGAACGAGAGTATCGAAGCGCGCGGCGGCATGTTCCCGCTGCGCGGCCGCTATGACGAACGCTTCCGCCCGGCGGTCGACGCCTTCATCGCCAATTTCCGTGAAGAGGATGAACTGGGCGCGGCCACAAGCGTAGTGCTGAATGGCGAAACCGTGGTCGATCTGTGGGGCGGCTGGGCGCAGGCCGATCGCAGCGTGGACTGGGATGACCATACCACTGTCTGCATGATGAGCGTGGCCAAGGGCGTCACCGGAATCTGCTTCAACATGCTGATCGATCGCGGGCTGGTCGATCCCGATGAACGCATCGCGCATTACTGGCCGGAATTCGCGCAGAACGGGAAACAGGACATCACCGTGCGCATGGTGCTGGACCATACGGCGGCGATCCCGGTGCTGACCGAAGACACGATGTATCCCGGCGGGTTCTTCGATTTCGAAGGCTACATCCGCGCGCTGGAGGTGCAGCATCCGCTGTGGCAGCCGGGCACGCGCGCGGCCTATCACGTCCACAATCAGGGCTTCCTGCTGGGGGAGATCATGCGCCGGGTCACGGGCATGACCGTCGGCCCGTTCCTGAAGGAAAACGTCACCGAACCGCTGCGCGCGGAATACTACATCGGCGGCATGGACGAACAGCAGCAGGCCCATGTGGCCGAAGTGCTGCCCAACACCGGCGCGCGCCTGTTCGCGGCGAAGGATCAGGCCGTGCCGGACAAGCCGACCACGGCAGAGGGGTGGCAGGACGGTGCCGTGCTGCGCAGCTTCGCCTTCCTCCAGAACCCGCGAGAGCCGTGGCATACCACGATGAATTCCCCCGTGTGGCGCACGTGCGAGATCGCCAGCGGATCGGGCCACGGCAACGCGCGCGGCGTGGCGCGCATCTATGGCGCGGCGGTGGGTCAGGTGGATGGCGTTTCCCTGCTGTCGAAGGATCGGCTGGAAGCGATGATCGTGGAACAGCACAACCAGATCGAGCTGTTGCAGGACCGGCCCTATCATCAGGCGCTGGGCGTGCTGCTGAATACCCCGGCGGCGGTTTACATGGGCCCGAACCCCCGCAGCTTCGGCCATCATGGCCTCGGCGGATCGATCGGTTTTGGAGATCCCGATGCGCGGCTGGGCTTCTCATATTGCTGCAACCAGATGCACGCCGTGGGCGACAACGGCCCACGTGCACGGCGGCTGATCGATGCGGTTTACCGGGTGCTGGGATGATCCGCGCCACACAACAGAGGCTTTAGGGAATCACCATGGACAAGGAACTTTACGACAAGGGCATGAAGATCCGGCGCGAGGTGCTGGGCGATGCCTATGTCGATCGCGCGCTGGCGAAATCCGGCCCGTTCAACGATCCTTTGCAGGAACTGGTTACGACTTACTGCTGGGGCTGGAACTGGGGCCGCGAAGGGCTGCCCCGGCGTGATCGCAGCCTGATCAACCTGGCCATGATCGCCGTGCTCAACCGCGGGCATGAGTTGAAGGCGCATATTCGCGGCGCGCTCAACAACGGCCTGACGCGGGAGGAAATCCGCGAGGTGCTGCTTCAGGTCGGCATCTATGGCGGCATCCCGGCGGCGGTGGACAGCTTCCGGCTGGCGAACGAAGCCTTTGCGGAGATCGACAACGAAGCGAAGGGCAAGCTCGACTGATGGACGATCTGGCCCGCCTGCTGATCGAACGGGAGTGTGGCCGGTTGCCGCTGCTGTTCGCGCGTTATGCGGACAACGGCGATCATGCGGCGCTGGCTGATCTGTTCACGCCGGATTGCGAATTTGCCCGCCCGTTCCAGCCCGATCACCCGTTCTACGGGCGTGACCGCGTACAGGCGATTTTCCGCGACCGGCCGCCGATTCTGGTGCGCCATATCGTCACCAACGTGCTGGTGGATGTCATCAGCGAAACAGAGGCGCGGGGCACGAATTACCTCGCCATGTTGTCCAGCCACGCATCCACCGTGCCGCCGCAGGAAGCGGGCGCGCTCTATGTCGGCGGGTTCGAGGATCACTACGTGAAAACGGCGGAAGGGTGGCGGTTCAAGAGCCGCTATGGCCGCGTCGTCCTGCATCAGGGCGGCGCGATGCCGAACATCCCCGCGCCCAGCGATGAAGCGAGAGGACTGAAATGACCATCACGGCAAAGAACGCCAACGAACAACTGGTGCTCGATTTCTTCGAAGTGCTTTCATCGGGCGATCTGGAGGCACTGCGCGGCTTCTTCCACGACAAATCCGTCTGGCAGCCCAAGGTAAAGGACATCGCCGGTGCCGGTGAGCATGTCGGCATGGCGATCATCGACCTGTTCCTGGCCCCCGTGCGCGGCATGTTCGAACCGGGCGATCCCAAGGTCCACGTGACCAACCTGTTTTCCGATGGCGGCACAGTGGGCGTGGAATCTTGGTCGTCCGGCACCACGCTGGACGGCAAGGTTTACGAGAACGACTATGCCTGGGTGTTCCACGTTTCGAACGGCAAGATCGATCGGCTGCATGAATACATGGACAGCCTCTACACGGCCAAACTGTTCGGAATGGATTGAGCCATGCGGCGGTTCGAAGGCCAGCCGATCCTGATTTCCGGCGCCGGTCGCGGGCTGGGGGAAGGTATCGCGAAGCATCTGGCGGGCGAGGGCGCGCTGGTGGGCGTGGCCGATATCGACGTGGCCAGTGCGCGCCGGGTGGCAGAGGAGATACGCGCGGCGGGCGGGGTGGCCCATGCCTATGGCGGCGATCTGGGCAACCGGTCGGAATACTTCGGCGTGGCGGAGGCGTTCCGCTATGACGCCGGGTCGCTGCGCGCGGTGATCAACAACGCCTCGTTCCTTGTCTACGAACCGATCGAGGATGTGACCGAGGAAACGCTGGAGCGGATGCTTTCGGCGGGCCTGAAAAGCGTGTTCTGGGGCGTGCAGGCGTTCCTTGCCCACCGTGATGCGGATGCGCCGGGCAATATCCTGAATTACTCATCACCCGTCGCCTATCGCGGGCGGCCGAATACGGCGGCCTATACCACGATCAAGGCCGGCATCGCTGGAATGACCAAGGTTCTGGCGGGGGAGCTTGGCCCGCGCGGCATCCGCGTCAACGCCATTGCGCCGGGCAGCGTGCCCACGCCCGCCACCGAAGGTTTCGTAACGCCGGAACAGTACGAACAGCGGGCAAGGAACATCCCCCTGCGCCGCAACGGCACGCCGGAAGATGTGGCGAAGGCCGTGGCGTTCCTGCTGTCTGACGAGGCGGCGTTCATCAACGGAGCGATGCTGGCCATTGATGGCGGCATCATCGCGGCGGGATGACGGTCTGGCAGGCCCGGCTAGACAAGCTGCGCGAGGTGATCCTCGCCGACATAGCGCGCGGTGATTATTTCGGCGCGGTGCTGACCGTGGGGCACGGCGGCGAGGTTGTGTTTGCAGAGGCGCTGGGCGCGCAGGACGCGGCGGGGGAGAAACCGCTGCGATACGACAACGTCTTCTCGATCTTCTCCGTCACCAAGGCGTTCACCAATGTCTTGATCCTGAAAGCGATCGAGGAAGGCCGCTTCGCCCTGACGACCAAAGTGCGCGATGTGATGCCGGAGTTTACCGGGCAGCCGCGTGAAGATGCGACGTTCTACCACCTGCTGACTCACACCGCCGGTATGCCCGGCGTGTGGACGCCGAAGCCGGGCATGTATCTGGACCGGCTGGCGGAACTGTTCGAAGCATCGATAGAAAACGTCCACGGCGAGGTGTCCCCCGGCACGCGCTGCGATTATTCGCCGCTGGTCAATCACGTGCTGATGGGCACGGCGCTGGTCCGCACCGATCCGCTGCACCGTGACTATCGCACGCTGCTGCATGAAGACTTGTTCGCCCCGCTGAGGATGGACAGCACCAGCATGGGGCTGCGCGCGGACCTGAAGGACCGCCATGTCCCGCCGGACATGCGTGGCACGGTGCCGATCCAGCACCTGTCGCGCAATCTGCCCGGCGACCACGCGCTGTTCGAAGACCCGGAGGTGGAGGCCCCGCACGTCGGCTGCGCGTCCACCAGCGGCGATCTCTATCGTTTCGCCGAAATGCTGCGACATGGAGGGGAACTGGACGGCGTGCGTATCCTGTCCCCCGCCGTGCTGCGGCTGGCGCGGCAGGTCCACACCGGCAAGATGCCGAATGAACTCTACAAGCGCGTCGCCGAAGGCGCCGGATGGGAAGTGCCGCCCGCCAATCAGGGCATCGGCTTTCAGGTGCGCGGCACGGGCATCTTCCACCACTTGTTCGGCACGTTGGCCAGCCCGGAAACGCACGGCAACTATGGCGCGGGCAGCACGATGTTCTGGGTCGATCCGGCGGCCGACGTCAGCTTCGCCATGTGCAGCGCCGGGGTGATGACGCAGGCTGCCAATATCGAACGCTGCCAGAAGCTGAGCGATCTGGCGCTGTCGGCAATAATCTGAAGGGGTGGGGATGGCGGACGCGGATATCATAGCCATTGGTTCGGGCCACAACGGGCTGGTCGCCGCGGCCTATCTGGCGGTGGCGGGCAAGCGGGTTCTGGTGCTGGAACGCAACGAATGGTTCGGCGGCGGCTGCGTGACGCGGGAGCTGACCCGGCCCGGCTTCCACCACGACCAGCATTCGATGAGCCACATCTTCATCCACGGCAATCCGCTGTTGCTGGCGGACGAATTGGCACTGAAGCGGAAATACGGCCTGCAATATGTGTTCCCCGAAGTGCCGATGATGAGCGTGTGGGAAGACGGTGCGACCCTGCCCCTCCATCGTGATCCGGCCAGATCGGCGGAAGCGATCCGGCGCTTCAGTGCGAAAGATGCGGATACGTTTCGGGAGATGTCGCGGCAGGCGGCCCAGTGGCTGCCGATGATACAGGCCGGGCTTTACTCCCCGCCCATGCCGCTGGGCGCACAGACCGCGATGATGGACCAGAGCCCGGAGGGGCGGGAGATCTGGCGCACCACGCAGGTCAGCACGTTCGACCTGATGGAAGAACTGTTCGAACATGACCGGGTGAAGGCGCATTTCGGGCGCGTGGCAGGTGAAAACCTCGTCAGCCCGGACGAGAAGGCAACTGGGATCGGGGCCTATGTATTCCTGGGCTTCCTCGAAAAGTTCGGCTTCGGCGTGCCGGTCGGCGGATCGGGTAGCCTCACCGCCGCGCTGATCCGCTGCATCGAGGATCATGGCGGCAAGGTCGTCGCCAATGCCCCCGTGCGCGAAGTGTTGACGGATGGCGGACGCGCCACAGGCGTCGTGCTCGATTCCGGGGAGCGGTTTTCGGCGGCGGAGGGCGTGATCGGGGCGATCCATCCGCACAACCTGCCGGATATGGTTGCGGACCTGCCGGCCACCGTGGCGAAGAACGCGAAGCGCACGCACATCACGCCTGCGGCCTGCTTCACCGTCCACGCCGCGCTCGATGCGCCGCTGCGGTTCAAGGCCAGAGACGCGGACGGGCATGAGCTGTCCGCCGTGATGTACGAGCTGATGCCCGCCAGTTATGAGGACATGCGCCGCGCGTTTGACGAGCTGCGCTATGGCGGTTTCTCCCCCACCCCGCTGGTTGGCGTGGGCCAGCTTACCCAGCATGATCCCAGCCGCTGCCCCGATGGCAAGGCGATCTTCCACGCGTGGGACTACGTGCCTTACGAACGCCCGGATGGGCGGAGCTGGGACGAAGCGAAACGCGAATTCGCCGACAGCATGATCGCGCGCATGGGCGACTTTATCGAGAATGTGCCCGATGTCGTGCTGGATTATCACTGCGACAGCCCGGTGGACATGGAGCGGACCAGCCCCAGTTTCCATCGCGGCGACCTGCACGGCATTGCCACCACCACTTATCAATCGGGCAGCCACCGCCCCACGCCGGAACTGGGCCAGTACCGCGTGCCGGGCGTGGACCGGCTCTATCTGGTCGGCCCGTTCCAGCACCCCGGGGGCGGCGTGTTCGGGGCCGGTCGGGCGACGGCGATGGTCATGGCCGAAGATCTCGGCCTCGATTTCGACCGGATAGCCGTGGCATGAAGATCCATTCCGCCGACAAGAGCGAACTGATGCAGGTCACCGCCATCGAACGGCGAGGGGACGATCTGGTGCTGAAAGGCAAAGTCTTCGGCACCATGCCGATGAGCGCCAGCCTGACGCCGGAGAACGCGCGCGCGTTCCTGAAACTGCTGACCCCGTCACTGGTGTGGTTCCTGCTCACACTGCCGTTTCGCAAGGGAGGGAAATGATGCGCCACAAGGATCGCGCGACAATCGTTACCGGCGCCGCCGGGGCCATCGGCTTCGCCACATGCGAAATCCTCGCCCGTGAAGGTGCGCGGCTGCTCATGGTCGATATCGATGGGGAACGGCTGGAGCAGCGCACCGGCGAATTGCAGGCGGCCGGTCATGACGTGCTGGCCCACGTGGCGGACTGCGCGGATGAAACAGCCGTGGCGGGTTATGCGAAGGCCGCGATGTCAGCCTTCGGCCGCATCGACGGCTTCTTCAACAATGCCGGGATCGAAGGCAACCTTGCCCCCACGCACGAATACGAAGTGGCGGAATTCGACAAGATCATCCGGGTCAACCTGCGCTCCATGTTCCTGGGCCTGCGTTTCGTGCTGCCGCACATGGTCGCGGCGGGCAGGGGCGCGGTGGTCAACACCGCCTCGATCGGATCGGAACGCGGCCTTGCGGGTGCCTGCGCCTATAACGCGGCCAAGCACGGCGCGGTCGGGCTGACGCGCACGGCGGCCAGCGAAGTGGCGCAGAAGGGCGTGCGGGTGAACTGCGTGATGCCGGGCGTGATCGAAACCCCGCTGCTGGTCGGCATGCTGGAACAGATGTTCGATGGCGATGTGCAGGCCGGAATGGACAAGCTGGGCCAGACCGCCACGCTCAACCGCGTGGGCCAGCCGCGCGAGGTTGGCGACGTGGTCAGCTTCCTGCTGAGTGACGAGGCAAGCTACGTCAACGGCGCGAAGTGGGAGATTGACGGCGGCGCGCTGGCGACGATCCGGAACGACATCTAGACGATCCGCTCCCCACCGTCCCCGTCACCTTCCGCATCCTGTTCCACGTCGCCCAGTTCGCGGCGCTTGTCGATCTGCTCCAGCGCGACGGCGGTTTTCGGATCGGTCACGGTGATCAGCGCCAGCCCGACCATCATGGTCACTCCGGCAGCGTCACCCTTGCGTGTGACTGTTTTGGAAAACGCTATCGACAGCGGCAGGCTGGCAATCACCCCCATGATGCAAAGCGCATATCCCCACCATTTCATCGCCGATCTCCCGCAAGGCCCTGCCCCTTTGTGGATCAGCAACAATTGGGGCGGGCGCGGCCGGTTGAAAGGGGCCGGCACACGTCGCGTTTCACGGTGTGGCTTTCCGGCCTCAGTGCTTGCGCTCGAACCGTGACAGCACCTCGCCCGTCCAGCCCATGATTTCCTTGCGGGCGATTTTCCACTCGTCCCCCACTTTCGCCACCACGTCGCGGACATGGCCGCACCAGTGCAGGTGGGGCGGTTCCGGCGGGCGGTTGATCGTGGCCCAGGCGTAAGTGCGCACGATCCACTGTTCCCCAGGCGCATCGGGATCGGGGTCGAAGATGGCGTTGGAAAACAGGTGCTGGTGCCCGGGAAAGTCCGGCCGTTCGTGGAACCGCAGCACCAGCTTGCGGATTTCCTCGCGCCCCTTGCGGACTTCAATCCCGTTGTCGCCTTCCTCTATCGCTTCGCCATCGGGGGTGTAGCAATCGAGGTATCCCTCGGTATCGCCAACATCCAGCGCGCGGTAATAGCGGGACATCAATTCGCGGATCGCCAGTTCGTCCGCCACCGGAATGCGTGCCATCGCGTTTTCCCCTTTCAAGCCGTTGCGGTTTGCCGTGCAAGGATGCGCGGCGCGGTTTCGCGCAGGAACAGTGCGGCCGTGCCGCCGATCAGTGCCAGCGCGACCAGCAGCCAGCAGACCGCCTGCAATCCGTATCGGTCGGACAGGTTGCCTGCCAGCGAGGGGGCCAGCACGCCGCCCAGTATCTCCCCCACGCCCATGATCAGGCCCATCGCGGTGGCCGCCTGATGCGGCTTCACGCTTTCCACCGGCACGGTGGCCATAAACATCGGGAAGATGCCGTTGAACATCCAGCCGACGAAGAAGATCGCACCCAGCACAAAGGCGCTGCCATCAAACCACAGCGCGCCCAGCGGCAGGATCACACCCATGAAGGTAAACCCGGCCATTACCGGGCGGCGGCCGAACAGATCGGACAGCCATGGGATCAGGAAACTGCAAACGGCACTGGCCACGCCCAGCACCGCCATCAGGCTGGCGGCGGTGACGTCTCCGATGCCGCGCAATTGCACCAGCACCAGCGGCATGAAGGCCCACGTCACCACCAGATAGGCCACCAGCACCACGGCGATGAACATGCAGACCAGCACGTTGCGGTTGCCCAGCAGCTCCGCCACGGGCGCGCGTTCGCCCTTCGCACGCGGGGCGGGCGGGGGCAGCTTGCGCTCTACCACCAGCAGCCAGATCAGCAGGGCGGAAATCAGCCCCGGAATCGCCGCGATGTAGAAGGCGTTGCGCCAGCCAAGGCCCCACGTCGTCGCGATCGGCACCAGTATCAGCGGCGCCAGCGTGGAACCCAGCAGGCTGGAACCGAGGTTCTGGGTGATACCCATGGCGATCCCGCGCCGCTCCGGCGCCACCTCGCTGGCGACCATCGCATGGCTCAGCGGCATTACACCGCCTTCGCTCAGCCCCATGATCAGGCGCGCGGCCAGCAGCATCAGGAAACTGCCCGCAAGGCCAGACAGCACCGAACACAGGGCAAAAGCTACCGTCGAAATGACGATGATGATCTTGCGCTTGCCCGCCTTGTCGGAAAGCCAGCCGACGAAGATCGCCGCGATTGCCCAGGTGAACGACAGGGCAGAGCCGAGCAGGCCCACTTGCGTATAGCTCAGCCCAAGATCGGGCTGGACATAAGGCATCAGGAAATTGAGCGCGTTCCGGTCAAAGAACAGGATGCCGAAGTTGATGCACAGCAGGGTGACGAGCAGCGCCTGATAACGTGCGGGCGCGCTGCCAGGCACATGGGCGCCGCCCGCTGTGTTCACGCGGCGCGTTCCGGATCGAGGCCCGCGTCCGCTTCCACCACTTTGGCCATCGCGGTGAAATCCGCATCGTCGCCATAGGTGGCCAGCGTGCGATCCAGCAGCGCGGCCAGCCGTTCCCCGGTGGGCAGCGGCACGCCCATCGCGCGCGCTTCATCCAGCGCAAGGCGGGTGTCCTTCAGGCTTAGCTGCGCGGAAAAGCCGAAATCGAACGTGCGCGGCAGAACCGCGCGCGGCCACTTGTCGCGGGTGGCGGAATTGGCGCCGGTGCCTGCGTTCAGCACCTCGATCATACGCGCCGGGTCCAGTCCGCCCCTGATCGCCAGCGTCATCGCCTCGGCCGTGGTGGCGATCGCGGCCAGACTGAGGAGGTTGTTGGCCAGCTTCGCCACCTGCCCAGCGCCGGGCGTTTCCCCCAGATAGAACGGCTTGCCGATATGGCTCAGCAGCGGCTCCAGTTCGGGCCACAGCGCCTCAGGCCCGCCCGCCATAATCGCCAGCGTGCCCTGCTCCGCCCCGCGAATGCCGCCTGAAACCGGCGCGTCGAAGCTGGCGACACCGCGCGGGTCCAGCAGCCGGTGCAGTTCCTGCGCCAGCGCCGGGCCAGAGGTGGAAAGGTCGCAGATGAAGCGGGGGCTGCCACCCGCGATCACCTGATCCACCGCCGCGCGCACGATGGGCGGCGTCGGCAGGCTGAGGAATACGATCTCGCACTCTGCGCCCAGTGCCTCTGCCGAACCCGCCGCTTCCGCGCCTTTCGCCAGCAGCGCATCGACGGCAGCGGGCGAAAGGTCGTGCACCAGCAGCCGTTCGACATGCGGCACGAGGTTCGCCGCCATTGGCGCGCCCATTCTCCCCAGCCCGAGGAATCCGATCGTCGTCATATCATCTCCGCAATGGGCGTATGCGGGGTCAGATCGACCCGCGCGATGTCGTTTTCCGTGGGGAAGCAGGCCAGAACCAGCGGGTCATGGCCGGGGACCACGTGATCCAGTGAACCGCCCGCCAGTTCCATCACTCGGCTCTGCGCCGCGCCATAGGCCGCTTCGTCCACGAAGATCGGGAAGGGGATGCGCCGTGTGATGTTGGCGTAGAGGTGTGCGGCATCGCTCGCCAGCACCACTGCACCGCGCGCCGTCTCGCACACGACCGCCTGCAGACCCGCCGTGTGCCCCCCGCACAGCCGCAACGCCACGCCCGGCGCGAAGTCGCCATCGCCATCGTGGAACACGACATGATCGGCATAGAGCTTGCGGACAAGCTGGGCGACCGGCTCTCCATCGAATGGCGCGCGCACATCGTGGTCGCAGATGTGGCGGCCGGTGGCGAAGGCCATTTCCGCGTCCTGCACATGGAAACGGGCATTGGGGAATGCGCTCAGCGATCCGGCATGGTCGTAATGCAGGTGGGTCAGGATAACGTCCTCCACCAGCAGGGGATCGATGCCCGCGTCGCGCAGCCCCTCTACCAGCGGCCGGGTGATGGTCCGCCCGCGTGCGAGTGCCGCCGCCTCGCCAAAGCCGGTGTCCACGATCACCGGCTGATGCCCGTCGCGGTGAATCGCCCAGATGAAATAGTCGAGCGGCATGGGCACGTCGTGGTCGTCCACCGGGCGCGCGAAATTCGCCTCTGCCGTGCGTTCGTGCCGGGCGTAGCGGATGGCGTCGATCCGGGTGACGGGTGCGGTCATTCGCTGCCGCGCCACCCATCGTGGGAGGGGGGCAGCGCGATCACACGAAATTCAACCTGATAGGCTGGCGGATGGGCCCGTGTCCCACCGTGGTCATCCACGGTTCGTAGGCACCGGCCAGCTCGATGCTTTCCACCTCGCGCACGATCGCGCCCAGCAGTGCATTCGCCTCCATCTGCGCCAGCGTGCGGCCCACGCAGCCATGCACGCCGTAACCCCAGCCCAGCGAATGCTTCGTATCGCGATCCAGCCGATAGGCGTGGGGATTGTCCCAGAAGCGCGGATCGCGGTTTGCGGCGGCGAACATCAGGCCGCAGCGCGTGCCGGCGGGGATCACGTAGTCGCCCACCTCCACCTCACGCGTGGTGATGCGCCCGGCCATGCGGCTGGGGCTGTCCCAGCGCAGAGATTCGTCGAAGGCGGCGCGCAGCTTCTTGGGTTCCGCGCGCAGTCTGGCGTATTCTTCCGGATAGATTGCCCATGCGCGCAGGGCATTGGCCATGGTGATGAACGTGGTGTCTGCCCCGGCGCTCAGCACGGTCTGCAACAGCAGCTTGGCCTCCGCGGCCGTCACCTGCCCGCTGTCCGCCGCCGCATAGATTGTCTCGCCTATGCCTGCGGGATCGAGCGCGGAGCGTTCGCACTGCGTTTCCAGCCAGTTCACCACGGCGGAAAAATCGTGGCTCATCGCCTGATCGAACAAATCGCCCGGCGGCCCCATCGTGGCCCAGACCATTTCGGAGAAGCCGTGCATGTGCTCACGCCCTTCTCCCGGCAGACCGAGGATGTCGGGCAACACGCGGAAGACGTAGGCCTGCGTCACTTCCCCTACGGCATCCACCGGCTCGCCAGCCCGTTCGCGCAGACTGGCCAGCAGTTCCGCCGCGCGTGCTTCAAAGATGTCGCGGATGCGTTCCAGTGCGCGCGGGCTGAGCGCGTCGGCGATCACCTTGCGCACCGTCGTGTGCCGCGGCGGATCGTCGGTCAGCAGGATTTCCGGCCGTGGAGAGCTGGGGTCGTGCCATGGGCGGCTGGTGCTGGAAAATGCCTTCCAATCCAGCAGGCCGGCGCTGACATGTTCATGCCGGCCTAGCATGTGCGTGCCGTCCGCCAGCCGCACCACGGGCGCGAATTCGCGCAGGGTATCGTCCACCTCCCGCGCATCGATCACCGCATCGGGCGTGAAGATGTCGATCGGATATTCGGGGATCGGCCGGCTCATAGCCCCAGCCCCCGGAACCACACTTCGCCCGCCGCATCGCGCACCATGTGCCCGGCGGTGGGATCGGCGAAATGCGCGCCGATAACCAGGACCCCGCTGTCGGCGTATTTCTCCACGAAGCCCACGCGTGTGGCGCGTCCGGCATCCTTGTCCATGTCGAAAGTGGCCGTACGACCGGGCATCGCGCATTGCATCGGATGGTGCATCAGGTCGCCGGTGATGACGGCTTCCTGACCCTGAGAGCTGATCCGCACATGGACGTGCCCCGGCGTGTGTCCATGGCTCGGTTCGCACCAGATGCCATCGGCGATGACATGATCGGTCTCGATGAAATCGGCCATGCCCAGCGCCACGATAGGGTCGACACATTCGACCAGATGAGTGTCTGTGTGATGCCCGTCATGGCGGATCACGGTCTGCCACGCGTCATATTCCGTGCGCCCGAACAGGTAGCGGGCGTTGGGAAATGTGGGCCGGTATTCGCCGCTGGCCGGATCCTTGTAAGTGTTCCATCCGACATGGTCGAAGTGCAGATGGGTACACATCACCGTGTCGATATCCCCGCGCGAAAGGCCAAGGGATTCGAGGTCTTCGAGGAACCCCTCCGGCAAATCGCAGAACACGTCGAAATCGCGCTGCCGCCCCGCGCCGATGCAGGAATCGACCACGATGTTATGATCTGGCGTCTGCACCACGAAACCCTGAAAGTTCAGCCGCTGCCGCCCGTCGCTGGTGGCGTAGTGCGGGTGCAGCCATTGCAGGGCGAGAACTTCCTCCTCCGTCGCATCCGGCATGGTCATGCGGATGTCGTCCTGAAAATCCCACAGCTCCACAATGCGGGTCACAGTGACATCGCCCACTTGCCAGGACTTCATGTGTTCCTTGGCCATTTCCTCTCCCCTTGGCCTCAGGCCGCTCTTTGGCGACTCCTTCTGGCCGTCTTGTATCTGGCTACGCTGTCCGGTGGCAGTTCGGCTGCGGGCAGCGGTGGCTTGTTCAGGATGAAGTCCGCCGCGCGTTCACCGATCATCACGCAGGGCGCATTGGTATTGCCGCCGATCACGCTGGGCATCACGCTTGCATCCGCCACGCGCAGTCCCGCTATGCCCTTCACGCGCAATTCGGGATCGGCCACGGTGGTGGCATCCTTTGCATTGCCCATGCGGCAGGTGCCGACCGGGTGATGCACGGTATAGCCGGTCTGGCGGATATAGGCGTCCAGCGCCTCTTCACTGACTACATCCCGCCCCGGCGCGACCTCTACTCCCTCGTATGGAGCAAAGGGCGCGCTGGCGAAGGCGGCGCGGGCGATCTTCAGCGCGCGGATCAGCGGCTGGATGTCGTCCGGGTGTTCCAGCAGATGCGGGTCGATCAGTGGGGCGGCAGCGGGGTCCGCGCTCGACAGCCGCACCGTGCCGCGGCTCTTGGGATAGAGCGCCACCGGGCTGATTGCGTAGCCGTGGCCCAGCGGAAACGGGATATTCGGATTGGTCAGCCGCTTGGCCGGCTGGAACACGAACTGCACGTCCGGCCGATCCAGCGAAGGGTCGGTACGCAGGAAGGCCACGCTTTCGAACACATTGCCCGCCAGAGGCCCTTTGCGGGTCAGCAGGTACTGGAACAGGTGAAACGCATCGCGCGGCAGCACTTTCCACGAAAGGCCGTAACTGGTGCTGTCGCGGGTTTCCATGTGCAGCGGGCTGGCCGGGTGGTCGTGATAGTTTTCGCCCACGCCCGGCAACTCGTGAACCACATCCACCCCCATTTCGCGAAGATGGGCGCCGGGGCCGATGCCGCTCAGCAGCAGGATTTGCGGTGTCTGCACCGTCCCGGCGGAAAGGATCACCTCCGCCCGCGCCCGGATCACTCGACCATCGGTCAGCTCCACCCCGATGGCGCGGCCATTTTCCACCAGCACCCGCGCCACTTGCGCGTTGGTCTGCACATGCACGTTGCCGCGCGCCATGGCGGGGCGCAGCATGGCCTTGGCCGTGGTTTCGCGCTGCCCGTTGCGGATCAGGCCCTGTCGCCTGCCGTATCCTTCCGGGTCCGGCCCGTTGAAATCGGGGCAGGCGGGGAATTGCAGCGATGCCAGCGCATCCATGAAGGCGTAGTTCAACCGGTTGGGGTTCTCTACCAGCTTCACGTTCACCGGCCCGCCGTGGCCGTGGAACACGCTGGCCGGATAGTCCTCGTTATTCTCCGTGCGGGTGAAATAGGGGAGTACTTCGGCATAGGACCAGCCGGTGCAGCCCATATCCGCCCAATCGTCATAATCCGTGGGGTGCCCGCGGAAATAGACCATGCCGTTGATGGAACCGGACCCGCCGATCACCTTGCCGCGCGGCACCGGGATCGCGCGCCCGGCCATACCCGGTTGCGGAACAGTGGCAAAGCGCCAGTTGGTTTCCTTGCGGCCTATCGCGGCGGCCACGAAGCTCGGGATATGGATGAACGGATGGCTGTCGGCCCCGCCCGCCTCTATCACGCAAGTCGTGCGATCAGCACGCTCCCCCAGCCGCGCCGCCAGCGCCGCACCAGACGAACCCGCGCCGACGACGATATAGTCGAACTCCGCAGCGGCCATTTATCTCTCCCGTTACGCAGTGTGCGGGGGAGAGGGAGGGTTGGCAAGGCGGGAAGTACTCCCAGCACGAAGATAGCTGGAAATGCGAAAGGCCCTCCAGCTAGCTTGATTTCGGCATTCATGGCTCAAATTGACCATTTAAACATGCTTAATTATTTTTCGGATTTCTGTGATCAGAAGTGCTTTGCAAGCATGCAATAATTTTCTCGTGCGCCGATCGTCCAGATTTTCCGGTCGTTCACGAACTCCCCCTTCAGTATGCACTCCCATCATACTTGATCGCATCCGCCGCAGCGCCGCTCATGACGAAGCCGATGGGGCGTTCCACCTCTTCCGTCAGGTGCGCCACGAGGCTGGCGGTGCGGCATAGCAGGCCCACGCCTTTCAGCGCCGTCAGCGGCCAGCCCAGATCGAGCAGGATCGCGGGGATCGGGCCGTTGACGTTGATCGGCAGGCTCTTGCCGATGGCCCCCGGCAGAGCGTCGCGTATCGCATAGAGCATGGCCACGTGCGGGCCGCCCACGCCGTGTTCCCGGGCCAGTTTCAGCAGCAGATTCGCGCGTGGATCGCCTTCGCTGTGTTGCGGATGGCCGAAGCCGGGGATCGGCTGCTTTTGCAGGCGCAAACGGGCGATGCCGCGCTTGGCCGCGTCTTCCGCCGTGCCGCCATTGGCGCGCATATCCTCCACGCATTCGGCATAGAACCGGCCCGCCACTTCCGCGCTGCCCAACACCACGCTGCCGCAGCCGAGCAGACCGGCGGCGACCGCGCCCTGCATCGCCTCTGGCGCGGCGGCATAGGTCATGCGCGCGGCGGCTACGCTCGGCACCAGGCCGTGTTCTGCCAGAGAGCAGAGGATGGCGTTCATGAAGAACGTCTGGTCCTCATTCGGCGTCTGCCCCGTGACCAGCAGCCAGAAGTAGCTGGTGAAATCCAGCTTGCCGACGATCTCGCCCGTCAGGTCATGCCCGCGCACGGTGATGCTGTCGGCATCCGACGTGCAGATGGCGGAATAGGGCGCGTCCTGCTTGCCGATGCGCATGAATGGCTCCTTGTCGAACGTGTGCCCGCGTTATAGCCCGATGGATGGGAATGGGAGAGAAGAATGGCGCGGCCGCTTTCAGGCATCCGGGTGCTGGACATGGGCACTTTCATCACTGGCCCTGCGGCGGGGATGCTGCTGGCGGATCTGGGGGCGGAAGTGATCAAGGTGGAGATGCCGGGCACCGGCGATCCGTTCCGCGCCTTCAAGGGCGATCTCTATTCGCCCCATTACCAGACCTACAACCGCAACAAGAAATCGATCGAGCTGAACACAAAGCAAGCCGAAGACCTCGCCGCGTTCGATGAACTGGTGAAGACGGCGGATGTGTTCATCCAGAATTTCCGCCCCGGTGTGGCCGATCGGCTGGGCGTGGGGGCGGAACGGCTGCGGTCGATCAATCCGCGCCTGATCTATTGCGGCATTTCCGGTTTCGGTAACGACGGGCCGTGGAAGGACCGCCCGGCGTTCGACACCGTGGCGCAGGCCAGCACCGGGTTTCTGCGCCTGCTGGTCAACCCGGCCAACCCGCGCGTGGTCGGCCCCGCCATCGGCGATGCGGTGACGGGTTTCTATGCCGCCTATGGCGTGCTGGCCGCGCTTTACGAGCGGGAGAGGACGGGCAAGGGGCGCCTGGTCGAAACGTCGATGTTCGAAGCGATGAGCCACTTCAACCTCGACGATTTCACCCATTACCTGTCGCAGGGCGAAGTGATGGGGCCCAGTTCCCGCCCGCATGTCAGCCAGAGCTATGTGTTCCAGTGCCAGGATGGCGGGTGGATCGCGCTGCACATGTCTTCGCCGCCCAAGTTCTGGGAGAATCTGGCGCAGGCGGTGGGTGAACCGGACATGCTGGCGCGCCCCGAATTCGAAAGCCGCCCTGCGCGCATCGCCAATTACGAACAGGTTGTGGCTTTCCTCGCCCCGATCTTCTCGCGCCATCCGCGCAGCTATTGGGAGGACCGGCTGGCCACGGTGGAGGTGCCCCATTCGCCGGTCTATTCAAGCGGGGAGGTGGTGGAGGGTGAACTTGCCGCGCATCACCGCCTTGTGGTCGAGGGGGAGGGTGCGCGGGGCAAATTCCGCACCGTGCGTTTCCCGGTGCGCTTCGATGGAGAGATCGCGCATAGCGTCGTCCCCCCGCCCGAACTGGGCGATGCCAATGAAGAATTGCTGGGGAGGAGGTAAGGAGCTTCAGGATGCGGTGAATGAATTGCGCCCGCCCCTCCATTTGTTACATTGCCAATAAAGCGGGACGGAAAAACAGCTGCCCGTGTCGGGAGACGATGCAATGACCCAACTGCCCAGCCGGCTGCATCACACGGCCTATGTGACCAAAGATCTGGAAGCGACGCGTCACTTCTACGAAGACATTCTCGGCATCCCGCTCGCGGCGACATGGTGCGAAACCGATTTTCTGTTCGGCAAGGATCGGACTTATTGTCACTGTTTCTTCGAACTGGGCGATGGCAGCGCGCTGGCTTTCTTCCAGTTCGCCGATGCGGAAGATCAGGCGATGTTCGATCCCGATCTGGCCCCCTCCCCGTTCCGCCATATCGCGTTGAACGTGGATGAAGCGACGCAGGCAGAGCTTGAGGCGCGCATTCAGCGAGCCGGTTTGCAGCCGCCGCAGACCTACACGCTGGAACACGGTTATTGCCGATCGGTCTATGTGGAAGATCCGAACGGCATGATTGTGGAGTTCACCTGCGACGACCCGCGCGCTTCGGCTGGCGATGCAGAGCGCCGTGCCAACGCCCATGCCGAACTGGCGCGGTGGCTGGCGGGCGATCACACCACCAACAACGGTTTCCGCCACGTCGAAGCGGCCTGATCCGTCCCTTCGTGAGCAGCTTCAAAACCACGCATACTGGCAGCCTGCCGCGCCCTGACGACTTGCTGGCGCTGATGTTCGCGCGCGAGGGCGGGGAACGGGTGGAGCAGGCCGCACTGGATGGCGCGATAGAGCGCGCCACGGCTTACGTCATCGAACGGCAGAAGCAGGCCGGTATCACTGTGATCGGCGATGGCGAGATGTCGAAGCCCAGCTATGCCACTTACATCCGGCATCGCCTGTCAGGCTTCGATGGAGAGGCCGGGCAATACGAGTTCGAGGATCTGGAACGATTCCCCGGCGCGAAGACGCGCGTGTTCGGTGATGCGGGCCGCGCGCGGCGCAGGGCGCCTGCCTGCACCGCGCCGATCGCGGTGATCGACATGGATGCCCCGCGACAGGATGCGGAACGCTTGCGCCGTCTGGCGGATGGCGGTGAAACCTTCATGTCCGCCGCCAGCCCCGGTGTGACAGCGCTGTTCTTCCCCAATCAGCATTACGCCAGTGATGAGGAATACGTCTTCGCGCTGGCAGAGGCGTTGCGCCACGAATACGAAACCATCGCCGCCTCCGGCATCACCTTGCAGGTCGATTGCCCTGATCTGGCGATGGGCCGCCATGTGCAATTCACCCATCTCTCGCTGGAGGATTTCCGCAAGCGCATCGGCATGAATGTCGCCGCGCTGAATCATGCGCTGCGCAACATTCCGGTGCATCAACTCAGGATGCACCTTTGCTGGGGCAACTACCCCGGACCGCATACCTGCGATGTGGCGTTGGACGAGATTGCCGATATCGTGTGGCAGGCGAAGCCGCAGGTCGTGCTGCTGGAAGGCGCCAATCCGCGCCACGCGCATGAATTCGCGTACTTTCAGGACAATCCGCTGCCGGAAGACAAGATCCTCTGCCCCGGCATGGTGGAACCGCAATCACCCTATGTCGAACATCCGGAACTGATCGCCCAGCGCATTGGCCGCTATGCCGATCTTCTGGGGCGCGAACGGGTGATGGCCGGGGTCGATTGCGGCTTCTCGGTCCACGCGGGCAGCGGCAACATCGATCCAGAGGTGGTCTGGGCCAAGCTTGCGGCGCTGGCGCAGGGCGCGGAACTGGCGTCGGCGCGTTATTGATCTGCCCTGCTTACGCCGCGACCTGCTCTTCGGTTTCCTCGGCGGCGTCCAGCAGCGCCTCTTCCACCTGCTTCAGCCGGTTCTTGCCGGATACTTTCCCGCCCAGCAGGTCGGTGACGTAGAACGTATCCACGACCCGTTCCCCGAACTGGGTGATATGCGCCGAATTGACCATGAGCTGATTGGCGAACAGTGCGTGGGCCAGCCGGTTCAGCAGCGCGGGCCGGTCACGCGCGTTGACTTCGATCACGGTGAAGCGGCCTGATGCCTCGTTGTCGAAGAACACCTGCGGATGTACGTCGAAACTCTCGGCACGGGCGCGGGCCAGCGGGCGGCGGGCCAGTTGCGGCACCAGTTCGATACGGCCGGCCAGCGCATCCTCTATCGTCTTGCGCAGCCGGTCCAGCTGGCCATCCTCGCGAAACGGCTTGCCCACCGGGTCCTGCACCAGGAAATTGTCCACCGCCTTGCCCACGCGGGTGGTGTGGATGCGGGCGTCGATGATGTTGCCGCCGGCCAGATGGATCGCCCCGGCGATGCGGAAGAACAGGCCCGGATGGTCGTCACCGATCACCGTGACCAGCGTGGCGCCGCGCGCGGGATAGTATTCGGCGCGGATGGACAGATGATCCCCATGATGTTTGGCCGCCGCGTATTGCGGGATGTTCATTGCGATCACGTCTTCCGGCTCGGCGATCCAGTAGGCGTCGTCGAAGCGGTCGTTCAGCTCGTCCAGCAGATGCGTGTCGGCGCCCAGCAGTTCCGCCACCCGGTCGCGCTTGGCGGCGATCCGTTCCTCGCGGCCCCGGCGCTTGTGGCCCAGCCGCATGCGTTCTTCCGACAACTCGTATAGATCGCCCAGCAGCTGCCGTTTCCAGCTGTTCCAGATGCCCGGCCCGACGGCGCGGATATCCACGATGGTCAGCACGGTAAGCTGGCGCAACCGCTCCAGCGTGTGCACTTCGGCGACGAAATCCGTGATCGTCTTGGGGTCAGACAGGTCGCGCTTGAAGGCCGTGGCGCTCATCAGCAGGTGCCAGCGTACCAGCCAGCTCACCAGTTTCGTTTCGGCTTCGTCCAGTCCCAGCCGCGGGCACAGCTTCAGCGCGATCTCCGCGCCCAGAACCGAATGGTCGCCGCCGCGCCCCTTGGCGATGTCATGCAGCAGCGTTGCGACATACAACACCCTGCGGCTGGCCAGCCGGGGAATGATCTCCGTCGCCAGCGGATGATCTTCCTTCAGATCGCCGCGCTCTATCCGCGCCAGCAGCCCGATCGCCCGGATGGTGTGTTCGTCCACCGTGTAGTGGTGGTACATGTCGAACTGCATCTGCGCGTTGACCTTGCCGAAATCCGGCACGAACCGGCCGAACACGCCCGCCTCGTTCATCCAGCGCAGGACCATTTCGGAGTCGTTGCGCCCGGTCAGCAGTTTCAGGAACAGTTCGTTGGCACGCGGATCGTTGCGCACGGGCGCACGGATCAGTTCGGCGTCGCGGCGGGCCATGCGCATGGTTTCGGGATGAATCTCGAAACCTTCTTCCTCGGCGATCTGGAATATTTCGATCAGGCGCACCGGATCACGCGCGAACCAGTCGTCAGACGGCGCGCTGATGCGCCCCCCCTGCACGCGATAGCCCTTGTGGAACCGGGCACGGCTGCGAAAGCCCGCCAGCAGCCCGCTCGGCCGGCGGGACTTGCCCATTTCCTCGTCGATATGGGCCAGAAACACGCCCGTCAGGTTGCCCACATGCTGGGCCTGCAGGAAATAGTACTGCATGAACCGTTCGACCGCGCTGCGGCCGGGCCGGTCGGCGAACTTCATGCGGCGGGCGACTTCCCGCTGAAGGTCGAAGGTCAGGCGATCCTCTGCCCGGCTAGTGATCGTGTGCAGATGGCACCGGACCGCCAGCAGGAACCCCTCGGCCCTGCGGAAACTGCGATATTCCTTCTGCGTGAACAGGCCCACGTCAACCAGTTCGGCGGCGCTTTTCACACCGTGGATGTATTTGCCGATCCAGTAGAGCGTTTGCAGATCGCGCAGGCCGCCCTTGCCGTCCTTCACATTGGGTTCCACCACATAGCGGCTGTCACCCATGCGTTTGTGGCGGGCATCGCGTTCGGCCAGCTTCTCCGTCACGAACTGCGCCTGCGATCCGGGGACCACGTCACCCCAGAACCGCCGGCTGGTTTCGTCATAAAGCGCCTGATCTCCCCACAGGTAACGCCCCTCAAGCAGCGCGGTGCGGATCGTCAGGTCGCTTCTGGCCATGCGGACCATGTCGTCCAGCGATCGGCTGGAATGGCCCACTTTCAGACCCAGATCCCACAGGTAATAAAGCAGCGCCTCTATCACCTGTTCGCACCACGGCGTCGTCTTGCCGGGGGTGATGAAGGCGATGTCCACGTCTGAATGGGGCGCCATTTCCCCCCGGCCATAACCGCCCACGGCGATCAGCGTCAGCCGTTCGCCCTTGGACCGGTTGGGCGCGGGATAAACATCGGTGATCACATGGTCGTGCAACACGCGGATGACCTGATCGACCAGAAAGGCATGGCCGTGCGTGATCTCGTGCCCCGCGCTGGGTTTGGCATCCAGCCGCCGGGTCAGCTCTTCCCGCCCGTTATCCAGCGCCGCGCGCACCAGCGTGATGATCCGGGGCCGCGCGTTCGACCCGCCGCCGTCTTCCGCCACTACCTCTGCAATGGCCGATGCCAGACCGCGGCGATCGATCACCGCGCGTTGATTGGGGATGCCGTGTGCGCTCACCTTACTGCACATAAGGGCAATGCGCGGCCATGCAATCGCCGCGAAGCCTTTGCGTTGCGCGCGTTCCGTGCCAAAGCCCCCGCGTCTGGAAGGGAGCGCAAGGCACGATGTTGGACATGCTGGCCCAATCCGCGGCGACAACCGCGGCAGAGGCGATCCACTGGGCCGACCTCGGCCTGCGGCCGGGGATCGATCTCGGCATCTTTACCCTGCGGTTCTATTCGCTGGCCTATCTCGCCGGCATCCTGCTCGGCTATTGGCATCTGTCGAAGATGGTGCAGGCCCCCGGCAGCCCGATGGCGCAGCGCCATGCCGACGATCTGTTCTTCTACTGTACCCTGGGTATCATTCTCGGCGGACGGCTAGGTTACGCGGCGTTCTACAAGCCGGAACTGTTCACCAGCTTCAACGGCGACGGGTTCGTCGCCTGGGAACTGCTGCGCCTGTGGGACGGGGGGATGAGCTTCCACGGCGGTGTGATCGGCGTCACCGTGGCGATCGCCTGGGTCGCATGGCGCGGGAATCTCAACTTCGTGCGCGTATGCGATTATATCGCCGTCAATGTCGGCTTCGGTATGCTTTTCGGCCGCATCGCCAACTTCATCAATGGGGAACTGTGGGGCCGCGCGGTCGAAAGCAACGTTCCGTGGGCCATGGTATTTCCGGGCGGCGGAGATGTGGCCCGCCATCCCAGCCAGCTTTACGAGGCGCTGCTGGAAGGGCTGTTGGTTATCGCCGTGATGCTGCCGCTGTTCTGGCTCACACGTGCGCGGTTCCGCCCCGGATTGCTGGTCGGCGTGTTTACCGCTCTGATCGCGCTGGGCCGGTTCGCGGTCGAGTTTTTCCGTCAGCCGGACGAACAGCTGACAGAATTCGCGCTGAGTACGGGGCTTAGCATGGGCCAGTGGCTTTCCCTCCCGCTCAGCCTTGCGGGCGTGGCGCTGGTCATCTGGGCGCTGCTCCGCCCGCCGTTGGGGGCTACGCCCAAGGCGCCTTCTCAGGCGACGCCACCGGCGGCATGACCGGGCCCTCGCTGGCCGACAGTTTCCGCCGCCTGATCGCCGCCACCGGGCCGATCAGTCTGGCGCAGTTCATGGGCGAATCGAACGCGCGCTATTACGCGTCGCGCGATCCGCTGGGTGCGGCGGGCGATTTCATCACCGCGCCCGAAATCAGCCAGATGTTCGGCGAACTGGTTGGCCTGTGGCTGGCCGATATCTGGACCCGCGCGGGCACGCCCGACAGGCCCATATATGTTGAACTTGGTCCCGGACGGGGAACCCTGGCCAGCGACGCGCTGCGGGCGATGAAGCGCGCCGGGCTGGAACCGGATGTCCATCTGGTCGAAGGTTCTCCCGCGTTACGGGCGCTTCAGCAGGCGGCGGTGCCCAATGCCCGGTTCCATGACGATCTTGCCGATATCCCGCAGGACCGGCCCCTGTTGCTGGCCGCAAACGAGTTTCTTGACGCGCTGCCCATCCGGCAGCTGGTCATGACCGCGGCCGGCTGGCGCGAGGTCGAGGTCGCCGTGGATGATACGGGTGGCTTCGTTCTGGCCGCAGGATCCCGCCCGATGGACGCTGCCGTCCCAGAGGAGCGGCGCGAAGCGGAAGAAGGAACGTTGATCGAGGTTAGCCCGGCTTCCGCAGCGGTTGTCTCGGAAGTGGCGATGCGTCTGGCGCGGCAAGGCGGGGCCGCGCTGCTGATCGATTATGGTCACGCTCATATACGCGCAGGATCCACGCTTCAGGCCGTGCGCGCGCACCAGAAAGTCGATCCGCTGGCTCTGCCGGGGGAAGCAGACCTGACTGCCCACGTTGATTTCGCAACGCTGGCGGAAGTCGCCGGTGCGGCGGGTGCGCGGTGGATGGGCACGGTTGCGCAGGGCGCATGGTTGCGCGCCATGGGGCTGGAGGCACGGGCGGAGGTTCTTGCCCGCGCTGCTCCCGCTCATCGCGATGCCATCGGCCGTGCGGTGGACCGGCTGGCAGGCAATGATCAGATGGGCACGCTGTTCAAGGTCATGGGCCTCGCCGCGCCGGGCTGGCCCGATGGCGCGGGGTTTAGCTGATACCCTGATCCTGCGGGGAGATCGCCGCCTTCGAAAGCGTCAGATCGCAGATCAACCCGTCGTTCTCGAAACGCCGTTCCCAACTGCCGCCAAGCGATCCTTTCACGCTCATTTCCACCAGCCGCGATCCAAATCCCTCGATGCGGTCTGCATCGGGTTTCGGCCCGCCGGTCTCGCTCCAGCGCAGAGCAAGCATGTCACCCTTGTCGGCTATAGATACGGCGATCGCGCCATCCTCCGTCGCCAGCGCGCCGTATTTGGCGGAATTCGTCGCCAGCTCGTGAAACACTAGCGCCAGCGGCGTGGCTGCGTGTGCGGCTATGGCGATGTCGTCTCCCTTTACGGTGATGCGGGCCCGCTCACCGATCGCATAGGGCCTGAACAGATCGTCCAGAATGCCATGCAGCGTGCTGCGCCGTTCCCCATCGCGGCGCACGTAATCATGCGCGCGGCCCAGAGCATGGATTGTGCTGGTCAGTTCGCTGCCAAACGCCTTCAGTTCCGGCCGGTTGCGCACCGACATGGACACGAGGCCGGAAACCACGGCGAAGATGTTCTTGATCCGGTGTGACAGCTCGCGGGCCAGCAACTCGCGCGCTTCATAGGCGGCGTGCAGATCATGAATGTCTACCGCCGTGCCGAACCAGCGCCCGATCCGGCCCTCTGCATCACGGATGGGCACGGCGCGCGCGATCATCCAGCGATATTCGCCATCGTGACGGCGGAAGCGGTGCTCCAACTCGTAGGTTTCACCGGTCGCCAGCGAATGCCGCCAAGCGCTGTCGGCCTTGGCGAAATCGTCGGGGTGGAAGGCGCTGCCACTCTGATCGTCGGGCAGGCCGGTGAAATCGACCATGCGCTTGTTGAAATATTCGAAGCTGCCATCGGGCAGGGCCGACCAGGCAATGGCCGGGATCGAATCCGCCAAGGATCGCAGGGAACTCTCCCGCTCTCCCGCCTCGCGCTGCGCAGCCAGACTGTGGCGGCGCGAACGCAGGCGTCGCATCACAGCCTGCGCCAGCACTTCCAGCCCCTGGCGTTGCAGGTCGGTCAGCCCGCCCGGTCGCGGCCTCGTATCGGCCAGCGCCAGCGCGCCTAGCGGGAGGCCTTCTTCCGACACCAGCGGCTGCCCGGCGTAAAAGCGTACGAACGGCTCCCCCCCGACCAGCGGATTATCGGCGAAACGCGGATCCATTCTCGCGTCCGGAATTTCCATCCGATCCTGCCGCGCCATTACATGCGCGCAGAATGACGTGCTGTAGGGGCTTTCATGCGCGTCGGTGCCCATGCGGGCCAGAAAGCGGAAGTGATCGTGTTGTAGCAGGCCGACCAGCGCGATCGGCGTTTCACAAAGATCGGCGGCGAAGCGGACGAGCGATGCCAGTTCGGGATCGCCTTCCAGCGTCTCGAAATTGTAGGCCCTTAAAACCTGGTCATGCCCGTCCTCGCTGGACGCGGGATTGGGCTGTGGCCCGGCAGGCCGGATGTCGCTCGGCACAACAGTCAATGGCAACCCTCCGGGCGTGACTTTATCCCAAGACGGGCATGTTAGGAAGGAAATCCGCCAGAGTCGATTTCATTCGTAACCGGTTGCGGCGGGCGACGCCCTTGCTATGCCTGTTGTGGAGAGGGCGGGGGAAGAGGAGAATCCGATGCGGGCGACCCCGGAATTCGATTTCGGCCTGGGCGATCAGGCGGCCATGATTCGCGAAGCGGTGGCCCGTTTCGCTGACGAACGGATTGCCCCGCTGGCGGAAGGGGTGGATCGGGAAGACCGCTTCCCGCGAGAGCTGTGGCCGGAAATGGGCGAGTTGGGCCTGCACGGCATTACCGTGGCAGAGGCGGATGGCGGGTTGGGCCTCGGCTATGTCGAACACGTCATCGCGATTGAGGAGGTAAGCCGCGCCAGCGCATCGGTCGGCCTCAGCTATGGCGCGCATTCCAATCTGTGCATCAACCAGATCGCCCGCTGGGGCACGGCGCAGCAGAAGGATCGGCACCTTCCCGCCCTGATTTCCGGCGAACACGTGGGCGCGCTGGCGATGAGCGAACCGGCCGCCGGGTCGGACGTGGTGTCGATGAAGCTGAGGGCCGACCGCGTGGATGGCGGCTTCCGGCTTAATGGCAGCAAGTTCTGGATCACCAACGGCCATCAGGCGGAAGTGCTGGTGGTCTATGCCAAGACCGATCCAGATGGGGGGGCGAAAGGCATCACCGCCTTCCTGATCGAAAAGGGCATGCCCGGCTTCTCCCCGGCACAGAAGATCGGCAAGCTGGGCATGCGAGGCAGCCCCACCAGCGAACTCGTGTTCAGCGACTGCCATGTTCCAGACAGCCATGTTCTGGGCCAGGTCGGGCAGGGCGTGAAAGTTCTGATGAGCGGGCTGGATTACGAGCGCACGGTGCTGTCCGGCGTGCAACTGGGCATCATGCAGGCCTGCCTCGATACCGTGATCCCCTATGTGCGCGAACGGGAACAGTTCGGGCGGCCTATCGGCACGTTCCAGCTGATGCAGGCCAAAGTGGCGGACATGTATGTCGCGCTGCAATCCGCCCGGGCCTATGCCTATGCGGTGGCCGGGGCCTGTGACCGGGGGCAGACCACGCGCTTCGATGCGGCCGGCGCAATCCTGCTCGCCAGCGAAAACGCCTTCCGCGTCGCGGGTGAAGCGGTGCAGGCGCTGGGCGGGGCGGGCTATACGACCGACTGGCCGGTCGAACGCTATCTGCGCGATGCAAAACTGCTCGACATCGGGGCGGGGACCAATGAGATAAGGCGGATGCTGATCGGGCGGGAACTGATCGGCACCTGAAGGGGACATTCAGGGAGAGGATGACGATGTTTAAGAAACTGCTGGCCTGCGCGGCCGCTCTGGCCACTCTCGCGGCCATTCCGGCAGAGGCGCGGACGGAGAAGATCAAGGTCCACGGCGCTTCGCTGGAAGGCAATCTGGAAGGCAACTCCGCTGATCGCGATGTCTATGTTTTCCTGCCGCCCAGCTATGACAGCAATGCCAGCAAGCGTTATCCGGTGGTCTATTTCCTGCACGGCTATTTCGCCACCGCTGACGCTTACGAGAACCTCGTCAAGTTTCAGGAGGCTGTGGACGAGGCTGCGGCCGCCGGGAACGAGCTGATCGTCGTGCTCCCTGACGCGCACACCAAGTTCAAGGGCGCGATGTACAGCAATTCGGTGACCACCGGCGATTTCGAAGGCTTCGTCACCCGCGATCTCGTCAGCCATATCGACAGCAACTACCGCACTCTCGCCCGGGCGGAGAGCCGCGGCCTGTCGGGCCATTCGATGGGTGGGTACGGCACGCTGAAAATCGTGATGAAGTATCCGGGCATCTATTCCAGCATGTACGCGATGGCGCCGTGCTGCCTCTCCCCCTCTGCCATCACGCTGGAACAGGCGCGGGGCGCGGCATCCATGACGCCCGAGCAGATCGAAGCGGCTGATTTCGGCGCTGCCGCCGCCGCGGCCTCGCTGGCTGCATGGGCGCCCGATCCCAACAACCCGCCCAACTTCATCGCGGTGGATGAAAAGGACGGCAAGCTCAGCCCTGTCATCACCGCGCGCCTGCACGCCAATTCGCCGCTGGTCCTGCTGTCGCAGAGCGTGCCCCAGCTCAAGGCCATGACGGCCATCGGCATCGACGTTGGCGACAAGGATTTCCTGCTGGCCGACGATACCGCGATGCATAACGAACTGAATCGCTTCGGCGTCACTCATGATTGGGAAGTGTTTGAAGGTGATCACGGCAACCGTGTCGCGGCCCGCGTACGGTCTGACCTGCTGCCTTTCTTCGGAAAGCATCTCGCCAAATAAGCGGGATGGATGGCTGCACTGGGAAATAATTATTGCAATGAACTATTGCCTGATGCAGCCCCGTCCGGGGAGCTGGACCTTGGAGAGACTGGTATGAAACTGACGAAATGGGCTGCCGGCGTTCTCGCGCTGATGACGCTCACCGTCGCGTCCGCGCAGGCGCAGAACATCACCGCACCCCCGGCCGCCGTGCCGAACGGGATCACGGTGGAAGAAGTGAAGGTCCACAGCGCCGCGGTGGCGGGCAATCTGGAAGGCAATTCCGCCGAACGTTCGGCGATGGTCGTGCTGCCGCCCAGCTATGCCAGCAACCCGAACAAGCGTTATCCGGTGATCTATTACCTGCACGGGTTCTCGATCGACGGGCGCAACTTCTACAATTTCATGAAAGTGCCGGAAGCGGTTGCCGCCAATGCCGCGCAGGGCCGCGAATTCATCGTCGTCGTGCCCGATACGCTGACGAAGATGGGCGGCAGCATGTATTCCAATTCCGTCACCACCGGCGATTTCCAGACCTTCATCGCAAAGGATCTGGTCGCCTACATCGACGGCAAATATCGCACCATCGCCAGCCGCGACGGGCGCGGACTCGTCGGCCATTCGATGGGCGGATACGGCACCTGGCGCATCGCGATGCGCTATCCGGAAGTCTATGCGGCGATCTGGGCGCAGAGCGCCTGCTGCGTCAGCCCGCGCACCGAAACGGTGGAATCGGCAACGGCGATGGCCAATGTGCCCTATGCCGACGTGGACAAGGCCGGCTTCGGCATGCGCGCGGGCCTCGCTTCGGCCGTGGCATGGGCGCCAAACCCCAACAACCCGCCCTACTACGTCGATTTTCCGCTGAAGGACGGCAAGGTCGATCAGTTCGTGATCGCGCAATGGGCCGCCAACTCACCGCTGGCGCTGGTCGCCAGCCATGTCGATGCGTTGAAGAGCTTCAAGGCCATCGGTTCGGATGTGGGTGACAAGGATGGCCTGATCCGCGACGATACGATGATGCACGAAGAATTGCAGAAGTTCGGCGTGGCGCATGAATGGGCGGTCTATGAAGGCACCCATACCGACAAGATCGGCCAGCGGTTCAGCGAAATCGTGCTGCCGTTCATGGCCGGGCATCTCGCAAAGTAATGAGCGGCCCGGCCCTCTCCAGCTCGATCGATCTGGAGGGGGCCGAGGCTCGCGCCCGTTCGGCACATAATCGGGCGCTGGCGCAGGAACTGCGTGAAAGGGTGGCCGCCGCAGCGCTCGGCGGGCCAGAGGGAAGCCGGGATCGCCACGTCGCGCGCGGCAAGTTGCTGCCTCGCGACAGGGTGGAACGCCTGCTCGATCCCGGCTCCCCCTTTCTCGAAATCGGGCAACTGGCGGCCAATGGCCTTTATGATGACGAGGTGCCCGGTGCCGGCCTGATCGCCGGGATTGGCCGGGTGTCCGGGCGGCAGTGCATGATCGTGGCCAACGACGCCACGGTGAAGGGCGGCACTTATTATCCGCTGACGGTGAAGAAGCATCTGCGGGCGCAGGAAATCGCGCAGGAGAACCGCCTGCCGTGCCTCTATCTGGTGGATAGCGGCGGAGCCAATCTGCCGCATCAGGCGGACGTATTTCCCGATCGCGACCACTTCGGCCGCATCTTCTTCAATCAGGCACGGATGAGCGCGCTGCAAATCCCCCAGATCGCCTGCGTCATGGGAAGCTGCACCGCAGGCGGCGCCTATGTCCCGGCCATGAGCGACGAGAGTGTGATCGTCCGCAATCAGGGCACCATCTTCCTCGCCGGACCGCCCTTGGTGAAAGCCGCCACGGGGGAGGAGATCAGCGCGGAAGACCTAGGTGGGGGTGATCTCCATGCCCGCAAATCCGGCGTCGTCGATCACCTTGCCGAAAATGACGAGCACGCCCTGACGATCCTGCGCGATATCGTCAGCCACTGCTCCCCCGCGCAGGCAGGGCCCTCAGGCGGTAATGCCCCCTCGCGCCAACCGCGCCCGCCAAAGTTCGATGCCGAAGACCTCTACGCCATCATCCCCGAAGATGTCCGCGCCCCCTACGACGTTCATGAAGTCATCGCCCGGCTGGTGG
This sequence comes from Croceibacterium sp., assembly GCA_035555595.1. Taxonomy (GTDB): domain Bacteria; phylum Pseudomonadota; class Alphaproteobacteria; order Sphingomonadales; family Sphingomonadaceae; genus Croceibacterium_A. Next base: position 19,489 of record DATMGK010000107.1, on the reverse strand, counting down.
ACGGCAGCGAATTTCAGGAATTCAAGGCGCTGTACGGCTCCACCCTCGTCTGCGGTTTCGCGCATATCTGGGGCATGCCCGTGGCGATCCTCGCCAATAACGGCGTGCTGTTCTCGGAAAGCGCGATCAAGGGCGCGCATTTCATCGAACTCGCGTGCCAGCGCGGCATCCCCCTGCTGTTCCTGCAAAACATCAGCGGCTTCATGGTCGGCGGCAAGTATGAGGCGGAAGGCATCGCCCGCCACGGCGCCAAGCTGGTGACAGCAGTGGCCACCGCGCAAGTGCCGAAGATTACCGTGGTCATCGGCGGCAGCTTCGGCGCCGGAAACTACGGCATGTGCGGCCGCGCCTATTCGCCGCGCTTTCTGTTCACCTGGCCCAACGCCCGCATCAGCGTGATGGGCGGTGAACAGGCCGCCAGCGTTCTCGCCACCGTCCACCGCGACGCGGAAAACTGGACGCCAGAAGAAGCCGAAGCCTTCAAAGCCCCGATCCGCGAGAAGTATGAGACCGAAGGCAACCCCTACTACGCCACCGCCCGCCTGTGGGACGACGGCGTGATCGACCCCGCGCAGACACGCGATGTGCTGCGCCTGGCGCTAGGCACGTGTTTGGAAGCACCGATTGCCGAGGTGCCGAGGTTCGGCGTGTTCAGGATGTGAGCGAGAACGCCAATCCCCCCGTTTCCGGGGAGGATTGAAGGTTAAACGTCCAGATTGGCCACGTTCAGCGCGTTTTGCTGGATGAAGTCGCGGCGGGGTTCCACCACGTCACCCATCAGACGGGTGAAGATTTCGTCCGTTACGTCGGCGTCTTCCACCTTCACTTGCAGCAACACGCGGTTGTCCGGATCCAGCGTGGTTTCCCACAGCTGTTCGGCGTTCATTTCGCCCAGACCCTTGTAGCGGCTGATGGACAGGCCCTTGCGGCCCGTGGCCAGCACTGCGTCCAGAAGCTGGCTCGGCCGGGTGATGGCGCCGTCCACGGATACTGGCGCGGCGGTTTCCTCGTTGCCGGTGTCTTCCGCCACAGGTTCGGGCTCTGGCTCGGCTTCCGTGCCCGCCTTGGTCAGGCGCGCGGGTGCGGTATAGGCTTCGGCCATTTCCTGTGTCAGCCGGTGCAGCTTGCGCGATTCCGCACTGCCGATGAACGATCCTTCGATCAGGTGGGCGTCGGTCACGCCGCGCCACAGGCGGTCGAAGCGGATCGTGCCGTCTTCCAGCAGCCGGCCGGACCATGTGGCTTCCCCATCGCCCATTTGCAGATGGGCGGCAGCGCGCACCAATGCCGCTGCACGTTGTGCGCCCGCCAGTTCGGGATCGAGCGCACCGGCCAGCGCCATCGCCTCGATCACGGCGTGGTCGTACTTGCGCGGCACGAAGCCCATCAGCGCCTTCATCCGCAGCGCATGTTCGACCAGCGCGGAAAGGTCCGCCCCGCCGCGCGCGCCGCCCGGCGCTTCCAGCACGCGCCCTTGCAGGCCCGCTTCCACCAGATAGCGGTCCAGCGCGGCCTGATCCTTCAGGTAGACTTCGCTGCGGCCCTTGCTCACCTTGAACAGCGGCGGCTGGGCGATGAAGAGGTGTCCGGCGCGGATGATGTCGGGCATCTGCCGGTGGAAGAACGTCAGCAGCAGGGTGCGGATATGCGCGCCGTCGACGTCGGCGTCCGTCATGATGACGATCTTGTGGTAACGCAGCTTTTCCAGATTGAACTCGTCACGGATGCCGGTGCCCATCGCCTGGATCAGCGTGCCGACTTCCTTGCTGCTGATGATCCGGTCGAACCGCGCGCGCTCCACATTCAGGATCTTGCCGCGCAGGGGCAGGATCGCCTGATACTGGCTGTCGCGCCCGCTCTTGGCGCTGCCGCCGGCGCTGTCCCCCTCGACCAGGAACAGTTCGCTCAGCGAGGGGTCACGCTCGCGGCAGTCGGCCAGCTTGCCCGGCAGGCTGGCGATGTCCATCGCGCCCTTACGCCGGGTCAGCTCGCGCGCCTTGCGCGCCGCTTCACGGGCGGCGGCCGCGTCCACGATTTTCTGGACGATGGACTTCGCGTCTGAAGGATTCTCCTCCAGCCACTCGCTCATCTTCTCGCCCATCAGGCTTTCCAGCGGCTGGCGCACTTCGGAACTGACCAGCTTGTCCTTGGTCTGGCTGGAGAATTTCGGATCGGGCAGCTTCACGCTGACGATCGCCGTCAGCCCTTCACGCATGTCTTCGCCCGATAGCGAGACCTTTTCCTTCTTCAGCAGGCCCGACCGTTCGGCATAGCCGTTCAGCGTGCGGGTCAACGCGGCGCGGAATGCAGCCAGATGGGTGCCGCCGTCACGCTGCGGGATGTTGTTGGTGAAGCACAGGACGTTTTCGTAGTAACTGTCGTTCCATTCCAGCGCGACATCGATGCCGATGCCTTCCTTCTCCGCCGAAACGGAAATCGGCTCCGCGATCAGGGCCTGCTTGTTGCGGTCGAGGAACTTCACAAAGGCCGCGATGCCGCCTTCATAATAGAGATCGTGCTCCACCGCTTCTTCCTGCCGCTTGTCGCGCAGCAGGATGCGAACGCCAGAATTGAGGAACGCCAGCTCGCGATAGCGGTGCTCCAGCTTCTCGAAATCGAATTCGGTCACGTTCTTGAACGTGTCGGTGGATGCCAGGAAGGTAACGCGCGTGCCCTTCTTGTATCCGTTGTCATCGGCGTTGCGTTCGACCTTGGGGGCATCGCCCGTAACTTTCAGCGGGCCCACGGCATCGCCGTGTTCGAACCGCATCCAGTGTTCCTTGCCTTCGCGCCAGATCGTCAGTTCCAGCCATTCGGACAGGGCGTTGACCACGGAAACGCCCACACCGTGCAGGCCGCCCGAAACCTTGTAGGCGTTATCTTCGCTGGTGTTCTCGAACTTCCCGCCCGCGTGGAGCTGGGTCATGATCACTTCGGCGGCGGAAACGCCTTCCTCGGCATGGATGCCTGTCGGGATGCCGCGCCCGTTATCCTCTACAGAAACGGAACCGTCAGGGTTCAACTCGATCAGCACCAGGTCGCAATGGCCGGCCAGCGCCTCGTCGATCGCATTGTCCGACACCTCGAACACCATGTGGTGCAGGCCGGATCCATCGTCGGTATCGCCGATATACATGCCCGGCCGCTTGCGCACGGCGTCCAGACCTTTGAGGACTTTGATGGAGTCCGCGCCATAGGCGTTGGCGCGCGGGGTGTCTTCGGATGCTTCTGACATGCCCAGCATATAGGGATTTGGCGCCAGTTAAGGAACCCGCGGCGGCGTCAATCCACAGCAACGAATACGAAAACGGCCGCCCGTTGGGGCGGCCGTCTTTTCGGCGTCTCTGCCGGCTGGCTCAGAAAGCCCAGGTCATCGGCAGGGGATAGTTGCCAGCGCCCTTGATGTAGGCATTGAGCGCGCCCTTGAAGAACTTCAGCATCGGATAATCCTTAAATCTCAGAACAGGCTGGCGAGAGCCAGGCTCTCATAGGGTTCGAGCACCGAAAGCTGCTCGAAAGCGTCTGACTTGGCGCTCGCCTTGCACTCTTCCCAGGCCGCCATCTGCTTCAGATTGCGGATATCGGGCTTTTCGCAGACGGCCGAGGCAGCAGCTTCGACCCGCTTGTCGAGGGCGGCGGAGCCGGTCGGCGTGTTGATGTCCAGATCGGCGTAGTCCACGGCGACCGAAACGGTTTCGATGGGGTCAGCCGCTTCGGCGGCGAAGGCGGGGGTCGCTGCGGCGCTGAAAGCGAGGGCGGCGAGAACGGTGACGACAGATTTGCGCATCGCGTAATTCCTTTTCATCCGGTTTCGGCCGCCTTTCGGGGTCCATCCCAGGACGTTTTCTCAACTACCCTGCCTATGTGCAGCGCAGCATGATTTTGTGCAAACGCGAAGACTGCAACCCATGTTGCACTTTTTGCAACGATGCTTTTAACAGTGGTGCAACACTGTGCGATCCACCTTGCATGGCGTCGGCGCGGCGTCTGGACAGGCTCGCCGGACGAACCTAACGCTCCGCCATGGACGCTCTGCATACCCCCGACTCTATCCTGATTGTCGATTTCGGCAGTCAGGTCACCCAGCTGATCGCCCGCCGCGTGCGCGAAGCCGGTGTCTATTCCGAAATCGCGCCGTTCACTCTGGCGGAAGAGGCGTTTGCGCGCATGAAGCCGAAGGGAATCATCCTTTCGGGCTCCCCCGCCAGCGTGCCGGAAGATGGGTCGCCCCGCGCGCCGCAGGTGCTGTTCGACAGCGGGCTGCCGATCCTGGGCATCTGTTATGGCCAGCAGGTCATGAGTCACCAGCTCGGCGGTGAAGTCCGCCCCGGTCATGAGACGGGTGAGGGCGGGGAATTCGGTCGCGCCTTCCTGACCGTGACGGAACCTTGCGCCCTGTTTGACGGGCTGTGGCAGGTGGGTGAACGGCACCAGGTGTGGATGAGCCATGGGGACAAGGTGACGAAGTTCGCCCCCGGCTTCCGCATCGTGGCCACCAGCGATGGCGCTCCCTTCGCGGTGATCGCGGACGAGGCGCGCAAGTATTATGGCACCCAGTTCCATCCGGAAGTGGTCCATACGCCTGACGGCGCGAAGCTGCTGGCCAACTTCGTGCGCCACGTCTGCGGTTGTTCCGGCGACTGGACCATGGCCGAATTCCGCAAGACCAAGATCGAGGAAATCCGCGCTCAGGTCGGCAGCGGGCGGGTTATCTGCGGCCTGTCTGGCGGTGTCGATTCCGCCGTGGCCGCGGTGCTGATTCACGAAGCGATCGGCGATCAGCTTACCTGCGTTTTCGTCGATCATGGCCTGATGCGGCTTAACGAGGCGGAGCAGGTCGTCACCCTGTTCCGCGATCACTACAACATCCCGTTGGTCCACGTGGATGCGGAGGAGATGTTCCTCGGCGGTCTGGCCGGCGTCACCGATCCGGAGGCCAAGCGCAAGTTCATCGGCAAGGCCTTCATCGATCTGTTCGAGGAAGAGGCGCAGAAGATAGGCGGTGCCGATTTCCTCGCGCAGGGCACGCTCTATCCCGACGTGATCGAAAGCGTCAGTTTCACCGGCGGCCCTTCGGTCACGATCAAGAGCCACCACAACGTTGGCGGCCTGCCCGAACGTATGAACATGAAGCTGGTGGAACCGCTGCGCGAGCTGTTCAAGGACGAGGTGCGCGAACTGGGCCGTGAACTGGGCCTGCCGGAGATTTTCGTAGGCCGCCACCCGTTCCCCGGCCCTGGTCTGGCCATCCGCATACCCGGCGAAGTGACGAAGGAACGCTGCGACATCCTGCGCAAGGCGGATGCGGTCTATCTGGAGGAAATCCGCAATGCGGGCCTCTATGATGCGATCTGGCAGGCCTTTGCCGTGCTGCTGCCGGTCCGCACCGTGGGCGTGATGGGCGATGGCCGCACTTACGACAGCGTCCTGGCCCTGCGCGCGGTGACCAGCACCGATGGGATGACGGCGGATGTCTATCCCTATGATTCCGCTTTCCTCAGCCGCGTCGCCACCCGCATCGTGAACGAAGTGCAGGGCATCAACCGCGTGGTCTACGATTACACCAGCAAGCCCCCCGGCACGATCGAGTGGGAATGATTCAGGGCCATCCGAACGCCGCCGACAATGCGCCAGATTTTCCCCTAACACTCTGATTAAAAATAATTTTTGATCCGCTGCCTATCGAAACCTATCGGTGGGTAGCAATCACAAGTACCGTCACGATTGACGGTGCTCGCTCATATTGATCACGGCCGTCTCAGAAAGTACCGTCGCAAGAGTTGAGGATCGTGACGGTACTTTTTGCAAGGTAAGGCGCTGATAATAAAGTGATTTAGGCGTCACGAACCTCCCAAAACCGCATGACGGTACTTTTCGGAGGCTGCGCGAACATGTTGACGGACGCTGCGCTTAAGGCGCTGAAACCAAAAGACAAAGTCTACAAGGTGTCAGACAGGGACGGCATGTATGTCCGTGTCGCGCCGACGGGTCTGATCTCCTTCAGCCTGGATTACCGGCTGAATGGTCGCCGCGAGACCGTCTATCTCGGCAGGTACGGACGTGACGGCATTTCGCTCGCACGGGCTCGCGAACTCTGTCTGGACGCCAAGCGTGCAGTCCGAGAGGGCCGCTCACCCGCAATTGAAAAACAGCGCGAGAAGCGCCGCCTGAAAGAGGCCAAGAGCTTCGGTCAGTTCGGCGAGAAGTGGCTGGACAAGGCTCCGATGGCGGACAGTACCAGAGCGATGCGGCGCTCGATCTTCGATCGAGAGTTGCTGCCCGTCTGGCGCAACCGGCTGCTGCGCGAAATCACCCCAGATGATCTGAGAGCTCTCTGCGCCAAGATCGTCGATCGCGGTGCGCCTGCAACGGCCATCCACGTCCGCGACATCCTCAAGCAGATCTACAGTTTCGCGATCCTGCACGGCGAGAAGGTGCCCAATCCCGCCGATGAAGTCGGCCCAGCTTCGATTGCTGCATTCCGGCCCAGAGACCGTGCGCTTTCACCGACAGAGATTCGCATCATGCTCAGGCAATTGGAGCATGTCCCAACTTTGCCGACCATTCGCCTCGGCATGAAGCTCTTCCTGCTGACGATGGTTCGCAAAAGCGAGCTGCAGGACGCGGTTTGGGACGAAGTGGACTTCGAGAACGCGGTTTGGAGCATTCCGAAGGAGCGGATGAAGCGCTCCAAGCCGCACAATGTGTACCTTTCCCGACAGGCGCTCGACATCATGATCGCGCTCAAGACCTGTGCCGGCAATTCTCGGTATCTGCTGCCCTCGCGTTATGATGCGGATGCGCCCATGTCGCGGGCGACGTTCAACCGCATCACCTACGCGGTGGTCGATTTGGCGCAGAAGGAGGGGCTGCCGCTGGAGCCGTTTACAGTTCACGACTTACGACGGACCGGCTCAACGTTGCTAAATGAACTCGGCTTCAACAGCGACTGGATCGAAAAATGCCTTGCCCACGAGGACGGGCGATCTTCGCGCGGCGTCTACAACAAGGCAGAATACGAGGTTCAGCGCCGCCATATGCTCCAGGAGTGGTCGGACGTCGTTGACGCATGGGTGGAAGGTCGCAAGCGGCCAGTCACCCTGCTCCCCCCGACCATGCCTATGCTTGAGCCCGATCCTGCCCTTTGATGGGCCAGCGCTGGGCGGATGCCGGTACGATCGATATCAGAGAGACATTAGCATATATTGCTAATGAACCGATGGAGCCTCGCATGGCCACAAGAAATCTCGTGCTCACCGATAGTCAATCTGCCCTGGTCGACCGACTGGTGGCGTCAGGGCGATATCAGAATGCATCCGAAGCCCTTCGTGCGGGATTGTGTCTTTTAGAACGCGAGGAGGCCGAGCTTGATGATCTAAGACTTCTGTTGATGACAGGTCTTGGACAAGCCCGTGGTGGCGAGTTGGCTGAAGGAAGTGGTGAGGACGCAATCCGTCGCGCGTTTGCAGCGACTCGCTTGTAATCCTGATGCCCAAATCCTGACGCTTGACACAACAGGCAGAGCTATCGCCTGCCACCGTAGTTGTCGGTCACCGGGATGCAAACCAGGGTTATGTGGGGCACCGGTATGACGGGCGCTCGACTGCTCCTGATTCTCAAATGCCCAACCTTAACTCTGCCCGTGTCCTTTGATCGGCCGGAACTTCCGCTGGGTGACGTCGGGGTGTTTGGCGCGCGGGATTGGCCGCGTGCGCCGGCTTTCGAGCCACGCTTCGACCTCGGCAAGATCCCAGACGACGCATCTGGGTGAAAGGGCAAAGCGGCGTGGAAATTCTCCGCGCTGCTCCATCTCGTAAATGGTGCTGTCCGCCAGAGGAACGATTTCTCGCAGTTCATTCCTTCGGATCGAACGTTTGACGGGCCGGTCGCTAACGGATGGCATCTGCAGCTCCTGATCATGGTGCGGTGATGCGATTGGAGCCGATATGTGCCGATAAGGGCCAGCAGAAATTGGCCGCAGCGTATCGTCGGCGACCATGGCGTGCAGATCGGACAGGCCTGATGCTGTTTGCGACCGCTTTCTCAGGCGGGTCTCCTCCATTTAGGCCCCACCGCGGCTCCTAGAGTGAGAGTGCGGACGGGGTTTGCCGTGACGGGTTGAAGGTCGGGAGAGAGGCTTCCGGCGCCTGTCGCGGAGACAATCCCGATGGCCAGACAGAACCGCGCCGCACGCGACGGCGGCGCCCGCACCAATCTCTATGGCGAGATCACCGCGAAAATCATCAACGAGCTGGAGCAAGGGCGATTACCCTGGGTCCAGCCCTGGGGCACGGCGGCGAAGGCACCGCTCGCGATGCCGAGGAATGCCGCGACGGCCCGGCAATATTCCGGGATCAACATTCTGATCCTCTGGGGCGCCGTTGTTCAATACGGCTATCCGACCCAGCATTGGCTGACTTTCCGCCAGGCCCTGTCGCTCGGCGGCAATGTCCGGAAAGGCGAGCGCGGCACGACCGTCGTCTATGCCGACCGCTTCACGCCGGAGGAAGAAAAGCGCCGCGCCCGGGCGACGGGGGAGGAAGCTGGCAGCATCCCGTTCCTCAAGCGCTTCACCGTGTTCAACGCGGCGCAATGCGAGGGTCTGCCCGAGGATGTTGCTATCGAGGCGCCGCCACCGCCGCCCCACATGATCGAGCCAAGGGTCGAGGCGCTGATCCGGGCGACCGGAATCGACTTTCGCATCGGTGGGAGCCAGGCCTTCTATGTTCCAGCGCACGATTATGTTCAGGTGCCGCCGCCACAGGCCTATTTCGAGCCGATCGACTGGCACCGGACAGCCCTGCACGAGCTGGGGCACGCCACGGGCCATGCCTCCCGGCTCGGACGGGATATGTCGGGCCGCTTTGGCACCAGGAAATACGCGTTCGAGGAGCTGGTCGCCGAAATGAACGCGGCCTTCTGCTGCGCCTCGATCGGCGTTGTGCCGACCGTACGCCATGCCGACTACATCGGCTCCTGGCTCGAGGTGCTGCGCGAGGACAACCGCGCCATCGTCCGCGCCGCTTCCCAGGCCAGCAAGGCAGCCGATTGGCTCCTGGCACGTCTGCCCGCCGAAGACACTGGCGAAGCGGATACTGCATCGACGGATCGGAGGGCCGCGGCATGATCCTCCTGACCAGCACCCAGCGCGAGCAGCTCCTCGCCAATGGCCGCCAGAGCGATGTCGACCACATCCCCGTGGTAAAATTCTTCAATCCGTTGGGTAGCGGCGTCTGGCTTGCCACCGAATTGGATAGCGACGGTGACATCCTGTTCGGCCTCGCCGATCTGGGATTTCCAGAGCTTGGAAGCTGGAGCCTTGGCGAAATGCAGGCGGTCCGCTTGCCCTTTGACATGAGGATCGAGCGCGATCTGCACTTCACCGGCGATTTCCCGATCTCGGTCTGGGCTGACATGGCGCGGCGGGCCGGTGGCATCCGCGAGGCCGAACGCATTCTTTACTCAGGCGCCCGAGCCCCCTCCACGCCGACCCCGAAACCGACCGATACGCAAAGCCGGAAACACTGAAGCCCGCTTCTCCGGCTTTGCGATTTTGCGCCGCTCTCTTGAGAGGAAGAGGGCGGCGCTTTGCTTCGTGACGGGTCGGTGGCCGGAGAGAGAGTCTCCCGGCGCCCGTCATGGAGTAAGGCATATGGCTACTGCCGTTCAGAAGATCACCCTCGCGTCCTCGCGCGATATTCCGTTCAACAGGCTGGCGCTGAGCCAGGCCAATGTCCGGCGCGTCAAAGCTGGCATCTCGGTCGAGGAACTGGCCGAATCCATCGCCCGCCGCGGACTGATCCAATCCCTACATGTCCGTCCGGTTCTTGATGCCGAGGGCAAGGAAACCGGCATGTTCGAGGTGCCCGCAGGCGGTCGCCGCTATCGGGCCCTGGAATTGCTGGTCAGGCAGAAGCGTCTCGCAAAGACTGCGCCCGTCCCGTGCGTCATATCCGAGGCCGATGCTGACATCCTGATCGACGAAGTCTCGCTCGCGGAAAATATCGAGCGCGCGCCGCTTCATCCGCTCGATCAGTTTCGGGCCTTCCAGGCGTTGCGCAACAAGGCGATGAGCGAGGAAGCCATCGCAGCCGCCTTCTTTGTCGACGCGAAAGTCGTCAAGCAGCGCCTGCGCCTTGCTGCGGTCTCGCCCGTGCTTCTCGACGTTTACGCCGAGGACGGCATGACGCTCGAACAGCTCATGGCCTTCACCGTATCGGAAGACCATGTCCGGCAGGAACAGGTCTGGGACGCGATCAAGGATTCCTGGCAGAAAGAGCCGCACTATATCCGCCGCCTCCTGACCGAAACCGCAGTGCGCGCCTCTGACAGGCGAGCGCTTTTTGTCGGTATCGAGACCTATGAAGCCGCCGGCGGCTATGTGCTGCGCGATCTCTTTCAGCGCGACGACGGCGGTTGGCTTCAGGACCCTGAGCTGCTCGACCGCCTGGCGGGCGAAAAGCTCAAAGCCGAAGCCGAGTCCATTGCGACCGAAGGCTGGAAGTGGGTCGAGGTAGCGGTGACCTTTCCCTATGGCCACGATCACGGTCTGCGGGAACTCGAGGGTTCGGTCGCCGATCTGACCGACGATGAGCGGGCCACCCGCGAATCCCTGCGCGAGGAATATGACCGGCTCGAAGCCGAATATGCCGAGGCCGACGAGCTGCCTGATGAGGTCGATCAGCGGCTTGGCGAGATCGAGCAGGCGCTGGAAGAATTCGAGCGCAGGCCGATGATCTATGATTCCGAACAGGTTGCGCGGGCGGGCGTCTTCGTCAGCATCGATGGGAACGGCAAGCTGCGGGCCGAACGGGGTTATGTTCGGCCCGACGATGAAGCGGCGATTGATGGCGAAGATCCCGATGGCTCTTCCGGGCCGGCCACAGAGGGCGCTGCAGCTGGTGTATCGCGTACGGTCGTCAACGTCGGTGGCGGCAGCGAATCACCGGAGGACGACGATGAGGCCGAGATTGTGCGGCCGCTGCCGGACCGACTAATCAGCGAGCTGACCGCGCATCGCACGCTCGCGCTGCGTGATGCTGTTGCGATGAACCCCCATATTGCGATGACCGCGCTGCTGCATCGGCTGGTGATGGACACCTTCCTGCCGCAGCCCGCCAGGGGATGCCTGGAGGCCCATGTCCGCCAGGTTCACTTGCCGGCACAGGCTGAGGATTTGCGCGACAGCGTCTCGGCGCAGTCTGTTACCGAACGGCACGAACGCTGGGGCGATCACATCCCGGCTGACGATGAGGCGCTCTGGAACTGGCTGACCGATCTCGATGACGAGTCCCGCATGGAGCTTCTCGCCCATTGCGTCAGCTTTGGCATCAACGCCCTTTACGAAAAGCCTAATCCCTATAGCGGCACGGGCGTCAGCCAGCACGGGCTGGAGGTGCGTCTCTCCCAGGCGAACCGTCTGGTGCGCGCTACCGGCCTCGATATGGTGGCGGCGGGCTGGAAGCCGACCGTCAGCAACTATCTCGGCCGTGTGACCAAGCCGCGCATCCTCGGGGCGGTTCGTGAAGGTGCAGGTGAACGGGCCTCGGAGCTGATCGGCCATCTCAAGAAGGGCGACATGGCCAAGGAAGCCGAGCGCCTGCTCGCCGATACCGGCTGGCTGCCCGAGCCGCTGCGCACGATCGATCCCGCTGTGGAGCCTGACGTTTCGGAGAAAGGCGATGTCAATGTGGACCTTCCTGAATTCCTGGCAGGCGACGGCGAGGATGACATCGTCGACGAAGAGGATGAGGCGCAGCAGATGGTAGCCGCTGAATGACCGTAACGCGGGGCGGCTCCGGCTGCCCCGTCTCTTCCTGAGGCGATCGGGATGGAATGAGCCGCGCCAGTGTCGCCCAGGATCAATCCCGTTATGGCTGGCGCAATGGGTGCCGTCCCAGGCTGAGGGAACATCGCTTATTGCTCGCGTGGCATCTAGGCTGACGCGGCGAACGATCCGCAACGAATATGCGGATTCCTGTCGGATGCAGAACACTACCCCCGCTTCCATTCGCAAACCTTGGTCTGAGCCGTCGTCTTTGCATTCAACCCGCAAGGGGTCGGCTTGACGCTATGCGTGCCGCCCTCGCGGATTCGGACAAGCCGAACGCGCGAGGGTGATTGCAGATCCGGTCAGACACTTCGGGCGCCTGTCGCGCGGGGGATGGTCCCCCGCCTCCAAGACAGGAGCCGGAACCCATGTCCTACGCAGATGCCACTGCCTTTGCCGCCAGCCTCGCCGCCACGCTGATGACTGTGATCGTCGTGTTCCAGGCCGGAGATGGCACCCATGGCGCCATGCCCGCCAATGAGTTCGATGGCGACGAAGAGATGGTGAAACTCGAACTCGATCCGTGGGCCTGAAGGCACGGGAAGATCCTCTTCCCGATGGCCCGGCGCGCAGGCAACGCAGCCGGGCCACCGCTTTGCGGGTGACCTCTTACCGCCGACGATAGCGGCCATACCCGGCACGAAAGAGGTAGAGTGCGGGCCGGTTGGCCGTGACGGGTTGGTGGCCGGAGAGAGAGGCTCCCGGCGCCCGTCGCGGAGTAGCTCCCATGTCCCTTCATCGCTCATCCGGGTTTCGCCCGATCGGCGAAATCCTCGCCCGGCAGGTGCTGCCCGGGCTGCGTAGCGCCCTTCGGTATCCGCTACGGGCTTCCTGTCTCGGCACTGTCCGTTTCGTCGACGATCACGATACCAGCCAATTCGACCGGACTATCGTTCTCGGCGAATGTGCCTCTCCCGAAGACGCCATGACGATCGCGGCACAGCGCGTTTCGCGTGACGATATTCGCGTTGGAGAGGACGACACGCTGCGCTTTGAGGCGCGCATCGCCGCAATTCATGACTCGACCTACGGTCTGGTCCTCGCCGGAGAAATCCGGGCTCGGGCCATTGTCTGGCAGCAGCCTGTCACCTCTGACGCGCAAGCCCGCCGTATCGTGAGCGAGGCAAGCCGATTGCGCGGCAGGGCCTCGGCGGCTTGCGATGCCCGGTTAGCCCGCAACCTGCGCTACCGCGCCAGTCTCCTCGAGACACGCCTGGTCGATCGCGGCTGGCGGGGGACCGCCGCGGAATTGCTTAGCCTGCCCTGCGCCGCCTGATTTTCACCCCCTTCCACGCAATCGGCCTGGTCCATCGCCAGGTCTCGTCATGTCCGGAGGCCGTCATGGCTGACTATTACACCCATTTTTCCTGCCTGCTCGATGTAGGCACCCCTGAGAACGCTGTCCGTGCGCTCGAACTCTATAATGCGCTGGCGGACGAAAATGCCGCCGAAGATCCGTCATCGGATGGCTTCCTGCTGTCGATCCAGCCCGAACATGGCGGTACGCAGCTCTGGATACGCGATGACCCCACCGGTGATCCCGAGCACGTTATCCAGTTCGTCAAGCGCTGCGCCGCGGCGTTGGGGCTCAAGGGCCGGTGGGGCTTCCAATACGCCAACACCTGCTCGAAGCCGCGCCTCGATGGTTTCGGCGGCGGCGCGCACGTACTCGATCTTTCGACCGGCGAGACCGTGGACTGGATCTATACCGACGGCTGGCTCGCGACCGTGCTGGAGGGAGACGATCCCCATGCCTGAGATCATCGAAACCACGGTCTATGGCCTCAACGAGCTTTCCGACACGGCGAAGAACACGGCCCGCGCCTGGTATCTTGAAGGCGGCTTCGACTATGATTGGTACGACGCCGTCTATGAAGATTTTCAGCGCATCGCCGAGATCCTCGGTATTCGCTTCAAGACCCGGACTGCCCACCTGATGGACGGCGGATCGCGGCAGGAACCCTGTATCTGGTTCCGGGGCTTCTGGTCGCAAGGTGACGGCGTGTGCTGGGAGGGCTTCTACTTGTATGGCAAGAATGCCTCAGCCGCGATCCGAGCCTACGCGCCGCAGGACGGTATGCTGCATGGCATCGCCGATGCGCTTCAGGATGCCCAGCGGCGCAATTTCTATCAGCTTCGCGCTGACGTTGGTCATCGCGGCCATTATTACCACGAATACTGCATGGAAATTTCGGTCGAGCGGGCCAGCCCGAACTGGCAGGACATGACCGCCGACGCGGAGGACGTCGTCACCGAGGCGCTGCGCGATCTCGCCCGCTGGCTTTATCGCCAGCTCGAGCGCGAATATGACTACCTGTCCTCCGATGAGGTGGTGGATGAGACCATCCTCGCCAACGGATATACCTTTACTGAAATCGGTGGCCGATTTGGCTGAATTGCCCCAACAGCCACCGATCGCTGAGCCGCGCGATGCTTAGCTGTTATCCTCGACCGGCGCGTCGGGACCATTCTTCTTGATTGAGTCGATCGCGTTCTGCGCGCTGGCCTTGCTCGTGTAGCCCTCGGTCGAGAACATCACTTCGCTGTTATATTTGAAGCGCACCCGGAACTCGCCGGCCTTATCCTTGTAAATCTCAAACTTATGCATGAATGGCTCCCTATGCCTTCTTGATGAATTTGTTGATGACCAGACCGGCAACGATCTGCACGATCGCTCCTGCGACACCGCCGCCAACCAGTTGGCCGGCAAGGGCAGCAATATCGAGACCACCGGCCCCGCCGCCAGCGCCAAGCAGTGAACCCAACAGCGTACCGCCGCCAACGCCGCCAACGGCTCCGGCGATCAGATTGCCGATATTGCCAAGGTCGGCGCCTTTGACAGCCTTGCCGCCGGCGGCGCCGCCAGCGAGGCCGCCAATGAGTTGAGCAAGAATAGCTTCCATAATACGCCCTTCTCTCAAGACGTAGGCACCGTATCGTCTTGAGAGACGAAGGACGACGCTACCGTATGCGTCATCCCCATATTTTCATTTCGGGTTTGGCATTGTCGGGAAACTGCGTTCGACCGTAGTCGACAAGAGGAAGAGGGCGGCCGGAACGGGATGAGTTCGGGCAGCTGAGAGAGAGAGCGCTGCTCGGGCTCTCCTGTTTCTGCTCTCCCGAGGTTCCTCTCATGAACATGGTGTCTCCCGTGACCGGCTCGGTCACATCCGTTGCCACAGCTCCTGCCATTCTTTCCGCCGCGACCATCCTCTTGGGTTATCTGGAACGCGGCCAGCATGTCAGTGCCGCGACGCTGCGCGATGCGATGGAAACGGCTTTCAGCGCCTCCGATGCGACCGGCGCCTGGGACTGGAAGACGGCCTATGAGGCCTGCGAAGTGGCGACAGTCCTCTTCTTGCGCAAATACGGGAAGGCGCTTTTCCGGAAAGCCGCGTCTCCGGCTGCACGGCTTTCCGCCATTGCCCGGCTCGCAGACCGGTTGCCGACCCACACGCGCCGATCCGAGGAAAGCCAGGCGCTCCAACAATTCTCGACGCCCGCACCGCTCGGTCTCGCTGCCATGGCAGCAGCCAAAATCACCGCCAACGACGTGGTGCTGGAACCGTCGGCCGGAACCGGCATCATGGCGATCCTGGCCGAGATTGCCGGTGGCAGGCTGGTGCTGAACGAGCTGGCCGATACCCGCGCTGAGCTGCTTTCCTCCCTCTTTCCGGCTGTTTCCACCACCCGCTTCGATGCCGCACAGATCGACGATCACCTCCGACCGGCGATCGTCCCCTCGGTCGTGCTGATGAACCCGCCATTCTCGGCGACGGCCAATGTTTCGGGGCGAATGGCTGACACGGCGTTCCGTCATGTCGCCTCGGCTCTCGCACGGCTGGCCGATGGCGGGCGGCTCGTAGCTATAACGGGAGCGAATTTATCTCCTGATCAAGCTGGCTGGCGCAATGCTTTCGTCCGCCTGCAAGAGCAGGGCCGCCTGGTCTTCAGCGCAGCCATCGCCGGATCGGTTTACGCAAAGCATGGCACGACCTTCGCGACGCGCCTGATCGTTATCGACAAGACGCCGGCCGGAGATCCGTCGCAGTTTCCGGCTTCATCCGGCACTGCGCCCGATGTTGCGACGCTGCTCGACTGGATCGAGACACAAGTTCCATCACGCTTGCCGGTTACGCACCCGAAACTGCCGGAATCCGTCCTGGCGGCGGTGCCAAAGTCAGTGCGCGGCACCCTCACGCGCGCGGCGATGGCGCGATCCGCCACCGCTCCAGTTGGCGATCCTGAGGGTGTGGAACTCGCCTATGGGACGGTGGACTGGACGCCGCCCGAGGGCACACGACTAACCGATGCCATCTATGAGCAATACGGATTGCAGTCGATCCGGATTCCCGGTGCACAGCCGCATCCAACCAAGCTTGTCCAATCAGCTGCCATGGCTTCGGTTGCACCACCAAAGCCATCTTATCGGCCGATGCTGCCTGGCGACATCCGTGAGCGCCTCTCCGATGCCCAGCTCGAGACGGTGATCTATGCCGGTGAAGCACATGCCGATTATCTGGCCGGCGCCTGGTCCGTGGACGAAACCTTCGACACGGTTAGCGCTGTGCCCGCGGACGCAGAAGGCGCTGTACGGTTCCGCCGGGGGTTCATGCTCGGTGACGGCACCGGAGCCGGAAAAGGCCGCCAATCGGCCGGGATTATCCTCGACAGCTGGCTGCGCGGGCGACGCAAGGCCATCTGGATCAGCAAGTCGGACAAGCTGATCGAGGACGCGCAGCGGGACTGGTCGGCGCTCGGCATGGAGCGGCTTCTGATCACGCCGCTATCGCGCTTCTCGCAGGGCAAGCCGATCACGCTGTCGGAAGGCATCCTTTTTACCACCTATGCCACGCTGCGCTCGGATGATCGCGGCGAGAAGGTTTCGCGCGTCCGGCAGATCGTGGATTGGCTGGGATCGGATTTCGACGGTGTCATCATCTTCGACGAGAGCCATGCCATGCAAAACGCCGGTGGCGGCAAGGGAGAGCGCGGCAATATCGCGGCATCGCAGCAGGGGCGTGCCGGGTTGCGGCTCCAGCACGCACTGCCCGATGCCCGGATTGTCTATGTCTCGGCGACGGGCGCAACGACGGTGCATAACCTCGCCTATGCCCAGCGGCTCGGCCTCTGGGGCGGCGCGGACTTTCCTTTCGCAACCCGCGCCGAATTCGTTGAGGCGATCGAGGCCGGCGGCGTGGCGGCGATGGAGGTGCTGGCGCGCGATCTGCGTTCGCTTGGGCTCTATACCGCGCGATCCCTTTCCTACGATGGCGTCGAATATGAACTGGTGGAGCATCGGCTGACCGACGATCAGCACCGCATCTATGATGCCTATGCCGGCGCTTTTGCGGTCATTCACAACAATCTCGATGCGGCGATGGAGGCGGCAAACATCACCAGCAGCGACGGCGCACTGAACCGCCAGGCCAAGGGCGCCGCCCGATCCGCCTTCGAATCCGCGAAACAGCGCTTCTTCGGGCATCTTCTGACCAGCATGAAAACCCCGACATTGATCCGGTCCGTCGATGCCGATCTTGCGGCCGGGCATGCCGCCGTCATCCAGATCGTCTCGACCGGCGAGGCGTTGATGGAGCGCCGCCTCGCCGAACTGCCGGCTGAGGAATGGAACGACGTCCGCGTCGATATCACGCCAAGAGAATACGTACTCGATTATCTCGCCCATTCCTTCCCGGTGCAGCTCTACGAACCCTTCACTGATAGCGAGGGCAATCTCTCCTCGCGGCCGGTATTTCGCGATGGCCAGCCCGTCGAATGTCGGGCGGCTGTTGCCCGGCGCGACGCGATGATCGAGCACCTGGCCTGTCTCCCGCCCGTTCCCGGCGCCCTCGACCAGATCGTGCAGCGGTTCGGGACCGATGTAGTGGCCGAGGTCACGGGCCGTTCGCGCCGGATCATCCGCAAGGGCGAAGGCTCGGCGGCACGGCTGGCAGTCCAGAACCGCGCGCCTTCCGCGAACCTTGCCGAAACCGCCGCCTTCATGGATGATCAGAAGCGCATTCTGGTCTTTTCCGATGCGGGCGGCACCGGGCGCAGCTACCATGCTGATCTTGGCGCGCGGAACCGGCGCCTGCGGGTCCACTATCTTCTCGAACCGGGCTGGAAGGCAGACGCTGCCATTCAGGGGCTGGGCCGTACCAATCGCACCAACCAGGCGCAGCCGCCGCTGTTCCGGCCCATCGCAACCGATGTGAAGGCCGAGAAGCGTTTCCTTTCGACCATCGCGCGGCGTCTCGACACGCTCGGCGCGATCACACGTGGCCAGCGCCAGACCGGGGGCCAGGGCCTCTTTCGGCCCGAGGACAATCTGGAAAGCCCCTATGCCCGCGATGCCTTGCGGCAGCTCTATATGCTGATCGTGCGCGGCAAGGTGCAAGGCTGTTCGCTCGGCCGTTTCGAGCAGATGACCGGTCTGAAGTTGATGGATGCGAACGGCATCAAGGACGACCTGCCGCCGATCACTACCTTTCTCAACCGGCTGCTGGCGCTGACCATCGACCTGCAGGCCATCTTGTTCTCGGCTTTCGAGCAGCTCCTCCAGGCGCGAGTCGACGGGGCTATCGCCTCCGGCACATACGATCTTGGTCTTGAAACGCTCCGCGCCGAAAATTTCACCGTGACCGGCCGTCAGGTCATTTACACCCACCCCGCGACCGGCGCTGAGACCCGGCTGCTTTCAATCAGCGAGCGCAAGTGCAATAGGCCGATGTCGCTCGATGCAGCCCTGCGCGAACTGGCCGATCCGCGGGCAAAACTGCTGGTGAATGAACGCTCGGCCCGCGCCGCCGTCCAGATCCCCGCCACCAGCGTCATGCTGGACGATGGCGAGATCGAGCCGCGCGTACGGCTGCTCCGGCCGATGAAGAGCATGACCCTTGCTCTTCGTGCGATGGGCGAAACGCGCTGGACCGAAGCCGATCGGGACAGCTTTGCGGCCATGTGGAACCGGGAAGTCGCGCAGGTGCCGGCCTATTCCGAGGGCACCCTTTACATCGTGGCGGGATTGCTCCTGCCGGTCTGGACACGCCTGCCGCAGGATTCCACCCGTGTTTATCGGCTCCAGACCGATGACGGCGAGCGCATCATCGGCCGCCGTGTCTCGCCGGCATGGGCAGCCAGCGTCGCCGCCACAGAAAGCGTCAGCCTAACAGCCAATGATGCTTACGCCGCTTTGATCGAAGGGCGAACAATTCTCGACCTGGCCGAAGGGCTGCAACTGCGCCGCGTTCGGGTCATGGGGGCTCATCGCATTGAACTTACAGGCTTCAGCGATGCCATGCGCGAACGCCTGCGCGCTTATGGGCTCTTCAGCGAAATCATATCGTGGAAATTGCGCTTCTTTGTGCCGGTCGGGGCAGCCGGCAGCGGAATTATCGGCAAGCTGGTCGAGCGCTTCCCGATCGAACGCATCGCAGAACGGGAGGCGGCCTGATGTCCCGTCTTTACGCCACCGAGCTAGCGCAGCGTCTCGGCCGGCAGGCCGAGTCGGTTTGCCGTCACTACCTCTCGAATGGCCATAAACAGGGCCATTACTGGCAGGTCGGCGACGTCCGCAATGGCGCGGGACGCTCGATGTTCGTGCGGCTGCATGACAGTGCCAGGGGACCGGCGGGCAAATGGTCCGATGCCGCCACCGGC
>DATMGK010000106.1:0-31751 GCA_035555595.1 Croceibacterium sp. | reverse complement strand
CGGGGGCGGGTTCTCCACCTTTGCCGGTGCGCCGCTGGCGTTCACGCCGGAAGACCTGATCGCGGGCAAGGTCGACGTTGCGATCGTTGGCGCTCCGCTGGACATGGGATCGGGCTGGCGCAACGCCATCGACGGGCCGCGCGCCCTGCGCATGACGGGCGGCGCGGGCGGCAACGACATGTATTCGATGATCAACCCCAGCTCCAAGCTGAAGATCGTCGATTATGGTGACATTGCTATCGATCAGAACTCCACCGAACGCAGCGTAGCGCACGTTCGCGAAGTGGTGCGGGAGATCGCGCAGACCGGTGCGATCCCGATCGTGATCGGCGGCGATCACAGCCTTGAATACCCGAACCTTGCTGGCGTTGCGGACGTGCATGGCAAGGGCACTATCGGCGTTGTGCACTTTGACTCCCACTACGATGTGGGCCGCAACGGCGTTCATTGGATCACGCACGGTTCGCCGGTCTATCGTGTCCTTCACGAAGGCCACGTTGACCCGCGCGATTACATCCAGGTCGGCCTGCGTGCACGCGGCCCCGATCTCGAGACCTTCGGCTGGATGCGCAACAAGGGTATGCGTTACCACACCATGGTGGAGGTGGAGCGTGACGGCTGGGAAGCCGTGATGCAGCGGGCCCTGCGTGAGGCGCGGCAGAACACCAAGAAGCTGTGGATCAGCTTCGACGTGGACGTGCTCGACCCGGCGTTCATGCCCGGCACCGGCACGCCCGTGCCCGGCGGCCTGACCATGCGCGAGGCGCAGCCGATCATGCGCCGGCTGTGCGCGGAAAACGACATCGCGGGCATCGATATCGTCGAAGTCGCTCCGTACCTCGATACTTCCTACAAGACGGCGCTGAACAGTAACTACCTGCTCAACGCCTGCCTCGCCGGCATCGCCATGCGCCGCGAGGGCCTCAAACCCGGATACTTCAATCCCGTCTCCGTCCAGGATGCGCGGCGGTAGCGCGTGCCGCCCGCGCATCCTGCCCCCGCGCATCTCGCCATACGTCATTTGCACAATTGCTCTCCAACCGGCGGAACTTACGCTGGAGAAATGAGGGCTCTTCCATTCGAGGTGAAGCATGAGGCTTAGGCAGGGCGGCATATTCTGGGCTGCCGCCGCGCTCGCCTGCACGTCGATTGCCACGGCGCAGTCGTCGGGCAACGGGCGCGAGGGCAGAGAAGAGAGCGAGAAGGAGACGGGTATCCCCGTCACCGACGCGCTGGTCCGCGAAAAGTGCGGCACCTGCCATCAACCGGACGACAAGGGGAACCTCTCTCGCATCTCGTGGATGCGCACCACGCCGGAAGGCTGGGCGCATGCGATCAAGCGAATGGTGACGCTGAACGGGCTGTCGATCAGCGCCGAGGAATCGCGGGCGGTGGTGCGCTCGCTCGCTGCTTCGCACGGGCTGGCCCCGGAAGAGGCCATTCCGGTGGCCTATATCCCGGAAAAGCGGATCATAACCGAAAGCAATATTCCCAACGACGAGGTGCGCGGTGCCTGCGCATCGTGCCATGCCTTCGGTCAGCCGCTTTCATGGCGTCGATCGGGGCAAGAGTGGAAATATCTTCAGGACTTCCATGTCGCGCTCTATTCGCAGGCGCAGGCGCAATATAATCGCACGGGCGGTGGCTCTGGCGGGCGCGGTTCCGGCGGTGGCGGGGAGGGTGGTCGAACCCCAACCAACGGTGAAGTCGCGCTGGAATACCTGCGAAAGAACGCGCCGCTGCATACCCCGGAATGGGCATCATGGAGCGCACGTAGCGCCGCCCCTCGGCTTGGCGGCACCTGGCTTGTCACCGCATCCCTGCCCGGCAAGGGGCGCTTCGTAGGCACGATGGAAATCGATGCCACGTCCAGCGCGGAGGAATTCACTACCCGCGCCAGTATCCACTCGCTTACCGGCGACAGCGCGCAATCGCGTGAAGGGATGGGGCTGGTCTATGGCGGCTTCATGTGGCGCGGTCGCTCTGCCGGTGAAGGCGCCGGGCGTACGCCGGACGACCCGTTGAGCATGGCCCGCGAAACGCTGCACTTCGCCGCCGATCAGCAGAGTGCCGAGGGGCGCTGGTTCTGGGGTGAATACAACGAGTTCGGCTATGACGTGCGGCTGGTGCGGGCCACTGCTGCTCCGGCTATTCTGGCGGTAGCGCCTGGAGCAGTGAGGGCCGGGTCCAAGGGGATCGAGGTTACGGTCTGGGGCCACAATCTGCCGGCATCACCCGATGCGGCGCAGATCGGCCTTGGCGGTGGCCTCAGTGTTACCGGTGTGGTATCGGCAAGCGCTGAAAAGCTGGTGCTGACCGTTGACGCCGCCGATGATGCGCCATCTGGCCCACGCGATGTATCGATCGGCGGGGCGGTGCTGGAAAAGGCGTTCCCGGTCTACAGTAAGGTCGATTTCATCAAGGTCACGCCCGAAACCGGTCTTGCGCGGCTGGGCGGCGAGAAGTTCGCCAAAGGTTTCCAGCAGTTCGAGGCGATTGGGTTTGAATTCGGCCCTGACGGCAAGCCTGATACGGCTGACGATGTCGCCATTGGTCCGGTCGACGTGACATGGAGCACGGAAGAGTTCCCGTCCGTCTATTACGATGACGATGCGAAGTTTGTCGGCAATCTCGATCAGGACGCGCTTTTCACGCCCGCCCTTGAAGGGCCGAACCCGGCTCGCCGCTTTGGACGCAACAACTACGGCGAAGTCTGGGTCGTCGCCACGGCTAAGGACGAGAAGGACAAGTTCGGCAGGCCGCTGTCCGGCCGCGCCTATCTGGTCGTGACGGTGCCCAGCTATCAGCGGTGGGATCAGCCGGAGGTGTCGCAATGAACGTGATGCAGGCCAAGCTCCGCCCTTTTGATGCGCCGACTGGGGAGCAGCCTTACCGGCCGGGTGACTATCACCGGTTCGAGGCGGCGGGGCGGCCCTATGTCTATCTCGCCAGCGCCGGTGCAGTGTTCGAGATTGACCCGGCGGTGAACCGCGCGCTCCAACTCGTCGAAGCTGATGAATATCAGCATGACGAATTGCTGGCTTTGCTGGTGGTCGATGGAAAGGCGGCTGAAGAAGCCGCAGAGCTGATAGGCGAGATGGCGCAGATCCGCCTGATAGAGCGCGGCGATGCGCTCGCCCGACCAGCGCCTGAAACGCCGCCCGCAGCCTTCCCGTTGCAGGCGCTGGTGCTGAACGTCACCAACCAGTGCAATCTCGCCTGCACCTATTGCTACGAATTCGGCGCCGACAAGATCGCCACCCCCAGCGGCAAGCCGAAGTACATGGCGAAGGAGACCGCGCGCGCCTCCATCGATCTGCTGCTGGCGGAATCGGCGGCCCGAAAGTCCGTGCATGTGACGTTCTTCGGTGGCGAGACGCTGATGAACTTTCCTTTGCTGCGCGATGTCGTCGGCTACGCCAACGATGCGGCAGCCGCGCTGGGCAAGGAAATAACCTACAGCCTGACGACCAACGCCACGCTGCTGACCGATCCGATCATCGAATTTCTGTCGGACAACGCGATTGGCGTTACGGTCAGCATCGACGGACCGGCAGACATTCAGGACAAGCACCGCGTCTATCGCAGCGGCAAGGGCAGCTACGAGGTTATCGAGCCACGGCTGCGCGCCTTGGTTGCCCGGCATCGCACCCGCGCCGTGACCGCGCGCGTAACGCTGACGGAAGGGGGGACGGACGTCGTCCGCATCTACCGTCACCTCAGAGATGAATTGGGTTTTCACGAAGTCGGATTTGCCCCCGTCACCAATTCTGGCGATCGCGAATACGCGATCGGCGACGGAGAGATGGGTTCGGTTCTGGCAGGGTTTCACGCTCTCGCGGATGAATGGCTGGAAGCCGCTTTGCGCGGCGAAGGGCATGGGTTCACCAACGTCAGCGAGACGATCGGCGAACTGATCCAGGGCGTGAACAAGTCCCACCCCTGCGGCGCGGGGCTGGGCCTGATGGGTGTCAGCCCGTCGGGCGACCTTTCGCCCTGCCATCGCTTCACCGATGCCGACACGCACACCATGGGCAACGTGGCCGAGGGCATCGACCGCACGAAGCAGCAGGATTTCCTGGGCCGCGGCCACGTAGGCGCGAAATACGAATGCCAGAGCTGTTGGGCGCGGCCGCTGTGCGCGGGCGGGTGCCATCACGAGGCGTTCGTCCGTTACGGCGATACCGGCCACGCCAACCTGCACTACTGCGACTGGATCCGCGAATGGACCGATCGCTGCCTGCATATCTACGGCGAGCTGGCCGCTCGCAATCCGACATTTCTTGAACGCTTCGCAGCAGCAAAGGGGTTGTGATGAAGCACCTCAAACCCATCAATCGCAAGGCGCATAAGATCGAGGAGCAGGTAGCCTCCCTCGATGAAGATGTGGTCGGCCTTCAGAACGCCCGGCCACATGTGCCAATGGGCTGTTCGCTGGCGTTTTCTCCCGGTTGGGAAGTGGATGCCAGCGGCGGCACGGCGGGCCTGTGTCAGCCGGTCGAACGCGATATATACGATTGTTATGTCACCTGTTTCTGGCCGGTGCAGGTGCCCGACCACGTCAATTACTCACCTGATTGGGCCAGCAATTGCGCGGCCGCGACGAAGGATTGGCGCAGTCTCGATCTGGTGTTCCCATGATGCGCGGGGGCAAATACTTGCGAAACAGACTTCTGTTTGGAGCCGTGGCTGCGGCGGCGCTGGCCGCGCCCGCGGCTGCTGCCACCCTTGTGCTGGGTTCCTATCCGGATTCCCTGATCGTGTTTGACGAAGGGCGCGGTGCGGTAACGGGCACCGTGAAGCTGGAAAGCGGGCTGCCGACCAGCATGCAGCTGTCGGATGACGGAAAGCTGATCTACGTCACCACGATCACGACCGCGGGCATCGAGGTGATCGATGCCGCTACTCGCAGGGTGGTCAACAGTTTCAGGCTGAACCGGGGCAATACGCGATACCGCTTTTCTGGCGGGGCACCTGATCCCACGGGCCGTTATTTCTACACCATGCTGACGAAGATCGAGAAGGGCCTCGACCGATATACCGTTGGCAAACAGCAATATGCGGTGATCGACCTTCAGGAACAGAAGGTCGTGCGGACGGCGGACATAGCGCCTGAGGACGAACGGGCCGGTGGCGGACGGGGCACCTTCAAAGTG
This sequence comes from Croceibacterium sp., assembly GCA_035555595.1. GTDB lineage: Bacteria > Pseudomonadota > Alphaproteobacteria > Sphingomonadales > Sphingomonadaceae > Croceibacterium_A. The sequence goes on along the minus strand of DATMGK010000106.1, from coordinate 26,595 downwards.
TCTCCGGACGGCAAATACCTCTACATATTCGGGCAGAAGATTCTGGTCCTCGACATAGAGGAACTGAAGGTCGTCGATCGTATCGATCTGGCGAAGCCTGAAGGAACCGCGCTGGAAAACGTCGGATTTGGCGGTGCGCTGGAGGCGATCAGGACCGACGGTCAGTATGCGGCGCTGTTCAACGCGGCGGATCCTTACGTTCACAACAAGGTCTTCGGAATCGCCCGTTTCGATCTCGACAGCAGGCGTTTCGACTTCACCCCGATCGGTCCGGCGCCCGAAACGATGGCGGGGCTGCAGGTCACACCCGATGGCAAGACGGCGTATACCGTGGTCACAACGGGGCAGTACGGTAACAAGCGGTGCGAATTCTGGCGCTTCGATCTTGCCGATAACACGGTGACTGGAAAATCAGAGTTCCAGTGCCGTTCCCGCTTCCGCTTCGGCATGTCGGCCGACGGGCGCAAGCTCTACATCTACGGCGCGAGCTACGACATCGAGGTCTATGACGCGCGGACGTTTCGGCTGGAAAAGACGTGGGACCTGGATCGCGACACGACCGGCGCGGGGATGGTGGTCGTTTCATGAGGCGCGCGCCGTGAGCATCCTTATCCGGGGTGGCGGCGTCGCTGCGGCGACGTGCGCTCACCTGCTGGATGCGGATGACTTCGCGGTATCATGGCAGACGGGGGCGCAAGGACCGACCCCGCCGATTATGCTGAGCGGCGCGGCGCTTTCCCTGATGAGGGAGGTTTACGGCAGGCCCGACCTGTTCGGCCACTGCCGTCCCGTAAAGCGGCGCGTAGTGCGCTGGGGGGCGGGTGAGGCAGTGGCGGTGCCGCATGATGGCGTTGTGGTGCTGCCGCATGATCTTCACGGCGCTCTGGGCGGGCAAGTCGTGGATGGGCCTGAAACCGATCCGGTTCTGACGATCTTCGCCGGGCAATATGTGCCCGACGGTAATCGACTGATATTTGGCCGCCGCACGGCCTTTGCCGCACGGGCGGCTGTCGATCCTGACGCCGATGGTGATTGTCTGGTTGAGGCGCTGGCCGCCGGGTGGCTGTTCCTGCTGCCAGCGGAGGCGGGCAAGGGCTGGCTACTGGGTTTCGGGGGGCCGTTGCACCAGTTGCTTCGGCACAGCTCTCTGATTGCGCCGCTGGTGGAGGTGGAGGACGAGGACGGCGCGCCGTTCGAAACCGCGCCGCATCTTACTCTGCCGCTGGCGGGATGGAACTGGCTGGCGTGCGGCACGGCGGCCCTGCGGTTCGACCCGATCTGTGGCGATGGCACTGCGCAGGCCGTGAGAGAGGGGGTGCTGGCCGCCGCCGTGATCGGCGCCATCGCACAGGGTGGCGACCGGGAGGCGTTGCTGACGCATTACCGGTCGATGCTGGTTGCCTCCATGCGACGCCATCTGGATTTGTGCGCGCGTTTCTATGCCAGCGGCGGGAAGGGGCCGTGGTGGCGCGCGCAAGTGGCGGAGCTTGCCCGAGGGCACGAGGTCTGCACCCGTTTCCTCGCCAAAATGCCGGAGCCGCGCTTCGTACTGCGCGATTTCGCGCTGGAGCCTCGGGCGGAGGCCGCATGAACATCGCGGCGATGTTCGGCGGGCCACGTCCCGGAGAGGTGCCGGTGGAAACGATCGCTGGCTGGCAAAGCTATGTCCGTCTGGCCCCGTTCATCCGCCCTTACTGGCGCGGGCTGATCGTGGTGCTGCTGATCAGCATAACGGCGACGGCGACGGGCCTTGCTCAGCCCTATCTTTCAAAGCTGCTGATCGACGATGCGCTGCTGCGCGGTGACTGGAACGCGCTGGTTCGTATTGCCGCGATCATGGTCGTGCTGACGCTGGCGGGGTTCGTGGTCAACATCATCGCCAGCTATCGCTATGTCGCGCTGTCCGCGGCCATGCTGTTCGACATCCGGGCCGATCTGCTGCGCCATCTCCAGACGCTTTCGCCCCGTTTCTACGGCAGTTTCCGGCTGGGCGATCTGGTGTCGCGCATCAATACCGACGTCAGCGAGGTGCAGCGCGTAGCCGCTGACACCATGCTTTCCGTGGTCAGCAACGTGTTGTTCTTCATCGGCTGCGTGGCGATGATGGCATGGCTGGACTGGCGGCTGTTCCTCGTCAGCGTAGTGCTGGTGCCGGTGAGCCTGGGGGCCTTCGCCTGGTGCCAGCGGCGGCTGGTGGCGCTGACAGCGGTGATGCGCCAGCGCGGGGCCGATCTGGGCAGCCTGCTGATCGATACGATCATGGGGATGCGCGTGGTCGTATCCCTGCGTGCGGGCGAGCATGAGGTGGAGCGGTTCCGCCAGAGCAACGACGCCTTTGTTTCCGCGATGCTGCGGATGCAGACCGCGTCATATCTGGCGGGCGGTTTGCCGGGCACGGTGATGACGGCGGCTACATCTGCCGTGATCCTCTATGGCGGATCGCGCATCATCGGCGGGGAAATGTCGATCGGCACGCTGGTCGCCTTCATGACCTATCACATGCGCCTGCTTTCCCCGCTCCAGACCCTGATGGGGCTGACGGCAGGCCTTGCATCCGCCCGTGTTTCGCTGGGGCGCATCTTCGCCCTGTTCGATACTCCGGCAGAGGTAACCGAAAGGCCCGACGCCGCGTCTTATGTGCCGGTCAGCGGCACGGTCCGCTTCGAAGGTGTATCGATGCGATATGACCGGGAACCGGTGCTGATCGATGCCGATTTCGAGATTCCCGGTGGATCGGTCTGTGCGATCCTGGGGCCGAGCGGCGCGGGCAAATCGACGATGGCCGATCTGATGGTGCGCTATCTCGATCCGGTGGCCGGGCGGGTGCTGCTGGATGGTCAGGATTTGCGCGGTGTGCGGCTGGATGATCTTCGGCGCGAAGTCATGCTGGTCGATCAGGCACCGCACCTGTTCAACGATACGCTGGCGGCAAACATCGCCTTCGCGATGCCGCAAGCCACCCGTGCGCAGATCGAAGCGGCGGCGGGTGCGGCGGGGCTCGACGCGCTCGTGGCGCGGTTGCCGGATGGTTTCGATACCCGAACCGGGGAGCGCGGATTGCAGCTTTCGGCCGGGGAGAGACAGCGCGTGGTGCTGGCCCGCGCGATCCTGCGGCGGCCTCGCGTGCTGATTCTCGACGAGCCGACCTCTGCGCTGGATGCGGAAACCGAACAAATCGTCGCAACGCGCCTGCGGGAAGCCATGGCGGGCGCCACGCTGATCATCATCACGCACAAGCCGGCGCTCGCCGATGCGGCTGACAGCGTTATCACGCTGGATAAGGGGATGGTTCGCACGGCGCCCCGCCGAACTCTAGTTCATGCCTGAGGTGGCCAATCGCACGCCGGTGCGAATTGCCGTGATCGACAGCGGTGTGCAGGCCGCACACCCGCATATCGACGCGGCTCGTCTGGAGCAGGGCGTCGATATCGCGAAAGACGGCACGCTCGCCTGCGGGTCGGACTGCGGGGTCGACCGGCTGGGCCATGGCACGGCTGTTACCGCCGCGATCCAGCAGTGGGCGCCGGATGCGCGGATCGTGCCGCTGCGGATATTCGACGGCGCACTTCGCGCATCCCCACGCGCGCTGGTGGCAGCGATAGACTGGTGCGCGACGGCGGGAGTCGATCTGATCAACCTCAGCCTTGGCGCGACGTCCCCCGCGCATGGCCCGGTATTAGGGGCGGCGTGCGAACGTGCGCTGGCCGCTGGGGCGGTGACGGTGGCTGCCTGCGAAGCGGATGGTGTGCCGTGCTTTCCTGGCGTGCTTCCGGGTGTTCTGGGCGTTGGGCTGGACTGGGATTGCCCGCGCGAAAACTGGCGGTGGAGCGATGCGGAGGAGGGCAAAAACCGGCTTTTCGCATCTGGCCATCCGCGCCCCGTTCCGGGTGTTCCGCCGCGTCGCAATCTGCACGGAATCAGCTTTGCAGTGGCCAATATCACGGGCTTTTCCGCCGCGATTCTGGCGCAGCAAAATAGCCCGTTACCAATCGGTTACAGGCGGCTTGAACTATTGCGTGGAAGCTTTGCCCAAGGGGTCTGCGCGCCAGCCTGAAAGGCGCTGTCGACAGACCCTACGTCAAATGACGCATACGGGCGAAGTCAGCATTTCCATAGCCTTACGTCATCTGCCTCATACGCCCCAAAACGGGGCCTGAACCCTTGGAGACGTTCATGTTCCGAACCCGGCTTGGTGTCCTGGCGGTATCCGCCGTCGCGTTCACTCTGGCATCGTGCTCTGGATCGGATGGTGCTTCTGGCGATGACGTTGCCGTTGGTGTGCTCCACTCGCTGACGGGCACCATGGCCATCAGCGAAATCACCGTTCGCAACGCCGAAATGCTGGCGATCGAAGAGATCAACGCGGCTGGCGGCGTGCTGGGCAAGCCGATCAGGGCGGTGGTGGAAGACGGCGCGTCCGACCCGTCCACCTTCGCGCAGAAGGCTTCGAAGCTGATCGAAAGCGACAGCGTCGTCACTGTGTTCGGTGGCTGGACCTCCGCCAGCCGCAAGGCGATGCTGCCGGTGTTCGAACGCACCAACAACCTGCTGTGGTATCCGGTGCAGTTCGAAGGCAACGAATGTTCCGCCAACATCATGTATTCGGGCGCTCAGCCCAACCAGCAGGCTTTGCCCGCCCTCGTCTGGGCGATCGATCAGGGGTACCGGAACTTCTTCCTCGTCGGATCGGACTATGTCTATCCGCGCACCGCGAACCTGATCCTGAAGAAGCACATCGATGCCATCGGCGTGAAGGTTGCCGGTGAATCCTATGTTCCGCTGGGCGGCACGGACTTTTCGGGCGTGATTGCCAAGATCCAGCAGGCCAAGCCGGACTTCATCATCAATACCTTGAACGGCGATTCCAACGTCGCCTTCTTCAAACAGATGCAGGCGGCGGGCCTCAGCCCTACGACCCTGCCGGTCATGTCCTTCTCCATCGGTGAGCAGGAAGCGCAGGCGATGGGCACTTCGCTGGTCGAAGGCAGCTATGCCGCGTGGAATTATTTCCAGAGCCTGCCGGGTGATGCCAACGCCGCCTTCATCGCCGCTTACAAGGCGAAGTTCGGCGCGGACGCGGCGATCACCGATCCGATGGTCCACGCCTATCTGAACGTCTACGCTTGGAAGGCAGCAGTCGAGGCTGCGGATAGCTTCGACCCCACCGAAGTTCGCAAGGCGGCTGTGGCGCTGGGCGCGTTCGCTACCCCGATGGGATCGGTCAGCTTCGCCCCGAACCAGAGCCTCGTTCAGCGCGCCTATATCGGCAAGCTGAAGCCCGACGGTCAGTTCGAGATCATCTCCGATAGCGGCAAGGATATCGAGCCGGAGCCTTACGATGCGCTCGCCTTCCCGGGCAAGACCTGCACGCTCTGACAATAAACCACCGGCCAGCGCCTGACGCTGGCCGGTAACGGAGCCGAGATGGATACCTCTCTCTTCCTCAATCAGGTGTTCAACGGCGCCTCGCTCGCCTCGCTCTACCTTCTCGCCTCTCTGGGCCTCGCGCTCTCCTTCGGGATCATGCGGGTCATCAACATGGCGCATGGCGAGATGCTGATGCTGGGCGGCTACCTCGCCTATATGACCCTGCTGGTCGTGCCGGGCGCACTGGGGATCGTGCTGGCGCTGCCGGTGGCGTTCGTGGGGGCGGCGGCGATGGGCGGGCTGATCCAGTCCACCGTGATCCGCCGATTGGCCTCGCGCCCGCTCGATACCCTGCTGGCAACCTGGGGCGTCAGCCTGATCCTGCAACAAGGCGCGCGTGATCTGTTCGGCGCTATCGGGGTGGAAGTGCGCGCGCCGGATTGGCTGGCGGGCAGCTTCGCGATCGGCGGGCTGACCGTTCCTTCGGCGCGGTTGTTCATCATCGGTATGGCCGTGCTGGTGCTGGCGGCGTTGGCCCTGCTTCTGCTCAAGTCCAAGGTCGGCCTGCTGACCCGCGCGGTCAATCAGGATCGCATGATGGCTTCGGCCACGGGGATCGACGTGAAGCGCGTGGATTTCCTCGTCTTCTGTCTGGGCGCGGGCATTGCCGGGATCGCCGGTGTGATGCTGGCGCTGCTGGGGCCGGTGACGCCCAACGTGGGGCAAAGCTATATCGTGCCAGCGTTTCTGGTGGTGGTGATGGGCGGCCTTGGCAGCATCGTGGGCACCACGGCGGCGGCGGTCATCCTCGGCATGTTTTCCGCGCTGGCGCAGATGTTCGTAGACGTGAGCGTGGCGCAGATGTTGCTGCTGGTCTTCGTCATCCTGTTCATCCAGATCCGCCCCCAGGGCGTGGTCACGGTCAAATCGCGGCAGCTCGATGCCTAGGCCCGCTCTCCCTTCCATCACGCTCCCGCAATGGGCTGAGCGTATCCGCCCCGTCCTTCCGTGGCTGTTGATCGTGCTGGGCGCGGCGGCGCCGTTCTATCTCGCCGCCTATGATCTCAACCTGCTCGCGCGGTTCATGGCGATGGGCATCCTTGCCTGCGGGCTGGTGCTGATCTGGGGCCATGGCGGTATCCTCAGCCTGGGGCAGGGCGTGTTCTTCGGCCTTGGCGGTTATGCCATCGCCATGCACATGAAGCTGGCGGATCTGCCAGCGGGCGAACTGCCGGACTTCATGGTGTGGAGCGGGCGCGAAGCCCTGCCCGCATGGTGGCAGCCGTTTTCCAGCGTGCCGTTCACCATTGCGGCGATCCTGCTGGTACCCGCGGTGCTGGGCGCGCTGTTCGCGTGGGCGGTGTTCCACCGGCGCGTGGGCGGGACCTACTTCGCGCTGATCACTCAGGCGATGGCGCTGGCCTTCGCCACGCTGATCATCAGTCGTCAGGATGTGACCGGTGGTTTCAACGGGCTGACCGATTTCTATTCAGTATTCGGTTTCAGCCTCAACAGCCCGAACAGCGGCAAAGTGCTCTACTGGATCACGTTCGTCCTGCTGTGCATCGTCTATGTCGCGCTGCGTTGGCTGCTCGCGTCGCGCTTCGGCGTGATGTTGCGGGCCACGCGCGATGGGGAAAATCGCGTCCGGTTCCTCGGATACGCAACGACGCCGTTCAAGACGGTCGCTTTCGCCATCGCCGCTATGCTGGCGGGCATCGCCGGGGCGCTGTTCACATTGCACGCCGGGGTGGTTTCGCCCGCGCTGATCGGCGTGGTTCCCTCCATCGAGATGGTGATCTGGGTGGCCGTTGGCGGGCGCTACAGCCTGGCTGGCGCGATTCTCGGCGCGCTGCTGGTGAATTTCGCTCGGGACAGCGTTTCCAGCGCCTTTCCGGAACTGTGGCTCTATCTGATGGGGGCGATGTTCATCGTGGTGGTCATGATGCTGCCGAACGGCCTCGCCGGTCTGGTGAAGGGCAGGAAATGAACGCGGGCGCTACATCCAACCTGCTGCTCAGCGTCGATGGTGTGACGATCGACTACAGCGGCTTCAAGGCGCTCGACGGGTTCAGCATGACGCTGGACCGGGGCGAAACGCGGGTGGTGATCGGCCCCAATGGTGCGGGTAAATCCACGCTGTGCGATACCATCATCGGGCGCGTGCGGCCGACATCGGGCGATGTCGTGTTCAAGGGTGAATCCATCGCCAGCCTGCCGGAACAGGCAATCGTGGCGCGGGGCATCTGTCGCAAGTTCCAGGCTCCCGGCGTCCTGCCGATGCTGACTGTGCGAGAGAACATGGCGCTGGCCGCCAGGCGCGACCGGCGCTGGTGGAAAAGCTTCGGTCACGGCATCGCGTCAGAGGACCGGCAGGTCATCGACGATACGTTGGAACGCGTGGGCCTTTCCGGCCGGGCGGATGTTCCCGGCGGACAACTTGCCCACGGTGAAAAGCAGTGGCTGGAAATCGGCATGGTCATCGCAACAGGCGCGGAACTGTTGCTGCTGGACGAGCCGACCGCGGGCATGGGCCCGGCGGAAACCGCCCGCACGGCAGAGCTGATCCTGAGCCTCGGCGACGACAAGACGGTGCTGGTCATCGATCATGACATGAGCTTCGTCGAGCAGCTGGGCGGACAGGTGACGGTGATGCATCAGGGGCGCTTCCTGAAACAGGGCAGCGTGGCGGAAGTGCGTGCCGATCCGGAGGTCGCTGCCGTCTATCTGGGGCACGCGGCATGACGGAAGCGCTGCTCAAAGCCTCTGCTCTCTGCGCCGGATACGATCAGGCTCAGGTACTGTGGGATGTAGATCTGGAGCTTCGCCGGGGCGAGGTGATGGCGCTGATCGGGCGCAACGGCGTGGGCAAGACCACGCTGCTCCACGCCATCATGGGCACGCGCCCGCTGACCGGTGGCAAGCTGCAGTTTGCGGGCGCGGACCTGACCGGCCGCCCATCGCACCAGCGCGCGCGGGCCGGCATCGGATTCGTGCCGCAGGGCCGCCACATTTTCCCCCAGCTGACGGTGATGGAGAACCTGCAAACCGGCCTTTGCGCCACTGGCGGGCGCGACGGCGGGGCAGAGGTGCCGCAGCACATCTTTGACCTGTTTCCCAAGCTTTACGATATCCGCGAGCGGGCTGGCGGTTTCCTGTCGGGCGGGGAGCAGCAACAACTGGCCATCGGGCGCGCGCTGGCGGGAAGGCCGCTGTTGCTGCTGCTGGACGAACCGACCGAGGGTATTCAGCCCAACGTGGTGCAGCAGATCGAGCGGGCACTGGCCCATGTGCGTGACGAACTGGGGATGACGATCCTGGTGGTCGAACAATACCTCGATTTCGTCTGGCGCTTTGCTGACCGTTATTCGGCGATGCAGGGCGGGCGGATCGTCAGCAGCGGCGCCGTGGCCGATCACAGCGCGCAGGAAATCTCCCACCTCGTGCAGATCTGATCCGGGCGGAAATACCGCGCCGCGCCTCGGGGGCCCGACCGTGGGCGATTGACCCGCGCCATCATGCTGGCTTCATATGCGGCGCTTTACCTGTAGGCGGTGCGCGGTCAGGTGCGGGATAACGATTCGCATCGCCGTTTTTGTGAGTGGGAGAGAAATTCATGGAGCATCTGAAGCAGACGATCGCGGGCATTGGCGCGCGCGGGAACGCCACGTTGTTCATTGATGGGGCGTGGACCGCTGGCAGCGGCAGCGAAATGCTGGAAGTCGTCGCTCCGCATAGCGAAGAACTGCTCCTCACTTACGCAGAGGCGACCACGGACGATATCGATCGCGCCGTGGCCGCTGCCCGCCGCGCGTTCGATGAAGGCCCGTGGCCGCGCCTGTCACCTGCTGAGCGCGGCGCGCAGTTGCGCAAGGTCGCGGCGCTGCTCGCCGAACGTATGCCGGAACTGGCTGAAGCATGGACAGGGCAGGTCGGTGCTGTGATCGGCTTCACCAGCAAGGCCAGCTATCAGGTGCCGGGCCTGTTCAATTACTATGCAGACCTGTGCGACACCTTCCCCTTCGTGGACGAACGTGTGCGGTCGAGCGGCGGCAAAGTGCGCGTGGTGCGTGAACCCGCCGGTGTGGTCGCAGCCGTGACGCCGTGGAACGCGCCGCTGGTACTGCTGTGCTACAAAGTGGCCGCAGGCCTTGCCGCAGGCTGCACGATCGTGGCCAAGCCGTCGCCGGAAACGCCGCTGGACGCCCACATCCTTGCCGAATGTATCGAGGCGGCTGGCCTGCCTGCGGGTGTGTTCAACATGCTGCCCGCTGGCCGTGAGGTTGGCGATCACCTGATCCGTCATCCGGGCATCGACAAGGTCAGCTTCACCGGCTCGACCCTGGCAGGAAAGCACATCGCGCGTGCCTGTGCCGACCGGCTGGCGCGCGTCAGCCTGGAACTGGGCGGAAAATCCGCTGCGGTCATTCTGGACGATGCGAACATCGATCATGTGATGCAGAGCCTCGTGCCCTATTCGATGCCGATTACTGGACAGGTGTGTTTCTCGCTCACCCGCGTTCTTGCCCCGCGCAGCCGCCGTGCTGAAATCGCCGAGGCCTATGTCGCGGCGGTCAGCAAGGTGAAGGTTGGCGATCCGTTCGAGGCTGGCGTTGGCATGGGGCCGCTCGCACTTTCCCGCCAGCTGGAGCGGGTTCAGGGCTATATCGAGAAGGGCAAGGCAGAAGGCGCGCAACTGGCGCTCGGCGGTGGCCGTCCCTCGGGTTTCAATCAGGGCTTTTTCGTCGAACCGACCGTGTTCGTGGATGTCGACCCGGGCATGACGATCGCACGTGAGGAAATCTTCGGCCCGGTCGTATCGTTCATCGATTACGATGACGAGGCGGACATGATCGCCAAGGCCAACGCCACCGATTACGGTCTGCACGGCGCGGTCTACACCGAAGATGCTGAGCGCGGTTATCGCGTGGCGCGTGATATGCGGACGGGCAGCGTGACCGTGAACGGCATGGTGGTGGACATTGAAATGCCGTTTGGCGGCTTCAAGCAGTCCGGCATCGGCCGCGAAGGTGGTATCGAAGGTCTCGAAACCTACTGCGAGACGAAGACGATCTACTTCGCCTGATGTGATGTGATCCGGGGCGGGTTGGGCTCAGGCTCAGCTTGCCCCGGATGCTTCGGCGATCAGCTCGCGCGCTTCGGTGCTGGACCAGTCGTAGCCACCGGCCATGCGCCACACTTCCTTACCATCCGCATCGTACATCACGGTGAGAGGCAGCGACACGCTGCTGCCATAGGCGAAGATCAGCTCGTTCTTCGGGTCCATCCACCGGGGCAGGTTCTTCAGCGCGCGTTCGGCGAAGAAGGGTTCGACCGCTTCGGCCCCTTTCATATCCTCGCTGACCGTCAGCACCCGCAGGCTGTCGCCCAGTTCGGCGGCCAGATCGTCCAGCAGCGGCATTTCCGCCACGCAGGGCACGCACCATGTGGCCCACAGGTTTACCAGCGTGGGCTTGCCCTTGATGGCCGCCAGATTGAGGGTGGTGCCTGTCGGGTCGGTCAGCGTGATGGCGGGGGCGGCTTCGCCTGCTAAGCTGCGATCGATCTCCCCTGTCAAATCGCTCTTTTCCGCGCCCGTGCTTTCCTGCGGTTGCGCGGGTTCGGCGCTTTGCCTATCGCACCCCGCCAGAATGAAGGCGACCGAAACCGTGAGCGCAAGCAAAGAAGAACGGGGCATCCAAAGCTCCAACCAGATGTGGGGTGGGCGCTTCGCGGAAGGGCCGGGCGCCGTGATGCGAGAGATTAACGCATCTATCCCGTTCGACAAGGCGCTGTGGCGTCAGGATATTGCCGCAAGCAAGGCGCATGTTGCCATGCTGGGCGCGTGCGGCATCGTTTCGGCGGAGGATGCGAAGGCCATCGAAGCCGGTCTGGACCGCGTGGCTGCCGAGTACGAGGCCAATGGCGTACCAGAGGACTGGGCGCTCGAAGACATCCACATGACCACGGAAAGCCGTCTGGCGGAACTGATCGGGCCGGTGGCCGGCCGCCTGCACACCGCGCGCAGCCGCAACGATCAGGTGGCGACCGATTTCCGGTTGTGGGTGCGTGACGCGATCGATCAGGTCGATGCCGGTCTGGAAGCCTTGCAACGGGCGCTGGTCGCACGGGCGGACGAACACGCTGGCAGCATCATGCCCGGCTTCACCCATCTGCAGACGGCACAGCCTGTCACGCTGGGCCATCATCTGATGGCTTATTACGAGATGATCCGTCGGGATCGATCTCGCTTCCATGACGCGCGGCGTCGGCTGAACGAATCCCCGTTGGGCAGCGCGGCACTCGCTGGCACAGGCTTTCCCATCGATCGGGAGATGACGGCGCAGGCGCTCGGTTTCGACCGTCCAACCGCCAACAGCCTCGATTCCGTGTCCGACCGCGATTTCGCGCTCGATTACCTGATGGCGGCGGCGCAATGCTCGCTGCATCTGTCGCGGCTGGCGGAAGAATTCGTAATCTGGGCCAGCCAGCCGTTCGGCTTCGTGCGGATGCCGGATTCGCTCAGCACCGGCAGTTCGATCATGCCGCAGAAGAAAAACCCCGACGCGGCTGAACTGGTTCGCGGCCATTCCGGGCGCATCGTGGGCGCGGCTACCGCGCTGATGGTGACGATGAAGGGCCTGCCGCTCGCCTATTCGAAAGACATGCAGGACGACAAACCGCCAGTGTTCGAAGCTGCGAGCCTGCTGGGCCTGTCGATCGCCGCGATGACCGGCATGGTCGAAGGTGCCGCCTTCCGCGCGGATCGTATGCGTCAGGCGGCGGAATTGGGCTATGCCACCGCGACCGATCTGGCCGACTGGCTGGTGAGGGAGGCCGGGGTGCCTTTCCGTGAGGCGCATCACATCACTGGCGCGGCTGTGAAACTGGCGGAAAGCCGTGGCGTATCGCTCGACTCGCTGCCGCTGGTGGATCTTCAGGCTATCGATTCTCGTATCGGCGAGGGCGTTTACAAGGCGCTGTCGGTAGAAGCATCGGTCGCCGCGCGGTCCAGCCATGGCGGAACCGCGCCGGATGAAGTTCGCAGACGTATCGCTCAGGCGCGAGAGGCGCTAGAGACGGACGCATGATACGCGCCGCGCCTTTTGCTCTGCTGGTCTTACTGCCCGCGCTGTCGGCGTGCGGCAGCCAGAAGGATCTGACGCAGGTGGCCGGACAGCCCGCGCCGCCGGTGCCCTATGCCCGGAAAGATCCGCAAACTTCGGCTGAACTGCTGGCGCTCGATCCGCAGGCCGCGCCGGAACGCAGCGTGGAATTGCGAAAACAGTCGGAAGAGCGACAGGACGATCCGTTCGATCTGCCCCCGGAAGACTGAACCAGAAAAGAATCATGGACCATTTTCATCTTCAGAACGGCGAGCTTTACGCCGAAGACGTGCCGCTGGCGCGTATCGCCGAAGAAGTCGGCACGCCGGTTTACGTCTATTCCCGCGCCACGCTGGAACGGCACGCACGCGTGTTCCGCGAAGGGCTGGCTCCACTGGGCAAGGTGCATCTCGCCTTCGCGGTGAAGTCCAACCCCAACCTTGCGGTACTGCGCGTGATGCAGCGCGAAGGATTCGGAGCCGACGTCGTTTCTGGCGGGGAACTGGAACGCGCGCTGGCTGCGGGCATGCCTGCGGAAGACATAGTCTTTTCCGGCGTCGGCAAGCAGCACTGGGAACTGGTGCAGGGCCTCGATCGCGGGATCGGCCAGTTCAACCTCGAATCCGAGGAAGAGGGGGCGGAGCTTTCGGAGATCGCCGCCGCTCGTGGTGCGCGCGCCCGCTGCGCCCTGCGCGTCAATCCGGACATTGATGCGGGCACGCATGATAAGATTTCCACCGGCAAGGCGGACAACAAGTTCGGTGTCGCCATTGGAGAGGCGCCCGCGATTTACGCGCGGCTTTCGGCGCTGCCGGGCCTCGATATGCGCGGCGTCGCGGTGCACATCGGCAGCCAGCTTTCGGATCTGGCGCCGCTGGAACACGCCTTCGTAAAGCTGGGTAAGCTGATTGCCGATCTGCGCGGGGCGGGCCTCACGGTAACTCACGCTGATCTCGGTGGCGGACTGGGCGTGCCCTACAAGGCGACCGACGTCATGCCGAGCCCGGCGGAATACGGCGCAATGATCGCGCGCGTAACCCGCGACTGGGGCGTAACCCTGATGTTCGAACCGGGCCGCGTGATCGCCGGAAACGCGGGCGTGCTGCTGACCCGCGTGGTGCGGGTGAAGAAGGGCGTGAACGACCCGTTCGTCATCGTCGACGCGGCGATGAACGACCTGGCGCGCCCGGCGCTCTATGGCGCGTGGCATGATTTTGAGGCTGTGCGCCCGTCAAACGGGCGGATGTCGGCCAACATCGTCGGCCCGATCTGCGAGACTGGCGATACTTTCGCTATGGGCCGCGACATCGAAAAGGTGGAGCCGGGCGATCTTGCCGTGTTCCGCACCGCTGGCGCCTATGGCGCGACAATGGCTTCCAGCTACAACAGCCGGGGCTTTGTGGCCGAAGTCATGGTGGACGGCGACAGATACGCCGTCGTCGCTGACCGTATCCTGCCCGAATCCATCGCGGATGCGGAACGGGTGCCGGACTGGCTGGACTGATGCAGTCGCTGCCGCTCTTCCACCAGATCGCCGGTCAGCCGGTGATCGTGCTGGGGGAGGGGGACGCGGCTGAGGCGAAGCGCCGTCTTGTCGTTCGCGCCGGTGGCATGCCCGTCGGCGAAGATCATGCGGAGGCACGGCTGGCCTTTGTGGCGCTGGACGATCCGGAACTGGCGGCGGCACGGCTGAAAGATCGCGGGGTGCTGGTCAATGTGCCAGACAGGCCAGACCTTTGCGATTTCACAGTTCCCAGCCTGCTCGATCGTGATCCCGTGCTGGTCGCGGTGGGCACTGGCGGAGCATCCGCCGGGTTGGCCAAGCAGCTGCGTCTGCGGCTGGAGGCGCTGCTTCCGGCCGATCTAGGCCATCTGGCGCAGGCGCTTTATGCGGCGCGAGCAAAGCTGCGCACTCGCTTCCCCGACGCGGGCGAACGCCGCCATGCACTGGACGTTGCATTGGGGGAGGGCGGTGCGCTCGATCCGTTGACAGCGGGTGCGGGCAATCATGTCGCGGGATGGCTGGAAGATGCGGAGCGCCCGGCCCCGGCGGAAACTGTGACCATCATCGTCGCCAGCCATGATCCGGATGACCTTACGCTGCGTCAGGCGCGGCTGCTGGGCACCGCGGATTATCTGGTGGTCGAACGTGGCGTTCCACTGGCCATTCTGAACCGCGCAAGGGCGGACGCGAATCGCGTCCTGTGGCCAGAGATGCCGGAAGGGGCGGGCCTGACGGTGGTTCTCAGACTCGATGCTTCGTTGAGGGCATAGCGCGGCGTTCAGACTGGATCGCAACGCGTATAATGTTGCCTAGAGAAAGCCCCCGGCCAACCGGTCGATTGCGGCTTGCAGGATTACGGCCGCTGCATGGCTGTCGATCCGTTCGGCGCGCTTGGCGCGGCTCATGTCCTGATCGATCATTGCCCGTTCGGCACTGTTGGTGGACCAACGCTCATCCCACAGCAGCACGGGCAGCGCGAGTGGAGCCAGATTGCGGGCAAAGGCGCGGCTGGCCTGCGCGCGCGGTCCAGAGCTGCCATCCATGTTCAGCGGTAACCCGATTATGATGCCCTTTACATGGCGCTGTGCCACAAGCTCCCGAATCGCTTCCAGATCGCGAGAGAACTTGCCGCGCGGCAGGGTCTTCCCTGCACCCGCGAAGCTCCAGCCCGCGTCGCAAAACGCGGTGCCGATGGTCTTGGTGCCCACATCCAGCCCCATCAGCACGCCACCTTGCGGCAGAGCGTCGCGGAACGGCGCGGCGTCCTCGGTGACTAGTGCGCCGTCGCCCATGCGCCAATCCTCCGCGCGAAATCCTGCCGCAGGTTCGCCCAGAACAGCGGAACGTCATAAACATGATAATTGCCGCCCGGCAGCACATAGGGGCCAAGGTCCGGCCCGTCGCCGATCCGCAGCAGTCCGCGATCGTCGCACCGTGCCGGAACGGCGGCGGGTATGATCTCACCAGTGGTCAGATCGGAACTGGGGCGCAGGGTGCCAAGATTCGCTTCTGCGGGGGCTTCACCACCGGCTGTGCCGGTCAGTGGATTGACGCACACGATTGCACTGTCGCCGCGCACCTGACCGTCGAATCCGGCGGAACTGCGATAGGTTTCCAGCCAGTCGTTGGCGTCCGCTTCATCAGTATAGCTGGCCCAGGCCACGATGCAGCCGGTCTGTTCGGGTGATTCGCAGGCGGGCAGGGCCAATGCGGGCAGATCGTGTTCGCGCGAGATAGGCCAGCCGATCGGATAGGCCATGGCGATGCGTGCCTGCAGCGGCGTGCCTGCGATCTTCTCCTTCAGCAGGCGCAGGATGTGAAGCGCGCCCTGACTGTGCCCGGCCAGCACGATCGGCACATCTGGGCCTATGCTGGCGACGAAACGATCAAAAGCCATCTCAACATCCGCATAAGCGGCATCAAGGGCTTGCTGCCCTTCGGGCTTGTCGGTCAGGAATGCGCCGAACGTGGCCTGCCGGTAACGCGGCGCCCAGATCTCCTTCGCCATGCCGAACGGGCTGGCGATTCCGCGCAGGAACAATTGCGCGCGCAGCTGCGACTGCTCGTCTTTCAGCGGGGCGTTCCATCGTGCGCGGTCGAGGTAGCTGGTCGGATGAACGAAGAACACCGCCGCAGGCAGCGTGCCTTCTTCCGCCTGTTCCACGCCTGGTGGCACCCAGCGAGACGGATCGTTCGCACTCTTGCCGGGCATGGAGAACCACATGGCCGGATCGTCATAAGCGTTCTCCGCCAGCGTGGGCTGATCCTCGAATGCGGCGGTGGGCACCAATGCCGCACGACTAAGTGCGCCGGGAAACAAGCGCATGGCGAAGCCCGCTGCGATCGCAACTACGATCAGAATGGCTATTATATACAGAAACTTACGAGCCATGATTGGGGGCGGTTATCCGCTGCTCCTCCTCGGCCTGTTCAGACCGGCGCTCCAGCGCGACTTTGATCATTGCCATCAGCGGATCGGCCAGGAACAGGCCCAGCACACCGAAAAGCAGGCCCATGACGAGCTGTGCGCCCAGCACAAGCGCCGGGGCCAGATCCACCGTCTTCTTGGCGATGAGGGGAATGACGACATAGCCATCGAACGTCTGCACCAGGAAATAGACGAAGATGGTGTAAAGACCCATGTCCATCCCGCCGGAAAAGCCGACCATAACCATCAGCGCACCGGCCAGCAGGGCTCCCAGATTGGGAATGAAGGCCAGCAGCCCGGTGATGATCCCCAGCAACACCGCCATCGGCACGCCATAGACCGCCAGCATGAGCCAGGTGAAAATGCCTTCGAACACCATACCGATCAGGCGGCCCGCCATCAGGCGACGCATGGTCTGGCCCATGCGATCCGCCGTGATGTGAAAATCGTTGCGCCGCGCGGGCGGCAGCATCCAGGCTACACCGCGTTCGTAAAGGCGCGGCTCCATCGCCACGTAAACGCCGATAATAGCAATCAGAAACAGCGTGCTCAGTGCGCCGAACACCCCGCCGATGGCCCGGGTGACTACACCGACACCGCTCATCAACTGGCCGGCGACGCTTTGCACTTCGCGCTGTTCGATCACGAAGCCCTGTCCGTGCGCCCAGTCGATCGCGCGGGCGACCTGTTGTTCGATAAGATTGGGCAGTTCCGCGGCTTCCTGCGAAATCTGCGATCCGGCGAAAAAGCCCAGCCAGATCAGGAACAGCACCGACCCCAGCAACACGATCGCCAGCCGCCAGATTCGCGCGATCTTCACGGCGCGGCCGAGCAGGCGTGCCCCCCCGTCCAGCATCGCGGCGAACACCATGGCGCCGAAGATGATCAACAGCGCACCCGAGATATAGACGGCCAGAATCGTCAGCCCGACGATGCCGACCCATAGCATCGCCCGCTTCGCTTCATGACGAAGCGCCGGGTTTGTTATGTGGGTGGGATTGGCCCGGCTGTCCGCAGCCGAATCATCATTCTGAGGCATTCTCCGCCACCCTTTCCCGCAGCTCGGGGCGCAGACTGGTCCAGGCGCGTTCCGGGCGCAATCCCGTGATCCACGTCAGAGGGTTCCATGACGAGCTGCCATCGAGAGAGAATGTGATGAATTCCGCGCGGCCGCCGATATTGGCGATCGGCACGGGGCCGCCCAGACCGTTGCCATAGGGCGCCGCTTCGGCACGGCTGTCGGCAGAATGGTCGCGATTGTCACCCATCAGGAACACGCTGTCTTCCGGAACGGTGATTTCATCGAAATTGTCCAGCGACTGATTCTCGTGATCGATGATCAGGTAACTCGCGCCGTTGGGTAGAGTTTCCCTGTAAGTCGGGGGTTCGTAGGCCTGCGTGCCGTCCGCCAGAAGGACGCGATAGGGCGCGAAATCGTCGAGGCATGGGCGATTCGCGCCAAAGCCATTGGCACAGACCTGCTGATCCAGCGGAATTCTGATTCGCGGTTCCACTTCCTGCGGCACGGGCACGCCGTTCAGGATGATCTGCCCGTTGACCATCGCAATACGATCGCCCGGCAGCGCGACCACGCGCTTGATATAGTCCTCGTCACGGTCCGGCGGAACGGCGATTACGATATCACCATAAGCAGGGGTGCTCGGCGCGATCCGCCACAAGCCACGCTTCAGGATGTGGAAAGAGGCGGAGACCCAGCTCCACCCATAAGGATATTTGCTCACCACCAGCCTGTCGCCCACCATCAGATTCGGCACCATGGAGGCGCTGGGGATATAAAACGGCTTCGCCACCAGGCTGTGAAAAGCCAGTACGCCCAGCAGCATAAGCGCCAGCCCGCGAATCTCTGCGACCCAGTTAACCTTTGCCTTTTCTGGCGCCTTTTCAGAGGCATCGGTGGTGTTTCCACCATCCTGCGTCCCCGCGCTTTCCGGAGCGTCAGGCCGGGCCGGTTCTGTTTCCTGCGGGGTCTTGTCTGTCACGGTGGGGCTATCGCTCACGGGATCACAGGGGGCGTGCTTCGATAACGACGAAGGCCTGCGCCCAGGGGTGATCGTCGGTCAATGTCAGGTGGACGTGCGCCACATGGCCTTCCGGCGTCAGTTCCGCAAGCCGCTTGGCCGCGCCGTTCTCCAGATGGAGTGTGGGCGCACCCGATGGCAGGTTCACCACGCCGATGTCCTTCATATAGACGCCGCGATTGAACCCGGTGCCCACCGCTTTGGAAAACGCTTCCTTCGCGGCGAACCGCTTGGCCAGCGTTCCGGACTTGGTGAATGGTCGCCGCGCGGCCTTGGCGCGTTCGGCATCGGTGAAGCATCGCTGCTCGAACCGCTCGCCATGACGTTCCAGCGCGTTCTCGATGCGCTCGATATTGCACAGGTCGGAACCCATGCCGATGATCATCGCGCCAGATCCATCAATTCGCGCATGTGTCGCACCGCTGGCTCCAGCCCCACGAAAACCGCCTCGCCGATCAGGTAGTGGCCGATGTTGAGTTCCGCGAGTTGCGGGATCGCGGCGATCGGCTGCACGTTTTCGTAAGTCAGACCGTGGCCGGCATGAGGCTCTATGCCGTTTTTTGCCGCTAGTGCGGCCATGTCGGCTACCTTCTTCAGTTCCACTGCCACCTGGTCGCCTTGCGCGTGGGCATACTCACCAGTGTGCAGTTCCACCACCGGAACGCCGAGAAGCATGGCCGCCTCGATCTGGCGTTCGTCAGGGGCGATGAACAGGCTCACCCGGATGCCGGCATCGAGCAGGCGGCTGACTACCGGTTTGAGATGATTGTGTTGTCCCGCGGCATCCAGCCCCCCCTCGGTCGTCCGTTCCTCGCGTTTTTCCGGCACGATGCAGGCCGCGTGCGGGCGATGGCGCAGGGCGATCTCGAGCATTTCCTCCGTCGCTGCCATCTCCAGATTCAGCGGCAGATTTGTCGCGGCCTGGATTCGCTTCAGATCCTCGTCGCGGATATGGCGGCGATCTTCGCGCAAGTGGGCTGTGATCCCATCGCCACCCACGCGCGCGACGATTTCGGCCGCGCGCACCGGGTCGGGATGTTCTCCGCCCCGCGCGTTGCGGATGGTGGCGACATGATCGATGTTGACGCCCAGCCGCAGCTTATCCGGATACCGCAAGTTCGCTGCCACTAGGCCCGGCTCCCCGGCTTCATTGCGGGAAGCGTGGCCAGTTCGGGCGGAACTTCATCTTCTGAATACGTGGGGAAATTGATCGTCGCCAGCGTGTGAAAAGGCACGCCCAGATCGACGGCGCCGGCAGTCCTGTCGACCAAAGCGGCCGCTGCGATCACTTCACCTCCGGCCGCATTTACCGCCGCGATGGCCTCCCGGCTGGAAAGCCCGGTCGTCACCACGTCCTCCACCAGCAGCACGCGCTCGCCTTCATCCACGGAGAAGCCGCGGCGAAACTCGAATGTGCCGGTGGGGCGCTCTACGAAAATGGCGTCCACGTCCAGCGCGCGCCCCATCTCGTGCCCGATGATAACGCCGCCCATCGCAGGGGAAACGACCTTCTGAATCTTCCCGCGCAGGTCACGCGGCAGCTTCTGTGCCAGTGCGCGGGCCAGCCGTCCGGCCCGTTCGGGATTCATCAGAACGCGGGCACATTGCAGGTAGAAGGCACTGTGCCGGCCCGAGGAGAGCAGGAAGTGCCCTTCAAGCAAGGCTTGGCTGGCGCGGAACTCGGCGAGAACCTCGTCTTCGGTCATGCGGCGAAACTGGCCTTTCGATACTACGGGCGCGCGGGCCACGGGGTTGCGGCCCCTCTGGCCGGGCTGTCGAAAAATCTCCCTAGAAGCGCTTGAGGCATGGGGCAAGCGGGCGTATAGGCCCGGCCAAACCGGCCTCGTCCAAGGGGCTCCGCACGCGTTCGCGCGCATCAGACAAGACGGAAATGGGCTCAGAGATGAAGTTCGGCGATATCGCCCGCAAGTGGTTGCACGTCCTTCCCTTCCTTGCTGCTGTTATGGCTCTGATCTCGGTTCCACAGACCGGTATCGCACAGGCCGTGGCAGAAGCACCGGCGGCCAGCGTTGCAGACGCAAATACTGTTCCGGCTGCGGCTGGAGAATCACCTGCGACTGAAGCGGTTGCTGCGGAAGCGAGCGCTTACAAGCCGCTCGGACCGGAATGGATCAAGGGGCAGCCGACTGCGAAGGCCATCACTTTTCAGGAACAGTACTCACCGATCGGTGAAGAGGCGCTGTTCATGCATGACGCCTTCCTGCTGCCGATGATGGTTGCGGTCAGCCTTCTGGTTCTGGGTCTGTTGCTGTGGGTAACGGTCCGCTTTCGTCGGGGCCGCAATCCGGTGCCGTCGAAGACCAGTCACAACACCATGATCGAGGTTCTGTGGACCGCCATTCCGGTGGTGATCCTTGTCATCATCGCTATCCCGTCGATCACGCTGCTGGCCAATCAGTACAAGAGCCCGCCGAAAGATGCGCTCACTGTGAAGGTCACTGGATATCAGTGGTATTGGGGTTATTCCTATCCCGACAACGGCGGCTTCGAAGTCATCTCCAACATGCTGCCTGAAGAAGATGCTGTGGCTCGCGGGGAGCCTTCGCACCTCGCGGTGGACAATCGTCTGGTAGTTCCGGCCGGAGAACCGATCCGCCTTCAGGTCACCGGTGCGGACGTGATTCACTCCTTCGCGGTGCCGAGCCTCTGGTTCAAAATTGACGCCGTGCCTGGCCGTTTGAACGAGCGTCTCCTGTTCATCAAGGAACCGGGCATTTATTACGGCCAGTGCTCTGAACTGTGCGGCGCACGGCATGGTTATATGCCGATCGCGGTTGAGGCACTGCCGCGTGCGCAGTTCGATGCATACGTGCTCTCGAAGGGTGGCACTCTGGGTGGCGAAGAAGATGTGGCGGCGCCTGCTGCCGCTGCTCCTGCCCCAGAAGCTGCCGCGTCGGAAGCTCCGGCGGAAGGCGCGCCCGAGGCTGGCGCAACGCCTGCCGCAGAAGCCTGAACACACAGAACGATCTGACTTAAGGTAACGAGCAAGATGGCCACCACCGCCGACACCTTCCAGGCCCATTCGGAAGAGCATCATCACGATGCCGACCACTTGCCGGGCTTCTTTGCCCGCTGGTTCATGTCCACGAACCACAAGGACATCGGTACGCTCTATATCATCTTCGCGATCTTCGCCGGCATTATCGGTGGCGCGATCTCCGGCCTGATGCGCTGGGAGCTGGCGGAGCCGGGGCTTCAGGTGCTCGGTCAGGTCGCTGCCTGGATGAATAACGGGGCGGTGGATTTCGATACCCAGGCGCACACCTGGAACGTCCTGATCACTGCGCACGGCATGATCATGGTGTTCTTCGTGGTCATGCCGGCCACGATGGGCGGTTTCGGCAACTGGTTCGTGCCCCTGATGATCGGCGCGCCCGACATGGCGTTCCCGCGCATGAACAACGTCGCCTTCTGGCTGACGCTTGCCGGTTTTATGTCGCTGATGTTCTCCACGGTCGTTTCCGGCGGGATCGGCAACGGGGCCGGTGTGGGCTGGACGGTCTATGCGCCGCTTTCCACGACTGGATCCGTCGGGCCGTCGGTCGATTTCGCGATCTTCGCGCTGCACCTTAGCGGCGCGGCTTCGATCATGAGTTCCATCAACTTCATCACCACGATCTTCAACATGCGCGCGCCGGGCATGACCCTGCACAAGATGCCGCTGTTCGTGTGGTCGGTTCTGGTGACTGCGTTCCTGCTTCTGCTGGCGCTGCCGGTGCTTGCGGCTGGCATCACGATGCTGATTACGGACCGCAATTTCGGCACCACCTTCTTCGATCCTTCGGGCGGCGGTGATCCGATCCTCTATCAGCACCTCTTCTGGTTTTTCGGACATCCGGAAGTTTACATCATGATCCTGCCCGGTTTCGGCATGATCAGCCAGATCGTCGCCACCTTCAGCCGCAAGCCGGTGTTCGGCTACCTCGGCATGGCTTACGCTATGGTCGCCATCGGCGTGGTGGGCTTCATCGTGTGGGCGCACCACATGTACACCACGGGCCTGGACGTGAATACGAAGATGTATTTCACGGCTGCGACCATGGTCATTGCCGTTCCCACCGGCATCAAGATCTTCAGCTGGATCGCCACGATGTGGGGCGGCAGCCTGGAGTTCAAGAGCCCGCTGGTCTGGGCGCTGGGCTTCATCTTCCTGTTCACCGTCGGCGGTGTGACCGGCGTCGTGCTGGCCAATGGCGGCATCGACGATAACCTTCACGACACTTACTATGTGGTGGCTCACTTCCACTACGTGTTGTCGCTGGGTGCGGTCTTCTCGCTGTTCGCGGGCTTCTATTACTGGTTCCCGAAGATGAGCGGGCGGATGCACAGCGAACTTCTGTCGCACATCCACTTCTGGACGTTCTTCATCGGCGTTAACCTGATCTTCTTCCCGCAGCACTTCCTCGGGATGGACGGCATGCCGCGGCGTATTCCGGATTATCCGGTGGCCTACGCTTACTGGAACCACATCTCGTCGATCGGCTATGCGGTTATGGCGCTTTCGATGATCCCGTTCTTCGTCAACCTGATCTACGCCTTCACGGCGGGTAAGAAGGCTCCGGCGAATTACTGGGGCGAAGGTGCGACGACGCTCGAATGGTCGCTGCCTAGCCCGCCGCCGTATCACCAGTTTGAAACGCTGCCTGTGATCGAGGACCACCACTCGCATCACGACGCCATCGGTACGGAGCCGAAGGCGGCCCATTGATCGGATACTCCCCTCCCGCTTGCGGGAGGGGATTGTTGTGAGATGACCGTAACAACTGTTCACAACCCTGCGCTCCCGAGCGAGTGGCGCGATTACCTCGCGCTGACCAAGCCGCGCGTGATGAGCCTTGTGGTCTTCACTGGCCTTGCCGGTTTGCTGGCCGCGCCGGGGCACATCCATCCCGTGCTCGGCTTCACCGCGGTGCTATGCATCGCGATGGGCGCCGGCGGGGCGGGGGCGCTCAACCAATGGTGGGAAGCGGACATCGACGCGCAGATGAAGCGCACCTTGCGCCGCCCTCTTCCGCAAGGCCGCCTGCGCCGCGGTGATGCGCGTGATTTCGGCGTGGCGCTGTCCGCCGGCTCCGTTGGCATCATGGGGGTTGCAGTCGGCTGGCTGGCAGCGGCAATTCTTGCTGCATCAATTCTCTACTATGCGGTGCTCTATACGGTGTGGCTAAAGCCGCGTACGCCGCAGAACATCGTCATAGGCGGCGGTGCCGGCGCATTCCCGCCGCTGATAGGCTGGGTCGCTGTTACGGGCGAGATAACGGCCATGCCGTTGCTGCTGTTCGCGATCGTCTTCATGTGGACGCCGCCGCATTTCTGGGCGCTCGCTCTTTTCGTTAAGTCTGATTACGCCAAGGCTGGCATCCCAATGATGCCGGTGGTTGCGGGGGACGGGGCGACACGGCGCCAGATTCTCATCTATTCCGTGCTTCTGCTTCCGATCAGTCTGGCCCCTTGGTGGATCGGCGGAACAGGCGCGATCTACGGCTTGGCCGCGCTGGCGCTTTCGGGTCTGTTCCTGCTTCTGTCGCTGCCGGTCGCTTTCCGCCGTGCGGGCGGGGGCGAGGCAATGGCCCCGGAAAAGCGACTGTTTGCTTACTCGGTTATCTACCTTTTCGCGCTGTTCACCGCGCTCGTGGCTGATCATTACTTCGTGGCAGGGGTATTCGCATGACGCCGGAAGAACTCGCTCAGCTCAAAAAGGCGCGGCGCGGGCGGAACATTGCGCTGGGGTTGATCCTGCTGGGCTTTGTGGTGCTTTTCTACGCGATCACGATCGTGAAGATGGTCGATTGATGGCCAGCGCACCGCCTCTTGAACGCAGGAACAAACGCGTTGCACTTTTCGCGCTTGGCGCTGCGCTGGGGATGCTGGCGCTCGGCTATGCGGCGGTTCCGATCTATCGCATCTTTTGCCAGGTCACCGGCTTTGGCGGCACAACGCAGCGCGCGACCATGGCCGAAGCGCTGACTGCGGAGGAAATGGCAAAGAGCGCTGGTGCCCGCACCTTCTCTATCCGGTTCGATGCCAATACGGGGCCTGACATGCCCTGGACGTTTCGGCCCCGGCAGGTGACGGACACCGTGCAGGCGGGCGAACGCGACATGGCGATATTCGAGGCGCGAAACGAAAGCTCCGTCCCGATCACCGGCACCGCCAGCTTCAATGTGGAGCCGGAACAGGCCGGACGCTATTTCAACAAGATTCAGTGCTTCTGCTTTACTGAACAGACACTGCAGCCCGGGCAGGAAGTGACCATGCCTGTGCTGTTCTACGTCGATCCGCGTGCGATCGACGATCCCAACATGGACGGGGTCGAACAGATCACGCTCAGCTACACCTTCCACAGGACCAAATAGCGGTCTGGACCAACCAGCAGGGGCGCATTAAGGGCGACCTCAAAGAAGGATCAGGAAAGTTCATATGGCCGGCGCCAAGAACCACGAATATCATGTCCTGCCGCCCGATATCTGGCCGCTTGTCGCCTCGATTTCGGCTCTGCTGCTGACCAGCGGCCTCGTGCTCTATATGCACGACATGCCGGGTAAGTGGCTGGTGTTCGGCATCGGCATCGCGGGCACTATCGCATCATTCTACTGCTGGTTCTCGAAGGTCGTGGCCGAAGCGCAGGCGGGCGATCACACGCCCGTGGTGCAGTTGCACATGCGTTACGGCATGATCCTGTTCATCGCTTCGGAAGTGATGTTCTTCGTGGGCTGGTTCTGGGCGTGGTTCGACTTCTCGTTGTTTCCCAACGCGCTGCCCGAATATGCCGATGTGATCGGCGGACAGTTCCCGCCCAAGGCGATCGAAGCGGTGATGGATCCGTTCTCGCTGCCGCTGCTCAACACGCTGATTCTGCTGTGTTCGGGCACCACGCTTACCTGGGCGCACCATTGCCTGATCCATGGCGATCGCGACGGGGCGAAGAAGGGGCTGTGGCTGACGATCCTGCTCGGCGTGCTGTTCAGCACCATTCAGGCGTATGAATATGCCCACGCGCCGTTTGGCTTCGGCGGCAACACTTACAGCTCGGCGTTTTACATGGCGACCGGCTTCCACGGCTTCCACGTGCTGGTGGGTACGATCTTCCTGATCGTCTGCCTGCGTCGGATGTACCTGGGCCACTTTACGCCGCGCCATCACTTCGGTTTCGAAGCGGCCGCGTGGTACTGGCACTTCGTGGACGTGGTGTGGCTGTTCCTCTTCGTGGTCGTCTACGTATGGGGCGGCTGGGGTGCGCCGATCCACTGAGGATTTGCCGATGATTCGCAGGGTGCCGCTGCTGCCGACGCTGGTCGTCGCGGCGGCGGTGGCCTTGATGATCGGGCTAGGCGTATGGCAATTGCAACGCGCCGAATGGAAGGCCGCGTTGCTTGCCAATTACCGGCAAGCGCAGACGCTAAGCGCTTCCGTTCCCTGGCCGCGCAGTCGCGAGGCGATGGAACATTCGCTGTTCCGCTGGAGCGAGCTTTCCTGTGACAGGGTGTTGAGCCAGCGGGTTACCGCCGCTCGCAGCGCGTTGGGCGAGAACGGTGTGGCCCAAATCTTTCGTTGCGCGATAGGCGGTGGTGGGCAGGCGGAAGTCGCCCTTGGCTGGTCACAGCCGACCGCTCAGGTGAACTGGGCCGGTGGCAAGGTATCCGGCGTGATCGCTCCCGGCGGCGAGTTTCATGGCATTCTTCAGGCCGGGTCACCGCCTGAGGCACTGCAACAGCTCGCTCCGCCCGATCCGGCCGATGTTCCCAACAATCATCTCGCATATGCCGGGCAATGGTTCTTCTTCGCGCTGACCGCGCTGGTTATCTACATCCTCGCGTTGCGAAAAAGGTGGCTCACGCGTTGAGGGGTATCGGGCGCGCGGGCCCGATCATTATTTGTACAGGCCATGACGCAAGTTGACGCCGTGCTCCAGCCAGACTTTGAGCTGCCAGCAGCATCCCCGTCCAGCCTAGGCAGTTGCCGTAACTCGCATCGAGCACGCCCTGATTTTGCCGCCAGCCTTCCTCGGCAATCTCCACCAGCGTGCGGCCATCGTCTAACGCGGTAAAACGCATGGTTACGGTGGTTTCATGCCCTGCGTCTTCCAGCTTGCCGCCGTCCACGTTGGGCGCCTCGCCGTCGGACGCTTCC
>DATMGK010000105.1:0-6064 GCA_035555595.1 Croceibacterium sp. | reverse complement strand
GGTCAGGTAGGTCTGGACCGAAGCGTTACGACGCTCGGACAGCCGCACGTTGTACTGAGCAGCACCCGAACGGTCGGCGTGACCGGCAAGCATGATCGCTGCCGTGCCGCAGTTCTGATACGCCGTGACAGCGTTATTCAGGATGCCAGCTGCTTCCGGCGTGATGTCCGACTTATCCCAGTCGAAGAACACGATGTACGGCCCCTTGTTGCACTGCGCGACCGGCGGAGGCGGCGGAGGCGGGGGCGGCGGGGGAGGCGGCGGAGGCGGAGGCGGCGGAGGCGGCGGCGGGGGCGGCGGAGGCGGCGGAGCCGCACGGCTGCCCAGGTTCGCAATGAACGTCACCAGCGCGGAGTGCGACGCCAGCTCGAAAGCATTCGCGCGGCCCGCGGAATCCGTCATCACGAACTGACGCGTGTTGAGATAGCGGTACTTCAGACCGATCTCAGCGCTTTCCGAAACCGGAATGCGAACACCGGCAATGGCCTGCCATGCCCATGCCTGGTCCGTATCGTCCAGCCAGCCCGGACCGGTGGCGACGCTGTACTTGGCGCCTGCCCATGCACGGCCGACACCAACACCGGCGGAGAAGCCGATGCCGTCATTGCCGCCTACGTCGAACAGGGCGTTGACCATGGCGGTCGTCACCTGCAGTTCACCCGCAGCCGGGTCGAACGTGCCGGTGGCCGGCACGGTGGTGAAGGTCGGGATGCCAGGAGCGGCTGCCACAACTGTTTCCGGATCGGTTTCCCGGTAAGCGATCTCGGCTTCGGTACGGATCAGGCCGAAGTCGTAGCCGAGGAAGGCTCCGAGTTCCCAACCCAGATCGTGTTCGATGTTGGCGGCGTCGGGCGTGCCCGCGATACCCACATCGAAGCTGTTGTCGACGACGACACCAAGGTCGGCACCGAAATAAGCTTGGCCGTCTCTGGCTGCTGCCGGCGCTGCAATCGCCGAAGCTGCAACCGCCATACCCAGCGCAATCTTTCTCATCTTGGAATCCCCTTTGAACCTGCGCACGCGCCTTGTAATTCCTGCTTGTTTTTCTGGCAACTACAGTTGGGTGCGCGTTCGTCCAGTAAAATACCGTTCGTTGCCATTCTGCAAACATCCCAAGGGTTCGCAGGGCGTTTCGTTCCCTGGTGCAGGGCAGAATCTGCCCTTTTCGCCATGGGAAATCTGATGTTTGGCAACCAACTGTGGCCCAAAAGATACAGTTTTGGCGGCTAGATCGCTTTTCTCATTCCCCGTGCGACAAAGAAAAAAGGCCGGAACCGAAGTTCCGGCCGTTCAAGTTTGCGTTCGCAGGAGGAACGTCGTGGGGCGGGCCGGGCAAACCCCGGCCCGCCGAACTGTTAAACGTGGTAGGCGCGCTCTCCGTGCTCGCCGATGTCGAGGCCTTCGACTTCGACTTCGGGGGAGACCCGCAGACCCACGGTGTACTTGGCAATCATGAAGGCGATGATGGAACCGATCGCTGCCCAGGCTACCGCCACGGCGGTGGCGAAGACCTGCGTACCGATCTGCGCACCGATCACGTAGTCGGCATCACCCGGTCCGCCGAAACCCGGCGCATTGGTGATGGCCACGCCGATCGAGCCGATGATGCCCGCAACGCCGTGGATACCGAACACGTCCGCCGTATCGTCCAGCCCCAGCTTCGCCTTGATCACGCTTACGAAGATGTAGGCGCCAACCGAAGCAACTGCGCCCAGCACGATCGCACCGAACGGGCCGGCAAAAGCCGCCGCCGGGGTGATCGCAACCAGACCCGCGATGACGCCCGAGCAGGCACCCAGCAGCGTCCACTTCTTGCCGGAGATCTTCTCGGCGAAGAACCAGGCCAGTGCACCGGCAGCCGTGGCGGTGAAGGTGTTGATCATCGCCAGACCGGCCGTGCCGTTGGCGGCAGCGGCGGAACCGGCGTTGAACCCGAACCAGCCAACCCACAGCAGGCTGGTGCCGATCAGCGTCGCGGTCAACGAGTGCGGCGGCATCGGCTCGTGCGGATAGCCCAGACGCTTGCCGACGATGATGGCGCCGACCAGGCCGGTCACACCGGCGTTGATGTGCACCACGGTGCCACCGGCGAAATCAAGCGCGCCACGGGCCATGAAGAACCCGTCGCCCGACCACACCATGTGCGCCATCGGGAAGTAGACGATCGTCAACCAGATCACCCCGAACACCAGCAGACCGGCAAACTTGGCGCGTTCCGCCAGAGAGCCGAGCGCCAGCGCGAGCGTGATCGCGGCGAAAGTCGCCTGGAAGCTGATAAAGACGTATTCCGGAATGGTGCCCGAAACCGAATCAGGCGTAATCCCCGCCAGGAACGCGGTGGAAAGGTCGCCGAAGAACGGGTTGCTGCCGCTGAAGGCCATGCTGTAGCCCCAGGTCACCCAGATCACGATCGCCAGGCTGGCGAGCACCAGAACCTGCGTCAGCATCGACAGCATGTTTTTAGCCCGCAGCAGGCCGCCATAAAACAGCGCCAGACCCGGCACGATCATGGTCAGCACCAGCACCGTGGACATAAGCATCCACGCGGTATCGCCGCTGTCGATCGTCGGCACTTCCTCGACGACTTCGGCTACGGCGACGGGAACGGCAGCCGCCACGTCGGCGGCGGCATTAGTCGCGGTTGTGGCCGTTTCGGCGGCCCAGGCGGCAGTGGCGGCGAACATGGACGCCCCAAGTGCGCCCGCGCCGCAAAGCAATTTGCGGATCATAGTGTTACCCCTCATGTCCAAGGCGCGGCTCACAGCGCGTTGTCGCCGGTTTCGCCGGTGCGGATCCGGGTGGTCGACGCGAGGTCGAGCACGAAGATCTTTCCGTCGCCGATGCTGTCGGTGCTGGCCGTCTGCTGGATCGTTTCGACCACTTGCGCCGCGAGAGCGTCACTGGCGGCGATTTCGATCTTCACCTTGGGCAGCATGTTGGTGGAATATTCAGCTCCGCGATAGATTTCGGTCTGGCCCTTCTGCCTCCCGAAACCCTTCACTTCCGACACCGTCATACCGGCGACGCCGATCGCGCCGAGGGCTTCACGCACCTCGTCGAGCTTGAATGGTTTGATAATGGCTATGATGAATTTCATCACTGACCCCTGCTGGCTTACCGGACCATTCCCGGCCGAGGGATCACAACGCAAAAGCCGTGCCAAATGTGTAAAAGCCCCGTTAACAGGGGCCTGAAGCGTCCGGCATCAGAGGGGCGGCGGAAGCAGGCGCTCGAATCTTGTGCAGCTGCCTAAAAATCAGGCATCGAACTCCAGCACCGCCCGCACCGGCAGGTGATCTGATGCCGCCATCGCCAGCGCGCTGCGATGCACGCCTGCTTCTACGCAGCGCCATCCGGGCGAGTGGATGATCCGATCCAGCGGAGCGAGGGGGCGGCGGCTGGGGAAGCTGTTGCCCATCGCCAGCGAGTGCCAGCCATCGCTCAGTTCGGCCAGCACGCCCTTCGCGCGGCCCCACTGGTTGAAATCACCCATCAGCACGGTCGGGCAGTCCGTTTCGCATTGCTCACAATGGCGCAGCACGGCTCGCAGTTGATCGCGCCGACGCAGGCCCGACAGGTCGAGGTGCATGCCCAGCACGCGCACGTGCCGCCCTTCCACCACCAGATCGCCGCGCACCGCCCCGCGCGGTTCCAGCATCGGCAGAACCAGCGGCTCTCCGCCCATGATCTCGATCCCCCGCCGCGCCAGCAGGGCATTGCCGTGCCAGCCCAGGCTGCGCGGCCGTTTCGCCACCGGCACGTGATGCCATGGCGTTTCGTCGAGCATGGCCTTGGGCAGCACGCTTTCCCGCTCTCCGAAGCGATAGTCGCATTCCTGCAGGGCGATCACGTCGGCGTCGATTTCGCGCAGCACGCGCACGATGCGATCGGCATCGCGCCGTCCGTCCACCCCCACGGCCTTGTGAATGTTGTAACTGGCGAATGTTAGCTGCACGCGCGGGATCAACGCCTTCTAGTCGGGAATCGTGCCCGGATCGCCGGCGATATAGCGATCGGTCGTCTTCGCCGTCAGCCCGTCGATGCTGGTGCGGCGGGTCCGATACTTGCCCGCCCACTCCACCGGATCGGCGCGGGCGTGATGCTTCAGCAGGGTCGGCCGCTCCCGCTCCAGCTCCATCAGCGGTACGCCATAGCCGCAGCTCGTCTGCACGCTGTCCACCGCAATGTCGAAGATCTGGCGCGTGCCGGGCAGCAGGGTGAAATGGGCGGCCAGATCGTCCCACTCGCGATCCCACGGCACCACCGGTTCCCCCCGGCCATAGATCCGCAGTATCTGCGCCGGCTGGCGGAAATTGCAGAACATCAGTGTGATGCGCCCGTCGGCCAGCAGGTGGGCATTGGTCTCGTTACCCGAACCGCCAAGGTCGAGGTAGGCCACCCGCGTCGGCGACAGCACACGGAAACAGTCATAGCCCTTGGGGCTGAGGTTGATCCGCGCCCCTTCCGCCGCCGTCGCCACGAAGAACACCGGCTGCGTGGCGATCATCGCCATATGCGCTTGCGTCAGGTCGTCGGAGAATTCGGCCATCGCCCATGGCTATGCACGCGCGGCCGCGCTTTCAAGTCACCGTTCCTTGGTGGCGCTGAAAGTAAGCTCCGGGTTCTTTTCCTGCTGATAGCCCACGTCCCACGGGGATTTGGCCATGAACACCAGGTCGCCGTCGCGGTCCCGCGCCAGGTTTGACCGGTTGAAGTCCTCGAAGTTTTTCAGCGCCGCGTCCGATCCCTTCAGCCAGCGCGCGGTGGCGAAGGGCGATGCTTCCAGCGCCGCCTCCACCTTGTATTCCGCCTCCAGCCGCGAAATCAGCACTTCCAGCTGAAGCTGCCCCACCACGCCGACGATCCACTGCGCGCCGATCTCCGGATAGAACACCTGGATCACACCTTCTTCGGAAAGGTCGTCCAGCGCCTTGCGCAGCTGCTTGGTCTTGGTCGGGTCGCGCAGCTGCACCCGCCGCAGGATTTCCGGCGCGAAGTTGGGCAGGCCGGTGAAGCGCACCTGATTCTTCTCGCTCAACGTATCGCCCACCCGCAGCGTGCCGTGGTTGGGGATGCCGATGATGTCCCCCGCCTCGGCCGTGTCGGCGATTTCGCGGTCCTGCGCGAAGAACAGGATGGGCGAATGCACCGCGATCGGCTTGCCCAGCCCTGAAGGCACCAGCTTCATGCCACGTTTGAAGGTGCCCGAAACCATACGCATGAAGGCGATCCGGTCCCGGTGCTGCGGGTCCATGTTGGCCTGCACCTTGAAGATGAAGCCGGTCACTTCATCCCGTTCCGGGCTGATCGTCTCCTCACCCGCCGGTTGCGGGCGCGGCGGCGGGGCGAAGCGGGCGATGGCATCGATCAGTTCCGCCACGCCGAAGTTCTTCAGCGCCGACCCGAAATAGACCGGCGTCAGGTCGCCATGGCGATAGGCTTCCATGTCGAATTCGGGATAGCCGCCCTGCGCCAGTTCCGCCTCTTCGCGCACTTCGTCGGGCAACGGGTCGGCGTCGCGCGTGCCGAGGAACTCCCTGCTCGGCCCCTCCGGGCGGCTGACCGCGCCGCTGGCGAAATCCAGCACGCCTTCGAACGTGCCGCCCATGCCCACCGGCCAGCCTTGCGGGCTCACATCCAGCGCCAGCATGTCGGCCACTTCGTCCAGCAGGTCGAATACCGGCCTGCCCTCGCGGTCCACCTTGTTGACGAAGGTGATGATCGGCACGCTGCGCAACCGGCATACCTCGAACAGCTTGCGCGTCTGCGGCTCGATCCCCTTGGCCGCGTCGATCACCATCACGGCGGAATCCACCGCGGTCAGTGTGCGATAGGTATCTTCGGAAAAGTCCTCGTGCCCCGGCGTGTCCAGCAGGTTGAAGGTCACGCCGTCTTTCTCGAACGTCATGACGGAACTGGTTACGGAAATCCCGCGCTGCTGCTCGATCTTCATCCAGTCGCTGCGGGCGCGCCGCGCCGCGCCGCGCGCCTTTACCTCGCCCGCCAGATGGATAGCGCCGCCTTGCAGCAGCAGCTTTTCGGTCAGCGTGGTCTTGCCCGCGTC
>DATMGK010000104.1:0-5497 GCA_035555595.1 Croceibacterium sp. | reverse complement strand
GTCGCGGCGACTAACGCGTCGATCCCCTCTGCCGTGGGATGGATATGATCCTGTTGAAGAAGCGTAGGCTTGTCATACACAGGTTCGAGGAAGAACGGCACCAGCGCGGCCCCGTATTCGCGAGCCAGATCGGGATAGATCGCGTCAAAATCCGCCGCGTAGGCCGTGCCCAGATTGGGCGGTGCGCGCATACCCATGAGCACCACCGGAATGGAGCGCCCCCGCAGTTCCTGCAGGATGGCGCCAAGGTTCTCACGCGTTTCCGCCGGGGGCAGCGCGCGCAGAATATCGTTGCCGCCAAATTCGACGATCGCGAGATCGGGCGCTGATTCCAGACTGTCGAGCACGAAGGCTATGCGTTGCCGCGCCGCCGCGCTGGTATCGCCCGAGACACCGGCATCGATCACCGTGGCGTTGACACCGCGATTGCGCAGCGCGGCCTGAAGCCGGTCGGGATAACTCTCCCCATCCTTCAAGCCATAGCCGGCGAACAGGCTGTCGCCGAACGCCAACACGCTACGCGCAGGGCCTGCCACCGGCGTAGCTTCTGCCGCCGGTTCCTCCGTAGCTTGCGCCTGAGGGGGAGGCGCGGGATCGCTGCCGCAAGCGGCCAGCGCCAGCGCACCCATAAACACTGTCCAGCCGTGCTTGCTCATCCCCCTTCCCTATGCCATCCCGCGATGGTGACAAGACCCCCTGCGATCGAGGCGCGCGACCTGCGGCTCACCCTTGGCGAAGGCGAAGCTGCTGTCGAAGTGCTTCGCGGGATCGACCTTTCCGTAAACACCGGCGAAACGCTGGCTCTGCTCGGCCCGTCGGGCTCAGGCAAAAGCTCGCTGATGTCGGTCCTTTCGGGCCTTGAGCGCGCGAGCAGCGGTTCACTGACCGTTGCGGGCGCGGATTTCGAGCGCCTGGACGAGGATGCGCTGGCCAGAGCGCGCCGGGGCCGCATCGGCATCGTGTTGCAGGCGTTCCACCTGCTGCCCACGATGACCGCGCAGGAAAACGTGGCCACCCCGCTGGAACTGGCGGGCCAGCCGGACGCCTGGGCACGCGCGGCAGTGGAACTGGATGCAGTGGGGCTGGGCCATCGGCTGACGCACTATCCTTCCCAACTTTCCGGCGGGGAGCAGCAGCGCGTTGCCATCGCCCGCGCCATCGCGCCGCGCCCGCCGCTGGTCTTCGCAGATGAGCCGACCGGAAATCTGGATGCGTCGACCGGCGCGGGCATCGTCGAGCTGCTGTTCGATCGCCGGGCGGAAACCGGGGCGACGCTGGTTATCATCACCCATGACGAGGAACTGGCCGCGCGCTGCGACCGCGTGGTGACGCTGAAGGACGGGCGGATCGCGAGCGACGTGACCCCATGAACTCTCTGTCATGGCCCGCCGCGTGGCGTATCGCCCGGCGCGACCTGCATCGGAGGTTTCGCGGGCTGCGGCTGTTGCTGGTGTGCCTGTTCCTGGGCGTGGGGGCACTGGCGGCCATCGGCACGCTGACATCCGCGATCCGGGGCGAGCTGGACGCGCAGGGGCGCGAAATCCTGGGCGGCGATCTGGAAGTGGAGGTGTGGCAGCGCCCGCTGAACGAGGCAGAGACGGCGTTCCTCGAACGCTATGGCACGATCTCTCGCGGGTTGCGGATGCAGGCTATGGCGAGCACGGCAAGCGCCGCGACGCCCATCGAACTGAAAGCGGTGGACGCCAACTGGCCGCTTTATGGCACGCTGACACTGGACGGCGGCAGCACGATGGGCGCCCCGCCACCGGGGCAGGCGTGGATCGCGGAAGGCGCGGCGGAGCGGCTGGGCATCGGCCCCGGCGATCTTTTCCGCATCGGCACGGCCGAGGTGCGGGTCGGCGGCATTATCGAGAATGAGCCTGACCGGCTGAGTGAAGGTTTCGCACTGGGCCAGACGGTGATCGTCCCGCTGGACCTGCCCGCACGAGCCGGGCTGACCGCGCCGGGGGCGATGTACGAATCCAAGACGAGGGTGGCCTTTCGCGGAAATCCCGACCCGCTGGGCGTAGAATCAGCATTGGTGCAGCAGTTTCCCGATGCCGGGTTCGATATCCGCACGCGCGAGAGGGCATCGCCGGGTGCGGAACGCTTCGTGGGCCGCATGGGCGAATTCCTGACGCTGGTGGGGCTCGCCGCACTGGCAATCGCAGGGATCGGCATCGGCGGAGGCGTGGCATCCTATCTGGAAGCGCGCCGGGGCAGCATCGCGACACTGAAGATACTGGGCGCGACGAGCGCAGACATTGCCCGCATCTATGCCTTGCAGATCGGCGCGGCGGCCTTGGCCGGATCGCTGGCCGGCCTGATCGCGGGAGTGGCGGTTACTCCATTGCTGGCGCAGGCGCTGGAGGGGCTGCTGCCGGTGCGGACCGGGCTGGTGGTCGATCCGCCATCGCTGGTGCGCGCCGCGCTGTTCGGACTGCTGGTGGCGCTGGTTTTCGCCGCGCCGCCGATCATGTGGGCGCGGCAGTTTCCGGCCATGGCGCTGATGCGATCGCGCGTTTCCCCGCTGGCGGGATCATGGCGCAGCGCGGCGCTTCCCGTGGGCATCGGACTCGTGGAAATAGCGGCCCTGGCTCTGATCGGATCGCCGCAACCGTGGCTGAGCGCGCTGTTCCTGGCCGGAGCGGCTGCAATGCTGGGCCTGCTTGCGCTGCTGGGCAGAGGCATCCGGGCAGCGGCGGCGAAGTGGCCACGACCCGCCAATCCGATCGTGCGCGCCGCGCTGGCCAATCTGCATCGCCCCGGATCGTCGACCGGGGCGCTCGTCACCGCATTGGGCTTCGGCCTTGCCGCCTTCGTGCTGCTGGCTGGGGTACAGACGAGTCTGGACGCCAACATCGCCCGCAGCGTGCCCGACCGCGCGCCGGATTACTTCGTGCTCGATGTCCCGCGCGACCGTTTGGGTGAGTTCGAGGCTGCAGTTCAGGCGCAGGCGACGGGTGCAGATATCGACGCGGTGCCTACGCTGCGGGGGGCGATTTTGTCCTATGGGCCGAAGGACAACCCGCAGATCGTCAGCCAGCTGGAAGAACTGCCCGAAGGCGCATGGGCGCTGCGCGGCGAGCGCGGGCTGACTTATGCGGAGCATTTGCCGCGCGGCAATTCGCTGGTGGCCGGCGAATGGTGGCCGGAAAACTATTCCGGTGAGCCGTTGGTATCCGTCGATGCCGAACTGGCCCGCGCGGCCGGGCTGAAAGTAGGTGATTACCTGACCGTTGGCCTGCTGGGGGTGGAGCGCACCGCGCGGATCGCCAGCCTGCGCCGCATCGATTGGGAGAGCATGGGTTTCAACTATGTGCTGGTATTCTCCCCCAATGCGTTGTCCGACGCACCGCACAATCTTGCGGCGACGATAACGCTGCCTTCCGGCACATCGGCAGGCGGGCTGCTGCGCGAACTGGTGCGGCTGTTCCCCTCCAGCTCTGTGATCGAGGTGGGGCCGCTGCTGACGCAGGCGCGAGACATATTGGGGCAGGTTTCCATGGCCATTCTGGCCGCAGCGGGCGTGGCGGTGCTGGCAGGCATCGCGGTGCTGCTGGGCGCAATCGCCGCGGCCCGGGCGGCCCGGCTTTACGATACGGTGATCCTGCGTGTGCTGGGCGCCAGCCGCCGGCAATTGCTGATGCTGCAACTGGCGGAGTTCGGCCTGCTGGCCGCCGTGCTGGCCGCCGTCGCGCTGGTGCTGGGCAGCGGGTTGGCCTGGCTGGTGATCGTGCAACTGTTCGAATTCGAATGGCTGCCCGACTGGCCGCGCATATTCGCGGTGCTAGGCGCGGGCACGGTGCTGGTACTGGCCTTTGCCATCGGTGCGTCACTGCCACTGTTGCGGGCACGCCCGGCACAGGCGCTCAGATCGCTCTGAGCGCCGCGCCTGCCAGGGGTCAGACGTCTTTCTTCAGGCCATCCTTGATGTCGCCCAGCCGTTCGTAAATCCCGAAGATCACCAGATACATTTCGATCACCACCCGCCACATCAGCGCACCGAAGCCCAAGGCGATAATGGATACGAGCATGGTGCCGAGGCCGCTGGCGAAACTGTATTGCATCACACCGAACGCGCCGACGAAAGAAGCGAGACAGGCCAATGCAATACCGATCAGCCCCAACCAATAGACGATCTTCAACACCTTGGGCGCGACCAGATTTTCGAAACTGGTGAGATCCGAGATCGAGAATTTACCGTCCATGACATTCCCCCTTTGCTAACAAGCGGCGGAAAGCATCATACAAATGCCGATCGCGCAAATGAAAAAGGGGGCGCACGGCCCCCTTCCCCTGTCACATTGCTTAGGTAACGCTTACCACTTGAAGCGCACGCTCGCGCCGTAAGTGCGCGGATCGTTCGGATAACCGGAGATACCGCGCGGCTGCGCCGGAGTATCGAACACCACGCCGACGTCACGATCGTTAAGCAGATTGCGGCCCCAGATCGTGAAGCTGAGGCCATTGTCCAATTCGTAACCGAGCGAAGCCGTCAGGTCGTTGACCTCTCGGGTGAATTGCGCCGCGGCGGCCAGCGCGGCGGTGTTATCAGCGATCGTGCCATCGGGATTGCGGACGAGGAAACCGGGCATCCCTTCGATCAATTGCACACGATCCTGCCACAGATAGGATACGCGCGGCACTAGCGTTCCGTTGCCCACTTGCGCTTCGTACTGAGCGCCTAGCAGAACGGTCCATTCCGGGATCCCGGCCGGGCGTTGGCCCGACAGATCGCCCACGCTGGAAATCAGGAAGCTGTCGTAGATCGGATCGAGATAAGTGACGCCCAGATTGAGCGTCAGACCGCCGAGAACCTTGGCCTGGCCTTCGAACTCCACGCCGAAGGTGCTCTGCTTGCCCGCATTGAGCAGAACGAAGCCGCCGCCGGTAAAGATGTTCGACTGGAAGCCTTTGATCTGCTGATCGAACACGGCGAGATTGGCCGAGATAACGCCATCGTTGAACTTCGCCCCGGCTTCCATCACCCGCGATTCTTCCGGCGACGCAAAGCGGCCGAGGAACAACAGGTTGTTGAGGTTCAGCCCGGCGGCGATGATCGCATCACGATCCGCTGCCGAAGGGCGGCTGTCGCGCGAGAGGTTGATCGAGCTGGCTTTGAAGCCGGTCGCGTAGCTCGCATAGAGATTGAGCGTCCGGGTAGCGTCATAAGCCAGTCGCGCGGTGTAGCTGAAATCGCTGTCACGGGTCTTGCCGTCTTCCACCGAGTTCGGAACGTTGAGGAACGGCGGCATGAACTGCAGCGCGGTGAGCGCCGACAGCGGGTTGGCCAGCGGATTGTTCTGGTTGGCGTTGGCGTAGAGCGTGGCGCCACTCTGGATCGCGGTGAAAGTCGCCGTATTGGCGGGATCGGCGGCGAAAGCGCCTATCTCCACCGCCGTGGCGGAACGGCCGAGCCCCAGCGCCGTACCCACCTGCTGCGCGACAGCCCCCTGCAACAGCAGCGTGCGGCGGAACGGCGCATATTGCGCCG
>DATMGK010000103.1:0-2963 GCA_035555595.1 Croceibacterium sp. | reverse complement strand
CGGGGGCGGGTTCTCCACCTTTGCCGGTGCGCCGCTGGCGTTCACGCCGGAAGACCTGATCGCGGGCAAGGTCGACGTTGCGATCGTTGGCGCTCCGCTGGACATGGGATCGGGCTGGCGCAACGCCATCGACGGGCCGCGTGCCCTGCGCATGACGGGCGGCGCGGGCGGCAACGACATGTATTCGATGATCAACCCCAGCTCCAAGCTGAAGATCGTCGATTATGGTGACATTGCTATCGATCAGAACTCAACCGAACGCAGTGTCGATCATGTTCGCGAAGTGGTGCGGGAGATCGCGCAGACCGGTGCGATCCCGATCGTGATCGGCGGCGATCACAGCCTTGAATACCCGAACCTTGCGGGCGCTGCGGACGTGCATGGCAAGGGCACAATCGGCGTCGTCCATTTTGACTCCCACTACGATATCGGTCGCGGTCGCGTGCATCTGATCGATCACGGCCAGCCGGTTTACCGTGTGCTGAGCGAAGGCCATGTCGATCCGCGCGATTACATCCAGGTCGGCCTGCGTGCCCGCAGCCCCGATCTCGAGACCTTCGGCTGGATGCGTAACAAGGGCATGCGTTACCACACCATGGTGGAGGTGGAGCGTGACGGCTGGGAAGCCGTGATGCAGCGGGCCTTGCGTGAGGCGCGGCAGAACACCAAGAAGCTGTGGATCAGCTTCGACGTGGACGTGCTCGACCCGGCGTTCATGCCCGGCACCGGCACGCCCGTGCCCGGCGGCCTGACCATGCGCGAGGCTCAGCCGATCATGCGCCGGCTGTGCGCGGAGAACGACATCGCGGGCATCGATATCGTCGAAGTCGCTCCGTACCTCGATACTTCCTACAAGACGGCGCTGAACAGCAACTACCTGCTCAACGCCTGCCTCGCCGGCATCGCCATGCGCCGCGAAGGCCTCAAACCCGGATACTTCAATCCCGTCTCCGTCCAGGATGCGCGGCGGTAGCTTTTAAGGAAAGCCAGCCATGAAAAAAGCGGTCGTACGATACCTAACCGGCGTTTGCCTTGCGGTTGCGGTTCCGCATGGCGTTGCCTTTGCGCAGGAAGCCGATCCCATTGCGGCGCTGCCTGCGGATAAGCAGGCATTCCTTTCCGATACCGAGATGCTGGCCACCTTCGGGCTGACGCCAGAAAAGGTGCGAATTGCCCTTCAGGGTCGCACGCCTGAAGATGCCGAAGCCTATGTCGCCGCGCTTATGCTCGCGGTCGAAGATGCGAAGTTCAAGGCCGGGCGTGACGTAGCCGAAATCGCCCTGAACCCACAGGCGCGTGGGTGGAATTCCGGCTCTATCGTAAGGCCTGCCTTTCTCGACAAGCAGCAGCGCGATCCGGGCCCGTTCAGCCTGAAGCGTTACATGTTCCAGAGGTCGGCCATCGCCACTTTCGCCGATGCGCCGGTCGCGATCCGCAAGGAAGATCTGGTTGCGGGTAATGTCGAGGTTGCGTTTGTTGGCGTGCCACTCGATCTCTCATCGGGCTGGCGGGATGCCAAGCATGCGCCGGAAGCCCTGCGCAACATGGATGGCCTGGTCGGCCCCGATGCCGATTCCGGCGTGGACCCCGGTCTGGTTCTGAACCTGGCGGACTATGGCAATCTCACCATCGATCAGATGGCTCCCGAACGTGGCATGGACCATGTTCGCCAAATGGTCGCCGAAATGGCCAGCGTTGGCGTGAAGCCGTTCATTATCGGCGGCGATCACACGATCTCGTATCCCAACGTGGCCGCTATGGTGGACGCTTACGGCGCCGGAAACGTGGCGCTGGTGCAGTTCGATGCCAACGCCAATGCGCGGCTGAACGGCGATCACTTCATTTCCGATAACCAGACGCTCTCTCGCCTGATGCAGGATAACCTGCTTCCCGGCTCTGCCGTGACCCATGTGGGTATGCGCGGCCGGGATGCGGATCCGGCCACGAAGAAGCGGCTGGAGGATGCAGGCGTGAAGATCTTGCCGACGTCGGATGTGGCGGATCGCGGATGGCAGGCGGTAACCGCCGACATTCTGGCCCGGCTGGAAAACGGGCCGAAGAACGTCTTCGTCTCGTTTGACATGAGCGTGCTCGACCCGGGTGATTCACCGGCAACGGGGCGGCCGGTCCCGGGCGGTATTCTGGTGCGAGAGGCGATCCCGATGGTGCGGGAAATCTGCTCGAAAACCAACGTCGTTGGCTTCGATCTGCTGGATACCGCTCCGGTGTTGGATCCGACCTACGTTACGCGGTTGAGCGCCAATTACATTCTTCACGCGTGCCTCAGCGGCATCGCGTTGCGCAAGCAGGCTGCCGCCGCTTCATAATTCCAGACATCGCAGGGGACGCGTAATGACATCGATGAGTGCATTCGCCGGCTGGACGATGGCTCTGGCCGCCGCCGCTACTTCGCTGGTGGTCAGCGATCTTGATACACCCAATCCACCTCCTCCAATCCCGGAAGAGGATATCATGGGCAAGCCTCGTCCTCTGGAACTTCCGGATGATGTGAAGGCGAAGCTGTCGCTGGTTCCGGCGGAACAGCTGGCTTTCATCGAAGGGGGTCTGTCGGGTCGCTTCGTTGACAAGGATACCCTGTTCGAGCGGGCGCGGACCATGCCGGAGGCGGAACTGGTCGCCTACATCGGCGCGATCTACGCGCTGTACGATCAGTCGGAGTACAAGGAGGGGCGTGACTCGGCCACGATCCCGCTCGACACCAGTTCGCCGATGTTCAACGCGTGGAAGCTGCGGCGGCCACTGGCGCTGGATCCCGCGCGTGAGGCGGGACCGGTGGAACTGGGCCGCTATATCGGCGGACGCGGGGGCGGGTTCTCCACCTTTGCCGGTGCGCCGCTGGCGTTCACGCCGGAAGACCTGATCGCGGGCAAGGTCGACGTTGCGATCGTTGGCGCTCCGCTGGACATGGGATCGGGCTGGCGCAACGCCATCGACGGGCCGCG
>DATMGK010000102.1:0-4173 GCA_035555595.1 Croceibacterium sp. | reverse complement strand
GCCGCCTACCAGAAGCAGTACCGCGACGATGGCGATCAGGCTGACGGCCTGGGACATGTAGCCGGCGATCACGATGGGGCGCGTGCTGATTGATGAGTTCTTGTAGATCGCGGGCAGCACAGGCTCTCCATCAACTTCGATATCGTAGAAGCCCATGCCGATTTCGGCGGTGATGATCTGCCTGAACTGGCGCTTGATCTCTGCACTGCACCACCATGTGAACCACAGGGCGAACAGGCTGAGGACCAGCGGCACCAGCAGGGTCCATTTCGCATAGGCCAGCGTATCGGCCTTGTCCGCGATATAGGCGGAGATCGCGAGGCTGGCGGTCGTGCTGAGCGGGGTGAGCTGGGCGAGCAGCGTTTCGTAATGGCGGACCCATTGCTGCTTGTTGTCGTAGAGGGCGTGAAGCGCTTCGAAACGTTCGCCCGTCTGCAATCCCTGCTGCTGCGAAAGCCCGTTCCCGCCCAAGACCCAGCCCCCTTTGTTAGCGCACCCAGTCCAGCCCGATTTCCTCGTAGATCTCGCGGCTTTCGGCCCAGTTTTCCTCTACCTTCACGTGCAGAAACAGGTGGACCGGCACGCCGAGGATGTCGCTGAG
This sequence comes from Croceibacterium sp., assembly GCA_035555595.1. GTDB lineage: Bacteria > Pseudomonadota > Alphaproteobacteria > Sphingomonadales > Sphingomonadaceae > Croceibacterium_A. Next base: position 3,572 of record DATMGK010000102.1, on the reverse strand, counting down.
TTCCTTGCGCGCGGCCTCGCCGATCGCCTTGATCTTCGCACCGCGTTTGCCGAGCACGATGGGCTTCTGGCTGTCGCGGCCGATCACGATCTGCTGGTGGATTTCGACGCTGCCGTCCTTGCGGTGCTGATAGCTTTCCGGCCGCACGGCGCTGTCATAGGGCAGTTCGTCATGCAGCTGGCGATAGAGCTGTTCGCGCGTAACCTCTGTCGCGAGCAGACGTTCGCTGGCGTCGGACACCTGATCTTCGGGATAGTGCCACGGCCCTTCCGGCATCAGGCCGGCAAGATGGGCCTTCAGTTCCGGCACGCCATCGCCGGTGAGGGCGGAGACGAAGAACACTTCCGCGAAATCGGCTTTGGCCGTCAGATCCTGCGCCAGCGCGAGCAGCGGTTCCTTTGTCGCCACGTCGACCTTGTTGAGGACCAGAAACTTGCGTTCCTTGCGGTCTTTCAGCGTTTCGAGCAGCGGTTCCAGTTCGTGCCTGCGTTGCTTGATCGGATCGACCACCAGCAGCACGGCGTCCGCGGCCACCGCGCCTTCCCACGCGGCGCTGACCATCGCGCGGTCCAGCCGCCGTTTCGGCGCGAAGATGCCGGGGGTGTCCACCAGAATCATCTGCGTTTCATCAGCCAGCGCGATGCCCAGAAGGCGCGCGCGCGTGGTCTGCGCCTTGGCGCTGGTGATGGCGACCTTCTGGCCCACGAGCTGGTTCACCAGCGTGGATTTGCCCGCGTTGGGCGCCCCGATAACGGCCACGACGCCGCACTTCTGTGTCAACCGAACTTCTCCATAAACAGCCGAGCCGCTTCCGTCTCAGCCTCTTGCTTGCTGCTGGCGGTGGCTTCCACCTCTCCAACGTTCCTGACGCTTACCCGAACGGTGAACCGCGCCGCGTGATCCGGGCCGGAGCGATCGACCATCGCGTATTCGGGCGGCTTGCGCTGGTTGCCCGCCGCCCATTCCTGAAGCGCGCTCTTGGGATGTTTCGATGCGCCCGCGCGCCCTTCCAGCGCCGGTTGCCACAGGCGCAGCGCGACATCGCGCGTTTCGGCAAAGCCGCTTTCGATCATGCCGGCGCCCAGCAACGCCTCCATGATATCGCCCAGCACGTTGTCGCTATCCGCCGCGCCATCATCCCGCGCCTGCTTGCCCAGCCGGACATGAGCGGGAACGCCGATATGGCGCGCGATACGGGCACAGGCCGCCCGGCTGACGAGAGCGTTGAGCCGCTGCGCCAGTTCGCCCTCTGCCCCGCCATTCTGGCGATAGAGCCATTCGGCGATGGTGAGGCCCAGCACGCGATCGCCCAGAAACTCCAGCCGTTCGTAGTTACGGGCCGCCCCGGTGCTGCCGTGAGTCAGCGCCTCCACCCACAGCGCGGCGTCGCCGACCGTGAAGCCGAGCGATTCCAGCCAGGCGCGCGTCTTGGCATCCAGCCCCGTCAAATGCCGTGCCCGATGCGGTTCCAGCGCGCGGCGGTGAACCACGTCCAGGGCTTGATCCATTCGGCATAGCCATCGGTGGAGAAGTACATGAAGCTGGCCTTGCCCACGACGTTGTCCACCGGCACCAGCCCCACCCCTTCGTTGGCGACGGGCGGGAAGCGGCTGTCCATGGAGTTGTCGCGGTTGTCGCCCATCATGAACAGCTTGCCTTCGGGAATGACGACCGGTTCGGTCGTGTCCTGCCACCGGGCACCGAGATCCAGCACGTTGTAGCTGACGCCATTGGGCAAGGTTTCACGATACTGCGGATAGCGGCAGGCGGCGCGTCCATCTTCGAGATGAACGGTGAACTGGACGCCTGCCTTGCACCCTTCGTTCGGCCGCTGGGGCACGACGAAATCCGCGATCTTCTTCTTGGGCACCGGCTGGCCGTTGATGACGACCTGACCGGCGACCATCTGCACGGTATCGCCCGGCACGCCGATCACGCGCTTCACATAGTCGACGCGATCGACCGGGTGTTTGAAGATCACCACATCGCCGCGATCCGGAACGCTGCCGAACAGGCGGCCGCTGCCCACGTCTATATCGAGCGGCAGGGACGCGCGTGAATAGCCGTAGGGCCACTTCGCGGCGAAGAGATAGTCCCCTTCCAGAAGGCGGGGCATCATCGATTCGCTGGGGATCATGAAGCTGGTGAAGATGAAGGTGCGGAACACCAGCACCACGGCCACCAGTTTGACCAGAAACCAGAGGAAGCTGCCTTCCTCTTTCTTCTTCTTGCCGGCCGGGACGGTTTCGGCGGCTGATCCCTGTTCAGTCACGGAGTTCATCGGGCAGCCTCCACCACGGGTTGACACATGTGACACGGTTCAGGGCCGAAAAGGGCGAAAACCGCCCCTTTGGCGCCACCTTGATGGCACTTTGCCGTCACTTTGCGCCGGACGCGTGTCACCATAGCGCGCCGAAGTGTCGCTTTTGCCCGCGAGGTGTAACCTTGCCCGACCAGGCGGACAGGGCGGAAACCCGCAAAAAAGGCGCTTTTCCCGTTTGCATTCATGGGGGCTGGCCCTAACCCGTTTGCCGTCCTGTAGGGAAGGGGAAACGCTGGTGAGCGAGACGCGTGAAGAAATGTGGAAGCGACTGAAGGCCGATCACCGGACGCTGGCAGAGCTGTTCGGTGACGATCCCGATCGGGTCGCGACGCTTTCCGCGCGGTTCGAACTGGGCGAGGGCGGAATGCTGTTCGACTGGTCGAAAACCCATCTGACTGGCGAGCTGCTGACCGGGTTCGAGCAACTGGCTGCTGCTGCCGGGTTTGACGATCTGCGCCGCCGCCTGTTTGCCGGGGAAGTTGTCAACGCCACCGAGAACCGCGCGGCAGAACATCCCGCGCTGCGCGGCGTGGGGCGTGAGGAAAGTGTGGACGAGGCCGCTGCCCTGCGTGAGCGGATGTGCGTGCTGGTGCAGGCGATCCATGACGGCGCGCTGGGCGATGTGCGCCACCTGATCCACATCGGCATCGGCGGTTCCGCGCTGGGCCCGGCGCTGGCGGTGGACGCGTTGGCGCGCGACCTGCCGATGGTGGACGTGCACGTGGTGTCGAACATCGACGGCGTGGCGCTGGAAGCGGCGTTCGACGCCTGCGACCCGGCCACCACGCTGATCGCGGTGGCGAGCAAGACCTTCACCACCATCGAGACGATGACCAACGCCGAAAGCGCGCTGCGCTGGTTGCAGGAAAACGGCGTGACCGACGCCTATGGCCGGGTGATTGCCCTGACGGCCTATCCCGAAAAGGCGGTGGAATGGGGCGTGGACGAAACCCGCATCCTGCCCTTCGCTGAAAGCGTGGGCGGGCGTTATTCCATCTGGTCTTCCATCGGTTTCCCGGTGGCGATGGCGATCGGGTGCGAAGAGTTTGAGGCCATGCTGGCCGGTGCGGCGGCGATGGACGCGCATTTTCGCGATGCGGACGGGCGGGACAACCTGCCGCTGCGCGCGGCCTTTGTTGACCAGCTCTATACCCGTTTGAAGGGTGCGGAGACGCGGGCGGTGTTCGCCTATGACGAGCGGCTGCGCCTGTTACCGGATTATTTGCAGCAGCTTGAAATGGAATCGAAC
>DATMGK010000101.1:0-2557 GCA_035555595.1 Croceibacterium sp. | reverse complement strand
CGCATCGCGAAGTGATGACATGTGATAGCTTACAGGTTATGAGATGGGTGGAAACCCATAATGCCCAGTCTGCCTTTCACCCTTCGCCAGCTTGAGGTTTTCTCCAGCCTGAGCACCACCCGCAGCTTCCGGCGCAGCGCCGAAAGCCTTGGGATTTCGCAGGCATCGGTCAGCAACCAGATAAAGGCGCTGGAAGAGCAACTGGCGCTGCCGCTGTTCGGCCGTCGTCCAGGCCAGCGGCCAACGCTGACGGCGGAAGGCATGGCCTTTCAGGACGATCTACGCGCTTTCCGGGCGGCGGCGGAGGCGCTGGCAGCACATCGGCGGCGCGCGCCGGACGAGATGGAATCGGTGCGCTATACGATCCTTGTCGGGCAGGGCATGCTCGACCGCTATATCCGGCCAAAGCTGGATCGTTTCTTTGCGGCCCATCCGGGTGTCGATCTGCAATTCGAGGGCCGAACGCCCAGCGGCGATCTGGCCCGCGATGTAGAGGATGGCCGTTACGACTTCGCGATGATCCACCGGCGTGCCGACCGCGCGGTGGAAGCGCATTTTCGCCAGCTCGCGCTGGTCCGCGGCGGCATATACGGGCATCGCAAGTTCGCTGGCGAAAGACGGGTGCCGTTGCAGCCGCAGCTGATCAACACTCTGCCGTTCATCATGCCGCTGGCCGCCAGCGGGCAGGAACGCGAGATGATGCAGTTCTTCGAACGACATGGCATCCGGCCCCGGCGGGTGATCGGCCATACCCAGTACTATGACGTGATGGCCGCCATGCTGGAACGTGGCGTGGGCGTGGCATCGTTCGCCGATGCCATTCTGCCGCCGGAAATGCGCGACGACGTGATCCAGCTCTATCCGCTGGAGAACTGGCGCCTGCTGTGGTTCCGCAAGGATGCGGGTGGCGATCCGCGCTGCGACGCTGTGGAGCGGTTCCTGATGTCCAGCGTGTTGCAGGACCCGGATTATCGCACGATTTCCATCTTCGCCGACGAACTTGCCTGAACGGGGCAGACGCTCTGGCAAAAGGCCGTCGCACCGTGTTACGCCCTCAACCGGGTCCGGTTTAGCGGCCTTCGCATAGCTGCGGATGGCCATCAATCTGGAGGGAAGTACGCCAATGGCTCACAAGTTCGAGATCTACCGCGACAAGGCCGGTGAATATCGCGTGCGCTTCAAATACAATTCCGAAGTGATGTTCAGCACCGAGGGTTATGCCAGCAAGGCATCAGCCGTGAACGCGATCGAATCGATCAAGAAGAACGGGCCGGACGCGGAAACCGAAGACAACAGCTGAGCCACACAGCCCGCCGGGCCGCGTCAGGTGAACTGGATCAGTTCTATCTCGTGGCCCTGCGGGCTTTTCAGCATGGCGATCCGCACGCCGGCCGCCTCGAACAGGCCGGTAAGGTCCGTTGCGTCGCACAGGCACGCTCGCTTGTGGCTCGCCTCGATATCCTCGCAGATCAGGCCCACGGGGCCATGACCCGGCCCGACAGGCACGTCGCGTCCATCCTTGTAGGCGACCAGCAGCAGGTGCGGGCCTGCTTCCTGACCGGGAAGGGCCATCATGTGTTCGATGAAATGCGGTTCATCGAAAGTGGCCGTTACCTCGAACCCGAAGGCATCGCGCCAGAATGCCCGCGCAGGCTCCATTTCATAAACGTTGAGCTTGAAGAAGCCGAGGCGGACAGAAGGCACGGTCATATTTATCTCCCGCGCGGGACGCTAACGCGTGCACGCGGCTTTGCAATCCTGCGGCGCTTGGGCCAAAGCGCGCGCGATGATCCGCCGCGCATTGACGAACACCGGCTGGCTGATGGGTGCGCGGGGAATCAACGCGGTGCTCAGCCTGGGCTATCTGGCGATGGCCACGCGGGCACTGGGCCTGCAGGGGTTCGGTCAGTTCATCCTGTGCGTGACTTTCGCCCAGGCGGTAACGGGGCTGGTTTCATTCCAGACCTGGCAAGCCGTCGTGCGGTGGGGCCAGCCGCCCAAGGGGGCGGAGGCTGCGGCGGGTTTCGCGCTGGCGCTCGATCTTCTCACCGTAGTGGCTGGAACGGCCGTCGCCGCGATGCTGCTGGCCTTTGCGGGCGAGTGGTTGCCGGTGCCGGTGGAACTTCGCTGGGAAACCTTTGCGCTGACGGTGGTGTTCCTGCTGGCCGTGCGTTCAACGCCGACCGGCATCCTGCGACTGCATGATCGTTATGCGCGGGGCGCGGCGGCGGATTCGGTTACGTCCGTCGTGCGGCTGGCGGGTGCGGCAGTGGCGGTGGTGTTCGCGCCCAATATCGCCTCGTTCATCCTCGTCTGGGCCATTGCGGAACTGGCGACGGCGGTGGTTTACTGGCGCTATGCGCTGGGCTGCCAGCGGATCGAGCTACGCGATATCAGCCTGACGCGGCTTCCACGATCGGAGCCGGGTGCGTGGAGCTTCGTCTGGGGCACCGGCCTTTCAGGTATGCTGCTGGTCGCTTCGCGCCAGATTTTGGTGCTGCTGGTGGGCGCGATTGGCGGGCCAGCGCTGGCGGGCATCTATCGTGTCGCGGCGCAG
>DATMGK010000100.1:0-2385 GCA_035555595.1 Croceibacterium sp. | reverse complement strand
TTGAAACCGCCATTCAGGACGCCACCGGCGGTCGTGCCGCGCACAGCGCCAGCGCGGAAGAAAGCTACGATGCGATGAAGAAATATGCTCGCGACCTGACTCAGGCAGCGCGCGACGGCAAGCTCGACCCCGTGATCGGCCGGGACGAGGAAATCCGCCGCACGATCCAGATTCTCGCCCGTCGCACCAAGAACAACCCCGTGCTGATCGGCGAACCCGGCACGGGCAAGACGGCTGTGGTCGAAGGCCTCGCCCTGCGTATCGCCAACGGCGACGTGCCCGACAGCCTGAAGGGTCGCAAGCTCATGGCGCTGGACATGGGCTCGCTGATTGCCGGCGCAAAATATCGCGGTGAATTCGAGGAACGGCTGAAGGCCGTGCTGGACGAGGTGAAGGGCGCGGAAGGCGACATCATCCTGTTCATTGACGAGATGCACACGCTGGTCGGCGCGGGCGCGTCCGAAGGGTCGATGGACGCTTCCAACCTGCTCAAGCCCGCTCTGGCGCGTGGCGAACTGCACTGCATCGGCGCCACCACGCTGGATGAATACCAGAAGTATGTGGAGAAGGACGCCGCGCTGCAGCGCCGTTTCCAGCCCGTCTATGTCGATGAACCCACGGTGGAAGACACGATCTCCATCCTGCGCGGGCTGAAGGAAAAGTACGAGCTGCACCACGGCGTGCGGATCGCCGATGGCGCGATCGTGGCGGCGGCGACCCTGTCCAACCGCTACATCCAGGATCGCTTCCTGCCCGACAAGGCGATCGACCTGATGGACGAGGCCGCCAGCCGCATCCGCATGGAGGTGGAGAGCAAGCCGGAAGAGATCGAAAATCTCGACCGCCGCATCATCCAGCTGAAGATAGAGGAAACTGCGCTCGCCAAGGAAAAGGACGATGCCTCGAAGGATCGCCTCACCAATCTGCGCACGGAACTGAGCAATCTGGAACAGCAGTCCAGCGAACTCACGACCCGCTGGCAGAATGAACGGGACAAGATCGCCGCCGAAGGCAAGCTGAAGGAACAGCTCGATCAGGCGCGGCTGGAACTGGAACAGGCCCAGCGCACCGGCGACCTGGCCCGCGCGGGGGAGCTTTCCTATGGCCGCATTCCGGAACTGGAAAAGCAACTGGCGGATGCGCAGGGGCAGGCGAAGAACGCCATGCTGCGCGAAGAAGTGACCGCGGATGATATCGCCGCCGTTGTCAGCCGCTGGACCGGCGTGCCCGTGGACCGGATGATGGAGGGCGAGCGGGAGAAACTGCTCGGCATGGAAGCCATCATCGGCAAGCGCGTGATCGGGCAGGAACAGGCGGTGGAGGCGGTGTCCAAGGCCGTCCGCCGCGCCCGCGCCGGGTTGCAGGACCCGAACCGCCCCCTCGGCAGCTTCCTGTTCCTTGGCCCGACGGGTGTGGGCAAGACAGAACTGACCAAGGCGCTGGCTGAATTCCTGTTCGACGATGAAACTGCCATGGTTCGCATCGACATGAGCGAATTCATGGAAAAGCACGCCGTCGCCCGGCTGATCGGCGCCCCTCCGGGCTATGTCGGTTATGAAGAGGGTGGCGTTCTAACCGAATCGGTGCGACGTCGCCCCTATCAGGTCGTCCTGTTCGACGAGGTGGAAAAAGCCCATGCGGACGTGTTCAACATCCTGTTACAGGTGCTTGACGATGGCCGCCTGACGGATGGTCAGGGCCGCGTGGTCAACTTCGCCAATACCCTGATCATTCTCACCAGCAATCTCGGCAGCCAGTTCCTCACCCAGCTGGATGAAGGGCAGAGTGTGGCCGACGTGGAGCCGCAGGTGATGGAGGTCGTCCGCGCCCATTTCCGGCCGGAATTCCTCAATCGCCTGGACGAGATCGTGATGTTCCACCGCCTCGGCCAGGAACACATGGCCCCGATCGTGGATATCCAGGTCGCCCGCGTGCAGAAGCTCCTGCGCGATCGCAAGATCACGCTGGACCTGACCGACGCCGCCCGCCGCTGGCTCGGCCGCGTAGGCTATGACCCCGTCTACGGCGCCCGCCCCCTGAAACGCGCGGTGCAACGCTATGTGCAGGACCCCTTGGCTGAAAAACTGCTGGGCGGCGAGATCCCCGACGGCAGCACGGTAAAAGTGGATGAAGGCGAGGGCGAACTGAATATCACGGTGGAGTGAGCAACTGTGGGTGGCGGGCGCTGGTCTAATCCAGCCCCGCAGCCAGCGGGAACGAGCCAAACCGCGGGCGATTATGCCGGTTAAGGCTCAGTCCCCATCACCCCGGCAGCGCAGGCCCAGTCGGCGTAGTACCTGATAGAGCGCGGCGGGAGTGTATGGCTTCTCTATCGCCGCCACGCACCGATCGCCTGCGAACGCCTTGGCCAGTTCAACTGCGCGA
>DATMGK010000099.1:0-99531 GCA_035555595.1 Croceibacterium sp. | reverse complement strand
GTCATCCCGCGTCAGGCTCTGGGGAATTTCCACGCCCAGAGACCGGGAAAGCGCGAAGCGCCACGGCGTCAGTTCGTCGACATTATTCCACTCGATGTTGACGGCCCGCCGCCCATCACCCGCCGCACCAGCATAGCGTTGCGCCAACAGGGCATCGATGCGCGGAGCCTCACCATAATAGAGAATGCGCTGAAGATCGCGCTCCGCCTGTCGGCTCTCGCCGCTGTAAGCCGAGCAGATGGCCCGGGCCATCTTCCATTCGCCGTCTTCGCGCAGCGTGCCCTTTAGCTGGGCTACCGGGCATATGCCGAGCACGTCGCCGGTCGCCAGATAAGCGTCAAAAGCGGCATTGGCGAGATTGGTATCGTAATTGGCGGAATCGACATCCTGCACCAGCGCGCGAGCCACCGCGTTTTCGCCCATGCGGTTGAGCAGAGCGGCCCGCAGCGCCACGAAATCAACCGGGTCCATACCGATCGGCGCGTCCATGCGGCTGGCGAGTGCGCGACGCAGCAGGATATGCCCCCAGCGCGAAACCAGCGGCCCCTTGGTGGCCGAGATCGCGGCGCGCACCAGTTCGGCAGGCTGCTGATCCAGCAGACCGGCGGGAAAACCGCCTTCCGTGCTGGATATAACCCCCACCTGCCGCACCGCCCGCCGCGCGCCCGGCGGAATATCGAACTTGGGATTGAGGCCGAACAGTTCATCGAACTCTTCCGGGCTCATCGCTTCCAGTTGTTCGAGACTGGGGAAATTCTCCGGCAAGGTTACCGTGACCGGCAGGCCCGCCTCGCCATCGATCAGCGCCGGCATCGGCTGAATAATCGGCGCGGTGCCGACCGGCGATTCAGGCGTAGCCCTTTGCGTCGGCGCGGGTGCTGGAGCAGGCCGGGGCGCAGGCGCGGGGGTCGGTGCAGGCTGATCGAAGCTGGGCGGCAGAAGGGATTCGGGCGCGGCCAGCGCCAGCGACGAGGTGAGCGCAAGCACGGCCCCCGAAAGAAGCCATCCGCGCTTTACTGGCCAGCCGGACTTCACTTGGCGGTCTCCCGTAATTCCGCAGGCAGATCGACCGGCTGTTCGATCAGCCGCTGCGGCTCACGCCCGCCATCGTACCAGGCAAGCGCCAGAAACAGGACCAGCAGCACCGCGAGCACCAACCGGATCGTCTTGCGGCTCATCGCCACTATCTTGACCAACCTTCTACCGAACTTGCACGGGCGGTTAGCGCATCTATAGCGCTTGCCGCAATGACCATCGACACGCAGTCCCCCCTTAGCGACACGGATATCCGTGCGATCGCCAGCCGGATCGACCGGCCGATCGTGCTGGTTGGGATGATGGGCGTCGGCAAATCGACCGTGGGGCGCAAGCTGTCCCAGTTGCTCGCCCTCCCCTTCGCCGACGCGGACGACGAGATCGAGAAGGCCGCGCAGATGAGCGTGAGCGAAATCTTTCAGACTTTCGGTGAACCCTACTTCCGCGATGGCGAACGGCGCGTAATCGCGCGGCTGATGGAAGGCGGGCCGCAAGTGCTGGCGACCGGCGGCGGCGCATTCGTGCAGCCCGAAACCCGTGCGCTTATTCTCGATCGCGGGCTTGCGATCTGGCTCGACAGCGATGTGAAAACCCTTGTGGACCGGGTGGGCCGGAAGGATACTCGCCCCCTGCTGCGCGGCGGCGATCCCGAGGAACTGATAACCCGCCTCAAGGCAGAGCGGGAACCCGCCTATGCCGAGGCTCCCATCAAGGTAATGAGCGATAACGGCCCGCATGGCGAAGCTGTTATCCGTATTCTGCAGGCGCTCAATTCATGGCAGTAATTCCCGTCGAACTCGCAGGCCGCGCTTACGAAGTGCGTGTGGGCAGTGGCCTGCTTGCGGATATACCGACACAATGTGGCAAGTTACTGCGTAAATCCCGCGTACCACTGGTCACTGACGTCAATGTAGCCGCACATTGGCGCGAAACAGTGGGCAGCGCGCTGTCGTCAGCAGGTTTTGAGCCGCGCTGGCTGGTGCTCGATCCCGGCGAAGGGGCCAAATCATGGGCCGTTCTCGAACGGGTGATGGACTGGCTGCTGGCGGAGGAAGTGGAACGCGGGGACTATGTCCTTGCGCTGGGCGGCGGGGTGATCGGCGACCTCACCGGATTTGCTGCCGCGATCCTGAAGCGCGGGTGCGGCTTCATCCAGTTGCCGACGACCCTGCTGGCGCAAGTAGACAGCAGTGTCGGGGGCAAGACCGCGATCAACGTGGCGGCAGGCAAGAACCTTGTCGGCGCATTCCACCAGCCCGGCCTTGTGCTGGCCGATCTGGGCGCGCTGCAAACGCTGCCGCAGCGGGAAATGGGCGCGGGATACGCGGAAGTCATCAAGTACGGCATTCTGGGTGACGCCGAGTTTTTCCACTGGTGCGAGGAAAATGGCGGCGCCGTGATGACGGGTGACGCGGCAGCACTCGAATACGCAGTAACCGAAAGCGTGAAGGCCAAGGCCCGCATCGTTGCGGAGGATGAGCGCGAAACCACAGGGCAACGTGCGCTGCTCAATCTGGGGCACACTTTCGGCCACGCGCTGGAAGCGCAGACCGGATTTTCCGACCGCCTGCTTCATGGGGAAGCAGTGGCGCTGGGGATGGTGCTGGCGGCGCGTTATTCGGCCCGGCGCGGTTACGTTTCGGAGGCTGACGCCGCGCGCGTGGCGCGTGCGATCGCCGCAGTGGGCCTGCCCAGCGAAGTTTCCGCTCTCGGCCTCAACTGCGATGGCAATACGCTGGCAGCGCATATGCTGCACGACAAGAAGATGGATGCAGGCACCCTGCCCTTCGTCCTCTTGCGCGGCATAGGCGATGCGTTCCTGGACAAGGCCGTATCGCTGGATGACATCGCCATGTTCCTGAACGAGGAACTGAAGGCTCGCTGATCCGCTGCAGGAGTGATTCGCATGTCCGTAGCCGAAGCCACCCCCGATTTCGAAGAAACCGCCGGCCGCAGCGACCGTGCGTTTCTGGGGCACCCCAAGGGCCTCGGCTATCTCTCCTTCGTCGAAGGGTGCGAGAGGTTCTCGTACTACTCCATGCAGACGCTGCTCGTGCTCTACATGGTCAATTACCTGCTGCCGGAGCGGTTCGACGCTGTCGGCGGCCTGAGCTGGTTGCAGGAATGGCGCTATGGCGGGGCGGAAGGGCAAGTGCTCGCCTCCGCCATATTCGGTGACTATTCCTCTCTGGTCTATCTGACGCCGATACTGGGCGGATTGCTGGCGGATCGCTGGATGGGAAGGCGCGCGGCGCTGATCGCAGGCGGCGTGATCATGTCGCTCGGCCATTTTCTGATGGCATTCGAAGAGACGTTCCTGCTCGCCCTGCTGACGCTGATCGTGGGCGTCGGACTGTTCAAGGGCAACATCGCCAGTCAGGTGGGCGAACTCTACAAGGACGGCGACCTGCGCCGGGCGATGGCGTTCCAGATATTCTATATCGCCATCAACGCATCCGTGATCGCCGCCCCGCTGATTTCCGGCACACTGGGAGAGGATGTGGGCTGGCACTATGGCTTCGGCTGCGCCGGTGTGGTCATGGTCATCGGCCTGATCGTCTATCTGCGGGCCACCCCCTGGCTGCCCGCCGACAACCGCCCGGAAAAGAATTCCGCCGCCAGCCCAAGAGACAAGCTGACCGCCAACGACTGGAAGCGAATTGCCGCCGTACTGGTGCTGGTGCCGGTCATGGCGCTGTCGCTGCTCACCAACCAGCAGATATTCAATGCCTATCTCGTCTGGGCGGACCAGCAATTCCAGCTCTCTTTCTTCGGTCGTACGCTGCCAACCACCTGGATGATAACCATCGATGCGACGCTGAGCTTTTCCATGCTGATCGCGGTGGCGGCGTTCTGGAAATGGCGCGCCGACCGGACCGGGCGGGAGCCTGATGAACTGGGCAAGATGATTATCGGCAGCTTCTTCACGATTGCTGGCGGTCTGTGCCTGGTGATCGCCGCGGCGACGCAGGGGGATGGCAAGATCGGCCTTTTCTGGCCGGTCATGTTCCACCTGATGAATTCCATCGGCTTCAGCCATATCCTGCCGGTCAGCCTGGCGCTGTTCACCCGGCTGGCCCCGCGACAGATCAACGCCACGATTATCGGCATCTATTATCTGGCATTCTTTATGGCGAACCAGATCGTCGGCCAGGTCGGTGGATGGTATTCGACATGGGACACGGTCAGCTTCTGGCTGTTCCATGTCGCCACTGCCGCCGTGGGGCTGATCGCCTTCGCCGCGTTCAAGATATTTCTGGCAAAGCGCCTGATGGGGGATGCCTTGCCGGGGAAGTCTGCCATCCATTGAGTTGCATAGCGGCGTGCCCGATGCTAGGCGCGCGCCAGCTTAAGCCGGGGTGCCCTTGCGGCGCCCTTTTTGGCAGGCGCAAAATTCCGTTTCATCGGACCCAAGAGGACTTTCACGCGTGGATGTTTCCGCCGGTATTCAGGCAAGCCTAGCAGGGCGTTACGCCTCGGCCCTGTTCGATCTTGCGAGCGAGGCAGAGGCCAAGGCGGGCAATGTGACCGCGGTCGAATCCGACCTCGACAAGCTGTCCGGGGCGCTGGGCGAATCGGCTGAGCTTTCCGCGCTGATCCGCAATCCGGAAGTAAGCCGTGACGCACTGGGCCGCGTTCTGGCCGGCATGGGTGAATTGCTTGGCCTGTCCACGCTCACCCGCAACTTCCTCGGCGTGCTTGCCAGGAATCGCCGTGCCAGCGAGTTGCCGGCGATCATTCGCGCATTCCACGCGATCGCCGCCGCTCAGCGCGGTGAAGTGAATGCGGAAGTGGCCAGCGCCCACCCGCTCACCGACGAACAGCTTGCCACGCTGGAACAGAAGCTCCGCGCCCGCGAAGGGCGCACTGTAAAGCTGAAGAGCCGCGTCGATCCCGAACTTCTCGGTGGCCTGGTGGTCACCGTCGGCTCCAAGCGGATCGACGGCTCGATCCGCACCCGTCTCAACTCTCTCGCGCAGGCGATGAAAGGCTAGCAATGGAAATCCGCGCCGCAGAAATCTCCAAGGTCATCAAGGACCAGATCGCCAACTTCGGCACAGAAGCGGAAGTAAGCGAAGTCGGCACCGTGCTTTCGGTGGGTGACGGCATTGCCCGCATTCACGGTCTGGACAACGTCCAGGCCGGTGAGATGGTGGCATTCGCCAATGGCGTTCAGGGCATGGCCCTCAACCTCGAAGCCGACAACGTCGGCGTCGTGATCTTCGGCTCTGACGCCGAGATCAAGGAAGGTGACAGCGTCAAGCGCACCGGCACCATCGTGGACGTTCCCGTTGGCAAGGGCCTGCTGGGCCGCGTGGTTGACGCTCTGGGCAACCCGATCGACGGCAAGGGCCCGATCGAAGCGACCGAGCGCAAGCGCGTTGAAGTCAAGGCGCCGGGCATCATCCCCCGCAAATCGGTGCACGAACCCGTGCAGACCGGCCTGAAGGCGCTCGACGCCCTCGTCCCCGTCGGCCGTGGCCAGCGCGAGTTGATCATCGGCGACCGCCAGACCGGCAAGACCGCCGTCGCCATCGACACCTTCATCAACCAGAAGGAAGTCAACCAGGGCAACGACGAAGGCAAGAAGCTCTACTGCATCTACGTCGCCGTGGGTCAGAAGCGGTCCACCGTGGCGCAGATCGTGCGCCAGTTGGAAGAAAACGGCGCGATGGAATATTCCATCGTCGTTGCCGCGACCGCTTCCGAGCCGGCCCCGCTGCAGTATCTCGCGCCCTACACCGGCTGCGCGATGGGCGAATTCTTCCGCGACAACGGCATGCACGCCGTGATCGTTTACGACGACCTTTCCAAGCAGGCCGTCGCCTATCGCCAGATGTCGCTGCTGCTGCGCCGCCCGCCGGGCCGTGAAGCCTATCCGGGTGACGTGTTCTATCTGCACAGTCGCCTGCTGGAACGCGCCGCGAAGATGAACGACGAACAGGGCGCCGGTTCGCTTACCGCTCTGCCGATCATCGAAACGCAGGCTGGCGACGTGTCGGCCTATATTCCGACCAACGTGATTTCCATCACCGACGGCCAGATCTTCCTTGAAACCGACCTGTTCAACGCCGGTATTCGCCCGGCGATCAACGTCGGTCTTTCGGTCAGCCGCGTCGGCGGCGCCGCACAGACGAAGGCGATGAAGAAGGTCGCCGGGTCGATCAAGCTGGAGCTGGCGCAGTACCGCGAAATGGCGGCGTTCGCCCAGTTCGGTTCCGACCTCGACGCCTCGACCCAGCGCCTGCTAAACCGCGGTGCGCGCCTGACGGAACTGCTGAAGCAGGCCCAGTTCAGCCCGATGCCGTTCGAAGAACAGGTGGTGTCGATCTTCGCCGGCACGAACGGCTATCTGGACACCGTCCCGGTTGACCGGGTGACGGAATACGAAGCAGCGATGCTGGCCTATTTCCGTGCCGAACACGCCGCCGTGCTGACCGAGATCCGCGAAACCCGCGCGTTCGAGGACGGTACGAAGGAAAAGACGGTGAAGGCGCTCGACACCTTCGCCAAGCAGTTCGCTTAATCAGGGAAGCCCAGTGGCCTCGCTCAAGGAACTCAAAGGCCGGATCAACTCGGTCAAATCGACCCAGAAGATCACCAAGGCCAAGCAGATGGTCGCGGCGGCCAAGCTGCGCAAGGCGCAGGCGGCTGCCGAAGCCGCCCGCCCCTATGCACAGCGTCTCGGCGCGGTCATGGCCAGCCTGGCATCTCACGTTGCCGGCCGCGATGGCTCGCCCAAACTGCTGTCAGGCACCGGCAAGGCGCAGAAGCACCTGCTGGTGGTCGCCAACAGCGACAAGGGGCTGGCGGGTGCGTTCAACTCCAACATCGTGCGTAGCGCGCTGGCGAAAGCTTCCGAGCTGCGCGCGCAAGGCAAGGACGTGGAGTTCTATCTGGTAGGCCGCAAGGGTCGCGCGACGATCCGCCGTGCATGGCCCAACAACATCGGCCGCATGTTCGACACGACCGATGTGCGCGAGCCCGGCTTTGCCGAAGCCGAGCGTATCGCCGACGAACTGCTGGAAATGTTCGAAGCCGGTAAGTTCGATGTGGCGCACCTGTTCTTCAGCCGGTTCAAATCCGCGCTGACGCAGGACCCGACCTGCCTGCAGATCATCCCGGTGCCGGCCCTTGCCGAAAGCGTCGTGGCGAGCGACGCGGCGGTGGAATACGAACCGGACGAGGAAGAAATCCTCGCCGAACTGCTGCCCCGCTATCTCAAGACGCAGCTGTTCGGCGCGCTGCTGGAAAACCAGGCCAGCGAACAGGGTGCGTCGATGACCGCGATGGACAACGCCACGCGCAACGCCGGCGACCTGATCAACAAGCTGACAGTCCAGTACAACCGCAGCCGCCAGGCCGCGATCACCACCGAACTGATCGAAATCATTGCGGGCGCTGAAGCGCTCTAAGCACGTTTAACCGAGGAAACGAAAATGGCCACCGCCGCCAAGAGCAAGAGCAAGCCCAACGTGACCGCAACCGGCACTATCGCCCAGGTGATCGGCGCCGTCGTCGACGTCGCTTTCGAAGGTGAACTGCCGGCGATTCTGACCGCGCTGGAAACCGACAACAATGGCAACCGTCTGGTGCTCGAAGTTGCCCAGCACCTCGGTGAAAATACCGTCCGCACGATCGCGATGGATGCTACCGAAGGCCTGACGCGCGGCCAGAAGGTGATCAACACCGGCCATCAGATCTCCGTGCCGGTCGGCCCGAAGACGCTGGGACGCATCGTCAACGTGATCGGCGAGCCGATCGACGAACGCGGCCCGGTCAATGCGGAACAGACCGCGCCGATCCATGCCGAAGCCCCGCTGTTCATCGACCAGTCGACCGAAGCGGCCATTCTGGTCACCGGCATCAAGGTCATCGACCTGCTGGCCCCTTATGCGAAGGGCGGCAAGATCGGCCTGTTCGGCGGCGCCGGCGTGGGCAAGACCGTGCTGATTCAGGAATTGATCAACAACATCGCCAAGGGCCACGGCGGCGTTTCGGTGTTCGCCGGCGTGGGTGAGCGCACCCGCGAAGGCAACGACCTCTATCACGAATTCCTCGACGCCGGCGTTATCGCCAAGGACGCCGACGGCAACCCGACCAGCGATGGTTCCAAGGTGGCGCTGGTGTTCGGCCAGATGAACGAGCCGCCGGGCGCCCGTGCCCGCGTCGCTCTGTCCGGCCTGACCATGGCGGAATACTTCCGCGATCAGGAAGGTCAGGACGTTCTGTTCTTCGTCGACAACATCTTCCGCTTCACGCAGGCGGGTTCGGAAGTGTCGGCGCTGCTCGGCCGTATTCCTTCCGCCGTGGGTTATCAGCCGACGCTGTCGACCGACATGGGCGCGCTGCAGGAACGCATCACCTCCACCACCAAGGGTTCGATCACCTCGGTGCAGGCGATCTACGTTCCCGCGGACGACCTTACCGACCCGGCCCCTGCCACCTCGTTCGCCCACCTCGACGCGACCACCACGCTGAGCCGCGCGATTTCCGAGTTGGGTATCTATCCGGCCGTGGACCCGCTCGATTCGACCAGCCGCGTTCTGAGCCCGGCTGTCGTTGGGCAGGAGCACTATGAAACGGCCCGCCGCGTTCAGGAAACGCTGCAGAAGTACAAGTCGCTTCAGGACATCATCGCCATTCTGGGCATGGATGAACTGTCGGAAGAAGATAAGCTGACCGTCGCCCGCGCGCGCAAGATCCAGCGCTTCCTCAGCCAGCCGTTCCACGTGGCCGAAGTGTTCACCAACATCCCCGGCAAGTTCGTGCAGGTGGAAGACACCGTGGCGAGCTTCAAGGCCGTGGTGGATGGCGAATACGACCACCTGCCGGAAGCCGCGTTCTACATGGTCGGCGGCATCGAAGAGGCGGTCGAGAAGGCCAAGAAGCTGGCCGAGGGCGCCTGAGGCCATGGCTCTGCACTTCGAACTCGTCACCCCGGCCCGCCTTGTGCGGTCCGAGGACGTTTACATGGTGGTCGTCCCCGGCACCGAGGGCGAGTTCGGCGTGCTGGAAGGCCACGCGCCGTTCATGTCCACGGTGCGCGATGGCGCGGTGCAGATCTATCGCACCGAAAGCGCTGCGCCCGAAAGCATCGAAGTACGCGGAGGCTTTGCCGAAGTGAACGCCAGCGGCCTCACCGTTCTGGCGGAACACGTCGAGGACTAGGGCCCATCCGGGCAGAGTTTACGTCCCTATGCGGGCCGGACCGTTTCCCACGGTTCGGCCCGTGTCGTTTCTGGCGCGCAGAAATATCCACGGCACATCGGTCGGGCTGAACCGGCTGCGATAGTCGCGATCGGAGAATGGCGGAATGTGATCGCCCACGATCAGCATATCGACCGCGGGCAAATCCGGATCCATCATCATGGCATCGATCGCATTGGCGAGTTGATGGTGCAGCAGGAACATGCGGCACAACTGCGGCATATCCTGCCGCCACTTCTGGTCGCCCAGCTCGCAACGTTCTGTGCCAAGTTGCGGATCGGCAATCACCGGTAGGTGAGTGTTCAGGGTGAGCCAGTATACGAGCTGCGGCTTTGACGCCTGCTTCAGGCGCGATGCCAGCAAGGCTGGAATATCCCGGTCGCACGCGCCGGGAAACAGCCCCCCGCACAGAGGCACACCTTCCGAAAGAAGATCGTGCTTGAACTCCATCCGCTGAAATCCAAGCAGCGGATACCAGGCCGTACGATCGAAAAAGCTGCTGTCGAATGCGTGTATTGCGGAGGTTTCGTAACCTGCCGCGCGATAGGCCTTCGGAAGGCAATCGGCCTTGTCGAAATCAAACCGGAAATATTCTCCCCACACGCCGCACAACTCGCGCAACTCGCCATTGGTGGTGGAGCCATAATAGGGGACATGGCCGTGGCTGACGTCATAGCGTTCGCGCCAGTTGGGACGATCCCAGTCGGCGTCGAAGATCGCCTTCTCCTCCGACCCGACTGGCATCCCCAGCCCTTCCACCAGTACGATGATAACGTGCCGAGCGGATTGCGGTGGCGCCACCAGCCCGGCGCGCTGCGTTGCGGAGAAAAAAGGGTCGCCGCTTTCCGGACGGGCATTGTAGGATGAACTGGTCGAATTCGCGATCGCCTGGTCAAGTTGCGCGATGCCGATGATAACCACCAGCACCACCGCCAAGGACCGCAGCGACCTGGGCTTGGGCGCGAGCGGCGCCTTGATCAGCACAAGAATGGCCGCTGCCAGGACTATGGCCCCGCCAATAAGATAACCGGGGGATTTCCACGGCCGCACTTCGCGAAGAAATGCCGGCACCACTGACATGTTCAACGGGCTGATGTTGAACATCATGCAAACATACCAGAGGGTAGTCACGGCTATCATGACCGCTAGAAGTAGTCTTTGCCAAATCCCCGAACAGAACGCAGAAATGACGAGCGCCAAAAGCCCTGAAATCAGCAGGACAGGCTGCATCGGGGGCCCGCCAATCGGCCACATCGCAAAGATCAGGAGGTTGGGAAGAACCAGCCAATAGAATATCCACGAAGCCGGGATTGCTGATCTCGTTGCTGTCAAACCGACCATACCCGTCTCTCGCTCTGCCGAGAGCTATTCGAATATGGTTAAACCCCGGTGAAGCCTGATGGCAGAATCTGGTTCAGTTCTCCCTATCCACCCCAGTCCTAGCGATTTATTTACCATACTCAGTCAAGGTGCCGCGACTGCACGCTGGCGAGGAATTCCCGTTTGATAGTCACGACTGCGCACCCTAGCAGGAGCTACGAGGTCAAGCAGGCAGCCAGTGATTTAGGGGCGCTTGCGGCACTCTTGCTGACCGCCCTGATTACGCGAGCCGTTTGGTTCGGCGATCCAGTAGCAGGGTTCGATGAGCAGATTTATTCTTTCGTTGGCTGGCGGATAACGCAAGGCGACCTGCCTTATGTTGATCTGTGGGATCGCAAGCCTTTTGGCCTATTCCTTATTTTCACAGCCGCACATGCAGCGTTCGGTCCCGAAGCGATAGCCTATCAGATCGTCGCCTTTCTTTTCGCGCTTGGCGGTTCATGGTTGGTCCGCTCGATTTCCCTAAGCTTGGTGGATCGCTTTTCAGCAACCGTAGCAGGTGTGCTCTATCTGCTGCTGCTGGCTGCGTATGGAGGCGATTCCGGCCAGACGGAGGTGTTCCACACGCCGCTGATGTTGCTGATGGCGTGGCTGGTAATCGATTGGCGCCGCAACGATGCCGTAGAGCGCGCGCTTCTGGCGATGCTGGTGGGTGGGCTTGCGTTGCAGGTGAAATATACCGTGCTGCCGCAATGCGCGTTCTTTGGAGCCTACGCTTTATGGGGCCGCTGGCGAGCAGGCGGAAGCTTCATTGAACTGGCCGGCCTTAGTCTCGCGTTCGCCATTCTGGGGCTGTTGCCGACCGCACTCATCGCCGGATGGTTCGCGGCCCAAGGAGAGTTCCCCGCATTCTGGTTCGCCAATTTCGTCAGCTTCTTCAGCCGTGAGCCCAGCGAGTTTGGCCGATTTTGGCCGGGCCATATAAGTGGGGCGTTGCCAATCGCCGTTCTTATCTTTGCCGGCGCCTATGCATCTCTTCGGCTAAACCCGCCGCGCGACTGGCGATTGTCAGCGTTTTTTGGCGGCTGGGCGCTGGCGGCTTTTGCATCGGTGATCCTGCCGTCGACGACTTACCTGTACTATTACGGCGCGCTCGCCGCGCCTGCCGTCCTCGTCGCGTTGCCACTCATCGATCGCCACTCACCGGCAAAATGGATACCGGCCGCGCTGCTGGTGCTGAGCCTGCTTTGGATCGTCAATCCAGCCGAACGATACGAGCATGCGAAAAGCGAACGACTGGCCGAGCAGCGACTTTCCGCCGCGGTGAGCCCGTTTGTGGGGCGGAACGAGAATTGCCTCTATGTGTTCGACGGGCCAACAGTGCTTTATCGCACGACAAACAGCTGTCTGCCGACCCGGTTCATCTATCCCGATCACCTCAATAATGCCTTGGAACGCAACGCACTGGGTGTTTCCCAAGGCGCGGAAGTTCGCAGAATTCTTTCAACCCGTCCGGGGGTGATCGTTACCGCCAGCGTTCCGGTTACTCCTCAATGCAAGGAATGCCTTGCTCTCGTTAAGAATGCCACAAATGCCGATTATCGGCCACTCATCACGATCAGCCAGTATGATCGCGCCATTACGGCATGGGTCCGACGCGACATCTCGCAAGTGGCCCCAGCGCGTTAAGCCTTCGCCGGGGATTGAGCGCGGCCGCTCCACCATAGAAAAAGCCCGGCGCCAACGATGATAGCGGCACCAACGAGCGCCATCGCATCGGGCCAGTCACCGAAGAATATCCCGCCCAGCGCAATGGCCATCAGCAACTGGCCATAGGTCATCGGCGCCACCGTCCCCGCACCCGCTTTCACTGTCCCCATGAATATCAGCCACTGAGCGAGCGTGGCGGTAAGGCCGATGAACACGCAACGGGCCAGCACGCTCCAGCTGGGCCAGTGCATCTGGAACGATGGAATGCCGCTAAGGTGCGCCGCCCCCGTCGCCACGATTAGGAACAGCATCGCCGTGATGGACATGTAATACTGCATGGCCAGCACACTGGCCCGGCCGGTTACCTTGCGGTTGGCGATTATCGTGACTGCCATGCCAGTCGCCCCCATCAACGGGAAAAGCACACCCCAGCCCGCAGTCGAGAAATTCGGCCTCAGAACCAGAAACACGCCGACGAAAGCAATGACCGTGGCGATCCATGTCGCAGCGCGGGACCGCTCCCCCAACAGGACCACGGCCAACAGCGCAGTTATCATCGGTTGAGTGAAAGCAATCGTCGTCGCTTCAGCCAGGGGCATGGTCCAGACGGCCAGGAACATGCCCATCGCCGAAATGCTGATCGCCACCCCCCGCACCCATTGCAGCGGATCGCGGGGCAGACGCAACGCGGGCCAGCCTTCATGCCTGACGATCAACAGCGCCAGTAACAGAGACCCGGCGACATAACGCGTGGCCGCCATGGCAGGCGCGGGCCACTCACCAACCATAGCCTTCACAATCGCGTCGTTGATCGAAAGGGTGCAGAATCCGCCAAGCGCATAGAGCAGGCCGGCGCGGTCGGATTGATGCATGGAATACCTTACTACGGAATTGGATCGCTTCCGTAGGGAGATTGCGTTGTTCTCACAATGCCGTGGCACGCTGGCCCGTGGCGGTGGCGGGATCGCCACCGCTGGAGAGCGCTATTGCAGTAGCAATCAGGATGAACGTGATGCCGATCGTCGGCGGATAGAAGAGAATTCCATCCAACGCGGCATAGCCGAGCATGCTGAGGGCACCGAAAAAGGCCATTTTTGCGATGGGACAAATGCCTCGCCGCACCTTCGATGCGGCAATCATTCCCACACCCAACATCAGCAGAAAGGCCCCACCCCCGATCATACCCCAGTCGAATATCGCCTGAAGGATGAAATCATGAGGGTGCCGATAAGTGTTGGCCGCCACAGGGCTAACATACTGAAATTGTTCACCGCCATAACCGAACAGCGGCCGCTCAATGATCAAACGGATGGCATCGTACCATAATTCCGTTCGGCCGCTGGTTAACTGACTGGCATCTGTCGAAACACTAAGGAACCGGCGGAGTACGTTGTAGTATGGGTGATCTGGACAAGGGACAGCTATGGATAACGCTGCGCCCGTTACGGCGGCGACGGAGAAGTGTTTCCAGAACGCCGAACTGCGAAATTCCCGAAAAAGCAAAACGCCAACGGCAAGCCCGCAGATCAAGCCAAAGAACGGACCTCGCGAACCGAACCACAGGCACAACGCGATGTTGAGGACGAGGATAAGCACCACTTCCCCCACCCTGTCGGGAGAAAAGGCAAGGCGCCCAACACAGAGCGCGATGGCAGGCGCGAAGATATAGCCGCTGTGCCGGAGGTTGGAGAAACCGGGTACATCGTTCCCAAAAGGGTAATCACTCGACAACCCGATCGAATAGATAACCGCAACCGACACCATTCCGGCGGCCGCCGATGCCCATCCCAAGGTTAGCACGAAACGATCGAAAGCGCGCCCAAACTGCAAGCGGTCGCGAGTGGCCAGATGCCATAGCGCCAGGGCGAATATGGCGTGCAGGACCCAAGTCGAAGCACTGCGTATGGTAGGCGGGAAATATGTCGCATTCAGCGTGGCGATTCCCACCGCTGCCAGCCAGATCCACGCCATCAGCTGCACTGGCATGGGAAGCCCCCGGAAGGCGGGAACTATGCGGAATCCGGCGCCAATGGCCGTGACGATGACCAGCGCCTCCACCACCCAGAAGGAAAACCACAGGAAGCCTTCGGCGGTTTGCAATCCCGGCATTACCTCGGAAGGAGGCGCCAGAATCAGCACTCTTATCAATGGGTGGAGGGCGACAAGGAACAGCCAGTTGTCGCAGGCGAAGGCACTCAGCCCCTTCCAGCGCGGCACCTCTTCCAGTTTCACCGGTTGCATCGATGCTGCCCCTGACATCCCAGCTGCATACCCCCGCTTGGTTAATTGCGATTTAAGCGAGAGCACGCTCCTGCCGTCATCTCCCGCACCGTGGTTAGGAAAGCGTCAACGCTTCCCCTGTAGTCACGGCATCTCGGTTAAGCGGGCAAGGCCAGATCTTGTTCGCGGCATGCAGAGCAAGGATGCACGATGAGCGCTTTCGGACGCAAAAACGGAATCGGCGGGATGAGCGCCGGTGCGCGGCCGACCTTCGGCGTCGCGAAGCCGATGAAGGCCCCCTCATCCGCGCCGCGCGAACCGGCGGCCGTCAATGGCGGGGAGCAGTTCCCGCCTTTACCGCAGGGCGGATCCGATGGGCCTGTCAACGGGCGCGGCGACGCTATGGCGCGTCTGGCGGATCGGGCAAGTGCGACCGCCGAGGCGACTTCTGAGATCGGCGGCTTCGAAGCCTCCGTTCACAAGATCAAGGAGCAGGTGCTGCCGCGCCTGCTGGAACGCGTCGATCCTGAAGCGGCAGCCACGCTGAGCAAGGAAGAGCTGAGCGAGGAATTCCGCCCGATCATCATGGAGGTGCTGACCGAGCTGAAGGTCACCCTCAACCGCCGCGAGCAGTTTGCGCTGGAAAAGGTGCTGATCGACGAGTTGCTCGGCTTCGGTCCTCTGGAAGAACTGCTGGGCGACCCGGATGTGTCTGACATCATGGTCAATGGGCCGAACCAGACCTACATCGAAAAGAAGGGCAAGCTGCAGCTCGCCCCGATCCAGTTCCGCGATGAATCGCATCTGTTCCAGATCGCCCAGCGCATCGTAAACCAGGTCGGCCGCCGGGTCGATCAGACCACACCGCTGGCCGACGCCCGCCTGAAGGACGGCAGCCGCGTCAACGTGATCGTTCCGCCGCTGTCGCTGCGCGGCACCGCGATTTCCATTCGTAAGTTTTCCGAAAAGCCGATCACCATCGATATGCTGCGCGACTTCGGGTCGATGAGCGACAAGATGGCGACCGCGCTGAAAATCGCCGGCGCCTGCCGGATGAACGTGGTTATTTCCGGCGGCACCGGCTCCGGCAAGACGACCATGCTCAATGCCCTGTCGAAGATGATCGATCCGGGCGAACGCGTGCTGACCATCGAGGACGCGGCCGAACTGCGCCTGCAACAGCCGCACTGGTTGCCGCTGGAAACCCGCCCGCCGAACCTTGAAGGCCAGGGTGCTATCACCATCGGCGATCTGGTGAAGAACGCCCTGCGTATGCGGCCTGACCGGATCATCCTGGGCGAAATCCGTGGCGCGGAATGTTTCGACCTTCTCGCGGCCATGAACACCGGCCACGACGGGTCGATGTGTACGCTGCACGCCAACAGCCCGCGTGAATGCCTGGGCCGTATGGAAAACATGATCCTGATGGGCGACATCAAGATCCCGAAGGAAGCCATTAGCCGTCAGATCGCGGAGTCGGTGGACCTGATCGTACAGGTGAAGCGCCTGCGCGACGGTTCGCGCCGCACGACTAACGTCACCGAAGTGATCGGCATGGAAGGCGACGTGATCGTCACCCAGGAACTGTTCAACTTCGAATATCTGGACGAGAGCGATGACGGGAAGATCATCGGCGAGTTCCGGTCTTCCGGCTTGCGTCCCTATACGCTGGAGAAGGCGCGGCAGTTCGGTTTCGATCAGGCTTATCTGGAAGCCTGCCTCTAAGGTATCTAGCCGCGAAGCCAGCCCATCGCGGCCATGATCAGCATCAGCAGGCCGATAAAAGAGGCTGCTATCGAAAGTGTGCCCCACGGCATCCAGCCAACGGAATCGATGATGGTACGCTGATTGCGGCGCCGTTCGCCCAGCCACGCCCCGACTGAAAGCAGGACAAGAACCGCCCCGCCAATACCAAACAAGGTGGCGTCACTGGCGAACAGCAGAAACTCCGGCTCGTGCATGGGCGCGGATATGGGAAGCTCCCCGCCCGGCGGCAACCGCTGCTTGATCGTCCCGCCCATCCCCCTATGGCGGCGCCATGAAAGCCGACACATCCCGCCATCGCCCATCGCTCGCGCTGGCGATCCGGCTGGGCGCGATCGGTGCGCTGGCGACGATGTCGGCCCTGATCAAACTGGCATCGGACCATGAAATCCATCTGCTGGAGATCATGTTCTGGCGCCAGTTCATCACCCTGCCCATCGCCCTCGCCTGGGTCATGGCGACCACCGGCATACATGCGCTGGCGACGAAACGGCCGGGCACGCACCTGATCCGGGGCATGTACGGTTCTATCGGCATGGTGCTGAACTTCGGGGCGGTGATCTTGCTGCCACTGGCGGAGGCGACCACGATGGGGTTCACCGCGCCAATCTGGGCCGTGATTCTATCCACGCTGCTGCTGAAGGAGAAAGTCGGCATCTGGCGCTGGTCGGCCGTCGCGCTGGGCTTTGCCGGAGTACTGGTGATCGCGCAGCCCGGCGGGGGGCACATTCCGCTGTTCGGGGCCCTGGTCGGGCTGGGCGGCGCATTCATGGTTGCCCTGATCTCCATCCAGATCGCCGATCTCAACCGGACTGAGAAGCCGCTGACCATCGTCTTCTACTTCGCGCTGTTCAGCGCCCCTCTAACTGCGCTGGCCCTGCCCTTTGTCGGCACGCGGCATGATCCGTTCGAATGGGCACTGCTCATCGGCATCGGGCTTACGGGCGCACTGGGGCAATTACTGCTGACCGCCGCGCTGAGATTTGGCGCGGTCGCGAGCGTGATCGTGATGGATTATTCCGCACTGTTCTGGGCCACACTGTATGGCTGGCTGCTTTTCGGATCGCTGCCGACAGCCAGCACCTGGCTGGGCGTTCCGCTGATTGTCGTCGCCGGGCTGGTCATCGCATGGCGAGAGCATGTGCTGGCGCGCCGGGTTGGCCGCCCTGTCGCGCCAACTGAGGGAACGTAAGGTTTACACGTCAGTTTTTCCTTCGATTACTCATTCGAGGAGGATTGAACGATGGTTCGCAAACTATTCCTGGCCTTCGGACTCGCTGCTCTGACTCTGACGGCCACGGCGTGCAACACCGTTAAGGGTGCTGGCAAAGACATCGAATCGGTCGGTAAAGCTGGCGAAGAAGCGCTTTAAGCAGGCTTTTACCGCAGGGTCGCAAGGTGCCCGTCGGCTAAGGTCGGCGGGCGCTGTCCGTTGGGGAAGATGCACTTTCAAAACGACGGACGAGACGCATCAGCGCGTCGTTGTCATGCACGAAACGCCCCCGCGCTTTTTCCAGCGAACATTGCAAAGCGGCAGCGGCGACCGTGCCCGCATCGATCGAGCGGTAAGGTCTCCGACGACCGTGGAGCAACTGGTCCGTCAATGGACTGACGAGAATCCCTAGTCTCTCCAGCCAGCGTCGGTCCCCACCCCGCTGACCACGCAGGAGGCCGGGACGCAGGATGTCCAGCCGATCGAACCCTATGCGGGCCACCTCCGCCTCCACCTCAGCCTTGACGCGCAGGTAGAACGCCTTTGCCGCAAGGTCTGCGCCCGTCGAGGAGACGAGCACGAAGGTTTTCGCTCCTGCTTCTTTCGCAGAGCGGGCAAGGCTGAGCACCAGATCCTGATCGACCGCGCGAAAGGCTTCCTCGCTGCCAGCCTTGCGCCAGGTGGTGCCAAGCGCGCAGATCACCGCCTCCGGCGCGATGGCCGCAACTGCTTCCTTCCAGTGCGGGGGATCGGCAACCAACATTTCCATTTTCGCGCCGGGTGGCATCGGCGCCTCCCGGCGGCTCAGCGCAACGAGCCTCAGCGACGAGCAGCCCACTGCCGCCTCCATCACGCGCTGCCCGACAAGACCCGTCGCGCCAGCTAAAAGTATCCGGCGGGGTTCAGACATTCGACAAGCCTCGCGGCGTCTCCCGGAATATCCGGCGATAGCTTTCAATGGCGTAGCGATCAGTCATGCCGGCAATGAAATCGGCGATGTGGCGGCTGCGCGCAGGCTCCTCGGCCGGCAAGCTACCGATCCATCCGTCAGGCAGCAGATCGGGCTGCTGATGATAGGCGGCATAAAGCCGTGCGACCACATGGCGGGCACGCTCGGCCGTCGCCTTCTGCTCGTCATGATAATAGAGGTTGCGGTAGAGGAAGCGCTTCAGTTCCCGCTCCTGCGCGGCCATGTCCGGAGAGAAGGCAGCCAGCACTCGTCCCGCCCCGCGCACGTCCTCGATAGAATCGATACCGGCAAGATTCGCCTGCGTGGTCTGGAGCAGGTCGTTGACCATGATACCGATCTGTTCGCGCACCAGTTCACGCAACAGGGTTTCCCGATGGGCAGAAGGGAAGCGGCGTTCCACCCCGCGCCATGTCTCTGCCACGAAATCAAGTTCGAGCAACTGGTCGAGCTGGAGGAACCCCGACCGCAAGCCATCATCAATGTCGTGATTGTCGTAGGCGATATCATCAGCCAGCGCGGCCACTTGCGCTTCCAGCGAGGGCCAGCGCGGCAGATCGAGCGGAAAGGCGGCGTCGAGTTCGGCCAGTGCCCAGCCCGGATGTTCGACCGGCCCGTTGTGCTTGGCCAAACCCTCCAGCAATTCCCAACTGAGATTCAGACCCGGAAACCCGCAATAGGGGCTATCGAGCCGCATCAGGGTGCGCAGGCACTGGGCGTTGTGGTCAAAGCCGCCATGCCGTTCCAGTGCGGCATCCAGCGCTTTTTCACCCGCATGGCCGAACGGCGGATGCCCGATATCGTGGGCGAGGCACAGGGCCTCTGTCAGATCCTCATCCAACCCCATCGCGCGTGCGATGACCCGGCCGATCTGGGCCACTTCCAGACTGTGCGTCAGCCGAACGCGAAAATGATCGCCATCGGGGGCGATGAACACCTGCGTCTTGCCCGCAAGCCTGCGGAAAGCGATCGAATGGATGATCCGATCGCGGTCACGCTGGAATTCCCCACGCGGGCCGCGATTGCCGCCCTTCCCCTGATCGAACTCTCGGCCGCGCGATTTGGCGGGATCGGCGGCATAGGGCGCGCGGGACATGGCGCGTCAGCTAGGCGGTGATGGAATGGTTTACAACCGCAGCGCGAGGGAAGTCTGTCAATCCGTGCCCAGTATCCACGACGCTGCCTTTTCCGCATGGATGCGGGTGCTGTCATAGATCGGCAGCACATTGGCATCGACATCGACGATCATTTCCAGTTCCGTGCAGGCGAGCACGATAGCGTCCGCCCCGTCCTGTTCCTTCACCGTGATCATCGTCTTCAACGCGCGTTCGGCATCACGGGTCACTTTGCCGAACACCAGTTCATCATAGATGATCCGGTCCAACGCCTCGACATTGTTCATGTCCGGCGGCAGCAGATCCACCCCGTGCGCGACCAGACGGCGGCGATAGAAGCTTTCCGTCATCACGTTGCTGGTGCCGAATATAGCGGCGCGTTCCACCTTGTCGGCGCCCATGCGTTCGCCAACGCATTCGGCAATGTGCAGGATAGGAACGCCCACGGCTTCCGTCACCTTGTCATAGACGCGGTGCATGGAATTGGCGCAGATCACGAGCGCACCCGCCCCCGCCGCTTCGAGCCGTTGTGCCGACGCGATCAGGACCTCGGTCGCACGATCCCAGTCGGCTTCGTCCTTCAGCGCGTATAGCTGCGAAAAGTCGAGGCTTTCGATCAGCAGCGGCGCGCTCCCATGCGGGTGCGCGCGCTGCACGATACGGTTGATGTATTCATAGTAGGAGCGGGTCGACGCCCAGCTTATTCCACCGATCAGCCCCAGCTTTCGCAAACGTTCAATTCCCTATGTTGCCAGCCAGAAATGCGGGCGAAATCATGAACGTCAGGTTATCCGCCCACGCTCAATGCGCCAGAGCCTTGTTGATCTCCTCGACCATTTTCTTGGCGTCGGAGAGCAGCATCATCGTCTGGTCGAGATAGAACACGTCGTTGTCCACGCCGGCATAGCCCACGCCGCCCATCGAACGCTTGATGAACATGACCGTCTTGGCCTTGTCCACGTCAAACACGGGCATGCCGTAGATCGGGCTGGACTTGTCGGTCTTCGCCGCCGGATTGACCACGTCGTTCGCCCCGATGATGAACGCCACGTCCGCCTGAGCGAACTCGCTGTTGATGTCCTCCAGCTCGAACACCTCGTCATAAGGCACGTTCGCTTCGGCCAGCAGCACGTTCATGTGCCCCGGCATACGCCCGGCCACGGGGTGGATGGCGTATTTTACATTGACGCCCTCTGCCTTCAGCAGGTCGCCCATTTCGCGCAGCGCGTGCTGAGCCTGCGCCACCGCCATGCCGTAGCCGGGGATGACGATGACGTTTTCCGCCTGCTTCAGCATGAAGGCTGCGTCTTCCGCGCTGCCCTGCTTGTAGGGGCGCTGTTCCTTCGGGCCGCCATCGGCTCCGCCACCAGCTTCCGCACCGAAACCACCCGCGATCACGCTGATGAAGCTGCGGTTCATCGCCCGGCACATGATGTAGCTGAGGATTGCACCCGAACTGCCGACCAGCGCGCCGGTGATGATCATCGCGCTGTTCGACAGGGTGAACCCCATCGCCGCAGCCGCCCAGCCGGAATAGCTGTTCAGCATCGACACCACGACCGGCATGTCCGCCCCGCCGATGGGGATGATCAGCAGGAAACCGATCAGGAACGCCAAACCGACCACGATCCAGAAATCCATCGGCGCCTGGCTGTGCCAGAAGCCGAAAGTGAAGAACGCGATGGCGAGCAGCACCGCCAGATTGATCAGGTGCCGACCGGGCAGCAGGATCGGCGATCCGCTCATATTCCCATTCAGCTTGGCAAAAGCGATGACCGAGCCGGAGAAAGTGATCGCGCCGATCGCGGCGCCCAGCACCATCTCCACCCGTGCCGCGCCATGAATGGCGCCTGCCGCGTCCGCGATCTCGAACGCAATGGGATCGAAGAACGCCGCCATCGCCACGACCACAGCGGCGAGGCCGACGAGCGAGTGGAATGCTGCGACCAGTTGCGGCATCGCCGTCATTGCGATCCGCCGGGCAATCACGAAGCCGATCACACCGCCGACCACTATAGCACCGAGAATCTCGGGCAGGCTGGCAATCTCGTGCGTGACCAGCGTAGTCACCACGGCGATCAGCATACCCGCCATGCCGAAGCGATTGCCCGTTCGGCTGCTTGCGGGCGAAGACAGGCCACGCAGGGCGAGGATGAACAGGACGCCGGAAACGAGGTAGGCGAACGCCACCCACGGGTTCACGGCCGCATGCGCGGCGACTTCCGATGCGCCGGCCATCACTTGCGGTCCTTCTTCTTGTACATCGCCAGCATACGTTCAGTGACCGCGAAGCCACCGAAGATGTTGACGCTGGCCAGCACGACACCGGCAAGGCCCAGCCACTTGGCAACAGCGTTACCCGATGCGGCGGCCGCGATAAGCGCACCGACGATGATCACGCTGGAAATGGCGTTCGTCACCGCCATCAACGGCGTGTGAAGCGCCGGGGTGACCGACCAGACCACGTAATAACCCACGAAGCAGGCCAGCACGAAGATCGAGAGGATGGTGATGAAGTCCATTACGGCAACCGTTGCACGATTTCGATCGGGTTGCCTTCCGGATCGGCGATAAACATCGCCTTGATGCCGAGCGGCGGGAGATCGGAGATGTCGACGATCGGCGTCACACCCTTTGCCGCAAGCGCGGCCTTGGTGGCGACGATATCAGGCGTTTCCAGCGCGAGGTGGCTGAACCCCTGAACCCCCAGATGGCCCGGAGGCGTCTGGCGCGCAGGGCCAGCCTCCGAACCGGCCATCCGGATCAATTCAACCCGCGACGTGCCGTTGGTGAACCAGCGGAACTGAACGGCGTCGCCCAGAGAAGCTTCCTTCTCCAGTTTGAAACCGAGCTTTTCGACATAGAAGGCGCTGACGGCATCGATGTCCTGCACCGAGATCGCCATGTACAAATGGTTGAACTCGAGGCCCTCGGCCGCTTTCTGCGTCTCTGCCGCAGCGGGGGCGCCGACCGCCAGAGCCAGTGCCACGAATGCCAGCGAGATATGCGATACCTTGGTTTTCATCCCAGGAGCCTTTCGTTCACAACTTCCCCGCCGCGCGTCAGCCGCACGGCATCGCCGATTTCCTCGTCCAGAACAGGCTTGCCCTGTTCCTTGTCCCAGAAGGCCGAGAGGAAGTTGAAGAGATTGCGCGAGTAAAGCGCGGAAGCATCTGCGGCGAGATGGGCGGGCGTGTTGGAATAGCCCATGATCTTCACGCCATGGCGTTCAACCACCTGATCCGCCACACTGCCTTCGACGTTGCCGCCCTGAGCCACCGCAAGATCGAAGATCACGCTGCCCGCCCGCATCGTGGCGATCTGCGCGTCCGTGATCAGGCGAGGTGCGGCCCGACCGGGAATTAGCGCGGTGGTGATGACGAGATCCTGCTTGGCGATGTGGCTGGAAACCAGTTCAGCCTGCGCCTTCTGGTATTCCTCGGACATTTCGGTGGCATAGCCGCCGCTGCCCTCACCCTCGATACCCGCAACGCTTTCTACGAAGATCGGCTTCGCGCCGAGCGACTGGATCTGTTCCTTCGTCGCGCTGCGCACGTCAGTGGCAGAAACCTGCGCCCCCAGCCGCCGGGCGGTGGCAATGGCCTGAAGACCGGCGACACCGACGCCCATGACGAACACTTTGGCGGCTGAAACCGTGCCGGCCGCCGTCATCATCATAGGGAAGGCGCGGCCATATTCGTCTGCGGCGGCGATCACCGCCTTGTAGCCGGAAAGGTTCGACTGGCTGGACAGCACGTCCATGCTCTGCGCGCGGGTGATGCGCGGCATGAATTCCATCGCCAGCGCTTCGAGACCGGCGGCGGCATAGGCCGCCACGCGATCTTTATCCCCGAACGGATTGAAAGTCGCCGCGACCCAGGCCCCAGCGGAAGCGCCTGCCAGCGCGGAAGGATCGGGCGCCTGCACGGCCAGCACGATATCCGCACCCCCAACGACGGCAGAGGCATCGCCCAGTTCCGCCCCCGCTTCCTCAAACGAGGAATCCGTGATGGCGGCGGTTTCGCCCGCGCCGCGTTCAACCGCGACCGTGGCCCCCAGCGCAATGAATTTTCGAACGGTTTCGGGTGTTGCGGCTACGCGTTTTTCCCCGGCGGCCCGTTCCCGCAGTATGGCTATCCTCATCCCCCCGTCCAAACGCTCAGGAAATCAGGACGATGACGAGCATGACGAGGACAAAAAGCGCCGGCACGGACCACTTGAGCAGGCCGACGAATGAACCGTAGGTCTTCTCATGAGTCTTCATGTCGTTTGCGGATTCCATCGGTCGGAAGCTCCAAAAGAATGTTCAGGAAAGAGATTTGCCCGCCGCTCTATCGCCCGAAACCGGCGCGCTCAAGCCCATCGGGAACAAAAGGCATGGCTGCCCCACTTCTGGCGGATGTTTAGCTTAATCCGCTCTTTACCTGATGCCCGCTAAGCCATTGGCCAGCAAGTGAGGTATACCGGAATGGCCGAGGCCGATCAGCGCCTTTTGATGCTAATCGACGACGAGCCGGCGCAAAGCCGGCTGATCACCGCGCTCGCCGCGCGGGAAGGGTGGCGCACCATCGTCGTCCGCGATTCGGATACGGCCATTGCAACGCTTGGCACGCGCCAGGGCATGCAGCTTTCGGCGATCATCCTGGATCAGTGGGTGCCCGGCGATCAAGCATGCGAACTGATTCGCGAGTTGAAGGACCGGCGCCCGGCGCTGCCGATTCTGATGCTGACGGCCAGCACGTCCCCGCTTCTGGCGGTTGAGGCAATGCGCGCGGGTGCGGCGGACTATCTGGTGAAGCCGGTTTCGCCTGACAGCATGATGCAGGCGCTGCGCAACACCACGCGGCAGGAAGCATCGCATGACGAACTGACGCCGCTGACCGAGAAGATCCACGGCACGCTGGACTTCGACGCGATGATCGGCACCGCGCCGCCGTTCCGCGCAGCACTGGCCAAAGCGGCCAAGGCCGCGCGCGGCCACGGATCGGTGCTGATCGAAGGCGAAGTCGGCACCGGCAAGGAGATGCTGATCCGCGCGATGCACGCCGCCAGCCCGCGCGCGCGGACGCCCATGCGGACGATCGTGGTGGGCAGCGTACCGGCCAACAGCCTCGAATCCATGCTGTTCGGGCATGAGAAGGGCGCTTTCCCCGGCGCGTTCGAACAGCAGATCGGCGCGTTGCAGCACTGCGACGGCGGCACGCTGGTGCTCGACGAGATCGACCGCCTGTCTACCGAGTTGCAGGATCGCCTGGCCGAAGCATTGGCCAACCGGCTGATCCGGCCGATCGGCGCGACTCACGGTTTCCGGGTGGACGTGCGCGTGATCTCTGCCAGCAACCTGCCGCTGGCGGACCTGGTGGCGACGGGCCATTTCCGTGACGAACTGCTCAACCAGTTGGCAGGCACGAAGATCGTGCTGCCGCCACTGCGCGAGCGGGCGGGTGACATCCCTGCGCTCACCCGCCACTTCCTTGCCCGCATCGGCGAGCAGCCCGGCCTGCGGCAACTGGGCATCACGGACGGGGCGCTGCAACTGCTGTCGGCCTTCGACTGGCCGGGCAATGTGCGCCAGTTGCAGGCCGTGCTGTTCCGCGCGGCCGTGTTCTGCGACGGGAACGCGCTGACCGACGAGGACTTCCCGCAGCTGAGCCAGATGCTGGGCGACATGGATCTGGAGACCCAGACCGCGACGGACGGCGTGGGCGTGCAGCTCTATACCGCGGATGGCAACCTGCGCCCGTTGGAGGAGATCGAGGCCGACGTGATCCGGCTGGCGATCGGCCACTATCGCGGGCGCATGACGGAGGTTGCGCGGCGGCTCGGCATCGGGCGCTCCACGCTCTATCGCAAGCTGAGCGATCTGGGGATCGAGAGCGCAGCCTGACACTGGCGCGGCCCCGTCCCTCGCGGTAAGCCGGGGGCATGGGACAGGACTTTGACTTCACCGGGCGCACCGCGCTCATCACAGGCGCAGCCTCCGGTATCGGCGCTGCGTGCGCCCGCTGGCTGGCCGACCACGGGGCGGAACGGCTGCTGCTGGTCGACCGGGACGAGAGCGGGCTGGCTGCGCTGGGCCTGCCGACAGCCACCGTGTTCGCCGGAGACGTGGGCGATCCCGCGCTGTGGGATCGGATCGAAGCCGAGGCCGGAGTGATCCACCACGCCGTCGCCAACGCGGGCATCGCAGTGGGAGAGGCGGTTGCCGACAACAGCTTTGATGACTGGCGCAAGGTGATGGGCGTGAACCTGGACGGGGCGTTCCTGACGCTGAGGACCGCGCTGCGCCGGATGCCCGATGGCGGATCGGCGGTGCTGACCGCGTCGGTATCGGGCCTGAAGGCGGAGCCGGGCACAGCCGCCTATGGCTGTTCCAAGGCGGCGCTGATCCATCTAGCCAAGGTCGCCGCGAAGGAGAACGCCGCGCGCGGCATCCGCGTGAACGCGATCGCGCCGGGCGGTGTGGACACCCCGATCTGGGACGGCATCCCGTTCTTCCAGAACCTGATCGCGGAGACCGGCAGCCGGGACGCCGCGATAGAGGCGATGGCGAAGATGGCTACACCGAGCGGCCGCTATGCCCAGCCGGAAGAGATCGCCGCGCAGATCGGTTTCCTGCTGTCCGACATGGCCCGCAACGTGACCGGCACCGTGCTGGTGAGCGACGGCGGCTATACGATCTAGGTCCTGCCCAGCCCTACAGTTCCGCCAGCCCTGCGAAGTCCGTCAGCGCCGCGTCGCGCAGGCCGCGCCAGACGTTGCGGGCCTGCACGGTGTCGTGAACGTCGTGGACGCGCAGAAGTTGGACGCCTGCCTGCATCCCGATGGTCGCCAGCGCCACACTGCCGCCAAGGCGCTTGTGCGCGGGCGCTTCATTGCCGAGCGCGCCGATCATCCGCTTGCGGCTGACACCGAGCAGCAACGGGCGGCCAAGGGCGTGGAACAGTGGCAGGGCGTTCATCAGCGCGAGGTTTTCGGCCAGCGACTTGCCGAAGCCTAAGCCGGGATCGAGAATGATCCGTTCCGCCGCGATGCCGCCCGCGAGGGCGCGATCACGCGCATCGCGCAGAGCGTCGAACACATCGAACACCACGTTGCCGTAAGCCGCACCGGCGTGAAGATCGTCCCCCGTGCCGGGCGCGTGCATCAGGATTACCGGCACACCGCTGGCGGCGGCGAATTCCAGACTGCGCGGATCGTGGCGCAGGGCCGACACGTCATTGATGATATGCGCGCCTGAGGCGAGCGCCGCCTCCATCACCGCAGGGCGGCGGGTATCGACGCTGACCGCCGCGCCCATGGCCACGCAATGCTTCACGGCGGGCACGACACGGGCGATCTCGTCCCCTTCCCACACCGCAGCGGCGCCGGGGCGGGTGCTTTCACCGCCAATGTCGATGATCGCCGCGCCCGCTTCGTGCATGGCCGCCGCGTGGGAGCGGGCTTCTTCCGGATCGTCGAGGAACTTGCCGCCATCGGAGAAGCTGTCTGGCGTGACGTTGAGGATGCCCATGATCTGCGGCTGATCGAGCCGCACGGTCCGTTCACCCAGTTGCAGCGGCGAATGCGCGGCGCGCAGGCCAGCCCACTGTGCCTCTGCCTCCGCACCCAGTGCAGCGGGCAGGCGGGCGAGCGTGTCCGCAATCGTGGCTGACGTAGCCAGTTCACGCTGAACCACCGCGCCATCGCGGGTAACGGTAATGGCGAATTCGCGGGCATAAGCCATGCCGCCCGCCAGCCGCACCGCGTCGCCTGCCACTGCCTGCGGGCCGGAAACCAGCGTCAGCGGCTGGATATAGAGACGATCCGTCATGCCCCCCTCCCCCGTGATGTTGACACATGTGACACGGTCCAGGGCCGAAAGTGCCCCGATCCGTCACCTTGCCGCCAGTTTCGCGTCACTTTGCGCGCGAACGTGTCGGCTTTGCCGTCACGCCTGTCGCTTTCAGGCCGAGGCCTGTCACTTTTGACAGGCGTGTCACCTTGCCTATGGGCCTGTGCGGTCTGCAAATGCGAAGTCTGCCGGTTCATGCCGTTCGCATGACACAGGCCCGGCATTGTAGGATAGCGAAATGTCAGTCCTCTACCGAGAGCAGGTAGAGCTGGCGCAGGGCGTCGATCGGCTTCACCTCACCCTGATGTTCCACATGCCAGAAGGTCCAGCCGTTGCAGCTTGGCGCCCCTTGCAGCGTCTTGCCGACGCCGTGGATCGAGCCGCTTTCCGCGCCGGAAGCGATCGAACCGTCCGCCCGCACGGTGGCGGTCCAGCGGCGTTGCCGGTCGAACAGTTCCGCACCGGGCGCGAGCAGCCCCGCCTCCACCAGCGCACCGAAGGCGACGCGCGGCGCGTTCTTGCGGCTCTGCATCGTTTCCAGCGCGCTTTCATCCAGCGGAAGGGCCATTTCGATGCGTTCCATCGCCGCCTGCCGGTAATCGCTTTCACGCTCACACCCGATCCACTGGCGGCCGAGCCGTTTGGCGACAGCACCAGTGGTGCCGGTGCCGAAGAACGGATCGAGCACCACATCGCCGGTTTCGGTGGTAGCAAGCATCACGCGATAGAGCAGCGATTCCGGCTTTTGCGTCGGGTGGACTTTCGTGCCGCCCTTCTTCAGCCGTTCCTGCCCCGAACAGATCGGCAGCACCCAGTCGCTGCGCATCTGCAATTCGTCGTTGAGCGTCTTCATCGCGCGATAATTGAAGTGATAGCGCGCCTTTTCACCCATGCTGGCCCAGATCAGCGTTTCATGGGCGTTGGTGAAGCGCGTACCGCGGAAGTTGGGCATCGGGTTGGACTTGCGCCAGACGATGTCATTCAGAATCCAGAAGCCCAGATCCTGCATCAGCGCGCCGACGCGGAAGATGTTGTGATAGCTGCCGATGACCCAGAGGGCCCCATCAGGCTTCAGCACGCGGCGCGCCTCCGTCAGCCATTCGCGCGTGAAGCGATCATAGGCTTCGAAGCTGTCGAAACGATCCCAATCATCCGTAACCGCATCGACATGGCTGCCGTCTGGCCGGTTGAGATCGCCACCGAGCTGGAGGTTGTAGGGCGGATCGGCGAAAATCAGGTCCACCGAAGCGGCGGGCAGAGAGCGCATCGCCTCCACACAATCGCCGGGCAGGATACGGCCCAGCGGCAGTTCCGGCGTGGTTGCGGCGCGCGCTTGCGGCGCACGGATTTTCGTGACGACACCCATTTTGGTTCCAAGTCCCCTGTAGTTATCCACAAGGGTGGAGGACGCGGGAGTCCCTCGTCAAGGCGCAGTTTGGCCACAGTCACGGCGCGCCGGGCCGGAATAAAGGCGGAACGAAAGGAGTCCCCCACATCATGTTGAGTCTCCGCGCTTTTACGGGACTCAAGATGTGGCGGTGTGGCAGGAAAGACTCGCGCTAGATAAAGGGCATTTCCATCTGCGACACCGGGGCAAAGCTGCGGCGGTGGAGCGGGCATGGGCCGTGTTCACGCAAGGCGGCGAGGTGATCGGGCGTGCCGTAGCCCTTGTTCCGTTCCCACCCGTAGTGCGGGTGATCCTGCGCCGCCGCCAGCATCAGCCGGTCGCGGTATTCCTTGGCCAGAATGGAGGCCGCGCCGATGCACGGTTCAAGCCCGTCGCCGCCGACGATGGCGCGGGCGGACCAGCGCCATTCGGGCCGCCGCCCCGCCGGGGTGAGGTTGCCATCGACCAGCACCTGATGCGGATCGCAGCCGATGACATCGCACAACCGGGCCACCGCCTGCGCCATGGCCAGCATGGTCGCGCCGAAGATGTTAAGGGAATCGATCTGATCCACCTCCACCACCCCGATCCCGAACGCGCAGCGGCGGCGGATACGATCTTCCAGCAGGGCCCGCGTTTCCGGTTTCAGCTTCTTGGAATCGTCCAACCCCGCAGGTCGCGGCTTGCACAGCAGCACGGCAGCCGCCACAACCGGGCCCGCAAGCGGGCCGCGGCCTGCCTCGTCCACACCGACGATCAGTTCACCACCGCCGAAAGCGGACACGAAATCGTGAGAGGGAGTTCCGGAAAGCATGCGTACAATCAGACCCGTTGCGGCCATTCTATTCCCTGCCGCGCTGTTCGCCGCAAGCTGTGGTTCGGCGCAAACGGGGGATAGCGCGCCAGCGGCTCCCGCAGCCGGCCCCAACCCCTTCACCATCACCGAAAAGGGCACGTTCGATTCGCCGTGGGCCATCGCCTTCGCGCCGGGCACGCAGACGCTGTTCGTCACCGAAAAGCCGGGCACGATGAAGTTCGTCGATCTGGCGACAGGCCGGAAAGGCAATGTGACCGGGCTGCCCGAAGTGCTGAACCAGGGCCAGGGCGGACTGGGCGACGTGGCCTTCCTGCCTTCGGAAGCCGGTCAGCCGCTTTCGGGCCGCACGATCTATCTCACATGGGCCAATCCGGGTGACGGCACCGCAAGCTTCGCGGCGATGGGCCGGGGCAAGCTGGCGTGTGACGATGGCGGCGATTGCCGGATCGAGAACTTCAGCCAGATCTGGCGCGCGCAGCCCGCCGTTCGCAGCGGGGCGCACTATTCGCACAAGATCGCTTTCTCTCCCGATGGCAAATACCTGTTCCTTTCTGCCGGTGAGCGCGCACAGGGCGACCCGGCGCAGGATCTGGACACCAACATGGGCAAGGTGCTGCGCCTGAACTTTGACGGCACCCCCGCTGACGGCAATCCGTTCGCCGATCGCGGCGGTGTGAGCCGTGAAATCTGGAGCTATGGCCATCGCAACCTGCTGGGCCTGAAGTTCGATCTGGACGGCCAGTTGTGGGATCTGGAACACGGCCCGGCGGGCGGTGACGAGATCAACAAGATCGAACGCGGCGCCAACTATGGCTGGCCGATCCGGTCTTACGGCAACAACTATAACGGCGACCCGATCCCCGATCACTCGGAAGACGATGGTTTCAACAAGCCGGCGATATACTGGAACCCGGTGATCGCGCCGGGCGATTTCATCTTCTATTCGGGCAAGCTGTGGCCGGAATGGCGCAATCAGGCGCTGGCCCCCGGGCTGGGCTCAATGGTGCTCGTGCGGGTTTCGCTGAAGGACGGCAAGGGCACGGAAGAAGCCCGCGTGAAGTTCGACAAGCGCATGCGCGATATCGCAGAGGCGGATGACGGTTCGATCTATGTGGTCGAGGATGGGCCCGGCGGACGCCTGCTGCAACTGACACCCGCGCAGTAAGGCATCGAATTAGATTGCCAGTCGGGCGGCGCGACCCTATCGGCGCGCCGCCTATGACCGACCTTGCGATCTCTACGCTGATTCCCCTCGATCAGGTCGATCCGGCCATGGTCGAGGACGTGCTGGATCGCGCGTTCGGCCCGGATCGCCATACCCGCACCGCCTATGCCATCCGCGAAGGGACCGACTGGCTCCCCGCGCTGAGCTTTGCCGCGCTGGACGAGCAGGAATACCTGATCGGCACGATTCAAGCCTGGCCGGTGGCGTTGAACGAACCGGGCGGCAAGGCGCACCCGCTGATCATGGTCGGCCCGGTGGCGATTCTGCCCGAGCGGCAGGGCCAAGGCTTTGGCCGCGCGCTGATGGCGGCGCAGCAGCAGGCGATCGACCCGGCGGCCCCGCTGCCGCAGATGCTGATCGGCGATGCGCCCTATTATGGCAGGTTCGGTTTCGTGGAGGCCCCGCGCGGTTGGGAATGCCCCGGACCATGGGATCCGGCCCGGCTGCTGATCCGCGGCGCGAGCCCCGCCCTGCTACCGCAGTCCGGCATGTTGGGGCCGTGGCTGGGCTGAAACCCCGGACCCGTTTGGGCGGATCATCGTTATCCCGGCATGATGCGCTTTATTCTGCTTGCAGCAGGGGCACTGCCCTTCTTCGCAGTGACACCTGCAAACGCCCAGTCTGCCGAGCCGGTGACGGAGTGTTCGCCCAATGCCTTGCCCGCAGACGAACGCGCGGCGATGGAACGCGAATATGTCCGCAAGCTGCGTGCCGAAGGCAAGAAGAGCGCAGATGCGTGGGTTGCCCAGCAGGGGCAGGCTTTCCACCAGCGGCTTGTCGATCAAGGTATATGCCCCGCGCCGCAGGATAGTGCTCCGCTGGCCAGTTCGGACCGGCAGGAAAGCAGGGAAACCCTGAAAGCCAAGGATGGCACACCGTGCCGCAGAACCCGACTGGAAAACCGCAACATTGCCAATCTGGGCGGCGGGGCGATGTCGATGGTGCTGGTTCCCGTCTGCGTGGACTGACCGTATTTCGCCGGTGATTGTCGGCATTGCCGCCATCTGCCATTCAGTTTCGCATGAGCGCCCTGTTCGATCGTTTGCAGCGTCTTTTCGACGAGGGGCACGGTGTGGAATTGGCCGACCTGCGGACCGATATCGACTTCGCGCCGCCAGTCATACGGCCTGCGGCGGTGCTGATCGCGGTTACGGACAGGGCCGATCCGGGCGTGATCCTGACCCATCGGCCAGAGGCCATGCGCGCCCACGCGGGGCAGGTCGCCTTTCCCGGCGGAAAGCTCGATCCAGGGGAGGATGCGGTGCGCGCCGCGCTTCGCGAGGCGGATGAGGAACTGGCGCTAAGCCCACGATATGTCAGCATTATCGGGGCGAGCGATCGGTTCGTCACCGGATCGGGCTATGATGTGACGCCGGTGCTGGGCCTCGTGCCACCCGATCTGCCGCTGGTGCCCAATCCCGCCGAGGTTTCGCAATGGTTCGAGGCGCCGCTGGACTATCTGCTGGACCCGGCGAACCATGTGCAGAAGATCGGCGAATGGCGCGGCGCGCGGCGGCCCTATCTGGAGATCGACTGGCAGGGCCATCGCATCTGGGGAATAACCGCCGCGATCCTTGCCAACCTCTCCCGCCGTCTCGCATGGCGGGCCCCATGATCACCCTGCCCCCCGCCGAATGGACGCAACGCGAAGACCTGGCCACGCTGGTCACCGTGCTGGGCGCGGATAACCTGCGCTGGGTCGGCGGCGCGGTGCGCGACACGCTGCTGCAAAGCGAAGTGGGCGATATCGACGCCGCGACGCCGCTGGAACCGCAAGAGGTCATGGCCCGGCTGAAAGAGGCCGGAATCCGCGTCGTTCCCACCGGCATCGACCACGGCACGGTGACGGCATTGCCGGGCAACGGGCCGGTGGAGATCACGACGCTGCGTCAGGATGTCAGCACCGATGGCCGCCGGGCCACGGTCGCCTTCGCGCAGGATTGGCGCGAAGACGCGGCGCGGCGCGATTTCACCATCAACGCGCTTTACGCCGATCCGCGCACATTGGAGATTTTCGACTACTTCGGCGGGCTGGCCGATCTGGACGCGCGCCGTGTCCGCTTTATCGGTGATGCCCGCCAGCGCATCCGCGAGGATCACCTTCGCATCCTGCGCTACTATCGCTTTCAGGCGCGCTTCGGCGCGGAACTGGATGCGGGGGCGGAAGAAGCCTGCGCCGAACTGGCCCCGATGCTGAAGGGCCTTAGCCGCGAGCGGGTGGCAATGGAGCTGCTCAACCTGCTGGGCCTGCCAGACCCGCACGATACCGTGCAGCGCATGTACGATCGCGGCGTGCTGCCGGTGGTGCTGCCCGAAGCCGGGGCGGAACAACTGGCCGCGCTGGCCAGCCTGATCGCGGAAGAGCGCCAGCAGGACATTGCACCCGACGCGCTGCGGCGGCTGGCCGCGCTGCTGCCGGCGGACCCGCGCGTTGCCGAACCGGTTGCGGCGCGGCTGCGGCTGTCAGCGGCCCAGCGCAAGCGGCTGGTCACCGCCGCATCGCGTGAAGGAGCGCCGATGGACGCCCGCGCCCTGGCCTATCGCATCGGGCGGGAGGAGGCGCTGGACCGTCTTCTGCTGGCGGGTGCGGATACGACCGCACTGGACAGGTGGAACATCCCGCAGCTTCCGCTGAAAGGCGGAGAGATCGTAGCGCGCGGCGTATCAGCCGGGCCAGACGTTGCCCGAATCCTGCGCGAAGTTGAGCGCCGCTGGGTGGAGGAAGGCTTTCCCGGTCGCGACCGGGTGGATGCGATGCTGGTGGAAATTCTGGACGTATAGCCGCCGAGAACACGATTCATCGCGGCAGGGCCTCGATTCGTCCGCAAGGGGTTTGCGCTTTGCGGCAAGCGCCGAAACGTTAACGCCAAAGACGGGACGCCGGGGGGCAATTCGGTGAACGGCATGTGCTGCCGCCGCTGGCGCTTTGCACCAGTCCTTCCGCTCCGTTTTTTCACCCCCGCGCCAGTCGGCGCAAGTTTTGTAAAACGGAGAATTCGATGAAGCTTCCCACCTTTGCCGCTGCTGTGGCACTGGCCATCGCCAGCGTTTCGGCGCCGGCTTTCGCTCAGGACGCCGCCGTTGCCGTGGGCGCCAAGGTATTCGGCCCGGATGGCAGCGAAGTTGGCACGGTCGAAACCGTTCAGGGCGACAATGTCGTCGTCAACACCGGCAACCTGACTGCCGCTCTGCCTGCCAGCGTGTTCAGCGCGGGTGAGAATGGCCCGACGATCGGCTGGAACAAGGCGCAGCTCGAAGCGGCCGTGACCGAAGCCAACCAGCAGGCCGAAGCGGCGCTGGCGGCAGCGTTCGTAAACGGCGCCGATCTCTATAGCGTTGACGGCCAGATGCTCGGCAAGATCGAGAGCGTGGCGGACGATACCTTTGTGGTCGCGCTGGAAAGCGGTGCCTTCACCCTGCCGAAGGAGCAGGTGGCGATGCAGGGCGACAAGCTGACGTTCCTCGCCACCGCGGCCGATCTTCAGGCCGCCGTTTCCGCGCAGGGCGGCGATTGATTTCAGCCTTCCCCGGTTCGGGGAGGACAGGAACGACGAGGGGGCTGGCGATGACGCCGGCCCCCTTTTTGTTGTCTAGTCGCGGGCTGCGGATTTCCGCCTGCTCGGAATGCCCCCCGATGGTGGGTCAGCCCTTGCCCACTACGCTTTCGGGAAGGTCAACGCCGAAGACGCGCTGGTAGTATTCGGCCACCAGCATGCGTTCGGCTTCGTCGCACTTGTTGAGGAAGCTGAGGCGGAAGGCAAAGCCGACGTCTTTGAAGATT
The DNA here is from genome assembly GCA_035555595.1 of Croceibacterium sp. Lineage (GTDB taxonomy): Bacteria > Pseudomonadota > Alphaproteobacteria > Sphingomonadales > Sphingomonadaceae > Croceibacterium_A. The sequence continues at coordinate 64,932 of DATMGK010000099.1, read as the reverse complement.
TCGGTGTTCTGTGCCCAGGTGATCACCGTGCGCGGGCTCATTACCGTGGAGATGTCGCCGCCGATGAAGCCCTGACGGGTCAGGTCGGCCACCCGGATCATGTCGGCCACAACCTTGGGATCGACCTTCGTCTTGGCGCTGACGATCCGCTGTTCCGTTTCAGCGGGCAGGTAATTGAGCGCGACGACGATGTTCCAGCGGTCCATCTGGCCCTGGTTGATCGTCTGCGTTCCCTGATAGAGCCCGGTGGTATCGCCCAGCCCCACGGTGTTGGCCGTGGCGAAGAGGCGGAAATTCGGATCGGGGCGGATCACGCGGTTCTGGTCCAGCAGGGTCAGCTTGCCCTCTGCCTCCAGAATACGCTGGATCACGAACATCACGTCCGGACGGCCGGCGTCGTATTCGTCGAATACCAGCGCAACCGGGTGTTGCAGCGCCCACGGCAGGAGGCCTTCGCGGAATTCCGTGACCTGCAGGCCATCGCGCAGCACAATCGCGTCACGCCCGATCAGGTCGATACGGCTGATATGCGCGTCGAGGTTGATGCGGATGCACGGCCAGTTGAGGCGCGCGGCCACCTGTTCGATATGCGTGGATTTGCCGGTGCCGTGATAGCCCTGCACCATCACGCGGCGGTTGAAGGCGAAGCCCGCCAAGATTGCCAGCGTGGTATCCGGATCGAAGACGTAGGTATCGTCCACATCGGGCACGCGTTCGTCAGCCTTCGAAAAGGCCGGAACCTTCATGTCGATGTCGATTCCAAACGTCTCGCGCACGTCGATCTCAAGATCCGGCGCGGTCATCACGGTGGTGTGGCTGGCGGGGCTGCTGCTCATCTCGTTCATCGCGTGCGTGCCCTAAGGCCTGTCTCCGTCACTGGCAATGGCCCGCGCTTTGACGGCCCGCATACGCCCTGCGACAAGCAACCCGCGCGGGTGCGCGCTGGGAGACGATTCGACATGAAGATCTACGGATTTCCGCTTTCCCCGTTCGTGCGGAAGGTTCTCGTCACGGTGAAAGAAAAGGGCCTCGATGCAGAGGTCGTCCCCAGCAACCCATCGCACCCCGATCCGGAATTCGCCGCGGCAAGCCCGTTCCACAAGATCCCGGCCTTCCGCGACGGCGATTTCACAATGGCGGATTCGACCGCGATCGTGACTTATCTGGAAGCGAAATATCCGCAGCCTGCCCTGCTTCCCACAGCGCCAGAGCCCCGCGCCCGGGCCATCTGGTTCGAGGAAGTGGCCGACACCATTTGCGTCCCCACCGGCGCGCCGATTGTCCTGAACCGCTTCCTGCGCCCGAACATCTTCGGCGTGGATGGTGATGAAGCCGCGGCCGTGGCGGCCGAACAGGCGCTGAAGCGGCCGCTGGACTATCTGGAACAAGTCGTAAGCGACGGATGGCTGGACGAAGATTTCACGATCGGTGACATCGCCGTGGCGTGCGCGGTGCGTTCGCTGGGATATGGCGGGTGGAACCTCGACCCGCAGACCCACCCCCGCCTGACCGCCTGGTATGGCCGGGTGCAGCAGCGCGAAGGATGGCAGGCTGCGGCCGAAATCGAGAAGGCTACGCTGGCCGCAGCAATGGGCGGCTGAGAGGGTAGCCCCCTCAGCCCACCTTTGCCGGTAACGAGAACAGCGCCACGAAGCGTTCTGCCAGTGCCCTGTCGCCTGTCAGGCCGACGCCGGATGACATCGCGTCTTCCAGCGGCTGTTTGCCGTAGAACACGCGCAGAAGCGGGAGCGGCACTTCAGCAGAGAACCATAGATCGGCATCCGCAGGGCCATCCACGCGGCGCACTGGCATCCGGCCGTCTTTCAGTTCCGCCAGGAAGCTTTCTCCACAAACGGTGAAACCGGCTGTGGCATCGAGATGACGCGCCGCGTCATGATCGATCATGGTCCGCAGGCTGAGCATCAGGCTGACTGGTGACAGCGGCAGTTGCGGATCATGTTCCGGCGAGCGAGCCGCCCAGCGCCCCAGTTCTTGCAGAATAGGTTCTGCCAGATAGCCCCATTCGGTCAGCTCGTAGATTTGCGTTGCTGCCGGGGGCGGCAATTTGCGGCGCACGAGCACGCCCGCCCGCTCCAGCCCGCCCAGCCGTTCCGTCAACACCTTGGCCGATATTCCGGGCAGGCTGGCGCGCAAATCGGAAAAGCGACGCCCGCCCAGCATCAGTTCGCGAACGATCAGAATGGACCAGCGTTCACCCACCAGTTCCATCGCGAAAGCGGCGCCGCAAGCGTCCTGATACCACTTGCCGTGTGCCTCCTGTGCGACCTCAGGAGGTTTAGTTTCTTTTTGTAACTTCATAGTTGCTATTGGTAACCTTATGCGTCACGAATCGCAAGGTCCGAGTCGAAAAGCGATTCCGAGAGGAGAGAGATCATGAGCCGGATGTGCTTCATCAACCTGCCCGTAACCGACCTGCCCCGGTCGATGAAATTCTATGAGGCGGTCGGCTTCACCAACAACCCGCAGTTCACGAACGATCAGGCTGCGGCGATGGCGTGGTCGGATGAAATCGTGGTCATGCTGCTACGGCACGATTTCTGGAAAACCTTTACGCCCAAGACCATTCCCGACGCCCATACGACAGCGCAGGTCCTGATCGCCCTGAGCCAGGACAGCCCAGAAGACGTCGAGGATATTGTCGCCAAGGCGGTAGCCGCAGGCGGCAAGGCCGATCCCACACCGAAGCAGGACCTGGGCTTCATGTACGGCCGCAGTTTTGAAGACCCGGACGGCCACATCTGGGAAAACGCCTTCATGGACATGTCTGCCGTGCCGGAAGGCGAGACGGTGGCCGAGCAGCCGCTGGGCTGAGTGGCAGGAACCCAACAATAACCGACCAGAGGAGAGCGACCATGTATATTCAGGGTTTTATCGTTCCAGTGCCCGCCGACAGCAAAGACGCCTATCGCGAGGTGGCCGAGAAGTTCTGGCCCATCGCCCATGATTACGGCGCGACCGAACATGTCGAGGCTTGGGAAGCAGACGTGGCCGATGGCAAGCGGACCGATTTCCGCCGATCCGTGAAGCTGGAGCCGGGCGAGAAGGTGGTCTTCTCGTGGGTCATATGGCCGGACAAGGCCACGGCAGACGCCAGCCATGAAAAGATGATGGCCGACCCCCGCATGAAGGAAATGGAAGACATGCCTTTCGATGGAAAGCGCATGGTTTTCGGCGGGTTCGAGCCGATTCTGAACGAAGGCAGCGCCACCGGCAGTTATTTCGACGGTATCATCATCCCAGTGCCAACGGAAAAACGCGAAGCCTATCGCGAGGCGGCGGTTCGCGCAGCGGAGGTTTTCCTGGATCACGGCGCGGTTCGGGATGTCGAGGCGTGGGGCGTGGATGTGCCCGACGGCAAAGTGACCGACTTCAAGCGCGCCGTCGAAGCACAGGACGGAGAGGCCGTGGTCTTCTCCTTCATCGAATGGCCGGACGAGCAGACCCGCAACGAAGGCTGGTCCAAAGTCATGGAAGATGACCGGATGAAGCAGGACTTCAATGCCGACCTTTTCGACGGCAGCCGCATGTTCTGGGGCGGCTTCTCACCCATCGTGACCAGAGGTCGTTGATACCCGCGAAAGGAATGAGCCATGACCGGCAAGGCCCTGATATGCCTGTGGTATGAGAAAGATGCGGAAGAGGCCGCGCGCTTCTATGCCGAGGTCTTTCCCGACAGTTCCGTCGGCACGGTGCATAAATCGCCCGCCGACAGCCCTTCGTCCAAAGAAGGCGATCCGCTGACCGTGGAATTCACCGTGAGGGGCATTCCGTGTCTCGGTCTCAACGGTGGGCCGCATTTCAAGCAGAGCGAGGCGTTCTCGTTCCAGATCATCACCGAGGATCAGGAAGAGACCGACCGATACTGGAACGCCATCGTCGGCAATGGCGGACAGGAATCGATGTGCGGCTGGTGCAAGGACAAGTGGGGCGTATCGTGGCAGATCACCCCACGCATCCTGGTCGAAAACTTCGAAAACCCCGACCGGGAAGCCGCCCGGCGTGTGTTCGAGGCGATGATGTCGATGAAGAAGATCGATATCGCCGCGCTCGAAACAGCGCGGAAAGGCTGACCGCCATGCCGCGCAGGATCATCGGCGGCGCCTTCATCTCGCTGGATGGCGTGATGCAGGCGCCTGGCGGGCCAGAGGAGGACGATCAGGGCGGGTTCGAACACGGCGGCTGGATGGCGGCGCTGTTCGAAGAGGCGATTGGCAATCAGGTCGACACCCTGTTCTCGCCCCCATTCGACCTGCTGCTGGGGCGACGGACATACGACATCTTCGCCGCGCACTGGCCCTATACCTCCATCGAAGAGGACGAAGGCATCGCGGCGCTGTTCGCCAAAAACGAGAAGTTCGTGCTGACCCGATCGGAAGAGCCGCTGGAATGGCAGGGCAGCCACCGGCTTGCCGATATCGATGCAGTGGCGGCGCTGAAGGAAACCGATGGACCGGATCTGGTTATACAGGGAAGTTCAACGCTTTACCCGCAGCTTTTGCAACGCGGGCTGATCGACCGTCTGGTGCTGACCATCGGGCCGGTCGTTCTGGGCAGCGGAAAGCGGCTGTTTGGTGAAGGCACGCCCGCCGGTTCATGGAAAATGATTGAGCAGCGGCTTTCGCCCAATGGCACGGTGATGGCGACTTATGAACCAGCCGGGCCGATCCGCACTGTTTCCTTCGGCATGCCAGACCCCAGCCCGCGTGAGATGGAACGGCGTGCAAAGCTGGCTGCGGGGACCTGGTGATGCTGGCGCTCTATGGCCATCCATTCTCGTCCTACACCTGGAAGGCGCTAATCCCGCTTTACGCCAATGACACCCCGTTCGAGTTTCGCGAGGTTTCGCCCGATCACGCGGAGAACGGCGCTTTCGTGCAGGCGGCGCATCCGGCAGGGAAGTTCCCGGTGTTGACTGACGGCGGGGTGACGGTGGTGGAGGCGACCTCCATCGTCGAATACCTCGCCCTGCATCACCCCGGCCCTGCGCCGCTGATCCCGCCGGAGCCTGCACTGGCGGCATCGGCGCGAATGCTGGACCGGGTGTTCGACAACTACGTGATGGCCAGCATGCAGCGCGTTGTATTCGCCTATATCGCTGCGCCGGACAGCCCGGATTCCGGTGAGGTGAGCGCAGGCAAGGAGGGGCTGATGCGCGCCTATGACTGGCTGGAAAGCTGGCTGTCGGTCAATGTGCTGACCCCGCACGTTTCGCTGGTGACGTGCGCGGCGGCGCCATCGCTGTTCTATGCCGACTGGGTGCAGCCAATACCCGAACACTGCCCGCAACTCGGCGCCCTGCGCGCGGAACTGCTGGCCCTTCCCGCGGTTTCACGCTGCGTGGAAGACGCACGCCCCTATCGCGCATACTTCCCACCCGGAGCGCCCGACCGCGATTGACGAGGGCCATTCGTTCACCTAATGTTCCATCTATTCACATGGGGAGAGCGTGATGGCCGAGTACACATTCTTCTTCAATCCGATGAGCCGCGCGCAGATCGCCCGCTGGGCCCTGCACGAAGCGAAAGCGGATTATGAGCCGGTACTGGTCGACTGGAAAAACAAGCCCCAGGCCCTGCTTGACGCCAACCCGATGGGTAAGCTTCCGACGATCGTGCATCATCACAAGGGCCATGACCACGCGGTGAGCGAGGCGGCAGCGGTGTGTCACTATCTGGCGGAAATGTCCGCGCCGGAACTGTTGCCCCGCGATGAGGAGAAGGCGGACTATTTTCGCTGGCTGATCTTCGCCGCCGGTCCGCTGGAACAGGCAACGACTGCGAAGTCTCTCGGGTGGGAGGTTGAAGGCAAGGAGATGATGGTCGGTTTCGGGAGTTTCGAAAGAACCATCGATGCCATCGACGGTTGGCTTTCCACCCACGATTATGTGTGCGGCGATCGGTTCACCATGGTGGACGTCTATCTGGGCAGCCAGATCATGTGGGGCCTGAGATTTGGCTCCATGCCCGCTCTCCCAAGTTTCAAGGCTTACTGGGATCGCTGTAGTGAGCGTGCGGCTTATCAGGAAGGTTCTGCCATCGACAACGCGATGATCGCAGAGATGCAGGGAAAGCAGTCATGACATATACCGCGAGTTGTCACTGCGGCGCTATTTCCGCCACCGTAGAAGGCGATATCCCCTCACAAGGAATGAGCTGCAATTGTTCCATCTGCCGCCGCAAGGGGCACATCCTGCACTTCGAACCGGCGGGGAACACCACACTGGTCGCGCCGGAAGGACAGGTGGGCAGTTATACCTTCAACAAGGGCATGATCGACCACCGGTTCTGCCAGACCTGCGGCTGTTCGCCCTTCGCCAATGGCAGGATGCCTGATGGCAGCGAGATGGTGGCGATCAACCTGCGCTGCGTGCCGGAGTGCGATCTCGACGCGCTGAATATACAGAAGGTGGACGGCGCTTCGTTCTAGGGCAGTGGAATAGCGACCGGTTGGCCCTAAGCGAATGCCGCTGCTTTCCGCAGAAGTTGATAAGCTTCCACCACCCGCTGCAACAGGGCCTCGTCACTACGATCTCCGCCGTTGCGATCGGGGTGATAGCGGCGCACCAGCGTGGAATAGCGTTTGCGCAGCTCGTTGCGATCCGTCTGCGGACCCAGCCCCATGACCGACAGTGCCTCTCGCTCGCTGGCGGTGAAGCGCGATTGTTCCGCCCGCGCATTCTGCCGGGCCCGTGCGCGGCCCCGGATATCCGCGGCGCGCGCGCCGATGGCGTCGAGCGGATCGTCGAAATCCGCCCAGCGGGGCACCCCGCCCCCGCCATCTGGACGAAACGCCCGCGTTTCCCGTTGCCAGCCGGCAATGGGCGATTGCGCGGCCAGAATTTCGTCCGCCGTCATGCCTTCGAACCAGTCGTATCCGGCGTTGAATTCACGCACATGGTCAAGGCACAGCCAGCGCCAGTCGCCGGGGCCATCAAAACTGGATCTATGGGCACCGGGCGCGCGATATTCGCCGGGTTCTTCGCAACCGGGGGCGGCGCAGGCGCGGCCATCGCTGTCATACCGGCCGTGGAACTTCTGTGGACGCATTCGGTCTCTAATGGTGATAGGCCGCACCGATGAAAACCCCCGGAGGCATCCAATGAGCGGACCGCTCGCACAAGAAATCGAAACCCTGTTGCAGCACGCCTTCCTGCCCACGCGGCTGGAGGTCATCAACGACAGCGCGCGCCATCACGGCCACGCGGGCGACGACGGCAGCGGCGAATCGCACTTTACCGTGGTGATCGAAAGCGTGGCATTCACCGGCAAGAACCGGCTGGAACGGCAACGCATGGTCAACCGCGCGCTTGGCGATATTCCCGGCCAGCGTGTCCACGCGCTTGCCATCCGTGCCGCCGCGCCGGGAGAGCATCCGGGCGTGACGGCATGAGCTATCAGCTATGGTACTGGCCCGACATTCCGGGGCGCGGCGAATTCGTGCGGCTGGCACTGGAAGCGGCCGAGATCGATTATGAGGACATGGCCCGCGAACACGGTGCAGAGGCCCTGCTGGAAGATATTGCCAGCCGCGAAGGCATCCGCCCGTTCGCCCCGCCCTATCTGGTCGACGGCGATCTGTGCATCGGCCAGACCGCGCACATTCTGGCCTTCCTGGCCGACCGGCACGATTTCGGCGGTGGCGATCTGGAAACGGATCTGCCGCTGATCCAGCTGCAACTGGACATCAGCGACATGGTGGCGGAAATCCACGCGGTGCATCATCCGGTGTCCTCCGCCCTGTATTATCAGGAGCAGATGGACCCGGCCTATGAGGCCGCACAGCATTTCCGCGAACATCGCCTGCCCAAGTTCCTGGCCCATTTCGAGCAGGCGCTGGAGGAAAACGGTGGTCCCTTCGTGCTGGGCGACCGCTGGACGCACGTGGACACATCGCTGTTCCAGCTGATGGAAGGGCTGGATTACATGTTCCCCAACCGCATGGCGGCACTCGATTATCCGCGGCTGGAACTGGTGCGTAGCGCGGTGATGGAAATAGACGGCGTGGAAGCCTACCTTTCGTCTGACCGACGGCTCGAATTTAACGAGAACGGCATCTTCCGCTATTATCCGGAGCTCGACAGCGAATGAGCATCATCCAGACAGTCACCCCCGTCACTCATGATCTTGGCGGATTTCAGGTCCGCCGGGCGATCCCGAGCCGCCAGCTGGGAATGGTCGGGCCATTCGTATTCGTGGACCAGTTCGGCCCCGCGCACCTCGCACCGGGACAGGCGATGGACGTGCGCCCGCATCCGCATATCAATCTGGCCACGGTGACATGGCTGTTCGAAGGGGCAATCGACCATCGTGACAGCCTGGGATCGTTTTCCACCATCAGCCCCGGCACGGTGAACCTGATGACCGCCGGCAAGGGCATCGTCCATTCCGAACGCAGCCCGCAGACCGAGCGGGCCGACGGGCCCCGGCTCTACGGCATGCAGACATGGCTGGCACTGCCCGACGGGCGCGAGGAACTGGACCCCGCGTTCGAATCCGTGAGCGACCTGCCGATGGTGGAAGACACCTGCGTCAGCGCGCAGGTGATCATGGGCGAGTTGTGGGGCCGCCGCGCGCCGGTGACCACTTATGCCGATACGATCTATGCCGAGATCAACCTTGGCCCGGCGGGCGCGATCCCGATCGATGCGGGCGCCGATGAACGCGCGGTCATGCTGGTGGGCGGCGAAGCGAGCATCGATGGCGAAGCGCTGGAGCTTTACACGCTGGTGCTGCTGAAGCCGGGCGAAGCGATGACGTTGCGGTCAGCGCACGGAGGCAAGGTCATGCTGATGGGCGGCGAGGCATTCAAGACCCACCGCTATGTCTGGTGGAACTTCGTCAGTTCCAGCCGCGACCGGATCAATCAGGCCAAGGCCGACTGGGAAGAAGGCCGGTTTCCCAAAGTACCGGGCGACGAGAAAGAGTTCATCCCGCTGCCCAAGAAGCCGCCGACCACCGTCAGCTATCCCTGAGCGCACAAAAAGCTGGCCGGGCACGGGGCCCGGCCAGTGGAGGAGGGATAGATTTACGGCAATCAGTTGGCGGCGACCTGCGCGCCTTCCATGCTGATGCCCTTGCTGGCGAGCTGTTCGACGGCAGACGACACCGCCGCGCTCTTGCAGTCCTGCCACACGAGCGTGCCCTTCAGATCGCGGTTGTCCGGGCGTTCGCACACCGCGTCGGCACCGGCCTGAATGCGGGCATTCAGCGTCTGTGCGCCTTCGCTGGACGCAACGTTGAGATCGCCGAAGTAGATTTCGACGGAATCCTGCGCGGCGGCGGGAACGGCGACGGCAGCGGCAGCCACGGCGGCAAAGAGAGCGATGGTCTTCATGTCCAAATCCTTCCAAATGTCCTGTTCGCCCCTTCCGGCGATGACACCCAACTAGGACCCACTCGTCGCAAGGCTTTGTCACGCGCCGCTCAATTTGCATGAAATTGTATGGCGGCTGTTACGCAGCTTAATGCCAGATGACCGGCTGCAATCGGGGGAGATAGCTTCCCAATCCCGCCACGATGCGGCAGTCATGCTGCCGCTATGCAGACACAATGGCGCGCAATGCGGAAAGATGACGTAGGTGCGGTTACCGCGATTTCCGACGCGGTTCATGGCGACTTCACCGAACCGTCTTCTGTTTATGCGGAGCGTCTGGAACTCTACCCGGCGGGCTGCTTCGTGCTGGAACATCAGGACGCGATTGCGGGCTATCTGGTCAGCCACCCGTGGCTGCGGGAATCCTCGCCCGCGCTCGGGCAGCCGCTGGGGGCGATACCGGGCGATACCGACACCTATTACCTGCACGACATAGCACTGCTGCCCGTCGCGCGGGGGACCGGCGCGGGGCGCGGCGCGATTGCGCTGATCAAGGCGCAGGCCCTCACCGGGGGATTTCCGGACATTACGCTGACGGCCGTGAACGGCGCCGATCGCTTCTGGGCAGCGCAGGGCTTCACCTACGACGAAGGTGGCGCGGCGGACGGCTATGGCGAAGGCACCTATCGGATGCGGCTGACGCTGGACCGATAGGCCCCGGTCAGGCCCCCTGCCATTCTATCCACGCGCCATGCGGATGCGCTTCGGATAGAATGACCGCATCCTCCCCGCCCGGCCAGTAGCGGACCGACAGCTCGTGGCGGAAAGTCTGGCGATTGGTTTCCAGCCTGACCCACGCAAGCGGACGCTGCGCAGTGGCCAAGGCGCCCGCGCGCTCCATCGCCGCCGTGATATCGGCGCGCGTGGCGACGGGCAGGTATTGCCACATGACCGAATGGTAGAGGACGCGCGTGACCCGATCCGCCTGCGGACGGGCGAGCATGTCCGTCACGAAATCCCCGGCGTCCTGCCGCACAAGGTCTGGCCGCTTCTGCGCCGCAAGGGCGATGGCAGCATCAATCCGGTCCATCCGTTCCTGCGCGTCGGCCCAGACGAAGGCCTTCAGACGAAGCGCCTCCACCGGGTCGGACAGATCGACCGGCGACATGTCGCAGCCGCGAATGGCGGTGTTTTCCACCTCGCCGACAGGCGGTGGCGGGCCGCGCCAGTCGGGCGTGAGCCGCATCGGCGAACCCTCTGGCCCGACGACAGTGCCGCCCAGATCGTAGCGATAGCGTTCCATCATCGTGTTGACGCCCGCGCTGGCGCCGATCTCGTTCAGTTCGAAACGCGGGCCGAGCCGATGGGACAGCCAGAGCAGGCCCGCCATGATGCTGGACGATCGGCCGGCCTCGTTCGTCTGCGGCGGATGGTCGAGCCATGGGACCAGCTTCGCATCCCATTTGCGCGCCAGTGCGGACACGATTTCATCGATCACCGCCTGATCGGTTTCCTGCCCCGCATAGACCGGGGCCAGCGCAGGTTCCGCGCCTGACAGGTGCAGCCAATGCAAGCCGCCCGCGACCCTGAGCGGCATCGCATCCTCAAGGCTGAGCCCCTGCCAGTTGACCATTCGGCGCGCGAGTTCGGTCGGCGTGTCCAGAATGGCGAATTCCGCACGCACGATCCGCGCGGTGATCGGCGCGTCGGCGCGTTCGGCATGACCGGCCTGCCAATCGATCGCGGTGCGAACGTCAGCGGTTTCCATGATCGGTGTGACAGCCATCGGCGTTGCCCTTTCCCGCTCGCTTCCCTACACGGCGCGCGCCATGACTTCCGCCCGCGCCACGCCTTTAACCTTCGCCCTGCCCAAGGGCCGCATTCTTGACGAGGCGCTGCCCGTGATGGCGCGCGCCGGACTGGTGCCGGAAAGCGCCTTTCACGACAAGGGCAACCGCGCCCTCAGCTTCCTGTGCGAAGACGGCGAAACGCGGATCATCCGCGTGCGCGCATTCGACGTTGCCACTTTCGTCGCCTTCGGCGCGGCGCAGGCGGGAATCGTCGGATCCGACGTGATCGAGGAGTTCCATTATTCGGAGCTGTACGCGCCGGTGGATCTGGACATCGGCCACTGCCGCCTGTCCGTGGCAGAGCCGAAGGATGCCAGCGAATACAATCGCGGTAATGCCAGCCACCTGCGTATCGCCACCAAGTATCCGAACATCACCCAGCGCTGGTTCGAAGGGCAGGGAATTCAGGCCGAATGCGTGAAGCTGAACGGCGCGATGGAACTAGCCCCATCCCTCGGCCTCAGCATGCGGATCGTGGACCTTGTTTCCACCGGCCGCACGCTGGCGGATAACGGGCTGGTGGAAACGGACCAGATCATGCCGGTTTCGGCACGCCTGATCGTCAATCGCGCCGCACTGAAAACCGATCCGCGCGTGGGTGCGCTGGTCGAACGATTCCGCGCGATCGCGGGCAAGGAGATCGCCTGATGCTGCGGCTTTCCACCAGCGACGCCGATTTCGAGCGCAAGTTCGCCCGCCTCGTGGGCGACCGGCGTGAGAGCGAGGACGATGTTTCGCGCGTGGTCGCGGACATTCTTTCCGCCGTGCGCCAGCGGGGGGACGAAGCGCTGGCCGAATATACCCAACGGTTCGACAAGCATCAGCTGACCGAGGACGGCGACTGGCGCATTTCAGCCGGTGAATGCGCGGCGGCTTTCGCGGCGCTGGAGCCGAAGCTGCGTGCGGCGCTGGAACTGGCGGCGGAACGCATCCGCGCCTATCACGTGGACCAGTTGCCCCGGAACCGCGATTTCACCGATGACGCGGGCGTGCGGATGGGCGCAAAGTGGCGGCCGGTCGATGCCGCCGGGCTTTACGTTCCGGGTGGCCGGGCGGCCTATCCCTCATCCCTGCTGATGAATGCCATTCCGGCCAAGGTTGCCGGGGTGGAACGGCTGGCGGTCGTGACGCCGACACCGCGCGGTGAAGTCAACCAACTGGTGCTGGCCGCAGCACACCTTGCCGGCGTGGATGAAATCTGGCGCATCGGCGGGGCGCAGGCGGTTGCCGCGCTGGCCTATGGCACCGACCGCATCGCGCCGGTGGACGTGGTGACGGGACCGGGCAACGCCTGGGTGGCGGAGGCGAAGCGCCAGCTTTACGGCGTGGTTGGCATCGACATGGTCGCCGGGCCGAGCGAAATTCTGGTCATCGCCGATGGCAAGAACGATCCCGACTGGATCGCCGCCGATCTGCTGAGCCAGGCTGAACACGATCCGGCCGCGCAATCGATCCTGATCACTGATGACGCGGATTTCGCGGGGCAGGTGGAAGATCGTGTGGACGTGCAATGCGCGATGCTTCCCACGAAAGAGGTCGCGCGCAAGAGCTGGGACGATCACGGCGTGCTGCTGGTGGTATCCGACCTGTCGGAAGCCCCCGCGCTGGCCAATCGCCTTGCCGCCGAACACGTAGAGCTGGCGGTGGACGATCCCGAAGCGCTGTTCGCGCAGCTGCACCACGCGGGCAGCGTGTTTCTGGGCCGCCACACGCCGGAGGCTGTGGGTGATTATGTAGCCGGGCCGAACCATGTCCTACCCACCGGGCGGCGCGCGCGTTTCGCCAGTGGTCTTTCGGTGCTCGATTTCATGAAGCGCACCAGCTTCATCGAAGTGGGGCCGGATGCGCTGGGTCAGATCGGACCGGCAGCTATCGCGCTGGCAGAGGCAGAAGGCCTTGCCGCGCATGCCCGTTCCGTGGAATTGCGCCTGAAATGAGCACCCCCGCCCGATCGAAATCCCGCGCCGCCGCGCGCCTCGCCGCCGTTCAGGCGCTTTACCAGCGCGAAATGGAGGCGACGCCAACCGCCCGCCTGCTGGATGAATTCCACCAGCACCGGCTGGGCCGCGAGATCGAGGACGCCCAGTATGCCGAGGCGGAAGTCGATTTCTTCGACGATATCGTGCGCGGGGTGGATGCCCGGCACGAGGAGATCGACGCGCTGCTGACCGCCCGTCTGGCCGAAGGGTGGAGCCTTGCCCGGCTGGACAAGACCATGCTCCAGATTCTGCGCGCGGGCGCTTACGAATTGATCGCCCGGGCCGACGTGCCCACTGCGTCCGCGATCAGCGAATATGTCGATGTCGCCCATGCGTTCTTCGATGAGCGTGAGGCCAAGTTCGTCAACGGCGTGCTGGACGCAGTGGCGAAAGCGGCGCGTTCGTAACGACGGATCGGGCGATGAAAGGGGAAGCCACCTTCATCGCCGCCCTGCGCGCACTGGCCACCCACCCCGCCGCGCGCGGGCTGGCTGACGATGCTGCGGTGCTGGATATCGGTGGCGAAGCGCTGGTCCTGACGCACGACATGATGGTCGAGGGCGTACACTTCCTGCCCGATCAGGACATGGCCGACGTGGCGTGGAAGCTGGTCGCGCGCAATCTGTCAGACCTTGCAGCCAAAGGCGCGGAGCCGCTGGGCGTGCTGCTGGGTTTCATGCTGGGCGACGGGGACGACCGGTTCGCCGAAGGACTGGCCGAAGCGCTGGAGCATTACGATGTGCCGCTGCTGGGCGGGGATACATCCTCAGGTGGGCCGCCGCGCACTTTTGGCATGACGGCAATCGGCCGCGCGGTTCATCGCCCGGTGCCTTCGCGCGCGGGGGTGCAGGCCGGGGATACGATCTGGCTGACCGGCAAAGTCGGCGCGGCGATGATGGGTTTCGAGGCGCTGCAAGGCCGCAGCGGCGCGAGCGGTGCCTATCGCCGCCCCCTGCCCCGCGTGAGCGAAGGTCAGGCGCTGGCCCCGTTCGTAACCGCGATGATGGATGTGTCCGACGGCTTGCTGCTGGACGCATGGCGCATGGCGGAGGCGAGCGAGGTTTCGCTGGCGATCGATGGTTCGGCGGTGCCCATCGCCGTGCCGGAGAGCCGCCGTCTGGACGCGCTGCGCTGGGGCGATGACTATGAGCTGCTATTCACCTTGCCCGCCGACACTGAAGCGCCCGTTCCGGCCACGCGCATAGGACAGGCAGAACCGCGCGGGTTTGCTCCGCTCTATCTGGACGGAGAGGCGATCGTGAACAGCGAAGGACTGGGCTGGCAGCACGGCTGAGAGCCGCGCCTGCATCGCTAATGCGCGCTGCAATCGACTCCGCGCGCCTGTAGCACGGGCTTCATCTCGAAATACGCCTTCTTGGTCAGGTGCATCGGGATGTTCGGGTAGAGATGGTGGACGAGGTGGAATTCGATCCACATCGACAGGAACGATCCCACACTGCTGCGAAAAATGCGCGTGTTGTCGTAGCGACCACGGCCACTCTGCGGATGGTGCGTTTCCCAGCTGAAGAACACGTGGGTGTGGATCAGCGCCAGCCAGCGGGGAAGCCACCAGACCATGGCGATTTCCATCGCATAACCCGACAGCGCCATGCCGATGAAGAACAGTGTGCCCGCCAGCTGAACCAGCGCGGTTTCCTTTAACGCGCGCTTTGCCTCTGGCGTGCCCACTTCCTCCAGCATCACGCGCTTGATGTGATGGGCTTGCGCCGTCGGGCCGGGCTGGCGGTTGAGCCATGCCTTCCACAGCGCCGCGCGCAGATTGGGCGCGCCATCGGGGTAATCGGGATCGCGCACCGGATCGTTGGGAAAGCGATGGTGCTGCAAATGCGTGGCGCGGGCTATGCTGAAGGGAAACATCAGCGGGACCATCGAAAGCTGCCCAGTCAGCTCGTTCCAGAACCAGCCCTTCGTACCCTTGCGCCCGATGGTTGAATGCATCGCCTCATGCGCGGTGACGTATCCGGCGGTGGCGATGAGGTAGGAGACGATGAACGCGGCCCACAGCGGCACCAGCCCCAGCATCGTGAGCGGGAACAGCGAAACCCACACGGTGAAGCCTACCAGCGTGGCCACCACGTATTTCCAGCGGATCGTCTGACCCAGCGCGTAATACTTCTTCGCGATCTCCCGCTCCTGCCTTTGCAGGTCCAACATGACGTGCCGGTCAAGGCCGGTGCCTTTGCCCAGAGGGAAGGCAGGCGCGTCAGGCGCCAGTGCCTCTGCCGGGTTGGCGGGATCGAGGCGAAGCTGCTCCGTCAAAGCCAGCGGCCGCGCAGCACCGCATAGAGGCCCCACGGCGCGCCGATCAGCAGGCCGAATGCGATACAGCTCATGCCGAAGGGCGCGGCGATATCCCAATAGGCCATCGTCTGCGCGATCAGCGGTGCGATGAAGCCGATCCCGAACAGGAACGGCATGATGTAGAACAGCTTTTTGAGCGCCAGTTCCATGACAGCTTCCTAAAGCGACGAAACATCCACCCCGCGCTGCGCCAGTATCGGCTTCAGCGCGAAGTAGGCCTGTTTCGTGCGGTGGTTGGGGATGTTGGGGTAGAGGTGGTGGATCAGGTGGGTTTCCATGCCCATCGACATGACGTGACCCAGCCTGCTCTTGAAAATCTTCGCGTTCTCGTACCGGCCCGTGCGCCCTTCGCGCGGGTGATGGGGCGCCCAGCTGAGGTAGAAGCGGATGTAGCTGAGGCCGATATGGCGCGGCAGCCACCACAGCAGCGCCGCCTCTATCGCATAACCGCTCCACGCCATGGTGAAGAGCACGGCCATGAACAGCAGTTGCAGCTTCAGCGTGTCCCGCAGCGCCGTCTTCGCTTCCGGCGTGCCCATTTTGGCCAGAATACGCTTGTAATGATGGATCGAGCCATCGACGCCCGGCTGGCGGTTATACCATGTCTTGTACCACGCCATCAGCGAGTTGGGCGCTTCGTCGGTATAGTCAGGGTCTTTTTCCGGATGGTTGCAGTGGTAGTGATGCTCAAGGTGCATCAGCCGCGCCATCGAGAACGGGAACACGATCGGGATGGTGGAGACTTTCCCCACCCATTCGTTGATCCAGTAATTCCTGCTGCCGGGCCGCGCGATGTTGGAATGCATCGCCTCGTGACTGGTGACATATCCGCCAGTGGCGAAAATGCAGCTGAGCACGAAAGCCAATGGCAGGTTGAGCCAGCCCATGATCGCGAGTGGAAAGAAGCTGAGCCAAATGGCGAAGCAGCCCCACGCCGCCACCACATAGGGCCACATTCCGCCGCCCATGAATTGCCGCGCAACGGCAATTTCCTGTTTCCGCAGATCGCGCCGGACATGCTTGTCCAACCCGTCCGGGCCGGTAAGCGGGATCGCCGCATCGCCGGGAGAAAACGCGAAAGCACCGCCCTGCGCGCTGTCGCGCGTGGACGGTATGGTATCGCCAGCTGGCTTATCCAACGTCATGCAACCCCCTGCGGCGGCCCCGGTCGGCGCTACGTTCGGTATGGTTAACTTCTCATAAACCATCGTGAACCGCAAGAATCCGTAGTTCTGCGTGCTATTTCGGGGCGTCTTCCACAGGCCCGGGGGGCGCGGCGTTTAGGGGGTTGCGCGGCTATCCCCGGCCCTATAGCCATTGTCAGTTGCGCAGACCCGGCGACACGATCGGGCTTCGTTTTCGTCTTGAGAGGATGAAGAAGGGGGATGGTCTCGATATGGACCTGACAATCATTGCCATTGGCCTCGGACTGCTTGCGGTCCTCTACGGTTTCATAACCAGCCGCCAGGTGCTCGGTGCGAGTGCGGGCAGCGAGAAGATGCAGGAGATCGCCAGCGCGATCCAGGAAGGCGCGCAGGCATACCTGCGGCGCCAGTACACCACGATTGCCATTGTCGGTGTGATCGTGGCGGTGATCGTGGCGGTTTTCTTGGGCACGGTTTCGGCGGCGGGCTTCGTGCTCGGCGCTATCCTGTCAGGCGTCGCCGGGTTCATCGGGATGAATATTTCCGTCCGGTCCAACGTCCGCACGGCGGCGGCGGCGCAAAGCGGGTTGCAGCAGGGCCTGACCCTGGCCTTCCGCGCGGGCGCGATCACCGGGATGCTGGTGGCGGGCCTCGCCCTCCTCGCGATCGCGGTGTTCTATTGGTATCTGACCGGACCGGGCGGATACACCGTGGGCGGAGAAGATCGCACGGTGGTGGACGGGCTCGTCGCCCTCGCCTTCGGCGCCTCGCTGATCTCCATCTTCGCGCGTCTTGGCGGCGGCATCTTCACCAAGGCGGCTGACGTGGGTGCCGATCTGGTCGGCAAGGTCGAGGCCGGTATTCCGGAGGACGACCCCCGCAACCCGGCCGTGATCGCCGACAACGTGGGCGACAACGTGGGCGACTGCGCCGGCATGGCTGCCGACCTGTTCGAAACCTATGTCGTCACCGTGGGCGCGACCATGGTGCTCACCGCGCTGCTGCTGACGGGAGCGGGCGAATTGCTGGGCAACCTGATGGCCCTGCCGTTGCTGATCGGCGGCGTGTGCATCGTCACCTCCATCATCGGCACCTATTTCGTTCGCCTTGGCAAATCGAACAACGTGATGGGTGCGATGTACAAGGGCTTCCTTGTCTCCGCCGTGCTATCCATTCCCGCGATCTGGTGGGCCACTTCCCACGCGCTCGGCGGCATGGAAGCGGTTATTCCGGGGACGGAGTTCAACGGGCGTGCGCTGTTCTATTGCGCGCTGGTCGGCCTCGTCATCACCGGCCTGATCATCTGGATCACCGAGTACTACACCGGCACCGGGTTCCGCCCGGTCCGGTCAATCGCCAAGGCTTCGGAAACGGGCCACGGCACGAATGTGATCCAGGGCCTGGCCATTTCTCTGGAAGCGACCGCGCTGCCGACGATCGTGATCGTCGGTGGCATCATCATCGCCTATCAGATCGCCGGACTGATCGGCATCGCCTATGCGGCAACTGCCATGCTGGCGCTGGCGGGCATGGTCGTGGCGCTGGACGCCTACGGCCCGGTTACTGACAATGCCGGCGGCATTGCCGAGATGGCCGGCCTTGATGACAGCGTGCGTGAGAAGACCGACCTGCTGGACGCGGTGGGCAACACCACAAAGGCCGTCACCAAGGGCTATGCCATCGGTTCTGCGGGGCTGGCGGCACTGGTGCTGTTCGCGGCCTATACCACCGACCTGCGGCATTTCTTCCCGGCATTGTCCGACGGGGATTTGAGCAACGGAGAGGTCAGCTTCAGCCTTGAGAATCCCTACGTCATCGTCGGGCTTCTGCTGGGCGCGCTGCTGCCGTATCTGTTCGGATCGATGGGCATGACGGCGGTGGGCCGCGCGGCGGGCGACGTGGTGAAGGACGTGCGCGATCAGTTCGCCAGCGATCCGGGCATCATGGCAGGCACAAGCAAGCCGAACTACGCCAAGACGGTGGATCTGGTTACCAAGGCAGCGATCAAGGAGATGATCGTTCCATCGCTGCTGCCGGTGCTGGCCCCCATCGCGGTCTATTTCGTCATCACCCTGATCGCGGGTGAGGCGAACGGCTTTGCGGCGCTGGGCGCGTTGCTGCTGGGCGTGATCGTGGGCGGCCTGTTCCTGGCCATCTCCATGACAGCGGGCGGCGGCGCGTGGGACAACGCTAAGAAATACATCGAAGACGGCCATCACGGCGGCAAGGGCAGCGAAGCCCACAAGGCCGCGGTGACGGGCGATACCGTGGGCGATCCTTACAAGGACACCGCGGGCCCGGCCGTGAACCCGATGATCAAGATCACCAATATCGTTGCGCTGCTTCTGCTGGCGGCACTCGCCGCGGGTTGAACCCAGCCTTCGTGACGACCCCTGACCCCGCCCGGCACTGTCGGGCGGGGTTTTCTTTCATCCGCGTGAGCGGGCGAATGGCAGGTGGCCCGCGCGCAACAGGGCCGCGGCAATCGGGTGGTTGGCGTTAAGCGATCTGCCCTGCATCCGTTGACTGACGCCATGGCGGCGCGCAAGGGCCGCAGCATGGCTACCGTGGTTTCGTCTCCGACACCCGAGCAACTCGTTGCCGAGCTGGTGCTGCTTTTCAATCTGGAAGAGCGAGGCGGTGACAAGTTCATCGGCCGCCGCCTGAACGAAGGGTCCGGCCGCGTGTTCGGCGGGCAGGCGATCGCGCAGGCGCTGGTCGCCGCGCGCCGCACCGTCCCCGACGATCGCCACACCCATTCGCTCCACGCCTATTTCCTGCGCGGCGGAAGCGACGACCTGCCGATCGAATTTCGCGTAAAGCGCGATCTGGACGGGCGCAGCTTCACCAATCGGCGCGTGGTGGCCAGCCAGCAGGGCCAGCCGATTCTGAACCTGATCGCTTCGTTCCAGAAGCCGCAGGAAGGGCCGCATCATCAGCACGCCGTGATGCCCGATGTCGCCCCGCCTGAAGATCTGGAACCGGACGCCGTGCTTCGCCGCCGGTTCGCGGAAACCATGCCCGACGGCCCGCTGAAGAAGCTGATGCTGCGGCCCCGCCCCATCGACATACGGTCAGTGGAGCCGCGCAACTGGCAGTCTTCGGACGGGCGCGAACCCGTAGCGCATTGCTGGTTCCGCACCGTTGCCCAGTTGCCAGACGATCCGCCGATCCACCGCGCGGTGCTGGCCTATGCCAGCGATTTCCAGCTTCTCTCCACGGCGATCCGCCCACATGGGCTGAGCTTCCACAAGGGCGAGATCAAGGCCGCCAGCCTGGACCATGCACTGTGGTTCCACGACGCCTTCCGCGCGGACGAATGGCTGCTCTATGTGACAGACAGCCCGTGGTCGGGTCTCGCCCGTGGATTTGGCCGGGGGCAGATCTTCACGCGCGATGGACGGCTGGTGGCCAGCGTGGCGCAGGAAGGGATGATGCGGCTGCCGAAGAAGTAAGGCGCCGGCATTCTAGCCCCCGCCCGTCACCCTCTGGCGTGGTAGAAATCGTATACTGTCTGAGCGACCGCCGCACTGACGCCGGGCGCGCGTTGCAGGTCTTCCAGCGCCGCCGCCCGCACTTTGCCCGCAGTGCCAAAATGCAGCAGCAGAGCCCGCTTGCGCGCAGGGCCGATACCGGGAATCTCGTCCAGTGGTGAGGCGCTGATCGCGCGGCTGCGTTTATCGCGGTGAGCGCCGATCGCGTAGCGGTGGACCTCGTCACGCAGGCGCTGGAGATAGAACAGCACCGGCGAATTGACCGGCAGCATCTTTTCCCGCCCGTCCGGAAAGTGGAATACTTCTCGCCCGTCACGGCCGTGGTGCGGCCCCTTGGCCACGGCGATCAGCGGCACGTCCTCTATGCCCAGTTCCTCCAGCGCATCCTTCACGCTGGACATCTGGCCCTTGCCGCCGTCGATCAGCACCAGATCGGGCCAGAGGCCGCCGTCACGATCAGGATCCTCCTGCTGCGCGCGGGCGAAGCGCCGGGTCATCACCTCGCGCATCATGCCGAAATCGTCATCGGTCTGCGCGGTGCGGATGTTGAATTTGCGATACTGGTTTTTCAGAAAGCCTTCCGGCCCGGCGACGACCATCGCGCCCACGGCCTTCGTGCCCTGAATGTGGCTGTTATCGTAAACCTCTATGCGCTGCGGCACGTCCGCCAGTTCGAGGAATTCGGTCGTCTCGCGCAGAATCCGCGCCTGAGTGCCGCTTTCGGCCAGCCGCCGGTCCAGCGCCTCGGCCGCGTTGCGGCTGGCCTGCTGCATCAGCCGCCGCCGCGTGCCGCGCTGGGGAACGCTGATTTCGACCTTGTGCCCTGCCGCTTCCGCCAGCGCCTCTTCAAGCAGGGCGCGTTCGGGCAGTTCACGATCGACCAGGATCGTGCGCGGCGCGGGCACTTCTTCATAGAATTGCGCCAGCACGCGGGCCAGCACTTCGTCCTCCGCTACGTCCTGCGTATGGCTGGGAAAGAATGCGCGATGGCCCCAGTTCTGCCCCCCGCGCACGAAGAACGCCTGAATGCCCATCTGCCCGCCCTTGGCCGCCAGTGCGAAGACGTCGGCATTGCCGACCCCTTCCGCATTGATCGCCTGCGTGCCCTGAATGAAAGTTGCGGCGCGCAGCCGATCGCGCAGCGTGGCGGCGGTTTCGAAATCCAGCGCCTCTGCCGCCTGCTGCATCTGCGCCTCTATCTTGCGCTGCACCGCGCCCGATCGACCACCCAGGAAGTCCTTCGCCTCGCGCACCAGTTCAGCGTAGCCAGCCTGATCGATGCGCCCCACGCACGGGGCGGAACAGCGCCTGATCTGATAAAGCAGGCATGGACGGTCGCGGCGGGAGAAGAAGCTGTCGGTGCAACTGCGCAGCAGGAACAGCTTTTGCAGCGCATTGATCGTGGTGTTGACCGATCCGGCGCTGGCAAAGGGGCCGTAATAATCCCCCTTCGCTTTGCGCGCGCCGCGATGCTTCATGATGCGCGGAAAATCATGCCCGGCGCGCAGCAGGATGAATGGGAAGCTCTTATCATCACGCAGCAGCACGTTGTACGGCGGGCGGAACCGCTTGATGAGCTGCGCCTCCAGCAGCAGCGCCTCCGCCTCTGAATTGGTGGTGACGATTTCCATCGACCGGGTCTGGCTGACCATGCGTTGCAGGCGGCCTGGCAGGTTGGCGACCTGGGTATAGTTCGTCACCCGGTTACGCAGCGCCCGCGCCTTGCCGACGTAGAGCACGTCCCCGCGCGCATCGAGCATGCGATAGACACCCGGCTTCGGCTTCAACGTGCGAACGACCTCGCGGATCGCCGCCACACCTGTTTCGATATCCGGCTGCGAGGAGCCCTTTAGCGAATAGGTCGCGCGATCTTCATTGAAGCGTTCGGCGCCTTTCGGATGAGGCGGGGTTCCTGCGGGGCTGCGGGCCATTCACGCCAGATAATGCGGGCGGTCGCATCCGTCATCCCGCATGTCCCGCGACAGCGCGATTCGCTGTGGCTGATAGAGCGACTTGGTAAATCAAGGTTAATCCCGTAGATATCCACAAGAACGCCCACAGGCGATTCGTGATCCGCAAAGGGGACGCGGTCGATGAATCTGGAAGCAAGCGGTTCTGCCTTCACTGCCGGCCTGCAGGATTTCGACGAGGCCGATCGTCCGCGTGACGAGCATCCTGCCGTCGTGCTGCGCGATCTGGAAGGGCGGCGGCGGGCGCAGGCGCAAGTCATCGTATTCGCGAATGAGAAGGGCGGCGTCGGCAAATCCACGCTGGCGTTTCATTGCGCGGTGGCGCTGGCGCATGGCGGCGCGCGCGTGTTGGCGGTCGATTGCGACCGGCGGCAGCAGACGCTGAACCGTCTGTTCGAAGCGCGCGGCGGCACTGCCCGCACACTCAAGACAGCCCTGCCCACCCCGCGCCACCTGGTGCTGGACCGGCAGAGCGGCCCGCTGCTGATGCAGGAGATGGAGCGGCTGGGCGGCGACTGTGACTTCATCCTGATCGATCTGGCCGGATACGATTCCCCAACCGCGCGCCGTGCGATTGCGCTGGCGGATACCGTGGTGACGCCGGTCAACTGTTCACCGGCGGATCTCGACGCGCTGGGTTCCATCAATCCGGTCAGCGGCCGGTTCCGGCATGCCACCCCGTTCACCGATGTGGTCACGGCGCTGCGGGACGAGCGGCTGACGCGCGGTGGCGCCGCCTTTGACTGGGTAGTAGTGAAGAACCGCGTTCGTCATTGCGAACACCGCCTGCTGGCGATGGTGAACCGCAATCTGGGCACGATGGCGGAACGGCTGGGTTTCCGTGCCCTCGCCGGGCTGACTGAACGGGTTGGCTATCGCGACCTGCTGCCGTTCGGGCTGACACAGCTTGATCTGCGCCTGATCCCGGACCTTGCCGCACCGCGGGCGGCCAACTTGCGCGAATTGCGTGAATTGATCGAGGGGCTGCATCTGCGGATGCCCTGCCCCGCCGCGCGCCCGGCCCGCAGTGCGAAGCCGGAAGCCCCCGTGCTGGCCCATGCCGCGGAAAATTATCGCAGGGCGCTGCGTGAATCGGCTGCGCCGGGGATCACGGTAACCCCCTGACCGCCGCGCCCGCACGGGACGCGGCGATGGGTTTCCTCAGAACAGTTTGCGCAGTTCCAGCGAGACCGAACGACCGATCGGATCGACAAGGAACGGCTGATAACGCAGCGGAACCGTGCCGGTATCGTCGGTGATCCGCTGCCGCGCGTCGAACACATTGTCCACGCCCAGTGAAATGCGCGTATTCTTGAACAGCGGTGCCTTTTCGATCAGCGAAGTCTGCTGATTGAGATCGACGAAAGTCCGCAGATTCACCGTGGCATAATCGTTGAATTGCAGATTGGTGCTGCCCGGCAGGCCCGAACCGTTGATCCGCGACGAGCCGGTGTAGCGCAGGTTCACGTTGCCGCCGAAGCCCGCGTAGAACATGCCGCCGTTGAACTGCAACGAATGGCGCGGCTGGCCGCCACCCGACAGCGCATCGCCATCGAGCAGGTCGAGCAGCGGGCCACCGGACGCGATCAGAACCTCGTTCTTGATCTCGTAACTGTAGTTGAGATTGACGAACCAGCGCCCGCGGCCATCCTGACTGCCGCCGGGAGGCCCGAAGCCCGGGCCGCCGGGGCCACCCCCTGCCGGGGGACCACCCGGAGGCGGACCACCTGCCATAGAACCGCCCTGCGGCCCCGGACCTTCGCCGCCCGGACCGCGCCCGAAATCGGCGCTGCAGAACCGCGTCCGCAGTTGCGCGACACGTTCGGGATCGATCTTGCCGTCCGGCCCCTTGAGCCGTTCAACCATCTGCGGCGGAAGCGCGGCAAGCTGTTCTTCCGTGATCGCTGGCGGAGTTTCACCGTTCTTGCCGCACATCTGTTCGCGCATGGCGGCAAACCGTGCGGGATCGGCAGGCTGGAAGTTGGTATTGCAGATGCCGGTTCGCGCCTCTGCCCAACGCTCGGCATTGATCGTGCCGTCAGGATTGCGCAGCCGTTCCTGCAGTTGTTCAGGCATGGCGGCCAGATCTTCGGCAGTCGGAACTGTATTCGCGGCCTCAGGCGTGCAGAACCGCGTGCGGAGCTGCTGGAACGCCTGCGGGTTGAAACCGCCGCCCGGCCCACCATTGGCTTGTTGCCCCGGTCCGCCTGCCGGCCCCTGACCGCCATTGGCGGGAGCGCCGCCCTGCTGCCCGCCGGTGGCCTGCCGCATCATCGCAAACGGATTGTTCGCCTGCTGCGCCGCCGCCGCTTCGGGCCGGGCCTTACCAAACGGGCCGGTGAAATTGAGCCCGACCTGAATGCGCTGCGAATCCTGCTGCGCCAGCGTTACCGGGCGCTGATCCACCTGGGTGATGCTGCCGCTGACGGGATCGCGTTGCACACGGCCGGGGAACGCCGCCTCGATCGTGGGCGTGAGAACCGGTAAGCCAGAGGCGATATCTTCCGCATGGTTCTTGATGAATTCGATCCGGAAGCGGGCCTGCTGGATGGCGGAGGCGAACTCCGGCAGTTCCCAGTCCATCCCGATGCGCCAGTCCTGTTGGGTGGCGGCCGGCAACCCGGCGTTGCCGCCGCTGATGACCGTGGCCAGCACCGTTTCGCTGCGCGCAAGGTCATAGACCTGCACGTTGTAAGTCGCGATTTCGGGATTGCCGAGTTGCGACAGCGAAGGGGCCACATCGCGCGTGGTGCGATTGACGGTGAAGTTCAGCCGCTCCGTCGGGCGCCAGTTGAAACCGGCGGACCAGTCGGTCAGCGTGCCGAAATCCGAAAGGTGATCGACCCCGGCCGAAAGGTTGAGATTGAGATCGCCGATGGCGGCGCCGAAATCCTCGCGCCTGCTGGTGATCGGGATGCCGACGTTGACGCCCGCATTGGCGTTGCCCCGCTTCAGCTGCGTTTCCACGCCAAGGTTGCGAGTGTCGTTGCTCTTGATGTTGGTATAGTCGTAACCCCCATCGAAAGTGACGTTGACGCCGCCGCCCGGCAGCCAGACCGGCCGGCTGTTGGCGGTAAGCTTGCTGGTCGCCGTGTCGGAACGGGTATTGGCGCGGTCAAAGCCAGCATCGGCCACGTCCGGCAGATCACCATCCAGCGCCAGCGTGCCAGCCGCCGCGGCAGCTACCAGTGCACTGGTATCCGCCCGACGCGCGATCAGGCTGCGCGTATCCGCACGGTTAGCATCCACTGTGGCGGTAACCTGCCAGTCGCCAATGCCGGTATTGAGCGTGCTGCCCAGAGAATAAGT
Organism: Croceibacterium sp.; assembly: GCA_035555595.1. Taxonomy (GTDB): domain Bacteria; phylum Pseudomonadota; class Alphaproteobacteria; order Sphingomonadales; family Sphingomonadaceae; genus Croceibacterium_A. Next base: position 39,530 of record DATMGK010000099.1, on the reverse strand, counting down.
CGTGGTGCGACGATCTACCGTCAGCGGATCATCCCCGTTGAGCGTCCGCACGACGCTGTCAGTGCCATCACTGAGCACAACCGTATCGAGACCCTGATAGCTGAGACTGTCGCTCCGCTCGAAAGCGGCGTTGAGGCTCAGCGAAGTACCGGTGGCGATGCGCGTGGCGAAGTTGCCAGTCGCCTGAATTCCTGCGGAATCGCTGACAAGGCTGCGATATTCCGCCGGATGGGGATCACCGGGCACGACAGGATCAACCGACTGGTTCACCCCCCGCTCCGCCTCTGTCAGCAGGCTGGAGTTGTTCCATTCGAGATTGAAGTTGAGGCGGGAGTCACCCATCAGCTGAAGATAGGTGCCCTCCACTTCCTGCGTCGAATAGCCGCCCGCCCAAGGCTGGCCATATTCAACCTCCAGCTCTCGGCTGGAGTAGTTGCGCTTCATCACGAAGTTCACCACGCGCTGATCGGCCGAGTAGCCGTAACGCTGAGCGACTTCCTCCGGGAAAACCTCCACCTTGTCGATCGCTTCAGGTGGATAGGAACGCAGTTCGCGGAAGCTGGAAACGCGCATCCCGTTCACCAGGATCACCGGGAAACCGCCCCCACGGCCATTCACCTGCGAACCGAGCGCGGAAATAAGATCGGCGATAGAACCTGCGCCATAAGCGGCGATATCTGCTTCGTTCAGTTCCAGAACCGGCGGCACCGGCGAATCCAGCTGGCCACGCAGCGACTCCGCGATGACCAGAATCTCGCTGTCGCTGAACTCATCGGTTGAATCAGAACCTTGAGCGTCGTCCTGCGCCATCACCATGCCCGGAACGGCGAACGAAAGAGCTACGGACAGCGCAAACAGGCTGGTAGAAGGGCGTTTTCGCACTCTATTTATATTCCCTCAGTCAGAAGACAGACCTGCCCCCATGGCGTGCTGCATCGCGGCAAGCCCCAATGGAGGCAAGGCGCGAAGCGTATTAAAGTGTCGCAGATGTATGCCGCCTGTCGGCTGCGCACATATCCCGCCCGGCCTCATTTACCGTCGCGTCTTTCCTTTTTCCTATTCAGGAGCTATGGGCCGCGCCCTGCACTCCCTCTAGTAAAGGAAACGATTACTGCATGGCGAAAGAAGAACTCCTCGAGATGCGCGGCAAGGTAGTGGAACTGCTGCCGAACGCGATGTTCCGGGTCGAGCTCGAAAACGGCCATGAAGTTCTCGGTCATACCGCTGGCAGGATGCGCAAGAACCGCATCCGTGTATTGGTGGGCGACGAAGTGCTGTGCGAACTGACGCCTTACGATCTGACCAAGGCGCGCATTACCTATCGCTTCATGCCCGGCCGGGGCGGACCCGGCCCGCAATAGCATTCGATGGGCGTGACCGCCCCTCAACTAATCCTTGCCTCGGCCAGCCCCCGGCGGCGCGATTTGCTGGCGCGCCTTGGGGTGGAACCCTTGCGCGTGGTCGAGACGAATATCGACGAGAGCCCCCGCGCGGCTGAATTGCCGCGGATCTACGCCGCCAGAATGGCGCGCGAAAAAGCAATCGCCGGTTCCGACCCTGCTGCTCACATCCTTGCGGGGGATACCGTAGTCGCCGTGGGTCGCCGCATCCTGCCCAAGGCGGAAGACGAAGCCACTGCCCGTCGCTGTCTGGAACTGATGTCGGGCCGCCGCCACCGGGTGTTCTCTGCGGTCGCGCTGCTGTCGCCCGACGGTACGGTGCGGGAACGGATCAGCGAGACGCAAGTGCGTTTCAAGCCGCTTTCGACCGAGGAAATCCGTGCCTATCTGGCAGGCGGTGAATGGCATGGAAAGGCCGGAGGCTATGCCATTCAAGGGAGTGCCGAGGGGCTGATCGCATGGATTTCGGGCAGCCATTCGGGCGTCGTCGGCCTGCCGCTGTTCGAAACGCGGGCCCTGTTGAAGAACGCGGGCTTCCCTCTTGGCTGAATGGTTGATCGAGGAAGGGATCGCGGAACATCGCGCGGTCCGCCTTGAAGGTGATGCGATCGCCGAGGCACGCATCCACTGGCCCGGCGAACTGATCGCGGGCACGGTCGCCGATGCCGTGCTGGCGTCTCGCACGCGCGGATCGACGCGTGGCACGGTGCGCTTCCCGGGCGGCGAGGAAGCACTGGTGGACCGGCTGCCCGCATCGGCAGCGGAGGGCGCGGCGATCCGTGTCGAAATCACCCGTCCGGCCTTGTCGGAACACGGGCGGCGCAAGCTGGCCCGGGCGAGGCCGAGCACTTCGGCGCCGGTAAGCCCAACCCTTGCGGAGCAGTTGCGGGACGAAGGGCATGACGTGCGGCAGGTGCGGCGCTTTCGCACAAGCGACTGGGACGAGTTGATTGCAGAGGCCTTTGCGGGCGAGGCTTCGTTCCCGGGCGGTGCGCTGGAATTCAGCCCGACCCCGGCGATGTTGCTGGTGGACGTGGACGGCACGCTGGATGCGCGCGCTCTGGCGCTGGCAGCGGTGCCTGCACTGGCCGACGCGCTGCTCCGGTTCGACTGCGGTGGTTCCATCGGCGTCGATTTCCCCAGCCTTGCGGCCAAGGCTGACCGCAAGGCGGTGGATGAAACGCTGGCGGAGGCGCTGGCAGGATGGCCGCATGAGCGCACGGCGATGAACGGCTTCGGCTTCGTTCAGATAGTGACCCGGATCTCGCGCCCGTCGCTGCTGCATCGAGCCACCTTCCGGCGGACGGCGATGGCCGCGCGACTGTTGCTGCGCCGTGCCGAGGCACTGGAGGGAGCGGGTGCGCTGCTGCTGGCGGGCCATCCGGCGCTGGAGGCGGAACTGACGCCCGACATATTGGCGCAAGCCGCCCGGCGCACAGGGCGCGAGTTGCGCTGGGAGGCGCGCCCCGCCCTTGCCATCGAGGCCCCGCAGGCCCAACTCGTGCCCCTATGACCAATCGCCCCTGCCCGATCTGCAAGAAGCCCCGCAGCGCGGATTTCGCGCCATTCTGTTCCAGCCGGTGCCGCGATCGCGACCTCGCGCAGTGGTTCGGCGATGGCTATGCTGTGCCGGGCCCGCCCGCCGATCCGGAAGACATTGCACGCGAACAATGATGGGGTCTTGCCAAGCGCGCGCCCCTTCGCCATAGGCCCCCTCTCCAACGCCCGGCAGGCCGATGAACGACTGCCCGGATACCTGCCCAGGTAGCTCAGTTGGTAGAGCATGCGACTGAAAATCGCAGTGTCGGTGGTTCGATTCCGCCCCTGGGCACCACTCCCCCTTCCGATCAGTTTGTGCTGGCTCAAGGACCGGCGCTTCCGGTAAGCCTAGTCAGGTCTTCACCCGACGGAGGAGCCGGACATGACGCAGACTTTCAAACACGCCATCATCGTCTGTCATCCCGAGGAAAAGAGCTTCACGCTTTCCATGGCGCAGCGATATGCCGAAGCGGTGCAGGCGCTGGGGCAGGAAGTGGTTCTGCGCGATCTCTACCGCATGGAGTTCGACCCGGTGCTGCGCGCCGATGAGCGGCAGGGTGAGCCGGGCAGCGACGTGGCGAAGGAATGGGGCGTGCTGGGCAAGCCTGATGTGTTCGTGCTGGTCTATCCGATCTGGTTCGGCACCCCGCCCGCGATGCTGAAAGGCTATATCGACCGGGTGTTCGGCGCCGGGCGCAACCGTGGCTGGGGTGGCGAAGGTGGCACCAGCGAGCTGCTGGCAGGCAAGCGGCTGGTATCGCTGACCGCGTCGGGCAGCATGAAGGCGTGGCTGTCAGAGAAAGGCGTCCTCGGTTCTCTGCGGACGGTTTACGACCGCTATTTCTCCGAAGTGTTCGGGTTCGAGGAAACGCACCGCTATCACTTCGACGGTGTGACCCCCGATCTGCCCGAACGCGACGTGGCCATGCACCTGCACGCGGTGGAGAATGCCGCGCGGGAAGTGATGGCGCGGATGGCACTGGCTTCTCGCGACAGGCCCGCGCCGGAGTAGCGTTTTACGTCTGCACGCAATCCAGAGCGGGGATTATTACACCCTGGATTGCGAGCGATGACGGGGTTTCAGGCACCGATCAGCGATGCGGGACCATCCCGAAGGGCAATTCGCTGTTCCACGCCTGCACCTCTGTGATCTTGCCGCCTTCGAAGCGGAACAGTTCCACCACCTGATAGGTCAGCGGATAGCCGCTGCCCTTGGCCGGCACATCCTCAAACGTGCGATAGATAATCAGTCCGCGTGCCTCGTCCACGGCCAGCACCTCCCGATCGCGCACGCGTTCTATCGAGGCGAGGCCGGGACCGGAGAACGACGGCGCACACTCACCGAGGTCCTGCCCGTTGACGAACCAGCGGCAATTGTCGGCCAGCCCCTGCGGCACCTGTCCGGGGTTGCCGAAAGCAGCGTAGAACCGTTCCGCCCCGGCCCGCATGGCCGCGTCCGTAGTGCGGCGGGCAGCGGGAAGCGTGGAATACTGCGGCGCGCCGTTCGGTTCCGCATAGGGCATGCCGTATTCCTTGCGACGGATAACAGCATCGATGTTGTCGATCTGCCTGCCCGCGCTACGCACAGTGATCGCCGCCCAAGCGGGCTGGCCATGTTCCTCTATCCGACCGACCCACACGCCATTGCCGGTTCGCGCGTCGGCGACCACCAGCGGGGCTGAATCGACAGCGGTGACGCCTTGCCAGATCCCCTCGTTCACGCGGATGCCGACGCTGTTTTCGGCATAACCGACCTTATCCGCCCACGGCAGCGTGGCCCACTGTCCGCGCACCGGATAGGCGCTCATCACCGCCTGGGTATTGGCGGCAACGCAAGCCGTATCGCAAGCCGCAGGATCGGGCCGCGCGGCGGGCGGCGAGGCATGTGGGCCCCAGAACGGGTTGTTCATGAAGTAGGGAACGTACGTAAACACCGCCTCGATCCGCTGGATTTTGGCGTCCTTGATGCGGAATGCCTCCAGCAACGTGATCGAGTTGGGCCATTTGAGCGCGGTGCGCATTTCGCGCCCGTTGGTCAGCAGGTAACGATCCCACTCGTTCGCATGATCGAAGAAACCGCGCCCTACGGCAACGCCGCGTTCCTCATCCACGATGAAGAAATCGCGCCGCACGCGCTTGTTGATGCGGTAGATGCCGAGTTCGAACTGTTCGCGGCAGCCGCTGGCGATGGCCGTCGCATTGCCCGCCCCGCTGGCCCCCGGCGTCGGAGCTGTGGTGGAGATGCCGTTTTCCAGCCGCCCGCAATCTTCGGAGAACGGGGCGAAGACCTGCCCGTCGTTCACCTCCACCGTGTCGAAGTAGGAATCAGCGATGGCGAGCATGCGTTCGCGGCTGCGGCGCTGTTCAGGCGGCAGGATTTGGTTGAATTCGGCATCGTGGACCATGTTTTCCACGTCACCGAAGGGCGCCGGTAGCGCGGTCTTGCGGTGGACCACCGTTTCGATCTCATCAATCGCGCCGTTGCTGACATGGATGCGCACGGCATAGATCGCGGGCTGGCCGTTTTCCTTAACCGAGCCGAACCATGCGGCGTTGCCGGTGCTGGGATCGGCCGCTTCCAGCCCTTCCGCATCCACGGCAGTCACGGTGTTCCAGAGGCCCGTGCCGACGGGGATGAACACGTTGTTTTCCGTGAAGCGCACATTGTCCGCCAGCTTGACCAGCGAAGGATCGCGCGCGGTGAGCGCCTTCATGTGATCGCGCAGCAGGTCGATCAGGCATTCGCGATCGCAGGCAGGAATACGAACCGCACTGTCTTCCCCCGGTGCCTGAGCCGCGAGCGGAACGGCCGCCAGTGCAAGCGCAGCGACGGCAGGCAAGCTGACGAGGGCGCGGATGGAAATGCGGCGATCAGTCATGTGGTCCTCCCAAAAATGTGCCCCGGTGTTGACGCAGAACCAGGGTTGTAAGCCCCAAGACAGGGGGCCTGTTCTATCCGTAAATCCGCCGCTTTCGCGCGATCCCATGTGGACTTCTTGTGATGGTCCATTGGCGGGATCGCTGCGGCGGCATTTCATCCCTTCAACAATGACGCATGGCTGGCGATGTAGGAAAGTTCATTCCTACTTCGCCGATGCGTCCTGATAATCCTCGTTACCGCGCGCGATCAGATAGGCGTGGATCGCCTCTGCCTGTGCGGGTGTGAGAAGATCGGCAAAGCTGACCATGCCGCGATCCGCCAGTGTGCCCTTGAGCACGATGTCATTGAACGCAGCGTGGGATTCGGCGGTCATGAACCGCAGATCCTTCACCCCGCCGGACGCGTTGTCACCATGGCAGCGGTTGCAGCCGGTCTGGGCGAATAGCGCCCTGCCCTCGCTGACCTGAGCTTCCGACGCGCGCAGCATCGGCGGGCGGGCCAGCGTGCTGGGCGGCGGCGGCGGGGGCAGCGTGACGCCGGTAGCGCCCAGCTTGAACACCAGCAGCTTGGCCGTGGAGGTCTGGAACGGGCCGAGATTATAGACCGGCGATCCGCCCCATCCGGCATTGATGGCAATGTATTGTTCGCCATCGATCATGTAGGTGATCGGCCCGGCCACCGGGGCCTGATCGATATCCATTTCCCACAGTTTCGCGCCGTTATCCGCGCGATAGATCGCCAGCGTCTTGTTGATCGTGCCCTGGACCAGCAGGTTGCCCGCCGTCGCCAGCACGCCGCCTGATCCGGGGTGCGGATAGGGGACGCGCCATGCCTCTGTCTGCGTGGCGGGGTTCCACGCCAGCAGATATCCCTTTTCCTTCTCGTTCGCTTCCTGCTGCAACCGGGCGCGCAGTTCCGGCATGTTGCCGTAAGCCTGCCCGCTGTTGGAGCGATGGTGGACGAAGTTGAACGCGCCATCTTCTGCCCGCGTATAGATGGACGGCTGTTCCTGCGCGGCGAAATACATCAGGCCGGTGATCGGGCTGAAAGCCATCGGGTGCCAGGTATGGCCAGCCAGCCAGCTAGGGCTCATCAAATGCGGCGTGGTGGTATTGTGCGCGCCGGGCATCAGCACGGGGCGGCCCGTCGCCATGTCGATGTGGCTGGCCCAGGTATTCTCCGAAACGTAGCTTTTGGCGGAGATCAACTGGCCGGTTACGCGGTCCAGCACATAGAAGAACCCGTTCTTCGGCGCCTGCATCAGCACCTTGCGCTGCTGCCCGCCGATCTGGATATCCGCCAGCGCGATGGGCTGGGTGCAGGTGTAATCCCAGTCTTCTTCCGGCACCATCTGGTAGTGCCATTTGTATTCGCCGCTGGTGGCATCGACCGCGACGATGGAACACAGGAACAGGTTGTCGCCCTTCCCGTCACTGCGGAAATGCCACATGTGCGGGCTACCGTTGCCGGTGCCGATATAGACCAGGTTGAGATCCGGATCGTAGGCGAAGCCATCCCACGCGGTGCCGCCACCGCCGTATTTCCACCATTCACCGAACCATGTCGGCTCTGCGATTTTCATCGCGGAATCGCTGGCTTCACCATCGGGCCCGTCAGCCGGGTTGCCGGGGACGGTGTAGAACTTCCACAGACGCTTGCCCGTTTCGGCATCGTAAGCGACCACGAAGCCGCGCACGCCGTAATCCGCGCCGCCGTTGCCGATCACCACCTTGCCATCATAGACGCGCGGCGCACCGGTGATGGAATAGGTGTTGAGCAGCCCTTCCGTTTCGAACGTGTGTTCCGACCACACTTCCTTGCCGGTCTTCGCATCGACGGCGATCAGGCGGCCATCCAGCGCGCCGATGTAGATCTTGCCGTTCCACGCCGCGATGCCGCGGCTGGAGGGGCCGCAGCAGGCCAGCCGCGCCCATTCCGGCCCGACCTTGGGATCATAGCTCCACAGCTTGCGCCCGGTCTTGCCATCATAGGCGGTGACGATGTTGTAGATGCTTTCGTTATAAAGCACCCCATCGACCACCAGCGGGGTGCCCTGCACGCCGCGATAGGTTTCCAGATCGTCGAACCATGCCAGGCCGAGCTGGCCGACATTATCCGCGTTGATCTGGGTCAGCGGGCTGAAACGCTGTTCACCCCATGTGCGACCATGCGACTGCCAATCGCCGACATGGGCCGGGGCATCCGCAGCACGCATGGTGGCGCCAGTGACATGAGCGGGTGTCTCGTTGGCGAAAGCGCCAGCCGCGAGAACCGCGCCGAGAACGATCGCAGTCGCCGGTTTCCAGCGCCTGCCCTTCAGACGCAACGTATCAAACATCATCCAGTCCCATCCGGTGTATTTGCGGAGTGGGATAAAGCCCGCAACGCGAAAGGAAAGCCCGGAAACCGCGTGAGGACAGTTTCCGGGCGCTTCTAGCTTCAGAAGTTGCGGCGAACCGTCAGCGCGTATTCACGCGGACGACCCGGCTGGGCCGCGGCATAGGAAGTGACGATCTTGTTCAGGTAATAGAACTTGTCGAACAGGTTGGTCGCCTCCAACGACACGCTCCAGTCGTCCTCGGCCGAACGGAACGTCAGCCGGGCGTTGACCAGATCGTAGGCATCGACCTTGGCGATGTCGGTGCAGGCGAAGTTGCCGCAGTATCCCGGCGTGTGGTTGACGTCGATGCGCGGCGTCAGCGTGCCGGCGTTGCCCACCGGGAACTCGTACTGCGCGCCGATCGCCCACTTGAACCGACCGATGCCCGGACGGCTCGCCCCGGGGACGATCTCGTTGGTCGTGACATAAGGCGTCCCGAACTCGAAATCGTTGAGGCTGGCCGAAGCATCGATGGACAGGCCAGCAATGGGCCGCGCCGAAACTTCGAGCTCGAAGCCCTTCAGCTTGGCATCGCCGAGATTGATGTACTGGCCGCACAGGCCCGGCGTGCCCGGCAGGCCCGTGAGCGGATCGCCGTTTTCATCCACGCAGATCTGCGGCGTGCCCTGATAGCCGATGAAGTCCATGTAATAGACGTCGCCGTTGACCCGCAGGCGGCGGTCGAACAGCTGCGTCTTCAGACCCACTTCATAGGACCGGACGTTTTCCGTGCCGAAGCCCAGAACCTGTTCCGGGAAGTACGGCCGTGGGGTGATGCCGCCGCCCTTGAAGCCGGTGGCGAACTGGGCATAGGCCATCACGTCGGGCGTGATCTTGTACGATGCTGCCGCGCGGTAATCGACGATCGTGCCCTCGAACGTGCCGACCCGGCCGTTGAGCGGATTGGCCGGATTGCTCAAAGGTTCAAACGGATCGCCGCTGCCGTCGAAGGCGAAGCGGCCAAACAGGTAGTCCTTCTTCTCGTGCGTCACGCGCAGGCCGCCTTCCAGCGTCAGCGCATCGGTCAGTTCCCACGACACGTTGCCGAAGCCGGCGATCTGGTAGAGATCGACCACGTCGTCGTTGATGAAGGCGAAAGTCGGCTGCGATGGCGTGCCGAAGCCACCGAACGGCGTGTCGTTCTTGTTGTAGTAGCGGGTCTGCTGATCGAAGTAGATGCCGCCCACGGTGAAGTGCACGGTATTGTCTACCAGGCTGCCCGACAGGCGCAGTTCCTGGCTGAACTGCTCGTGCTCCATCAGCTGCTGTTCCTGGATGAACACGACGGGCGATCCATCGTTGTCGTCACCAGCGAGGCTGTCGTATTTGCGGTATCCGGTGATTGACTTGAGCGCGAGGTTGCTGCCCAGATCGATGTCCACCGTGCCCGCAACGCCCCAGCTTTCCAGCCGCGTCTGCGGATCGACCTGGAACGGGCCGTTCGGCTGATCCGGTGCGCCCGATGGACCGGCGGCGGACCAGGTCACGCCCGGATCGTAGAAGTTGGCGTAAGTGATGAACGGATCGTTGAACACCGTGTCGCCCCGGTTCGCGCCATAGGGCACGAAGCGATTGTCGTAAGGCACGCCCTGATACGACAGCGGCCATGCGTTGGTGCCCGCCTGCAGCAGCGTGGTCGCCTGGGTTTGCGCCTTGTCGAGCGTGTAGTCGCCGACGACGTTGATCTCGACGCCCGCGCCCGCCAGCCAGCGCAGCGATCCGCGCAGCGCCTTGACGTCCGTGTCGCCGAGCTCACCCAGCTTGCAGTCGTCGCCATTGGCCATCGAGGTCAGCGCGCCCGACACGACATAGGGATCGTCCGGGTGGGTGCAGGCATAGTCCAGCCGCGTGACGTGGCCGTCGCGCTGCTTGTAGAGGCCCGAAATGCGCGCGAACAACTGGTCGGGGACGAGCGTGAAATCGGCACTGGCCTTGAAGTCGATCCGGCCCATGTTGCCCACGGTCGCTTCAACGTAGCCACCCTCGCCATCGGGCTTGCGCGAATAGAGCTTCAGCGCGCCGCCTTCGGAGTTCATGCCCGCCAGCGTGCCCTGCGGCCCGCGCAGGATTTCAATCCGGTCGAGATCCATCAGGTCGAAGATGGAGGCCGTGACCGTGGCGAAATAGACGTCGTCGATATAGATGCCCACGCCCGGTTCGACCGAGGGGCTGATGTCCGCCTGACCGAGACCGCGAATGAATGCGCTCATCGACTTGCCGTAGCCGGCCACGCCGGGCTGAAGCTGAAGGCTCGGCACCTGGGCCGTGATATCCGACAGCCGCGTCTGGCTGCGCGCTTCTAGCTGGTCGCCGGTCACCGCCGTAATGGCGAGCGGCGTATCCTGCACGTTCTGCTCGCGGAACTGTGCTGTCACGATGATCTCGTCCGTGCGCTCGCTGGCATCCGCTTCCTGCGCTGCCGCCGGGCCGGCCGCGATGGCTGCACTAATCGCCAGCACCGCGAACGACGCGCTGAGGCGCAGCGACGCCGGAAAACTTGCTCGAATCATATCCAATCCTCCCCTTGCCTTCCCTGCGCCGCCCGGAGGTTCTTTGTCCTCGGTTGCGAACGCTGGCAGACGCGGTGCCTACTGCAATCGCGTCAGGAAGAAAGGAGGTGACCGATAGAAACAGTTGTTTCGATCAACGAATTGTACCGCTGTGTGGCTATCGCGCAATATCGGCCGGGGGGCTTTTCAGGGGCGCAGGGGGCCCTATCATCGCCCGCACGGACGGGGGTAACCGTGCCGAATCGACTGGGAGATCAGGAATGCGGAAAGTGGACGGGGTGCGCGCTGGTATGAGGGCGATCGGGGCGACCGGGGCCTTGTGGCTGGCGGCCTGCGCCACGGTGACGCCGGCATCCGCGCCCGCCGATATCCGCATCGCGGGGGAGCGTGTGTTCCCGGAAAGCATCACGTCCGATGCGGCAGGCAATATCTATGTCAGCAGTTCGGCCGGGATGATCTATCGCGCCACCGCTGGTGCAAAAACGGCGGAGCCGTGGATCAGGCCTTCCGCCGAAAATGGCCTGACATCGCTGTTCGGCGTGCTGGCGGATGATACGCGGGGCCTGCTGTGGGCGTGCAACAACCCGCCCTTTGGCGGACCGCCGCAGCCGGGTGCGAAATCGGCGCTGAAGGCGTTCGACCTGAAAACCGGCGCGCTGAAGGCCAGCTATGACTTCCCCGGAGAGGGGCCGTTTGCCTGCAACGACATTTCCGTGGGCCCGCGCGGCACGACTTTCGCCACCGATACCTCTGGCGGGAGGATTTTCGCACTGGCGCCCGGTGGCAAGGAACTGACGCTGTTCGCCGCCGACCCGACGCTGGTGGGGATCGACGGGATCGCCTTTTCCGAAGACGGCACGATGTACATCAACAACGTGCGCGAAAACACGGTACAGCGGGTCAATCGCAACGGAAACAGCTATGCCGGGCTGACCACGCTGACGCTGAGCCAGCCGATCGGGGGCCCCGATGGCCTGCGCCATGTCAGCGGCAACCGTTTCCTTCAGGCAGAGGGATCGGGCAACCGCGTGACCTATGTCGATATCGACGGTGACAAGGCGACGATTACGCCGGTGAGGACAGAACTCGATTCCTCCCCCGGCGTTACGCATCACGCGGGCGTGGGTTATGCGACAGAGGGCAAGATCCGTTACATGTTCGATCCGTCGCTGCGCGATCAGGACCCCGGCCCCTTCATCGTCCGCGCATTCCCGCTGCCCTGAGGCCCACTGCCCTGAGGAGTGAGCGCAGGCCCCGCTTTCCGTTCGCGCGGGTTTGCGCCACTATGGCCCGGATAAGAGAGGGTATCGCTGGGAGGCGGGGCTGATGGACAAGGGAAAGGCACTTTCCCCAGCGCGTAGCTGGTGGGCGATCTTCATTTTCATGATCGCCCTGATGTTCAATTATCTGGACCGGCAGCTGATGACGCTGCTGATCACGCCGATCAAGGCGGACTTCGACCTGTCCGACACGCAGATAAGCCTGCTGATCGGGTTCGCCTTCGTGCTGTTCTATGTGCTGGCAGGTATCCCGATGGCGCGGTTCATCGATCGCGGACCGCGCAAGTGGATCGTGGCATCGGCCATCGCTTTCTGGAGCGTGATGACCGTCGCCTGCGGCCTTGCCCGCAATTACTGGCAGTTGCTGTTCGCGCGGATGCTGGTGGGCGTGGGCGAAAGCTGCAACGCGCCCGGCACTTATTCGATGACCAGCGACATGTTCCCGCGTGAGAAGCTGGCCCGGCCGATCTCCGTCATCGGCATAGGCACGGTGGCGGGCAGCGGCATGGCGCTGCTGGTGGGTGGGTGGCTGATCACCTGGCTGACCGGCATCGGGCCGCAGACCTTCCCCGTGGTGGGCACGCTGAAGCCGTGGCAGATGACCTTCATCATCGTCGGCCTGCCGGGCGTGCTGTGGGCCCTGCTGCTGCTGGCCACGGTGCCAGAACCACCGCGCCGCGAAACGGCGGGCGCCACAGCGCCCAGCTTCCTGGCCACCACCGGCTATCTGTGGGCACACAGGCGCGCATTCGGCCCCATGTTCCTGGCCAACGGGATCAAGGCCATGCTGAGTTTTGGCGTGACGGTGTGGTCGCCGGTCTTCTTCGAGCGCAAGTTCGGATACGCGCCGGGCGAGCCGGGGCCGATACTGGGCGTGATGTCGCTGATCGTATCACCCATAGGCCTGATACTGGGCGGCTGGCTGGCCGAACGCATGGCAGCGGCGGGGCGCAAGGACGCCAACATGCGGATGGTCTATCTCGTCACCATTCCGCTGATCCCCGTCGCGATCGCGTTCCCGCTGGTGGATCAGGCGTGGCTGGCCTTCATCCTGGTCGGAACGTCGCTGTTCCTCGGCTCGCTGGGTTCAGGCCCGGCCAATGCGGCGATTCAATCCGTGACGCCGGGGCGGATGCGCGGGACCACCACGGCGATCTATATCGCGATCTACAACCTGATCGGATACGGGCTGGGCCCGCTGGTGGTCGGATGGTTCAACGATCACGTTTTCGGCGAAGCGGGCATCGCCAGTTCGATGGTGGTGCTGGCGCTGGTTTCAGGGCCGGTGGGCCTGCTGTTCGCCTGGCTTTCGCTGAAACCCTATGCGCGTGAGATGGAGGCAGCGGAAGCGCGCGGCGACTGAGGGAACTGGCAGCTTGTGTAGGTGCCATTACGCTATATATGGCGGGATATAGATACAACTGAACGGAACCTGCCGCCATGCTTCGCCTGCTTGCCCCCGCGCTGGCCCTGACCCTTCTGGCGCAGCCATTGGCCGCGCAGGAACATGAGCATGCGACGTGCGAGGCGGGGACGGTTGCGCTGCCGGCCGACCTTGCCGGGTGGAACGATCGCCAGCCGATGAACGCGGGGACACGCGAAAACAGGCTGGAAACGGCCGCGCTGGTGTTGGGTCAAGCTTACGACACGACACTGTCGCGCACCCCTGATGTGCGTTATATCGTGCGACCAGAAAAGCCGGGTGGTTCAGTAAGTTATGGCGGGATTTTCGCGCTGGATGTGACTGAAGCGGGCACTTATCGCGTGGCGCTGGGGTCCGCCGCGTGGATAGATGTCGTACGCGGAGAGACGGTGATCCAGTCCGGCAAGTTTGGCCACGGGCCTGACTGCACGGGTGTGCGCAAGATGGTGGAATTTGCTCTGGAGCCGGGCCGTTATGTGATCCAGATCGCGGCCAATGGGCAGGCGGATCTGCCCCTGCTCGTCAGCCGCCTTAACTGATCCCCATGCGCGGCGTGACTGCCGCCCTGCTGGCGCTTTCCGCGCTGATTGTGGGCACGGCTGCTTCCCGTCCGGCCGAATGGCGCTGGAACCTGCCCGAGGGCGTGGCCCCTCCCCCCGTTCCTGCCGACAATCCGATGAGCGTGGCGAAAGTGGAACTGGGGCGGCGGCTGTTCCACGATGCCGACCTGTCGATCGACGGCACGATGTCGTGCGCGACGTGCCATTCGCAGCGGCGCGGCTTTGCCGACCGCACCAGCACACGCCCCGGCGTTCACGGCGACCCCGGCAAACACAACGTGCCGGGACTGGCCAACGTGGCCTATCTGACGCCGCTGACATGGGCCGACCCGCGCCAGACACGGTTGCAAGAACAAGCACTTGTGCCCGTTTTCGGAGACCATCCGGTAGAAATGGGAATGAAGGGGCAAGAGGCGGAACTGGCGCGCCGGCTGGGCGGCGACAGGTGCTATCGCCGGATGTTCCGTGCAGCCTTCCCCGAAACGCGTGGGCGGATCGATGCAGAGGCTGTGGCGAAAGCGCTGGCCGCTTTCCAGCGAACCATGCTGTCGTTCAACAGCGCTTACGATCGCTACCGGCGGGGAGAAAGTGGCGCTGCACCATCTTCCGAAGCACTGGCTGGCGAAGGGCTGTTCACCCGCCACTGCACCGCGTGCCATGCGGGTGAGAACTTCACCGACCAGCGGTTCCACGCGCTGTCGCACGGTGCGACAGCGACGGACGGCGGACTGGGCGAAATCACTGGTTTGACGGAAGATCATGGGCGGTTCCGCACGCCCGGCTTGCGCAACGTGGCACTGAGCGGCCCTTACTTCCATGACGGTAGCCTGGAAACGATAGCGGAAGCGATCGCGCAGCATGGGGGCACCGTGCCCGCCTTCAGTGAGGTGGAACGGGACGCTCTGCTGGCGTTTCTGGATACGCTGACGGATCAGGATTTCGCCAGCAATCAGAGCTTTGGCTATCCGGAAAAAGCGTGCGGTAAACCACTATTATAGGATCAAAAAGAAAGGCCGGCCCGCATTTGCGAGCCGGCCTTCCGGAACCGGGTGCCCCGGGGGAATGAGGAGAGGATATTCCCGGGGGGCGCTTTGCCCGACTGGATCAGAAATCGAACCGCACGGTGCCGCCCCAGGTACGCGGATCGCCCGGCACACCTGCGATCAGGCCGGTGTTGCTGGGGCCGAAATTGAGCTGTTCGAAATACTCGGTATCGAACGCGTTGCGCACCCAGCCGTAGATGTTGAACCCGCTGTCGCCCCGGAAACCGATGCGGAAGTTGCTGAGTTCATAGCCGTCGATCCACGTGTAGATCGAAGGCGACGGGTTGGACGAGAAGTTCGAACGATAGCTGCCATCATACCCGATGTAGAACTGGCCATCGTTACCGAACAGGTTGAACGGCGCATTCGCCTCTATACCGTAAGACAGCGCCCACTTCGACACGCCCGGCAGGACCTGACCCGACACGTCGCAGTTTGCCGGGCTGAGCGATCCGGGAACGCCCGCAGCCCCAGGCACCTGACCAGCGCCGACAGTGGTGCCGCCAGCCAGTTCAGGCGGGCAAGGCGCATCCACGAAGCGGACATATTTGGCGTCGGTGTAAGCGCCGTTGACGTAGGCCGAGAGGCGCGCGCTGGGCCGCACGGAGAAATCAAGCTCGATCCCCTGTGTGCGGACCTTTTCCGCATTGGCCAGATAGCCGCGCAGCACGCCGAACTGGCCATTGGTAACGTTGGCCTGGAAATCGTTGATCGTGGTGCGGAACGCGGCCAGGTTGAAGGTAGCGCGGCGATCCCAGAACTGCGTCTTGATGCCGGCTTCCCAGTGCTTCACGGATTCGGGCTTGATCGTGCCCGCTTCCAGAATGGGATTACCGGACGTGTCGGTAGGCACGCCGTTCTGGTTGATGCCGCCGGTCTTGAACGTCTTGGCGTAGGTTCCGTAAAGCAGGACATCATCGGCCAGTTCATAGCTGAGCGTGAGGTCGTAGCTGAAGTTCCAGTCGCTGAACGTCGGTTCGATCAGCTGCGGCGCATAGATTGCACGCTGCGCCACCTTGACCGGGTCGGTTTGGCCGAACAGCACCGGATTGCCCTGCGCGTCGAACACCTCGCGCTCGTAATGGCCTGACTTCTTGTCGTAGTTCAGGCGCACGCCGGGCTGGATGGTCAGACGGTCGGTAAGGTGAAAGCTGACCTGCCCGAAGGCCGCCAGGCTGGTGGCCTTGAGCCACTGGGTATTGATCGCCGTCAGCCCTTCAAGCGTGGCGGGATCTGCGGCCAGCGCCGCGTTTTGCGCGTTGTTCGGGTTGATGTTCCAGCGGCTGGCGTCCGAACCCTGCGATTCCGTGCCTTGCGTATCGACCCGCTGCTTGAACGCGAACAGACCCGCCACGAAGTCCAGCCGGTCGCTGGTGTAGTTGTAGCGCAGTTCCTGCGAATACTGATCGTGCTGCGAAGGGTTCTGCGACAGGTTGACGATATCGAGGCCGGTGTAATCGCGGTCGTTTTCAGGCTTCCAATCCCAGAAGCGCCATGCGGTGATCGAGGTCAGCGTGCTGCCGGGGCTGATTTCCCATTCAGCGCGCACGGATGCGCCGCCGATGACGTTGCCTGCGTTCAGGGTGGAGTTGAGATCGGTCACCCGATCGAACGGATTAGTGCTGGGCACCGCATAACCGGGAAACAACGCGATGAGATCGGGATATTGCCCACTCTGGCGCCGCTGGGTGGGGCCGTAGCCGACATAGACGCCGCCGCAGCATTCCGGGTTCTGCTTGCTCCAGTCCCCCGCCAGCGTGATGTCCAGGCTGTCATTCGGGCGGAATAACAGTTGTCCGCGAAGGCCGAGGTTATCCTGTTCGTTGATATAGCTCCCGGTGGCCACGTTGTAGATCGTGCCCCGGCGGCTGGTGCCGGAAACGGCGATGCGGGCCGCGACCGTATCCGATAGCGGACCCGACACCGCGCCCTTGAGCTGCTTGAAGCCGAGATTGCCGAGGGAGATTTCCGCGCTGCCTTCGTAATCGAAAGTCGGCTGGTTGGTGCGGATGTTGATCGCGCCGGCGGTGGTGTTCTTGCCGTACAGCGTGCCTTGCGGGCCACGCAGCACCTCTACCTGAGAGATATCGAGGAAGTCGAACACCGCGGCGGAAACGCGCGCGTTGTACACGTCATCGATGTAGATGCCGACGCCCTGTTCGAACCCGTCGTTGGTCAGGCCGAACGGCACGCCGATGCCGCGAATGTTGACCGCCGTGTTGCGCGGGTTGGAGGAATAGACCTGCAACGTGGGGGCAAGCTGCTGGAGCTTCTGGACGCTGAAGTTGCCGGTATCGTTGATGGTGCGCGCATCGAGCGTGGAGATCGCCAGAGGCACATCCTGCGCCGCTTCCTGACGGCGGCGGGCGGTGATGATGATGACGTTCTCGGGGTAATTGCCCGCGGTGGCCTGAGCATCAGCCGCCTGATCGGCAGCGGATGCGCTGGCGGTGGCCGCATCGTCTTCAGCGGAGGCAGGGGAAGGCAGAATCGCGATGGAAGCGATCCCGGCGAGCAGCACTGTGCGTTTTATCATTGTTCCGGTTCCCTCATGTAGAATGCAGCCGCCCCGCACGCTGGAGAGAACCATTCACTGGTGTCTCGCCCACGTGGGCTGGAGAGGTGCATCCGGAGGTCCGGTCTGCTCTGCTGTGATTTACTCGTTTTCAGGTTGGCGACAGGGGCGTGATACAGCCCCGGAAGTCAGGCGAAGCGGCGGCGTTCCGTCACGTCGACCTGCATCAGTTTGCCGTCATGCACGGTCAACTGGATCACGCCGTAACGTAGCCTTCCCAGCGCTTCGGCAACAACGCGCAGATGCTCTGGAAGGTTGGCCTCAACGGCAGGTTCGAGTCGTTCGGCGTTGGCACCCATCGGGCGTCTCCGGCTTATCGCCGCGGAATTGCGACGTTGACCCGGATTAAAGTCAACTCATTTGGTTGACAATAGGCGTGCGGCCAGCCGTGCGGAAACTAATGCTGGCCGACAATCAAGCTGCGCTATCTGACGTGACGTCGTCGGCGGGTTCCAGCGCAATGGGATCGGACAGACGGACGCCGTCCAGAATTTCGGCCGTGCGATCGCGCACCTGCAACATCAGCGCGCGCGTGCGACATTCGCCTTCTTCAAGGCAATTGTTGCACTTTTCATGCGCAAAGCGGCTGGCGCAGGGCACCAGCGCCAGCGAACCGCGCATGACGCGGATCAGATCGCCGTAAGTGATGTCGATCGGGGCGATTGCCAGCCAGTAGCCGCCGTCCTTGCCCCGCTGCGAGGCGACGATCCCGAACCGGCTGAGTTCGGACAGGATGGTGGTCAGGAAATTGGCGGGGATGTTCTGTTCCCGCGCGATTTCCGCCAGCCGCACCGGCCCCTCTCCATATCGGTCGGAGAGGTGCTGCATCGCCCGGATGGCATAGCGGGTTTTCTGCGACAGCATTGGCCTTCCCAATGCCTGTGCCGCGCCGAATGAACAAGTCGTGCATCCGGCAAAACTGTTTGCGCGGCATGCAGAGGCGCAAAGCCCTGATCAGAACGCGGTGCTGACCCCCAGACGCGCCGTGAAGCCCAGCGGGCTGGCGGTGAACGGATCGAAGTTCTGATCCAGCCGCGCAAAGGGCGGATCCGTATCGAACAGGTTGTAGAGCGCCACGGAAATGGTGGCCCGATCCCGCACCCGCCAGCGCCATACGGCATCGAGCGTGGTGAAGCTGCCGATGGTCTTGCCCGCCGTCACGCTGGCGCCAGCGAGCGCGGCGTTGTTCGGCCCGAATACATCGGCCCCGCGCTGATCCCGATAGCTGGCAACATGATTGAGCTGAAGCCGCAGGGAATGATCCCCCGCTGCGCCCTGCACCCACATCTGCCCCTTCAGGCGGGGTATCGGATAGGCCGTCGTCTGATAGTTCAGCTTGCCCGCGGCATCATAGGCGGGCTGCACCAACACCCCTTCCACCATCACGTCATCGACATTGTAGTGAAGCACGTAGCTGCCGGATACGCCGGCCTGTGCCGCCACTTCGCCCAGCTTCGCGTCATAGCTGGCATGGAAATCCAGCCCGTCGGTGGAGACATCAGCGGAATTGACCGCGTAAGTGGCCAGCCGCATCACGTTGGCGGCCGAACAGACACCGCCCGAGAATGTGAAGCGCGCCTGCAAATCTGCGTAGGCAGGGTTGCCGCAGTTGGCGGTGCCGGTGGCGCCGAACATGGCCGAAACCATGCCGCTGACCGGCTCGCTTTCGATCGGCCCCTTCAGATCATAGCGCCAGTAATCGACACCGGCCTTGAAGCCGCCACGATCGACCACGAACCCGGCATTCCAGGTGGTCGCACTTTCGGGAACAAGGCTGGAATTGCCGAACAGGTCCACCGGGCGAAAGGCGCCGCCGATCAGGGTAAGGATCACCAGATCGGAAAGCACGTTCTGCGGCGGCGGCGCGCGGAAAGTGGTACCCACCCCGCCCCGGATCGCCAGCCAGTCCGTCAGGCCGATGCGGACGCGCGCCTGCGGATCGAAGGTCGATCCGACGACGCCGTAATCCTCGTACCGTGCGGAAAGTTGCAGGCGGATGCGGTCGGTGACGGGTAGCTGCACTTCGCCGAACAGCGCCCAGACGTCGCTGGCGACATCGACATTATGGTTCGAACCGAGAAAGCCGACAGCCCCGGTCTCGGGATTACAGACCGCTGCGGGATTGAGGACCGATCCGGCGCAGGGATAGACATCGAGATTGTTTTCCGCCCCATAAGTGCGGACCATGCCAGAGCGGCGGTATTGCCCGCCGAGAGCAAAAGTCACTTCCCCGCCGCCCAGCATGACACCGCTGCGGCCGGACAGCAGCACGTCGCCGGTCAGCTCGCTGGTCCGCGCGCGGCGGCGGAACACGGTGTAGAACCCTTCCAGCACCGAAGCATCGTTGATCAGCCCGGCGCCGGGCGTCAGGTCCAGGCCCAGCGGGTTGCTGGCCCCGGCATAGTTGGGATTGGCCGTGCCGGTGATGGCGTTGCCTTCGATCCCGGTAGAAAACGGGTTGAAGTATTGGCAGCCCCCCGTCCCCGCCACGGCGGCGAGTTGGGCCGCGCTCATTCCGGCGCGCGACTGGGCGGTGGCATAGGGACAATTCGCACCGCCGAAGCCCGCCAGCGCGTTCTGCAACAGGTCCACGAAATTGTCGGTCGCTTCGAAATAGCGATCATACATCGACCATGTCGCGCCGGTGGTCAGCGTTAGCGAAGGCGATATTTGCGCCACCACCTCTCCTGAAAGCTGATACATTTCGGAACTGCGCGGCACGACCGCCGTGTTGCGATCGTTGTCGAACAGAGAATTGCCGCCGGTCAGCACCGGGCGGAACCGCACCGGATAGGCGAGCGCCCCCGTCTGCGGCAGGCCAGCGCCATCGACCGAGCAACCGGACGCCGATCCGAAGCGCGCGCAATAATCGATCAGCGCGGGTGCATATTGCGGGATGACGAAAAGGCCGCTGCCACCATAAGCGGATTCGGACGATGGAGAGATCGTCGGCAGGTAGCTGGGGCTGGTGGTCATCACCGTGTCGGTGCGGCCATAGAGCCCGGTCAGGCGCAGGGAGACATCACCGGTCAGATCGACAGATGCATCGGCGAACAGCTGATAGCGGTCCTCCGGCTCCACAAGATTTGTGAAGCCGAGATACTGCACCTGGCACAGATCGGCGGTGGAACCCGGCAGCGAACGAAATCCGCCCAGCGCCTCGCACCCTTCGTCAGCGTCGAAGCGCACGCCGTTCAGCGTGGCGTCGAAATCGAAGTTGCCGGGCGATCCGCCGCCCGACCATCCGCCCTGGGGATTGGCGTCATAGGGCTGCAGCGCGTAATCACGATCGAGCGTGGTCAACTCGCTGCGATGATTGTAGCCGCCGGAAACCAGCAGGCGAACGGGGCCGACACGGCCGCCCCATGAAAGCGCCGCATTCCAATCCCCCCGCGATCCGTTGACGTAGCGATAGTCACCGGAAGCGAGAAAGCCGGACTGATCCGTGCGGGTGATCATGTTGACGACGCCGCCGATCGCATCGGACCCGTAAGTCGCCGCCGCGCCATCCTTCAGGATTTCGATTCGCTGGAGCGCGCCGACAGGCATCAGGTTGACGTCCACCATTGGCAGGTTGCCCGACGCGACGGAGGCAAGCCGCCGCCCGTTGAGCAGAACCAGCGTGCGCTGTGGCCCCAGCCCGCGCAAGTTGATGGACGAAACGCCCTCGTTAAACTGGCTGCGGATATCGAACTGGCTGGCGTCACCCATGACCCCGGCGGAAGCGGACAGGCGCTTGGTCAGTTCCAGCATCGAGGGAGCGCCCTGCGCCTCCAGATCGCTGGCGAGAATGACCTCCACCGGAACGGGCGCGTCGTCAGGGTTGGCCGCAATCAGCGAGCCGGTGACGACGATCGTATCCGAAGAATCGTCTTCAGCCGCCCAGACTGGTGAGGCGAGCGCCAGTGCGATCGCCGCCGCGGAAACCGCGCGGCCGATCCTGCGTGTGGCCATTGCAACCCTCCCCTTTTCCTCGGCCCCTCCCGATGGCGGCGCGACCTAGACCCGTTCTGCCCTGCCCGCAATTGCCTTGCCGCCGGGCACCGTGTATAGCGCCAGCCTACGCCCCGGCCCGAGCGACGCTCTGCCGGGGCGCTCGTTTTTCCCATTAGAGGTATCGCCATGTCCCGCCGCCGCCAGCTCTACGAAGGCAAGGCCAAGATTCTCTACGAAGGCCCCGAACCCGGCACGATCATCCAGTACTTCAAGGATGATGCCACTGCGTTCAACGCGCAGAAGAAGGGCACGATCAACGGCAAGGGCGTGATCAACAACCGCATTTCGGAACACGTCTTCCTGCGGCTGGCGCATATCGGCATCCCGACGCACTTCATCCGCCGCCTGAACATGCGCGAGCAACTGGTGCGGCAGGTGGAGATCATTCCGCTGGAAGTAGTGGTGCGCAACGTGGCCGCCGGCAGCCTGTCCAAGCGCCTGGGCATGGAAGAAGGCGAACCGCTGCCCCATACCCTGATCGAATACTACCTGAAGTCCGACGAGTTGCAGGACCCGATGGTCGCTGAAGAGCACATCGCCTGCTTCGGCTGGGCCAACCATGACGAAATGCAGGACATCGCCGCCATGGCGATCCGCGTGAACGATTTCATGTGCGGAATGTTCTCCGCGATCGATATCCGGCTGGTCGATTTCAAGCTGGAATTCGGCCGGATCTGGGACGGCGATTATTCGCGCGTGATTCTGGCTGACGAAATCAGCCCGGACAACTGCCGCCTGTGGGACATGGTCAGCGGCGAAAAGCTGGACAAGGACCGCTTCCGCCGCGATCTGGGCGGCGAAGAAGAAGCCTATCAGGAAGTCGCGCGCAGGCTGGGCCTGTTGCAAGACGACGGCAACACGCCGGGCGAAGTCTTCGACCTGTCCGCCCACCGGTCAAAGCTGCGCACAACGCCGAAAACGAAAAAGTAAGGCCGGGGCCGGTCGCTTATTGCGCCCGGCCTATTGCCGCCGGCGCCACAGCTTGCGCTTTTCCTTGCGGCGTGCGCGCTCTCGCACGATCAGCAGCGCCGCCGCGACGAGCAGCAGAACAATCAATCCGTAGGCAATTAAAACGCGTGGCTCCACAAGCCATACCTCACACGCCCCCGTGCGACCTTCCCTGTTTGCGCCGATTATCACTGTTACGCCAGTAATATACCGCAGTTGCGACGCACCGTGGCGCAAGGTCGCCGGATGGCATTTGTCCGCGGCAAGCCGGGCGGGGGTGGCATCGACCATTGCCCATTCATAACCGATCGGTCAGACATCACGGCAATGACCCGCCGCTTCCTGATTGCCGCCCTTCTTGCCATCGCCGGTTTTCCCGCTCTGGCCCCCGCCTGGAGCCAGGGCGTTTCCGCGCAAGCACCCGTTGCGCCCGCGCATGAATGGCCGTTCGAAAGCAGCGATCTGGCGCCCGATCCCGCCTATCGCTTCGGCCGGCTGGACAACGGCATGCGCTATATCATCCGGCCCAACGCCACGCCCAAGGGCACGGGGATCGTGGAGTTCTGGGTCGATGCCGGGTCGATCGCGGAGACTGACGACGAGTTGGGCTATGCCCATTTCATTGAGCACATGGCCTTCAACGGTTCGACCCGCGTGCCCGAAGGGGAAATGATCCGCCTGCTGGCGCGCGAGGGGCTGACCTTTGGCGCGGATGCCAATGCTTCAACCGACTTTTCCGTAACGAGTTACCGGCTGGACCTGCCGCGTAATGACCCTTCGCTGCTGGATACCGCGCTGATGCTTATGCGTGAGACGGCCAGCGAACTGACGTTCGATGCAGGCGCAGTAGAGCGGGAAAAAGGCGTAATCCTGTCGGAAAGGCGGGTGCGCGATACCTATCAGCTACGCAATCTGGTGGAGGGGCTGAAGTTTCTTTATCCGGGCGCGCGTTTTACCGAACGGCTGCCGATCGGCACGGTGGAAACGCTGCAAGCAGCCACGCCAGACAAACTGCGGGCGCTTTACCAGCGGATCTATCGCCCGGAAAACACCGCGCTGATCGTGATCGGCGATTTCGACCCGGACGAAGTGGAAGCGGCCATCCGCAGCCACTTTGCCAGTTGGGCGCCGCAACCGGTGATGCCCGCAGTCGATCCGGGGCCGCTTCCGATCGACCGGGCGGGCCAGACGGATGTCTATCTGGATCCCGCGCTGGCGGAACAGGTGACGGTGGCGAGGAATGGACCGTGGATCGACCGGATCGATAATCGCGCCTTCCGCGAGGCCAATGTGCGGCGACAACTGGGCTACGCGATCGTGAACCGCCGGTTGCAGCGGCTGGCGCGAGAGGAAGACCCACCGTTCCGCAGCGCGTCGCTGAGCACCAGTGAAGTGTTCGAAGCGGGCCGCACGACCAATCTGGTGGTCAGCGCAGGCGAAGGCGAATGGCGGCGAGCACTGGCAGCCGCGCAGGCCGAATATCGCCGCGCGATGGAACAGGGCTTCACCGAAGCGGAAGTCACTGAGCAGATCGCCAACTTGCGCACCGCGCTGGAAAGCAACGCCGCCGGGGCAGAAACCCGCAGCAATGCCGCGTTCCTGACCGGGGCGCTGACCCTGCTGCAGGACGGACAGATTCCCACCACCCCGGCCAGCGCGTTGCAGCGGTTTCTGGACCATCTGCCGCATATCACGCCTGAAAGCGTGCTCGCCTCTTTGAAAGAGGAACTGGTTCCGCTGGACAATCCGCTGATCCGTTTCGAAGGGCGGACCGCGCCGGATGGCGGGGCGGACGCGCTGCGAGCCGCGTGGGACGAAGGTGTGGCCGCGCCGCTGCTGGCGGGCAATGCGGCACAACTGGGCGATTGGGCCTATACCGACTTCGGACCCGCCGGCACGGTCGTTTCCGACAGCGCGGAACCGCGGCTGGGCATCAGGCAGATCGTCTTTGCCAATGGGCTGAGGCTGAACCTGAAACACACGGACCTGCAACAGGATCGCGTTTCGGTGCAGCTCAACATCGATGGCGGGCAAATGCTGAATACCCGCGAGGATCCGCTGGCGGTGGCGCTGGCCAGCTATCTGCCTGTGGGCGGGCTGGGACAGTATACCTCCGACGAGCTTCAGAGCGTGCTTGCCGGGCATAGCGTGGGGCTGGCGGTGGCGCTGGGGGAACGGACGCTGGTGCTTTCCAGCAGTTCGACACCGCGCGATCTGGAACTTCAGCTCCAGCTTTTCGCGGCAGCGGTGTCCGATCCCGGTTATCGCCCGCAGGGGGAGGCGCAGTTCCGCCGTAATATCGAGAACTTCTTCGCCCGGCTGACCGCCACGCCGGAAAGCGCGCTGAGCAATGCGCTGGGCTCGATCATATCTGACGGCGACCCGCGATTTTCGCTGCAACCCCGCGACGCCTATCTGGCGCTGAGCTTTGCGCGTTTGCGGGATGTGCTGTCGGACCGTCTGGCCCATGGCGCGCTGGAACTGGCGCTGGTTGGCAATTTCGACGAAGCGCAAGGCATCGACATGGTGGCCAGAACGCTGGGCGCCCTGCCCGCGCGCGAAGCGGAATTCCGCGATTATGAAGCGAACCGCCATCGCGCCTTCACCACTGACCGGGCACAGCGCACCTTGCACCATGACGGCCCGGCCGATCAGGCGATCGTGCGGATGGACTGGCCGACCACGGACAATAGCGATCTGGGTGAAGTACTGCGGCTGGAACTGCTGAAGCGCGTGCTTCAGGTGGAACTGACCGAAACCCTGCGCGAACAGCTTGGCCAGACTTATTCTCCCGGCGTTAACGCCAGCCAATCAGACACGTATCCCGGGTTCGGCTATTTCACGCTGGCCGCGCAAGTCGCCGCCGATCAGGTGGATGCCACGCGGGAGGCTATGCTGGACAGCGTGCGCGGAGTGATCGCCGAACCGATCGACGATGACGTGCTGCTGCGCGCCCGCCGTCCCGTGCTGGAAGCCTATGACAACGCGCTGAAAAGCAACGGCGGCTGGATGGCGCTGGCCGCCCGAGCGCAGAGTGATCCCGACGACATAGCCCGGTTTCTGGACGGCAAGCCCGGTTTCGAGGCCCTGACCGCCGCCGACGTGCAGGCCACGGCCGCGAAGTATCTGAAGCCTGCGGACCGGCTGGAAATCGTGGTGCTGCCGCGTGGGCAATAGCCCCCGCCCTCTTGTTACCGGCGACGACAATCGCCATAGGCTGCGGCGAGTCCCCGCAGCAGAACAAGGCCCCGCCCGATGAAGGTCCGCATTCACGTCAGCCTCAAGCCCGGCGTGCTCGATCCGCAGGGCCGCGCCGTGCATCACGCACTGGAAGGGCTGGGTTTCGACGGCGTGCAGGATGTCCGCGTCGGCCGGCTGATAGAACTGGACGTGGCCGACGGCACCAGCGACTCCTCTCTGGACGAGATGTGCCGCAAGCTGCTGGCCAACATGGTGATCGAGAATTACCGCATCGAGAAGCTGGAGACGGCGTAATGGCGTTCCGCGCGGCCGTAATCACCTTCCCCGGCTCCAACTGCGACCGCGATCTGGCGGTGGCGCTGGAGAAGGTTTCGGGCGCGCCCGCGATTCGTGTGTGGCACGGTGATGCTGAACTGCCTGATGGGCTGGATTTCATCGCGGTGCCGGGCGGTTTCTCTTACGGCGATTACCTGCGCTGCGGATCGATGGCGGCGAAAAGCCCGGTGATGCGCGCGGTGGTGGATCAGGCCGCGCGCGGCGTGCCGGTGCTTGGCATCTGCAACGGCTTCCAAATCCTGACTGAAAGCGGGCTGCTGCCCGGCGCGCTGATGCGGAACGCACAGCTCACTTTCACTTGCCGCAGCGTGCCGCTGACGGTGGAAAACAGCCAGTCGCTGTTCACCGCCGGGTATGAGGCGGGCAGCACGATCCACCTGCCCGTGGCGCATCATGACGGCAACTATTTCGCCGACGAAGCGACGCTGGACCGGATCGAAGGCGAAGGCCGCGTGGCGTTTCGTTATGCTGAAGAAGTGAACGGATCGCAGCGGCGCATCGCCGGTGTGCTGAACGAAACCGGCACCGTGCTGGGCATGATGCCCCACCCGGAACGCGCGATCGAGCAGGAACTGGGCGGAACGGACGGACGGGCGCTGTTCGAAAGCGCGATGAGGGCGCTGGTCGCGGCCTGAGCCTGCGGTCTCGTGGGTATCTGCTGAAGCGCTGACTGGATTCCCGCCTTCGCGGGAATGACGAAGGGGGCGGCGACGACGAAGGGGCGGCGACGACGACGGCGGCGGCGTCAGGCCAACGCTGATGCGGGCTTGCGACGCAGGAGGGCGACCGCTTCTGCCGGTTCCATCGGGCGGCCAAAGTAATAACCCTGGATCTTGTTGCAGCCGAGGCTGCGGATCAGTTCCACTTCCTCCGCCGTTTCCACGCCCTCGGCCGTGGTTGTCATCTCAAGGCTTTGCGCCATGGCCACAACGGCGCGGATGATGGCAAGGCTTTCCCGGTTACCCTGCGCGGCGCCCTGCACGAAGCTGCGATCCACCTTGATGGTCGAGAAACGTAGCGTGCGGAGGTAGCCAAGCGAGGAATAGCCGGTGCCGAAATCATCCAGCGCGATGGAACAGCCGAGCGCCATGACTTCTTCCAGCGTCTGCCGCGCCGTGCGGCCATCGCGCAGGAAGATGCTTTCCGTCACTTCCACTTCCAGCCGGTGCGCGGGCAGCCCGCTGTCGGCCAGCGCGCGAACCACATTCCTGGAGAAGTTCGGTTCAAGCAACTGTTCGCCCGAAACGTTGACCGCCACCTTCACGTTGCCGGGCCAGCCCACCGCCTGACGGCATGCCTCGCGCAGAACCCAATCGCCAATCGGCACGATCAGGCGCGTATCCTCTGCAAGCGGAATGAACTTGGCCGGGCTCACCGTGCCATGTTCGGCGCTGTGCCAGCGCAGCAGCGCCTCGAAACTGACCACGGTTTCGCGGTTCGCATCCACCACGGGCTGAAAATTGAGCCGTAGCTCCTCGTTGCCGATCGCCTGACGCAGCGCGAGTTCAAGCTGGCGCCGTTCCTCCACACTGGCGTGGAGCGCCGGTTCATAGGCGCAGTGCTCTCCCCCGCCCTGATCTTTCGCGCGGTAGAGCGCCAGATCGGCGTTCCGCATCAGCATTTCGACCGTGTTGCCATCGCGCGGGCCGACAGCCGAACCAACGCTGGCGCCCACATAGAGGCGGTGATGATCGACCTCGTAAGGCTGCGACAGCGACTGGATGATCGCATTGGCCACCCGTTCGACGCAGCCGATCTGCGATGCGTCGCGGATCACCACCGCGAATTCGTCACCACCCAGACGGCCACTCTGTTCGCCGTCGCCGATCACGGCCTGAAGCCGCTGCGACACTTGCGCGAGCAGGCGATCACCCACCTGATGCCCGAGGGAATCGTTTACATGCTTGAACCGATCGAGGTCGATCATCAGGAAAGCACAGCGCGTCCGCCACTGGTCGGAATAGCGCATGGCCTCCCCCAAAGCCTCGGTCAGCATCAGGCGGTTGGGCAGGCCGGTCAGCGTGTCATAGCGAGCGAGATAGGCGACCTTTTCATCCGCCTCCCGCTGCTCCGTCACATCAGAGCCGACACCGCGGAAGCCGACGAAGCGGCCTTTTTCGTCCAGCATCGGCGTGCCGGAAAGTTCCCACCAGCGCCGCCCCGAAGCTACCGTGACCTGCACCAGAAGGTTCGAGAAGTTCTCCCGCCGTTTCAGTTTTTCAGCCAGTTCATGCAGGCTGGGCGGGAACTGCCCTGTTTCCCACGTCTCGCCAGAAACGAGCTGGATGAAGGGCTGGCCATCGATCGCAGCAACATCCGCCCCCAGCGCATAGGCGAAGCGCGGGCTGGCGGAACGGACGCGGCGATTGACGTCGATCTGCCACAGCCAGTCCGCCTCGTTCTCTTCGAATTCGCGCAGGAGGAGGGAGACAACTTCGTCCTTTTCCGCCGCGCCGAGTTCAGCAATGCGGGCAGTCAGGTTGGTGCGTGCAGCGTCGATCGTTCCCGCCATTGCGACGGCGAGAAAGGCAACGATTACCGCAGCATAGCCAAGATCGCCCTTAATCGCGAAAGTCACCGCGGCGGTGCCGCCGGTGATGGCGGCGAAGATAACCGTGGCCAGCGGCGCGGCGGACATGGTCGCGGCCGACGCCGCAATCAGCATCGCAATCAGCGTCCACAGCTCAAAATGTTCCGCTTCCGAGCCATAGGGCACGAATAAAACCAGCGCCGCCGCCCAGACCAGTGCGCAAAGCGCGATGCCGACAGACTGCCGCCGGTATTCCCGGCCGCTCATCAACCGGCGGTCGATGTCGGCCAGACTGCGATCCGTCCTGACGGAATTGATCAGCGCGCCCGACGCGGCCAGCAGCCACCCCGCCAGCAACCAGCCGGGCACCAGCGTGCTGAACGTGCCCACGGTGATGATCGCGGCCAGAGCATGGCAGATGCCCCGCGTCAGGGCCACGCGATGAAGCTGGCTGTACTGAAGCGCGCGCAGGCGGGCCCAGTCACCTTCGTCAGGCTTTCCCAGACCGATGATCTGCAACGCCGTGAGGCGGAGCGGAAGTTTCGGCAACTCTGAATGGGGACCGTTCACGCCCCGCGCGTAAACCAGTAATGGTTAGTGGTGGGTAAAGGCCCTTAAGGGACTATTGCGGAAAATGGCCCGCCGCCTTTTCGAATAGTGCGCTATTCAACAGTAACGGACTTCGCCAGATTGCGCGGCTGATCGACATCGGTGCCCTTTACCACGGCAACGTGATAGGCGAGCAATTGCACCGGCACCGCATAGACCAACGGCGCGATCAGGGGGTGGACGCGCGGCATCTCGATCGTCGCCAGACAGCCCTCGCCGGCTTCCGCCAACCCTTCACGGTCGGAGATCAACACGATCTTGCCGCCACGGGCGCGGACTTCCTGCATGTTGGACACGGTCTTTTCAAACAGCGGGCCGGATGGTGCGAGCACGATCACCGGCACCGCTTCGTCGATCAGCGCGATGGGACCGTGCTTCATTTCGCCGGCGGCATAGCCTTCCGCATGAATGTAGCTGATTTCCTTCAGCTTCAGTGCGCCTTCCAGCGCCAACGGGAAATCAGAACCCCGCCCGAGATAGAGCACGTCACGCGCCGGGGCGATCAGGTGCGCCATCGCCGCGATTTCATCATCATGGTCCAGCGCCGCGTTGAGGCAGGCGGGCGCTTCGAGCAGATGGCGCACGATCTCTGCCTCTTCATCGCGGGACAGGCGGCCCTTCTTGACCGCGAAGTGCGCGGCCAGCGCGGCCAGAACGGCGAGCTGGCAGGTGAACGCCTTGGTCGAAGCGACGCCGATTTCGGGACCAGCGTGAGTGGGCAGCAGCAAGTCCGCCTCTCGCGCCATGGAGCTGGTCGGCACGTTGACGACGACGGCGATGGTCTGCTGCTGTTCGCGGCAGTGCCGCAGGGCGGCCAGAGTATCGGCCGTCTCACCGCTTTGCGAGATGAACAGGGCCAGCCCGCCGGGGGCGAGCACGGGTTCGCGGTAACGGAACTCGCTGGCGTAATCGACATCCACCGGCACGCGGGCGAACTGTTCCAGCCAGTATTTCGCCACCATGCCAGCGTAGTAGCTGGTGCCGCACGCGACGATGGTGACACGATCGATCGCCGAAAGGTCGAAATCGATCTGCGGCAGAGCCACCTGCATTTCGACCGGGCGGAGATAGCTGCGCAGCGTCTGCGCCACCACCGTCGGCTGTTCGAAAATCTCCTTCTGCATGAAGTGCCGGTACTGGCCCTTCTCAATCGCGGCGGCGGATGCGCCGGAGGTGGTCACCTCCCGCTCCACTGCGCGATTGTCCTTGTCGAAGATTTCCGCGCCTTCGCGGGTGATGACGACCCAGTCGCCTTCTTCCAGATAGGCGATCTTCTGCGTCAAGGGGGCCAACGCCAGCGCGTCGGAACCGAGATAGGTTTCGCCGTCTCCGTACCCCACCACCAGCGGTGAGCCGAGCCGCGCGCCGATCAGCATATCGGGATGGGTGCGGAACGCGATCGCCAGCGCGAAGGCGCCGCGCAACTGCGGCAGAACCTCGCGCACCGCATCCTGCGGGCTGAGCCCCTGCTCCACCCGTTCCGAAACGAGGTGGGCGACGATTTCCGTGTCGGTTTCGCTTTCAAACTTGCGGCCACGCGCGATCAGCGCCTCTCGCAAAGGTTTGAAATTTTCGATGATGCCGTTGTGAACCAGCGCCACCTCCCCCGTGGAATGGGGATGGGCGTTGTTCGCGGTAGGCGCGCCGTGGGTGGCCCAGCGGGTATGCGCGATGCCGACTTCACCAGAGGCGGGGTTTCGCGCCAGTTCCCGTTCAAGGTTCGCCAGCTTACCCTCTGCCCGGCGACGGACGAGTTCCCCGCCGTGCAGGGTGCAGATGCCGGCGCTGTCATAGCCGCGATATTCCATGCGGCGCAGGCCATCCACCAGCCGCTCCGCGACGGGGTGCCTGCCGACGATGCCGATGATGCCGCACATGTGCCGTTCAATCCTTGATTAGACGAGATAGGGAATGCGGATGCCCGGCGTGGCGGCCGGGAAATCCTTGATATTGCGGGTGACGAGGATGCCGCCGTGTTCCTGCGCGGCTGCGAACACCAGCGCCGCGCCCAGATCGATGTTGGGTCGTTCAAAGCGCAGGTTGGCCGCGCGGCGGGCGATTTCAGGCGAAATTTCTCGCATCGAGAAGTTGGAAAGGAAACGTTCGGTTTCTTCCCGCGCGGAAACGGGCGCCGCACCCAGAATTTCAAGCCAACTGGTGCGGCACACCCAGGGCCGTCTGGCACGGCGCAATTCGGCAATCGCCTTCGGATGCCCGGACAGGACATCGACCACAACGCCGCTGTCGAAATAGATATCGCTCACGCTTCGGACGCGTCCTGATCGGAAAGGGTGGACCAGCCGGGGCGGGCCGCTTCCTCAAAATCATCGCCGTCCTGCCCGCCGCCATGGCGCGTCCACAGGCCGCAGCCGCGCTCTATCCAGTCGGTGTTTTCGGCCCGGAAAGCGCTGACCGCATCGCGCAACAGCGCTGCGCGCGAGCGGCCGCTTTCAGTGGCAATCGCATCAAGCCAGTTGATGTCCTCATCAGGCAGATCGGCGAGAATGCGCGTCATAGTGATATCCTGATATCATATCGGAATATCACCGCAAGTGCTATTTGCGCTGTTCGGCCTTCTTCCGCTTCATCGCGTCGTGGAAGCGATCGGCCCAACCCGGCTTCACCAGCTGTTCCGCCCTGACAAGGCGCAGTTCCCCATCAGCAACATCGCTGGTGACGGCGCTACCTGCCGCCACGATGGCATCCGCTCCGATCCGGACCGGAGCGATCAGCGCGCTGTTGGAACCGATGAACGCGCCCCGGCCGATTTCCGTCTTATGCTTGAAATAGCCGTCGTAGTTACAGGTGATCGTGCCAGCGCCAATATTGGCCCCTGCCCCGACATTGGCATCACCCAGATAAGTCAGGTGATTGGCCTTCGCGCCTTCGCCCAGAACCGCGTTCTTGACCTCTACGAAATTGCCGACGCGCGAGCCGGCTTCCAGCACAGCGCCGGGCCGCAGGCGCGCGAAGGGGCCGACGGAAACACCGGCGCCGATGCGCGCGCCCTGAAGGTGGCAGAAGGCGTGGATTGTTGCGCCATCGGCCACTTCGACACCGGGCCCGAACACGACATTGGGTTCAACCGTGACATCGCGGCCCAGCCGGGTGTCCCAGCTGAAGAATACCGTTTCCGGCGCGGCAAGGCTGACGCCATCCGCCATCGCTTCATCGCGGCGAAATTCCTGCCACTGACGTTCCGCGGCGGCCAGTTCGGCGCGGCTGTTGATGCCGCGCACCTCTGCCTCATCCGTTTCGACGAACGCGCTGGGTCGCCCGTCCGCACGCGCTTCCATCACCACGTCCGGCAGGTAGTATTCACCAGCCGCATTTTCGTTGCGGACGCGGCGCAGCAGAGCGAACAGGTCCGCCGCGGCCACTGCCATCATGCCGGAATTACAGAGGTTTACCGCACGTTCCGCCTCGCTCGCGTCCTTGAATTCGACCATGCGGGCAACGGTGCTGCCATCTTCGCTGATGACCCGGCCATAGGCGCCCGGATCGGCAGCGCGGAAGGCCAGGACAACGGCGGCGGGCGCGTCTGCTTCACGCAGGCGGCCCAGCATCCGGCGCATCGTGGCGGCGGAAACGAAGGGCACATCGCCGTAAAGCACCAGCACGTCACCGGCGAAGCCTGCCAGCGCCGGTTCCGCCTGCTGCACCGCGTGGCCTGTGCCAAGCTGAGGTTCCTGCAGAACGATCGCCGCGCGGTCGCCCACCGCGCGCTCGATCTGATCGCGGCCGTGGCCTGCGACAACGACAGTATGGGCAGGTTCGAGCGCGGATACACTGGCCAGCAGATGTTCCAGCATCGGCCGCCCGGCGATGGGGTGGAGCACCTTGTGGAGCGTGCTTTTCATCCGGGTGCCCTTGCCGGCGGCGAGGATCACGACTGCAAGTGGGGTGGACGCGGTATCAGGCAAATCATTCATGCAAACGGGAATGCCATCATTCCGTTGCCGTTTCCATACAGCTGCGGCAAGGCGACGGGGATGACCGATTTCCCCTTTGCCATCGTCGGGTTCGATCTCGACGGCACCCTCGTCGATTCCAACCTCGATCTGGCCCCGGCGCTCAATCACGCGCTGGCATCGCTGGGCCGTGACGCCATCCCCGCTGACGCGACCCGCCGCTTGATCGGCGGTGGCGCTGGCCAGATGCTGAAGCGCGGGCTGGAACTGACGGGCGGTGAATTGCCGGATGCGGAATTCGACGCCGCGCACAGGGTGCTGCTGGACCACTACGAAGCGCATATCGCCGATTATACGGTGCCCTACCCCGGCTGCCTCGACGCGCTGGACGCGCTGGCGGCGCGCGGGGTGACGCTGGCCGTGGTGACGAACAAGATCGAGGCTTACGCCCGCAAGCTGCTGGACGCGCTGGGCATGAGCGAGCGATTCGCCTGCATCATCGGCGGCGACACGCTGGGCCCGGGCCGGTCCAAACCAGCGCCGGACATGATCGAGGAAGCCATCCGCCAGTGCGGCGGGGGCAGCTTCGCGATGGTGGGCGATTCCACCTTCGATGTGCTGGCCGCGCGCAATGCCGGGGTGCCGGTGGTAGCGTTGAGCTTCGGCTATAACGATGTGCCGCCGGAGGAACTGGGGGCCGATACCGTGATCGACCGCTACGACGATCTGGTGGGCGCGCTGGAAGCGCTTACGCCCGCCACCGCCTGATTTTCGTTATTCGCTGACCAGCTTGACCAGTCGCCGCTCCATCGGGGCCAGCACACCGGCGAGTTCGTGCCCGCGCTTCAGCACTTGCCCGTGTTCGCCGAACAGAGCCCACATGCCCTGCCGCTGGCGAAGTTCGGGGCGTTTTTCGATCCGCATCTGCGGCACGTCCGCCGTGCGGCGGAATGCAGCGAAGGCGGCAAAATCGCGGGTGAAATCCATCGCATAATCGCGCCATTCCCCGGCGGCGACCATGCGGCCGTAAAGATTGAGGATGCGCGTCAGTTCCAAGCGATCGAAGCAGACCTGCTGCGGCGCCGTGTGGCCCGGAAAAGGAACGATATTGCCGCCGCCGTTGGGGACACCCCGCATCAGCGCTTGACGCCCTGCTTCCGAGGTTCAGGCCCCGGTTCGTCACCGGGGAACAGGGTTGCCGGGGCGGCCACGCCGATGCTCTGCTTCAGCGCTTCCATCTCTGCACGCAGGCTGGCAATTTCCTTCTCCAGCGATTGCACACGTTCCGCCGAAGGTTCCGCAGAATCATCGCACGGCGTGCCGTAAGGGATGAATTCGCGCAGCCAGGTTTCGGCGGGGACGAGAGTGGAGCGTGCCTTCAGGCCAATCATGGTCGCGCCTTCGGGCACATCGTCCGTCACCACGGCGTTGGCGCCCACACGAGCGCGCTCACCAACCACGATCGGGCCAATGATCTGCGCGCCGGAACCGATGATGACATTGTCGCACAGCGTGGGGTGGCGCTTGCCCCCTTCCCCATTGGTGGGATTGGTGCCGCCCAGCGTAACACACTGATAAATGGTGACGTTATCACCGATATCCGCCGTTTCGCCGATAACCGTGAAGCCGTGATCGATAAAGAAATTGCGGCCGATCTTCGCACCGGGATGAATGTCGATCCCGGTCAGCCAGCGTGAGGTGTGGTTGACGAAGCGGGCAAGGAAATAAAGCTCCGCCTCGAACAGCCAGTGCGCCAGACGATGAAACGCCAGCGCCCAGACGCCGGGGTAAAGCAGGATCTCCGCCCGTGAGCGCGGAGCAGGGTCACGCGCGCGGATCGAGTCCAGATAGGCGAACAGCCGATCGAACATAGCGTGAATCGTTTCCCTCAATTCGCCGCCTAAAGCAAGCGAGGCTCTTCCGGACCGTGTACCGCCTCCAGCGCGGCGCGCCATATAGAGTGGGTGGCAGGCACCTTTCGTTCAAGGCTGAGCCGGTCGATCATGGCGACCAGCCGCTCAATCTCGGCAAAGGAACGGCCCGCGCGCGGCACCAGATAGGCCGCCGCATCCGCCCCCAGCGGCAGGCCGCGCTGTTCCGCCAAAGTGAAGAGCAGTTCTTCCACCATGCCATCATCAGGCAGGCCGATTTCAAGCTGAAGGGCGGCGGACAGGCGCGAGCGAAGATCGGGCAGTTCTATCCGCCACGGCGGCTCTCCACCGACGATCAGCAGCGCGGTGCCCTGTTCCTGCGCGCGGTTCCAGCGGTGGAACAGCGCGGCCTCGTCCATCGTCTGGGCATCGTCGATCGCTTCGCCCCCGCCACTTTCCGCGAACCAGCGGGCCAGCAGCGATTTACCCGATCGTGGCGCGCCGGTGAGAACGGCTGTGCGGAAGGGCCACGACTGCGGCCGGTTCAGCGATTCGGCGGCATGAGCATTGGCGGGGCCGATCACGATCCGCGACGGCCCGTTACGGGACGCCGCCAGCGGTAGGGCGATCTGGCTCATCGCCGCGATCAGCGCGAAATACCGAGCGCGCCGCTGCCCTGGGTCACCTGCCAGCCACGGGCGCGCAAGGCGGCGGCAAGATCGCCGATCTCGCCCGCGAAGCTGACGCGCAGCACCGATGTGCCGCCGATGGCCGTGCTGCTGACCGAAGCGCCCCGCACCCCGGCCGCGCCGCGAACAGCGGACAGGGCGGCATCGAAGGACGCGGCGTCAGGCGTGGCGACCTGCACCGTGAAAGTATTGACGGTGGCGGCGGCATCGGCCGGTGACTGAGTCGGCGCGGCGGAGCCATCGGGCGCGAGCGCGCTTTCATCCGGCACCTGTTCGGACGCACCGGCCTGCAGTTCTTCCGCGCGGCGCGCAGCCTCTATCAGGGCGCGGACTTCGGGTTTGAGTTCGATGTCCTCCAGCCGCAAGGTCGGATCAGGCCGCAGCACGCCCTGAGCCAGCGCAGTGGTAAACAGCGAATCGAAGCGCTGGACCGCCTGCTTCAGCATCTGCGGCAACTGGTCCGCAGTGGGCACCCGCAAGGTGAATTCGCCCAGATACTTGCTGTCAGGGCCGTGGCGGGCGGTGAAATGCCCTTCGACGGGCCCGCCGGGATAAGTATAGTTCAACCGTGCGATGGGAATCAGCACGTCAGCGGCGCCGAACTGATCCAGAATGCCCGTCCACCATGCACGACTGCGCCGATTGGTCTGGCCGTAAGTCAGCAGCAGCGATTCGCCGCCAGAGCCGACCGGGCGCACATAATCGATCGCGCTGGCGCCCATCTGATGTTCAGCCCATGCGCGCTGCCATGGGTTGCGCACTTCGAACATGGTTTGCGTGCCGCCGGAGATCAGCACCGGCAGAGTGAGCATCGGGGCCGAGCGGGACCGTTCGCCACCGCCGCCCAGCAGACCGCCTGCGCGAGCACGATCGAACACCACGCCCAGCGTGGCGATATAGCGCCGCTGGCTGAGCCGTTCAGTCTCCACGATGACGGCAGAAACGAGGCCCTGAAGCTGGCTGTCGGAAATCGCTGGGCCATCAAGCTTCTTCCACGCTTCCCGCTGGGCGAGTTTCCAGCCGTTCTGGCGCGCTTCTTCCGGATTTTTGCCGGTGACATCCACTTCGATGCCGTGAACCTCGATATCGGTGCTGGCGGCTACCGGCGGGATGCCCCGGTCACCCAGCACCTGCGCCACCACGAGCCCCCCGCCCAGCGCAAGCGCCAGCGCCCCCACGATGAGGTATGGAAGGCGGCGGTTGCCGGGAGTTTCAGGGATAGAAAGACTGGCCATCGGGGAAATCGGCCGCCTTTTGCCCAATGGCGAGTGGAAATCCAAGCGCGAAGCGATAAAGCACCCGCATATGTCTGCCGATAACAGTTATACATACGCCCAAGCGGGCGTTTCGATCGATGCCGGGAACGCGCTGGTCAAGGCCATCGGTCCGCTGGTGAAAGCCACTCGCCGGCCGGGCGCCGATGCGGAAATCGGGGGATTCGGGGGGTTCTTCGATCCGAAGGCCGCCGGATATTCCGACCCGCTGCTGGTCGCCGCGAATGACGGCGTGGGCACCAAGCTGAAGCTGGCGATCGATACTGGCCGACACGACACGGTGGGAATCGATCTGGTGGCGATGTGCGTCAACGACCTGATCGTTCAGGGCGCGGAGCCGCTGTTTTTCCTGGATTATTTCGCCACCGGAAAGCTGGACACCGGGGTGGCGGAACGCGTCATTGCCGGTATCGCGCGCGGCTGCACCATCGCCGGATGTGCGCTGATCGGGGGCGAGACGGCTGAAATGCCAGGCATGTATGCCGCTGGTGACTATGATCTGGCGGGCTTCTGCGTGGGCGCGGTGGAACGCGGCGAGCAGTTGACCGGCGAGAAGGTCGCGCCAGGGCATGTTCTGCTGGGGCTGGCCAGTTCCGGCGTGCATTCCAACGGCTATTCGCTGGTGCGCCGACTGGCGGAGGACAAGGCATGGCGACTCGACCGCCCCGCCCTGTTCGATGCCGAACGGCTGCTGATCGATGCGCTGATGGAACCAACGCGGATTTACGTGAAGGGTCTGTTGCCCACGGTGCGCGCGGGCAAGATCGATGCGCTGGCCCATATCACCGGCGGCGGCCTGCTGGAGAATATCCCGCGCGTGCTGCCAGATGGCGCCCACGCAGTGGTCGATGCCGATGCGTGGGAACAGCCGGGCCTGATGGCTTTCCTGCAGGCGCAGGGCAACATCGAACCAGGCGAGATGGCGCGCACTTTCAACTGCGGCGTGGGAATGATTCTGGCCGTGCAGGCGGAACTGGCGCGCGAAGTGGCGGCCGAACTGGAAGCGGCGGGCGAAGAAGTGTTCCGCGTGGGCGAAGTGATCGAGGGGCCGCGCGGCTGCACCGTGCGCGGCGCGGCAGGAACATGGAGCGCGAAGGCCGACTGGAGCGCGACGCATAATGCCTGAGAAGGCGCGCATTGCCGTCATGCTTTCCGGCAACGGGACAACCATGTCCTCGCTGCTGTTTCATTCGCGCCTGCCGGGCTGCCCCTATGAAATCGTGCTGGTCGTCAGCAACGTGCTGGAGGCGCGTGGCCTGAAGATCGCGGCGGCGGAAGGCATTGCCACTTTCGCCCATTCCCACCGGGGCATGGAGCGCGAGGCGCATGAGGCGGTGATGGACGCAGCCCTGCGCGATGCGGGGGCGGAATATATCGCG
Organism: Croceibacterium sp.; assembly: GCA_035555595.1. GTDB lineage: Bacteria > Pseudomonadota > Alphaproteobacteria > Sphingomonadales > Sphingomonadaceae > Croceibacterium_A. The sequence continues at coordinate 1,195 of DATMGK010000099.1, read as the reverse complement.
CTTTGCGGATACATGCGGGTTCTGACGGCCGGTTTCGTCGAAGGATGGACCGGGCGAATGGTGAACACCCACCCTTCCCTGCTGCCCAAATACAAGGGCCTGCATACGCACGAGCGGGCGATCGAGGCAGGCGATACGCATGGCGGGTGTTCCGTGCATGTGGTGACGCCGGAACTGGATGGCGGACCGCTGCTGGGACAGGTGCCGGTGCATATTCTGCCGGACGACACGCCCGACAGCCTTTCAGCCCGCGTGCTGATGGCCGAATACCAACTCTATCCCCGGATGCTGGCCGACTATGTCAGCCGCCCGTTCAGTGCCGAATGGCTGCTGGAACAGGTGCGCGGGAAGGCGCTGTCACTGCCGGAAGTGGAAGAACGGGACAGCCACGGCTCGCCCGGCTGGCGCACCGGCGGCCAGAGCGGCAAATACTTCGCCTATTTCGCTGACCGGCATCACGGCACGAACGAGATCGGCCTGCTGGTAAAGACCAGCGGACCTGACGAGCTGGCCGCACTGATCGAACGCGACCCGGAAACATACTATCGCCCGGCCTATTACGGCGCGAGCGGGTGGGTTGGCGTGATCCTGAACCGCCCCGGCGTGGACTGGGACCATGTGGGCGAATGGTTGGAACGGAGCTGGCGTGCGGTAGCGCCCGCACGGCTGACCCGGCTGGCGGATGTGGCCGATCAGTTCTGAAACGACGAAAGCGCTGGCCTTTTGCCGCCAGTCACGGTGAATTGCGGCGATGGAGCCGGAAATCGCCCTGGCCGGATCGGTCCTGTACCTCGCGCTGCAACTGCTGATCATCGCGCGCATCATCCTGCGCCCGCAGCGGGAACCGGCATCGCGCATCGCCTGGCTGGTCAGCGTTCTGGCAGTGCCCGTAGTGGGCATCATCGCATACCTGTTGCTGGGAGAGGCGCGGATCAGCGCCGGGCGGCGTGAACGCTATCGCCGGATAGAGGCGCATCTGCCCCACCCCGCCGCCAAGGAGCCGGTGCGGCGCATGCTGGCGGAAACGGCTTATGCCGCGCCATTCGCGCTTGCCGAAACGGTCAACAATCTACCGCCCACCGGGGGCAATCGTGCGCGCCTGGCGGCCAACGGCAATGCCGCGATCCTTGAAATGGTGGAGGACATCGATGCGGCGAAGCATACCGTCCACCTGAGTTTCTACATCTGGCTGGCC
>DATMGK010000098.1:0-13550 GCA_035555595.1 Croceibacterium sp. | reverse complement strand
CCTTCATGAAGCCGGTGCCCCAGATCGGGCCGGAGCTTCCGCCCACATGCTTGCTGACGAGCATGGAAATCTTCAGCAACATCGCGCCGATATCGCTCTTGTCGATGCCGTCCCAGTCCTTCTGGATCACGCGGAAGCCGGTCGCCAGCGAAGTGCCGAAGTCACCGTCGCCCGCCAGACCGTCCAGGTCGGAGAAATAGTGTTCGTTCCTGAGCACGGTCTTGCAGGTCGTCTGAATCGCCTGCTCGATCTGGCCCTGCGAAATCTCGGTCATTCTATCCTCTCCCTCAGGCCGCGGCTGTGGCGGCCAGCTCGCCCAGATCGGCAAGCCTGACGTTGACATTGGGCTCGTCGCCCAGTTCCGGCACGACCTTCACCGCGCCCGTGAAATCCTCTTCAACCGTATAGGTGCTGGTGGTGACAAGCGTGGGAAGCCCGGCGCCGCGCGCGGCCAGCAGCCCGTTGCGGCTGTCCTCGATCACCATGCATTCGCCCGGCGGCAGGCCCAGCGTTTCCAGCGCCAGCAGGTAGATGTCCGGCGCGGGCTTCTTCTTCGCCACAACGTCGCCCGCATGGACGAATTCGAACGCGGCTTTCCGTTCCGGCCCGAACAGGTCCAGCACCGCGTCGATGAACTTGGGGTTGGAAGTCGTGCACACGCCCAGCCGCACGCCGGCCGCCATCGCCTCGTCCACGATCCGCAGGATGCCGGGGCGAACGGGCAGGTCAGCCACCAGTTCCGATGTGATGCGCGTCTTGGTCTTGTGCAGATCCAGGATCAGCGCGTCCTTCTTCTCGTCGCTTTCGGCGCCGGCGGGCCAGCCGTATTCGTCGAAATAGGCCCACATCCGCTCCTTGCCGCCAGCGACCAGCAGCAGCTTGCCATACAGCGCCACGTCCCATTCGGCGTCGATGCCGAATTCCTTGAACGCCAGATTGAAACCCACCCGATGCGCGTCACGCTCCGTATCGACGAGCACGCCGTCGCAATCGAAAATCAGTGCCTTGATCATCCCGCGTGCGCCCTTCAGCCCAGCTTCGCCAGGAAGGCGGGGCCGCGATCCTTGCCGCCGAACTTCTCGATGAAGCCGCCGAACATGGTCTTGCACGCCTTGTACTGCGCGTCGATCAGCCGCAGCGGTTCGAAATCGTTGGGCTTTGCGGTGTGATAATCGACGAAGCTCTGCACGAAGACGTGCTTCAGGTTGGTGGAGATGTTCACCTTGGCCGAACCGCGGGCGATCGCCTTGGCGAATGTCTCGTCCGACAGGCCGGTGCCGCCATGCAGGGCCATCGGCGTTTTGGTCAGGCTGTTGATCGCCGCGATCCGGTCGAAGTCAACTTTCGGCTCACCCTTGTAGTATCCGTGGGCGGTGCCGACGGCGCAGGCAAACGCCGACAGATCCAGCGCGTCGCAGAACTTCTTCGCGTCTTCCGGATCGGTCAGAACCGAATCTTCCTCGGCCACATGCATGTCGTCTTCGACACCCATGATCTGGCCCAGTTCGGCCTCCATGCCCACGCCATACTTCTCGGCAATGTCGCGCACGCGCTTCGACATCTCCAGATTCTCTTCGAAGGGCAGGGCTGATGCGTCGATCATGATGGACGTCCACCCCTCACGCGCGCAGGCCTCGATCATCGCCAGATCCTTGCAGTGGTCGAGGTGCAGGACCACCGGCACCGCCGAATCCTCAGCCACGGTGCGGACCCACGAAACGATTTCCTTGTGGCTCCAGTATTCGATGGTCTTCGAACTGGTCTGGCAGATCACCGGCGCATTCAGTTCTTCGGCCGCGGCGACCATCGCCTTGGTCGTTCCATAGTCGACCAGATTGAATGCGGCGACGGCATATCCGTTATCCATTGCGTCGCGCAGCAGCGGCTTCATGTTGACGAGCGGCATGTAAAACTCCCTGGAATCCCTCTGGCGCTCAAAGCGCCTTGAAGGCGCGCATAGAGCGACCAATCTGCAGAGTCCAATAGCCATCGGCAGCCTGAGCCGCCACAGATATTGTCAATTTCGACCCTGTCCCGATCTCGAACGCGCGTGCGGTCAGGCGGGATTCGTCACGAAAGCGCCGCGCTCGCGATCCTTCATCACCTTATCCGCTGGAAACACGGTTCCGTTCATCGTGATATAGACCCCGGCCGGCGCAACCTGTGCCGTGGCGAATGCCATGCCGAGATTGAAAGCCGCGTCGCTTTCGCTGAATCGCGCAGGCGCCAGCGCGCCCACCAGCGCAATCGTCTTGCCCTCGATCCCCGCCAGCGCGGCGGCCGTAACCGTCATCGTATCGGTGCCATGCGTGATGACGATCCGGTCGGTCTGCGCCTGGCTCACCGCCTCGACAATGCGAGCTCGATCCTCATCGTCCAGTTCCAGGCTGTCCTTGCGCGCCAGTTCGACGATCTCGAACGGCAGCGTCACCCGCGCGATCTCCAGCAGCCGGGCCACCATCGTTCCGCCCACCTGATAGGCGCTGAGGGCGTCGAAATACTGTTTGTCGATCGTCCCGCCGGTGGTCAGCACCAGAACGGATTGGCTCGCGGTCATCTCTGCGCTCTTTCCCACCCGCACACTCTGCCGCAGACCACGCCAGAAGAAAAGCGACCGCAACGCGCGGCCAGGGCAACCCGCGCCGCCCGTTCCACGATCCGCCGATTGCCCGCAGGCATGTCTGTTGGATGAAGTGGTGCCCAGAAGAGGACTCGAACCTCCACGCCCTTTCGAGCGCCGCCACCTGAAGACGGTGCGTCTACCAATTCCGCCATCTGGGCACGGGGTAGGGCGCGGCCTTTAGGGGGGTGGGCGGCCTTCTGTCAACGGTCGAAGCGCCCAATATTTTCGCCGCTTGCCTTGCGAGCCTTGCCGTCGGCATCGCGGCGATATTGGGGCAGGCACCCTTACAGTCGCCGTTGACCAGCGGGGCGCGCGCCGCTAGCGACGCGGCAGCAAGCCAATGTTGGAAATCCAACATTGGAATCGTTGGAACGATCAGCGTTTTTCAAAAGAATAAGAACGTTATTCCAACGCCTTGCGGGTGTAGCTCAATGGTAGAGCAGAAGCTTCCCAAGCTTACGACGAGGGTTCGATTCCCTTCACCCGCTCCACCTCCCCAATCGATAAAAGCGCCTTCGCCATCGTGGCGGTCACGGCTCTGTTTTCGCCGTGCGGATGTAAACAATTGTTTCCGCTGATGTAACGTCCGGCGCTCGTCATTACAGGAGTAATGGCAGCGCAGCCCCGGACCCTTTGCGCTGCTCCGGGACGCCTCGTCATGAACTGCGCGACGAGGTGTCCCGGTTTTTCGGGCCGCCACTCTGGCCGTTCGGGCATCCCTCCAGCGTTGAAACCGGTAAATGCGTGCTCCGCGTTTTCCGCGATTCGCGTGGCGGATTTTTTCACTCCATACGTGAGGCCAATTCACTGCTGGTGCGTTTATTCATCGGGTTCGGTGGAATTCGGTTTGTCAGGGGCTGGCTTGGAGGGGTTGCGGACATGATTGCTGAGAGAACGGCACGGCTGAAGGCCGTCGTCGCCTCTGGAATCGCGAGCGTGCTGATGGCGGGGTGTGCCGGTAATCCCGGCGTGAGCGCAATGCCGATCGGGCGGGGCGTGCCGGAAGGGGCGGCCACTTTCGCGCTGGCGGAACCGCTGGACAATGTGGGCCGCATCGCTGCTCCGCATGTGGAGCGCAAATTGCGTGAGTTGGGTTTTGAACCGTCGGCCAATCCCGATCTTCTCGTTCAGGTGGGCGGGGCGGAGCGGTCACGGGCAGTGGGCGCTTATATTGCCGACCCCTGCGATGCGGCCACGCCTGCCTGGGTGGAACAGCGCGGAAAAGGGTGGCTGCTGGGCGGTGGCCGGGTGCTGACGCTTACCGTGCGTATTATCGACGCGGGGACGGGTGCGCCGGTCTATCAGGCGTCGTCTCAGCGCCGCATGGCGGGCGGGTTCAACGATGCGCGGATTGAACGACTGGTGGATGCCGCGCTCAGCCTGAATCCGAAAGAGGTGGCCGCGCCCGCATCGCCATCCTGCTAGGGCCAATCGACATTCCGTTCTGACGGCCTGCAAATAGCGGCTTTCCGCGCTTCCGGTGCTCACGTGCCATAAGCACGCTGCGCTCCGGGTCACGGAAAACCACTATTTTCGCCACGCCATCTCCTGAATGTCGATCGGCCCTAGACGATTGCCGCCAGGCTCAGTTCGAACCGGCTGCCTGCGCCCGGCGTGCTGTGGCAGGCCACTTCGCCGCCGTGCCGCGTGGCGACCATGTGAACGAAGGCCAGCCCCAATCCGGCCCCGTCAGGCCCGTCATGGGCGAAACGGCGGAACGGCTCGAACAGGCCTGCGATCTGTTCTTCGCTCAGGCCCGGCCCCTCGTCCTCTATCGCGATCACAAGGCGGTTGCCCTCGCGCGCTACGCCGCAATGCACGGTGGAACCCTCCGGGCTGTATTTGATCGCATTGCCCAGCAGGTTGATTACCGCGCGGGTCAGCAGCGGGCGGTCGCCCCGCGTCAGGCAGGGTTCTTCCTCCTCGCCCTCGGCTCTGGCCCCGTCTCCGGTTTCGACCCTGATGTGTCGTGCGGACGATTGCGACCACAGGTCATCCGCGGCATCAATCACCACGTCGCGCAGGTCTACCTCGTCCTGCGCGATTGGTTGCGCCTCGGCCCGGGCAAATTGTACGAAGCCGTCGGCCAGCGCCAGCGTGCGCCGCGCGTGGCCTTCTATCCTTCGCGCAACCTCCGCGTCGACAGCACCTTCGGAAAGGGCCAGCGTGCTGATGATCGATGCCTGCGGCGATCGCATGTCGTGCGTCAGGAACCGCAGGGCCTCTTCACGCTGGCGTGTGGCCGAACGCAGGTGCGCGATCGCGCCGCGCAGCAATTCGATGTCCGTCTGCACGGCATCCCCCGTCGGACGGGCAGCCGCCAGCAGGGGATCGGGATCGTGGCGGAACCGCTCGAACTCCTCGCGCAGATAGGATGTAGTCGCCTCCAGCCGCCGCCATGCCCACAGCGGATAGACGGCGATCAGGCCGACCAGCGCCGCCACGGGCGATGCCCACAGGCCACCCACCGCGAACAGCGCCGCGCTCGTGCCCAGTGTCGCCGCGCTCAGCGCCAGCCCCAGCACGAAATTGAAGCGCGGCCGGGCCAGCAGGAAGCCCGCCAGCATCAGCCATAGTGGCAACAGGGCCATGGCATAGCGGGTCGCCGCGCCAGCCGGGGCGATCGCGCGCCCGGCCATCAGCGCATCGATGATGTTGGCGTTCAGTTCCACGCCGGGCATCAGCGTGTTCCGTTCTGCCAGCGGGGTGGCATAGGCGTCGCCCATCCCGGCGGCGGTCGCGCCGATCAGCACGACTTTACCGGTGAAATAGTCCGGCGGCACCGCGCCATCCAGCAGCGCGCGAAAGGGCACCATGCGGAAATGCTCCCGCCCGCCCGCGAACGGTATCAGGAACGGCTCTGCGCGAACCAGCCCCTCGCTTTCCGTGGCACGGGGCAACTCGCAGGCCTTGCCGGTCGCGGCGCAGGCGGCCAGCGCCGCCACATGCGGCCACAGCGTGCCGTCTGTGCCTTCGGCCAGATAGGCGCGGCGCACAATCCCGTCCGCATCGGGCGAAAGGTTCGCATGGCCCACCCGCGCACCGGCCTCCCGCAGTGTGGGGAGGGGCAGGGCCACACTCACCGCCTCGCCATTGCGGCCGGGGATTTCCATCGCCAGCGGCAGGATCGGGTGCGTCTGCGCGACGGCCTGCGCCAGTTCCGCGTCTTCCGGCGATGGATCGATGAACAGCACGTCATACAGGATCGCGGCGGGCCGGGCGGCCGCCAGCCGGTCCAGCGCGCGGGCATGCAGGCCCCTCGGCCACGGGAAGCCTCCCAGTTGGGCAAGGCTTTCCTCGTCGATCGTCACGATGATAACCGCATCGCTGGCGGGCCGTTGCTTCAGGCGGATAAGCTGGTCGTAAACGAGGTTGTCCGCGCGCTGGAACAGGTCGGTGGCCACCACCAGCGCGATGCCCAACGTGGCGATCAGCGCGACCGCCAGCCATTCGCTGACGATACGGCGTTCGCGCGTCAGCCCGGCCACGCGATCACCGGCTCACCGGGGCGACCTGCAATTCCTGCTGTTCCATCCAGCGCGACTGGCGGCGTCCGCCATCGAGCAGGATGGCGCTTTCCACGCGCCAGAAATAGGTGCCCGGTTCCAGATCGGTGATTACCAGTTCGCTTCCGGTCAATTCGGTGCGGTCGATCACGGGTGTTCCGTCGGGGCTGCGCGCGATCTGGAAACGGAAACGGCGCTCGCCCTCTCCGCCCGTGCGCCAGCGGAACCGCAGGCAGCGACCCGCCGGGCATGTCTCTGCCTCGCCGACTTCGCCGGTGATGGTATTCAACCGCCGCTCGAACGTGTGATTGGCGGGAATGCCTTCCAGACCGGCGGCCGAAATGGCGGTGAAGCGCGCGAACAGGCTGTCGTTCGGCACGCCTTCTGCGCTCAGTTGCGGGGTCTGCGATTCAATTTCCGCGAAAACATCGATGAACCCGGCATCCGTCGCCAATTGTGCGCGGTAGAACTCCGCACCCGCTACCGGCTCCACCGCGAAAGTCACAAGATCGCTGTCCTGCAACCGCTCCGGGTCGAGCAGCGCGGGGCGGGGCAGCAGCGGAACGGCAGAGCCCAGCCCCTGCGCCGAAACCGCCACGCCTTGCCCGGCGGGCACTTCGACCAGCGCTTCGCCCGCGGTCACGGCTACCTGCCCTTCCAGCACTCCGGTGCCGGAACCGGCATTCTCATCGTCCACGCTGACGCGGAAACGGGTGCCGCGCACGGCCGCCACCGATACCGGCGTATGGATTTCGAACGTGCTGCCGCGCTGCACCGGGGTGACCTGCGTTTCGGTCCGCCCGTTCACCAGCATGAAGCGTTTCACCACATCGCCGGTCAGCGCGATCCGGTGCAGCGTGGAAACATCGATGCGCGCGCGTGATGGCAGGGTCAGCGATGTGCCGTCGGCCAGCTCAATCGCCAGAAAACCGTTGGTCCCGGTGCTCAGCTTCGTCCCTTCGGCCACCGCCATGCCCACGCGCGCCGTGCCACCGTTGACTTGCGCCGCGCCGCGAAACGCCGCCACCCGCGCATCGATGGGTTCCAGCCGCAGCAGGCGGCGGGGCACGCGCAGGGTCGATCCGATCTGCAACTTGCGCGGGTCGGCCACGCGGTTGATCCGCTGCACTATTCGGTGATCCGACCATTGTTTCATGCCGCGTTCGGCCATGCCGATCAGGGTGTCGCCCGCTTTCACGGTATAGATCAGGTCCTGCCCCGGCGCAGGGGTGGCCGCCTCCGCGCGCACCGCGAACAGGGCCAGAATCAGGGCGAAAAACAGTCTCATTGCGGATTTCCGGATGGGGGAGCTTCGACCACTTCCAGACGATAGCCGTAATTGTAAACCGGCGTCAGGCGGAAACCGCGTTCCGGCCTCAGCCCCAGCCGCGTCCTCAGGCGAGAGATATGGACGTCCAGCGTGCGGGTGGCCAGGTCGGGATTGCGGCCCCAAACGGCTTCAAGCAGATGCGTGCGGCTCATCGCGCGATGCACGTTGCGGAACAGCACCACGGCCAGCGCAAATTCCTTGGCCGTCAGGGTGAATTCCTCGCCATGCAGGCTAACCGTGCAATCGGAATGGTCGAACGTCACGCCGTGCAGTTCCTCGCGCCCCAGCGCCTGCGGTTCCTCGGCATAGCTTCGCCGCAGCAGCGCCTTGATGCGCGCGGCCAGCACGCCGGGCTCGAACGGTTTGACGACATAATCGTCGGCTCCGGCCTCCAGCGCGCTGACGACATCCTCGTCATCGCTGCGGCTGGTGATCATCATCACCGGGGGGCACGGGTCCAGGTTTTCCCGGGCCCAGAGCAGCACTTCGTAACCGCTCGTATCCGGCAGGTTCCAGTCAAGCAGCAGCAGGTCGTAGGAATCCCGGCGAAGAGAAGTCACCAGCGTGCGACCCGTACGAAATATCTGGCAGGAATGACCGGCACCGAAAGTGGTCTGCTCGATCTGACGGCCGATTTCGGCGTCGTCTTCCAGCAATGCGATCCGCAATACCCCTCCTCCGGAACATCGACGGGTCGGGGCCTTCTAGGCTATCCGGTATACAAATGTAAGCCTGAAGGGTGCGCCTGCCGCGACCAGACCGGACGCAGCAGGCGCAGCACCATTTTATAGGCTCGTTGCCGCCAGTCCCGTTCCCATTTCGATAGACGGAGTAGGGGGCGTCGCCAGGCTGTTTCGCACATCCCACAGGCCGGCATGCATGGCGATCCGCGCCGCCTCGGACGCGGATTTCGCGCTCAGCTTGAACATCATGTTCTTGCGATAGATTTCCACCGTGCGCGGGCTGATTGCCAGTTCCTCGGCCACTTCCTTGTTGGAATTGCCGTCCAGCAGGGAAATCAGCACATCTGTTTCGCGGCGGGTCAGCAGGGCCACCTTGGCCTTCGCGCGGCCCCTTTCATTGACCATCCGCGATTGGCGGTCGCCTTCCTCGATCAGGTTCCCCAGCGTCGTTTCGAACAACCGGGCCTCGAACGGCCACAGCAGATAATCGGTTGCCCCATTGCGAATGGCGCGGACGATGCGCTCTGCGGCAGGTATCTCGCAATAGACGGAAACGGGATAGAAACGGCCCTGTTCGCGCACAGTGTCGAAAAATTCGCGCAAATCGTCCCTGCCGGGATCCTCGTGTATCAGCACGGCCCCTTCGGCGGGCAGGGTGCGCAGGAATTCGGCCGCGCTTTCGTATATTTCGGTATGCAGGCCCCGATTGACGAGCGCGCTGGAAATCTGTGCCCGGCGGCGGAAATCGCCGTCGATCACGTGGATATGCATATTCCTGGACTTTTCGCCCATAACAAAGGCCCCCCGGTGACCGGGCGTGTCCGTTTTCCCCGTCTGAACCCGCCCTGTTACGATCCCGGCGCTCGCTCACGCGGGCGCCATTTGCGACACATCCCCAACATTGTGCCGCTGGCGGTCATTCCGTCATGCGGGGAACCGCGCCAATTCAGTATTCTTACCTATGGGTTAACCATTGGTAGGGGCCATCGCGCCATTGCCGTCGCCTGCGGCCTGATTTCGGCCGGCCGAACGCAATGCCGCTTCTATTTCAAGCAGATCCGCTTTCACCGGCGTCAGCAGCTCGGGCTGGAAACCGACCACGCTCTCCAGCACGGCCCTCCGCGCCGCGCCGTAAAGCTGCAACAGCGAACTGGCGAGCGGGGCGGTCCGGTCCACGCCCATTTCCAGCGCGGTGATGGCCGTCAGCGCGCGGGTCAGCGCCCGGCTGCGCGCGGCCGGATCGTTGCGCTCGTGCGCCAGCAGCGCGCCGCCCAGTCCGGCAATGGCCTGTTCCAGGCACAGCAGAACCAGCGCGGCGGTGTCGCCACTCTGCACGCGCGCGTCGAAGGCGCTGCGGCGATAGGCTTCGTGGGGATCGGTCGTGGCGAGCATCTGGCCGTCCTCAGTCTCTCTGCGCGTTCCAGGCGTCGATCTGCGCCTGCAGGAACGACAGTGTGGACTTGGATGAAGCGACCTGCGCGTCGGTTTTGGCAAAGCGCGTGGTCAGGGATGCGCGCAGACGCTCCTGCTGCTCGGCCACTTTGGCGGTCTGCTCGGTGATTTCCTTCGACTGGCTTTCATACCGCGCGATCGATCCGGCCAGCGATCCCGGATCGCTGGTGGTGGAAGCCGCGCGGGCGATCTTGTCGACCGTGGCGTACACGCCATACAGCCCGGTGGTGAACATGGCCGCCGCACCAGCAGGGTCTTTTTGCAGGGTCGCTTGCAAGCGCGCGGTATCCAGCCGGAAGGTGCCGTCCCGCTCCACCGCCAGTCCCAGGTCCGCCAGCGTTCGCGGGGATCCTTCGGCGGCATTGGGCATGATGATCGTGGAACCGATTCCGGTCAGCGTCCGCTTCAGGCCGCGCGCGCCCGCGTCCGTGCCCAGCGCCCCGCCGCCCAGCGCATTGGTCGCGCTGTTCAGCTCGCCCATGATCTCGTTGAACGCGGCGATAAGGTCGGCCATCGCTTCAGAGATGCTCGATACCGGGCTGGAAAAGGTGATCTGCGTCGGCGCGCCCGCGTTGGTCCCGGTCAGCGACAGCGACAGACCCGGCGCCGCATTGGCGATGGTGTTGCTGGCGCTGGTCATGGTCAGGCCGTCCAGCTTGAAGCTGGCGTTTGCGGATGTTGCCAGCAGCTTGGCCGGATCGCCGCCCGCAGACGGGTTCCACGCCAGCGCCGCCAGCCCTTCCTCGCCCGCGGTCTCGGTCGCTTCGATCACGAAGCCGTTCAGTTCGCCCGTCGCGCCTTTCAGCACCAGTTGCGCGCCTTCGGCCGTCGTCGCGACATAGGCTGTCACGCCGGATTTCGACGCGTTGATGGATTGCGCCACATCCGCCAGCGTCGCCCCGCTGACGACATCGATCGTCACCGCGGTGTGGGCGGTATCCTCGGTAAAGGACGATCCGGTGGTCGTGCCGAACCGGATGGTCAGCGATCCCGCGCCCACGGTGCTGGTGCCGCTGGCAAAGGCGGAACTGGCCAGCGTCTGCCCCTTGGCCAGCGACAGCACTTCCAGGCTGTAGCTGCCCGATTGCGCCGTGCCCGATGGGCTGGAAACGGTGGCGACGGAAGCATTGGCGATCTGCGGTGTCACCGCCAGGTCGCCCGCGCGCACCCGGTCGCCCAGCGCGCTGGCCAGCAGCGACAGCGAATTCTTCAGCGATGCGGCGACAGAGATCTTCTGTTCCAGCGCCTCGCTCTTGGCCGTCAGCCGCTGCGTGCGGCCAGCGAACTGCGCATCGGCAAGGTTCTTGGCCAGCGCGGTCATGTCGACCCCGCTGCCCGCGCCGAGGGCGGAGATGATGGACGATGCGGTGGAAGTCTCGGTCATGGTTGGGAGAACGGCTTTCCTGCGGCGGACTTAAGACGCCAGACGCCCATCGGCGTCGAACCTCAGTTCGACCGGCACTTCGATTGCCGGGGCAGGGCGCGCCTCGCCCCGTTTCAGGGAGAAGACGAAGGCCAGAACGGCGGCGATGGCGGAATACAGCTCTTCGCGGATCGTCTGGTTTTCGCGCGTGGTGAAATAGACCGAACGGGCAAGCTGCGGATATTCCAGCAGCGGCACGCCATATTCCCGCGCCAGTTCCTTCATCGCCTGCGCCTTGTCGCCGCGCCCCTTGGCCAGCACGATCGGCGCGGAGGCCTTGTCCGGGTCGTAAGTCATCGCCACGGCAAAGTGCGTCGGGTTGGTCAGCACGAACTGCGCATTACGCATCGCGTTGGCCACGCTGCCCGCCGCAATGTCGCGCTGGCGCTGGCGGCGGTGGGCGCGCGCTTCGGGCGATCCTTCGGATTCCTTGTGCTCGTCGCGCATTTCCTGATGGCTCATCTTCAGGCGCTGGTTGCGGCGGATCCACTGGATCGGCACGTCGATCAGCGCGATCACCACCAGCCCGGCGGACAGCGCGAACAGCAGCGATGTCAGCGCATTCCATCCGGCGACCAGCTGCTGCGACAGGTTGCCCGCGCCCATTCCGGCGACGGTTCCCAGCCAGCCCCGCGCCCAGGCAAAGGCGATCGTGCCCAGCAGGGCCACTTTCAGCATGCCCTTGCCCATCTCGATCCAGCCGGTCGGGCCGAACATGCGCTTCAGGCCCGACAGCGGGTTCAGGCGCGATCCCTTGAAGTTCAGGTTTTCCGGCACCCAGCGCCCGGTGCCGATGCCCAACTGGGTGATCAGCGCCAGCAGCAGTATGGGGAAGGCGATGGTCAGGATCGGGGGCAGGGTGGCCAGCAGCCCGGTCAGCAACATGCGCGACGGGTTGAATTCCACCACGTCCACGCGGCCGAAGATCAGCCCGGCGCGCAGCACGTTGCCCACTTCGCCCAACAGCCACGGCCCGGCAAAGGCCAGCCACGCCGCGCCGAACAGGATCGCCGCCGCCGTTGAAAGCTCTCGCGAACGCAGGACATCGCCCTTGCGGGCGGCCTCGCGTTTGCGCTTGTCGGTTGGCGCAAAGCTCTTCTCGCCGCTGCTCTCACTCATCGCGCCAGCACGCTTTCGGTCTGGTTCAGCGACACGTCGATCAGGTCTTCAAGCTGGTTATAGAACAGCGGCGCGGCCATGATCATCGCGGCGATCCCGGCCAGCACACTGGCGGGCAGGCCCAGCGCAAACAGGTTCAGCGACGGGGCCGAACGGCTCAGCACGCCGGTCAGCACTTGCGCCAGCAGCAGCACCAGCGTCACCGGCAGTGCGATCCGCACGGCGGTTCCCAGCATGGTCCCGGCAAAGGATGCGATCAGTGCGAAACGGTCCGCGCCCAGCCATGTCTCGCCCGGCGGGAAGGCGTTATAGCTTTCGATCACCAGCGCCATCCAGTGCAGGTGCGCGCCCACCGCCAGGAAGATCAGCGTCAGCACGATGGTGAAATACTGGCCGAAGGCGCTCGTCTGGCCGCTGCCGGTCGGGTCGGCGGCCACCGCCATGCTCATGCCCATGCCGCCGCCGATCAGTTCGGCCGCCATCACCGGCGCGGCAAAGGCGATCTGCAACACGAAGCCCAGCGACAGGCCGATCATCACCTCGCCCGCCACCGCCAGCAGTCCTTCGACTGAAAACAGCGAAGGCGGGGCGGCCACGGCGGGGAACCACACGGCGACGAAGATCGCCAGCGCCCAGCCGGCGCTGACCCGCACCATCGGCGGGACCAGCGCCGCGCCAAAGAACGGGGCGGCGAACATCGCCGCTCCGATACGAGTCATCAGGAAGACGACCCGCCAGAAATCCTGCTCGATCGCGCCAAGACCGAAATCGAGTGCAATCACCGGCCGATCCTGGCGATTTCCATGAAGATTTCCTGCATGAAGTCGCTCACCAGCGCCATCATCGACGCGCCGAACAGCACCAGCACCAGCGCCACGGCGGCCAGCTTCGGTACGAAAGTCAGCGTCTGTTCGTTGACCGATGTGGCCGCCTGAATCAGGCCTACGACAAGGCCGATGGCCAGCGCCGCCAGCAGGATCGGGGCGGCCACCAGCGCGGTGGTCCACAGCATCCGATCGGCCAGCGAAAGCAGGATGGGTAGCTCGTCCATGGCCCTATCCGAAGCTGGAGGCGAGAGAACCCATCAGCAGCGCCCACCCGTCCACCAGGACGAACAGCAGCAGCTTGAAGGGCAACGAAACCATCATCGGGCTCATCATCATCATGCCCAGGCTCATCAGCACGCTGGCCACGACCAGATCGATGACGAGGAACGGCAGGAACAGCATGAAGCCGATCTGGAAAGCCGTCTTCAGTTCGCTGGTCACGAAAGCGGGCAGCAGGATGGAGAAAGGCACATCCGCGGGGGAGGCATAGGCGGGCGCGTTGGCGATGTCGGAAAACATCTCCAGATCGTTCTCGCGCGTCTGCCGGATCATGAAGGCGTGGAACTCGCCCCCGGCGGATGCGATCA
>DATMGK010000097.1:0-13789 GCA_035555595.1 Croceibacterium sp. | reverse complement strand
GTTCTCAGGCGCGCAAGGCCGCGCTGGAAACCGCGCAGAAGCAGGCGATGGAATATGCCCGTGCGGCCGGTTTCACCGGCGTGCGCCTGCTTCAGATCAGCGAGATTGTCGCCGCGCGGCCCCCGATGATGTTCGCCCGTGCCGTGGCACAGGAAGCCGCAGCCGATTCCACTCCGGTCCAGCCGGGGCTGGTGCAGGCGGGCGTCACGGTGAACGTGACCTATGAACTGACGCGATAGATTGAACACGGGCAGGGGTGTGGCGCGCGGCGATCGCGCCACACCTCGCGCCAAATCCGGCTGAACGGCGGCGCACGGCCGCATTCACATCTTGTTCAATGGCTTGGGCCTAGGCAAACCCTTGTCATGCGTAAGCCCTTCGCCCTCGCTATTGCTCTCACAGCGCTTGCCGGCACCGTTGCCGCGCCTGCGGATGCGCAGCAGCGCCTGCGTGACAGCGGGCAGCGTCAGGGCCAGCCGCGCGGCGATCAGGCCAGTGCGCGGGAAGAAATGCTCGCTGGCCGTACGCTTTCCTCGCGAGAGATAGAGCGGCGGGTGATCCCGCAGATGAAGGGGCAGGATTATCTTGGCTTTGAATATGATGGCGGGGCCAGCGCTTATCGCCTGAAGTTCATGAAGGAAGGCCAGGTTACCTGGGTCGATGTCGATGCACGCACCGGCCGCGTGATGCGTGTTTCCAGATAAATTGGCGGATTTGACCGGCTCCGGGATATTGCCGCCCCGTTGACGCGTTCATTGCAATAGCCCACATCGGGCCCGCGTTACAGCAGGGGAAAGGCACAGGTTCTATGCGCATCCTGATCGTCGAGGACGAGCCGACCCTCGGCCAGCAGTTGAAGACCACGCTCGAACAAACCGGCTATGCGGTCGACCTGTCGGCCGATGGCGAAGACGGGCATTTTCTGGGTTCTACCGAAGATTACGACGCCGTGATCCTCGATCTCGGCTTGCCAGAGATCGATGGCCTCACCGTGCTCGGCATGTGGCGCAAGGAAGGGCGGAACTTCCCGGTTCTGGTGCTCACCGCGCGCGATTCCTGGTCGGACAAGGTCGCCGGGCTGGATGCGGGCGCAGACGATTATCTCGCCAAGCCATTCCAGACGGAAGAACTGATTGCCCGCCTGCGCGCCCTGATCCGCCGTGCTTCCGGCAACGCCAGCTCGGAACTGACGGCGGGCGAGGTGCGGCTCGATACGCGCTCCGGCCGGGTCACGCTGGGCGGTCAGCCGGTCAAGCTGACGGCGCAGGAATATAAGCTGCTCAGCTACCTGATGCACCACAAGGGCAAGGTGGTCAGCCGCACGGAACTGATCGAACATATCTACGATCAGGATTTTGACCGCGATTCCAACACTATAGAGGTGTTCGTCACTCGTATCCGCAAGAAGCTGGGTGCGAATGTCATCACGACTATCCGTGGCCTCGGTTACAGCCTCGACGACCCCGACGAACCCGGCCGCGGCGAATAATCCCGTAACCGCGAACGCGCCGGTTTCCGGCGTGAACGCTGTTGACGGGGCATCTGCCGCGCCGGACGCCCCGCGTCGCAACACGGGCAGTATCGCCCGCCGCATGATGTTCATCGCGGCGGGCTGGATTTCCATCCTGCTGCTGGTCGGCGGCCTGGCGCTCAACCGCACGCTGACAGACCTTCTCACCCGCCAGTACGACGAACAGCTCCATTACATGCTCACTTCGCTGATCGTCTCGGCGGAGATCATCGATGGAGAGGTCTGGCCCAATCGCCGCCTGGCCGATCAGCGTTTTCTGGAACCCAACAGCGGCCTCTATTATCAGGTCAGCGGGGAAGGGGTGGAACCCTACACCTCCCGCTCTCTGTGGGATCGCACGCTTGAACCGAGCGGGCGCAAGGCGCGGCAGGAACCGATCTACTACGATTCCGACCAGTTCCAGGATGAACCGCTGCGTATCGTGGAACAGACCGTTCGCCTGCCGGACAGCGACGTGGAATGGCAGTTCATGGTCGCGGGCGCCCGTGCAGAACTGGACGAAGACATCAGGGATATCCGCGCGATATTGAACTGGAGCTTCGTGGTTCTGGGCCTCGGCCTGTTCATTCTGGTCATGCTGCAAACCTGGTACGGCCTCAGCCCGCTGCGCCGTGTGCGGCTGGCCATCGCGCGCATCCGCACGGCTGGGGCCAACCGCGTCACCGATCCGCTGCCGCTGGAAGTTCAGCCCATGGTGGAGGAGCTGAACGCCCTGCTCGCCCACTCGGAAAAGCAGGCGGAGGAAGCGCGCACCCATGCGGGTAACCTCGCCCATGCGCTCAAGACCCCGCTTACCGTGCTCACCAACGCCGCCAGCGCCCACGCGCCTGATCTTGATGACACGGTGTTGCGCGAAGCGGCGACCATGCGTCGGCAGGTCGATCACCACCTCGCCCGCGCCCGCGCGGTGGGCCGTCGCGCGGCGGGCCATGCGCACACCAGCGTGATCGAATCCGCGCAGGGTGTGGAACGCGCCGTGTCCCGGCTCTACCCGTCCGTGCGCTTCGACATCGCCGGATCGCGCGAGGCGCGCGTCACGATGGAGCGGCAGGACCTCGACGAAATCCTCGGCAACCTGATCGAAAATGCCGCCAAATACGGCGGTGGCAGCGTGTTCGTCACCGTAGATCCTGATCCGGCGGCGAAGCTCTGCGCGATCTGGATCGAGGATGACGGCCCCGGCATTTCAGAGGCCGATCGCGAAAAGCTGTTCTCACGCGGCGCGCGGCTGGATACCGAAAAGCCCGGAACCGGCCTCGGTCTCGCCATCGTGCGCGACGTGGTGGGGATTTATGGCGGTGAGGTGGAACTGGCCGAAAGCGAGGATCTCGGCGGCCTGCTTGTGATGCTCAAGGTGCCACGTTCGGGTTAAGTGCCGCTGGATTCCCGCGTAGGCGGGAATCCAGCGCGCATAACACCTGCTAACCGCAAAACCGGGTTACTTCCCCGCCGCCTGCCGATGATGCCGGATCACCTCGTCAATCACGAAGCGGATGAACTTCTCGCTGAATTCCGGGTCCAGATCGGCATCGATCGCCAGCGCGCGCAGCCGTTCGATCTGGCGCGCCTCGCGGCCCGGATCGCTGGCCGGCATTCCCGTGCGGGCCTTGTGCTCCCCCACGGCCTGCGTGATGCGGAATCGTTCCGCCAGCATGTGAATCAGGGCGGCGTCGATGTTATCGATGCTCTTGCGAAAGCCCGCGAGAACGGGATCGGGCGGGGTAGGGTTGGGCTGACTGGCCATCCGCGACACGGTTAGCAGGGATTCCGCACTTGCCAAGGTGCGGGTGAATGGCCATGCCCACGGCATGAGTGCCGAGGTCGTCCCGCTCCCCGTTAAGCAGCCTTCGCTTTCCCCCATTCTTGGCCTGACGGCCACAGCGATGAACGCCGTCAACGCCATCATTCTGGATCGGATGCAAAGCGAAATTCCGCTGATTCCCGCGCTTGCCGGTCATCTGATCGCTGGCGGGGGCAAGCGGATGCGCCCCATGCTGACGCTCGCGGGTGCGGAACTGGTCGGTTATCAGGGCACGCGCCACCACCGCCTCGCCGCCGCTGTGGAATTCATCCACACCGCCACCCTGCTGCATGACGATGTTGTCGATGGCAGCGAGGTTCGCCGGGGCAAGGAAGCCGCCAATCTGGTGTTCGGCAACCCGGCCACCGTGCTGGTCGGCGATTTCCTGTTCGCCCGCGCGTTTGAATTGATGGTGGAAGACGGCAGCCTGAAGGCGCTGAAGATCCTCTCGTCCGCCAGCGCGATTATCGCGCAGGGCGAAGTCGATCAGCTTACTGCCCAGCGCAAGGTTGAAACGACAGAGGAACGCTACCTCTCGATCATCGGCGCCAAGACGGCGGCCCTGTTCGCGGCCGCTAGCCGCATTTCCGCCGTCGTTGCCGAATGTGGAGAGGCAGAGGAACGCGCGTTGGACGATTACGGTCGCAATCTGGGCATCGCGTTCCAGCTTGTTGACGATGCCATCGATTATGACGGCAGCCGTGCCGAAATGGGCAAGGACAGCGGTGACGATTTCCGCGAAGGCAAGATGACGCTGCCGGTGATCCTCGCCTATGCCCGCGGCAATGCAGAGGAACGGCGCTTCTGGGAAGAGGCGATCGCCGGCTTCCGCACGGATGACGAAGATCTGGCCCACGCGATCGAACTGATCCGCCGCCACGATTGTGCCAGCGCCACGCGCGAACGTGCCCGCCATTTCGCTGAACGCGCTTGCGACGCTCTATCGATCTTCCCCGATGGCTCCGCTCGCCGGGCCATGGTGGAAGCTGCCCAGTTCGCCGTCAGCCGGGGTTATTGACGCCCCGGATCGGGCGCGGGCACTCTGCGAAATCAGCTTTCCTATGACCCGCCCGATGTGGCAGCGCGTCACCATGCGGTTCACCCGGCTCCCTCTGCAAAAGCGACACCTGCCCCCCGGTAAAGCGACACTCTCGCCAGAAGTTGACGCTTTTTCCGTGAAAGGCGACGTTTCGGGGCCGGAAAGCGACTTTCCGCTCTGGACCGTGTCACAGGTGTCAACCTGTCACCTTGGCGGCATGGCATGATCGGCGATCTGCCTATCCATGCCGTGCTGCCGGACCTGCTGGGCGCTCTCGGCAGGCAAAGCTCCGCCGTGCTGATCGCCCCTCCCGGCGCGGGCAAGACCACAGCCGTCGCCCCCGCGCTGATTGATCAGCCGTGGTGTACGGGGCAGGTGATCCTGCTTAGCCCACGCCGTGTTGCGGCCCGCGCTGCGGCGGAACGGATCGCGGAACTGCTGGGCGAACCGGTGGGCCAGCGCGTCGGCTATCTGACCCGGCTCGATAGCAAGCAGGGCGCGGCAACCCGCATCCTCGTCGTGACAGAGGCGATCTTCGTCAGCCGCATCCTCGGCGATCAGGAACTGGATGGCATCTCCGCGGTGCTGTTCGACGAAGCGCACGAACGGCATCTCGACAGCGATCTGGGCCTCGCGCTGGCGCTGGAAAGCCAGTCCGTGTTGCGCGACGATCTGCGCATCGTCGTCATGTCCGCCACCATCGACGGTGCGCGCTTGGCCCGCCTGCTCGGCCCCGATGCCCCGGTGATAGAGAGTGAGGGCAGAGCGCACCCGCTTCGCATCGAATGGCTCGGCAGCCGTCCGGAACTGCGAACGGACGAGGCGATGGCGGGCGCGATCCTCACCGCATGGCGCGCTGAACAGGGCGATCTCCTCGCCTTCCTGCCGGGTGTGGGGGAGATAGAGCGCACGCGCGAACGGCTGGCGCAACGTCTGCCCGATGTGCCGGTGCTGCCGCTGCACGGGCAGGTCGATCCCGCGATGCAGCGCGCCGCGATCCGCCGCGATCCGCAGGGGCGTCGTCGGATCGTGCTGGCTACATCCATCGCCGAAACCTCGATCACCCTCGATGGCGTGACCGTGGTCGTGGACAGCGGCTTGTCCCGCCGGGCAGAGTACGACATTGCGGCTGGCGTCACTCATCTCGCCACCCGCCGTGCCAGTCAGGCCGCCGCCGCGCAGCGCGCCGGGCGTGCCGCGCGGCAGGGGCCGGGCGTCGCCTATCGCCTGTGGGAAGAGGCAGCGCATCCGGGCCGCGAAGCCTTCGATCCGCCAGAGATACTTACCGCCGATCTGGTGCAACTGGTGTTGGCGCTGGCGCAGTGGGGAGCGGCCGATCCGGCCTCGCTCCCATGGCTCGATCCGCCGCCCGCCGCCGCCGTCAGCGCCGCGCGTGACCGGCTGGCGAAGCTCGATGCGCTGGACGGGGAAGGGCGCGTCACCAAACGTGGTCGCCGCATAGCCTCCCTGCCGATGGAACCGTGGCAGGCGGCCATGCTGCTGTTCGGCGCGGAACACGGCGCTGCGGTGGAGGCGGCCAGCCTTGCCCTCCTGCTTCAGGAACGCGGCCTTGGCGGGAAGGGAGAGGATCTGGCGCAGCGCCTTGCCCGCTGGCGCGGTGACCGTTCCCCGCGCGCCAACGCCTCGCGCAAGCTGGCGGAAGGCTGGGCGCGCCGGGCGGAGAAGCTGGCTCGGCCAGACGGGGGGCAGGTTCCGCCACCGGGCGCGATTCTCGCGCTCGCGCTCCCTGACAATCTCGCCCGCCGCCGCGATGCCTCCGGCGAATCGTGGCTCTCCGCTGGCGGACGGGGGTACATCCTCGATCCCACCTCTCCGCTCGCCACCGCCGAATGGCTCGCCATCGGTGACGCGCAGGGGCAGGCAAAGGGCGCACGAATCACCGCCGCCCTCCCGCTGACCACCGCGGAGGTCGAACAATGGCTTGGCTCGCGGATTGAGCGCCGTTCGACCTTGCGCTGGACTGGCGAACGCGTGGAGGCGCGGCTGGAACGGCGCATCGGCGCGGTCGTGCTCGCCAGCGGCCCCGATCCGCAACCGGACGCCCAGGCCCTTGCGGACATCCTTGTTGGCAAGGCTGTGGAAAACCTGGGGAAGATCCTCCCGCCCACGCTCATGGCCCGCGCCCGCTATGCCGGGATCGAAGCCCTCGCGCCTGATCGGCTGGTGGCGGAGGCGCAGGAATGGCTTGCCCCGCTGTTCCATGGCCGCCGCGATCTCGATCTGCCACGCGCGGCGCTTACCGACGCCCTGCTCAACCGCCTCTCATGGGATGATCGCCAACGGCTCGACCGCGTCGCTCCGAAAGAGTTCACGTCCCCCGCAGGCACCGCACACGCAATTGACTACGCAGGCGACGATGCGCCCAGCGTGGAGGTGCGCGTGCAGGCGGTATTCGGCCTCAAACAGCATCCGATGATCGGCGACGTGCCCCTGCTGCTCAAACTGACCAGCCCCGCCGGTCGGCCCATTCAGGCGACGCGCGACCTGCCCGGCTTCTGGCGCGGATCGTGGTCCGATGTGCGCAAGGACATGAAGGGCCGCTACCCCAAACACCGCTGGCCGGACGAGCCGTGGACTGAAAAGCCCAGCCTGAAGACCCGAAACGCCTTCGACAGATCCTGACCCGGCGGGCGGATGGCTGACCGCAATACAAGTGATCTGTACCACTGTTGAGCGGTCAAGAGTTGATATTGGCAACTTGATCGTTGACTTTCGAAACTTAACAACATCAGATGCTGCAAGAACGCACGGCCAGTCGAGCCGGGACAGAGGGGATGCGCACCCACAGTGCGCGCACGGCATCGGTAAACCTGCGCATCCGCGCGGGTAATGGGTGAAGTGCGTATCTCCCTCTCCTCGGTGAGGCCAAGGCCGGCACTGTGGAAGGGAGACATGATGAGGCATTTCAACAGGCGCGGAATCGGCTGCCGTTTGCTGGCGGCCACGATGCTGGCGGGGATGATCCCCGCTTCCGCCGCAGCACAGGATGCGGCGGCGGATCAGACAGGCAGTGGCGATCGTGTGCAGGATACGACCATCATCGTCACCGGTTCGCGTCTCAGCCGATCTACCTTCGACTCTCCGTCGCCGGTCACCATGCTCGGCGGGGATGATCTGGCCCGGCGCGGCGTAACCAATATCGCGGAAGCCATCACCGAACTCCCGTCGTTCCGCGACAGCACCAGCCCGCAGACCCAAGGTTTCGGCAGCTTCAACGTCGGCGCGCGCATCGTGAACCTGCGTGGATTGGGCGTCACGCGCAACCTGGTGCTGGTGAACGGTCGCCGCTTCGCGCCGACGACGCGTGAAGGGTCAGTCGATCTCAACTTCATTCCGTCCATTCTCGTCGGACGAACAGAAATCGTCACCGGCGGCGCTTCTGCCGCCTATGGCTCGGACGCGATCACTGGCGTGGTCAACGTGATCCTCGACAATCAGCTTGAAGGACTGAAGGCAGAAGCCGATTTCGGGATTTCCAACGAGGGCGATGGTGAACGCTATCACGCCGCTCTCGCCTGGGGCAGTTCCATCGGCGATCGCGGGCATTTCGTGATTGGCGCCGAATATGCCGACCAGAAAGGCATCGGCAACTGCTTCACTCGGGATTGGTGCACCTCCGGCGCGGTCGTCACCAACCTTGGATACGCAGCCGGAAACGGCCTGCCCAACTACGTCCGCAGCAACGACAACGCCGGCCTTCGTTTCAACAGCGGCGGCGTGGTGTACGGCGGTGCGGCCACTCCCTGGGCGAACACTATGTTCGGAACGGGTGGTGTAACATTCGGAGAGGGCGGCACGCCGCAGGCTTTCAATGTCGGTAGCCCGGCATTCGCCCTGTTTCAGCTCGGCGGAGATACCCTGCCGCCTTATTTCCAGTCGAACATCACCGTTCCCGTGGAACGCTATTCGATCAACGCCCACCTCAACTACGACATCACCGACAGCATGTCCGTGTTTCTGGAAGGAACCTATGGGCACGTCAGCGGCGACCTGCTGCAGACTTCGTACTTCAGCACCAATCTGCCGATTTATGCTGACAACCCCTTCATCCCGGCGGAGGTCAGGGCGGTACTGCCCGCTGGGCAGCAGGCCCAGCCGACCGGGCCTGCTTCACTGGTCAGGCCGACGGCGACCGCGTTCACGATGGCGCGCCTGTTCGAGGATCTTGGTCGTGGCTTCAGCACCTCGGATGCTGACACCTGGCGCATCTCCACCGGCGTATCCGGCAATCTCACCGAACAGTGGGACTGGGACGCCTATTACCAGTATAGCCGCACGGACCGCCTGCAAAAGGTTCAGGACAACCTGATCCTTGGCGATCCGGCCAGTCCGGTAAGCAACCCCGCACTGATCGCGCAGAGCAATGCGCGCTTCTATTATGCACTCGATGCGGTAGTCGATCCGTCAACCGGCAACCCGACTTGCCGAGCCTTGCTGAGCGCCGATCCCGGCCTGCGCGCGGCAGCAGCCGGATGCGTGCCGCTCAACCTGTTCGGCGCCAACAACTTCGACCCGAACGCACAGGAATATGTCTACGGCACGCTGATCGAGGATATCGCGCTGCAACAGCATGTGATTTCCGGCAACGTGCGCGGGAGCCTGTTTGATCTGCCCGGTGGCACGGCCGGGCTGGCGCTCGGTGCGGAATATCGCGTGGACAAGATCGACGTGGTCCATGACGATCTTTCCAACCTTTACGCCTATTTCCAGAACTTCGGCGCTGACTACAACGGGAAGACCGAAGTCGTCGAAGGGTATGCGGAGCTGGAACTGCCGATCGTATCGGGGCAGGCTTTCGCAGAGGCCCTGTCGGTGAACGGCGCAATCAGGCAGACCCACTACAACGTTTCCGGGTTCGGCAGTTATCTGCGCACCAACGTTGAAAATTCGTTCGATGCCACTGCATGGAAACTCAGCGCCAATTGGGAACCGACGGACTGGCTGCGTTTCCGGGTGAGCCGTTCGCGCGATATCAGGGCGCCGAACTTCGCAGAGCTTTTCCTGGCTTCAGCTGGCTCGTTCAGCATCGTGGCCAACCCGTTCAATCCATCGCAGACGGCCAATCCCACGCTGCTCAATGGCGGGAGCCCCGATGTGAGGCCCGAGAAGGCCGATACATGGGGGGCGGGCCTCATTCTGACGCCGCGTGGTGCGCTGGATGGCTTTCGTTTCTCGGTCGATTACTTCGACATCAAGGTGAAGGATTACATCTCGACGCCGCCGGGCGGATTCCAGAACATCGTGAATGAATGCTTTGGAGGCCGGGAAGCGGCGTGCAGCCTGCTCAACGATGGGTCTGTCGCGATGGGCGAGGATATCACCGAAATCCGCAACATATCGCTCAATCTGGAACAACTACGCACCAAAGGACTGGATTTCGAGGTCGACTATCGCATCAATCTCGGCGGCGAGAACCAACTGATGCTGCGAGGGCTGGCCACTTATACCGATGAACTGAGCACACTGGCATTCGGCCAGAAGGTCGATGGCGCAGGGCAGACGGGTACAGCGGCCAGTCTCTCGGTTCCCAAGTGGACGGCCAATGCCTTCGTCACCCTGCTAAACCCGAGTTTCAGCGTGACGTTGCAGGGCCGCTTCATCGACAGCGGCGTGCTCAACTCGCTGTATATCGATCCGAGTGACGAGGGGTATTCGCCCACTCTCGTGAACAGCATCAACGACAACAGCGTGCCGAGCCGCTTCTATCTCAACCTGTCCGGGACGATGAAAGTCGGGCCACAGGGAGAAGACGGAAAAGGGTTTGAACTGTTCGGACGGGTGAACAACCTGCTGGACAAGAGCCCGCCGATTGTTCCTGAGTTCCAGTATCCCACCAACCCGGCCTATTTCGACACCATTGGTCGCTATTTCACGATCGGCGCCCGCGCCCGGTTCTGATTGCAGGGCAGTGGGGCCCATCGCCTCGACAGGCGGGAGCTGCGAAAGCAGCTCCCGCATTCGTTGCAACTATGGCTGGTTGGCGGAGCAGATGCGGATTATTCGGGCGGCGGCCCAAAGGGATCATCGGGGTCGAAGTCCAGATCTAGATTTGCGCCCCCTTCATCCGCGGTGAGGCGGTTGTTTTCCTCGCACACATACTCGCGGATTTCCCACGTCGGCTCCCGCCGATAGGATGCCCGGGTCACCAGGGGTTCGGCCAGCACACCGGGATCGGTGATCGTGGTTTCGATCACCATCAGGTCGGGTTGTTCCAGCCACATCCTTTCCTGGATACGCATCTGTTCGCCGTGAGTTACCCCGGCCAGATAGGTGACCAGCGGGCTGAAGCCCACGGTATCCACGACCAGCGTTTGCCCCTCCCAGCGCCCGACAGAGGTGCCGTTGAACAGGAAATCCGGATCATCGGGCAATTCGCGCCCATCGGTATAGATGCGCCGCGCCTGAGTGTAGGTTTCGGTAAGAATGGTGACCCGGCCGGGCGTGAACAGAAATTCGTGAGGATAGGGCTGACGCATGATATTCGGCATACCGGGGGGCAGGCATCGTATCTGTGCTTCCTGAGCGACTCCTTCCGCCTCCTGCTTCGCGCGGAAGGCATCCAGTCCTGTCTGGGCGGCTGGAGTAAGAACGGGATTGACCGGCGTTCGTCCGCTGGCGCCGGTCCATACACCGCTGAAATCCGGTAGATTGCTCAATTCGGAATATGTATGGTGTGTGGAAGAGTGTTCTCCCTGTGCCATCCCCGGTGCTGCCAGCGCGAGCAAGACGCCGACAGCCATGCTCCTCGCCAGGTGGGTTGATCTAGGCATGTATTCCTCTCCCTTTTTCATTCGTATAGCGAGTTGGATCAGAACCGGTAAAACCGTCAAGGATTTGTTGCGAGAGTCAATTTATGAATTGCAGATATCATCTTGTTGGCGTAATTCAGCACGACAGGCTTTGAAGGCGCTAAGACCGAAAGCCGCATAAATAGAGGGAGTTGTGATGCGCAAGTCGCGGATTTCGCTGGCGCTATGTGTTGGGGTTGCGGTGGCTTCCATCATCTCAATTCCGGGCAGCGCCCATCATTCGACCGCTATGTTCGAATGGGGGACGCCCACGGAGATGAAGGGCGTGACCATCGAGCGGTGGGTCTGGACCAATCCGCATACCTTTATCTACGCCCGGGACGCGGCGGGAAACCGCTGGGCATTCGAAGGCATGAGCCCGAGCCATCTTGCGCGAGCCGGATGGTCGAAGCGTTCGTTCTCTGCCGGTGAAAAGGTCGATCTCACCTATTACAAGTTGCGTGACGGGCGTCGGGGCGGGTTTAACGTCAGCGTCAAGAAAGCTGACGGCAGCACGCTGCAGCAATTGCCGGTAAGAATGTAGGCTGATCGTTCTCGCCCTGCCGATGCGGGGCGGGAGCCAGGATTGCGAGCCGACGCGAAGTTCGGCGCGATCATTGGATTTGGTCCGCCATTTCAGGTTATGCGGGCGCCGCCTAACGCTTCTCTTTTTCCGCATTCTTTATGAGAATATCCAACATGGATACGTAAGACGTTCTTTCCGGTTCTGAGAATTGGGAAAGAATGAACTTGTCCCTGGATATGGCTTTGACGCACATCCGTTCATAGATGTCCTGGCCTGCCTCGGTCAGCGTAAGGGCAAGCCTGCCATCGTTCGGGTTCTTTTTCCGCGTAGCGATGCCCGCGTTCTTGAGATCGGCGACGATTCTGCTGACCTGTGCGGTGTCCCGGCCGATCAGATTCGACAGATCTGTAAGGGTCAATTGCTCATGCTCGCCAATCTGGGTGAGCGTTAGCCAGGCGAGATTGGAAAGCCCGGCCTCGCGGCGATAGACCATTGTCGCGCTGCGGCGCAGATAGGCCGCCAGCCGCAACAGAGGCGGCGTGACCATATCCGCCAGCGGGTCTGAGAACCGGGGCACCGTGGCGGCGGGAACATTCTGCTTATCCAGGGCGACATCGCCATTGCTGCGCAAAGACAGTTTCTGTTCGTCCGCGAGCAACTGTACCGCCTGGACGGTCAGCGCCTGGGTCATCGATTGCAACTGCTCTCGCTGCTCGACGCTGAGCCCGTCGGTCATCAGGTCATCGCGTTCGCGCGCTTTCATCATGAACTGATCGAACAGTTCCCCGCCCCGGCGGGTGAGCAATATCTTGGCCCGCAGGTTTTCCCGGCAAACCACGCCTTCGTCTATCAACACCTTGATGGCACGGCTGACCTGTCCTTTATCCTCTCCGGAAAGGGCAACCAGATCAGCCCATGCGATGCCGCTGGAATTGCCGATGAGGGAAAACATGTTCCGCGACAGTAGGTTGCTGCCCAGCAGCCCGCCGTAGCTGCGGTCGCCGCCCGCGCGGATGAGGTAGAAGAAGCGCATCAGCCGCGCGTTCACCAGGATGCGCAGCATCGGGAAAGGCTGGTCGGTGCTGATGGAGGCGGATTTGGTCTCGTTTTGCCCGAACGTGCCGAACCAGTTGGAAATCCTTGTAAGAGCTTCGATTTCCAACCCATACAGGCGCCGTCGGCCATCCTTGCGCACGCTGACCAGCCCCGCTTCGCGAAGTTTTCTCAGGTGCTTGGACGCGACGCTTTGATCGAGGCGCAGCGCAGCGCAGATCTCGCCGACCGATCGCTCCCCGTCGCGGAGCGAATCGACGATGTTCAGCCGGTAAGGATCTCCCAGGGCAGCAAGGCTCGAATGCATCGCGTTCATATGAGCACATGAATAATAGGTCGTCTAACCCTAACTCGGAAGGCAGAGTGCCGTAAGGACCGGTATCCGGCGCCGTCCTTTGCCGGGCCTGTGTGGGAGGACCGCCCGGAAGGATGAAGAACGCCTTTCACAACTCTTGATTTCGTCGGCAATTCGAACGAAAGCTCCCTTATGCAGGCCCGTATCTTCCAGCGTCCAAAGAACGCCATGCAATCCGGCAAGGCGCTCACCAGCCAGTGGGTTCTCGACTTCGTTCCGGCGGAGGCGAAACGGCCTGATCCTTTGATGGGGTGGGCCGGCAGCGGCGACACGCGCCAGCAGCTCCAGCTACGCTTCCCCAGCTGCGAAGCGGCAGTCGCTTACGCGGAAAAGCATGGCATCGATGCGGTGGTCCACCAGTCGCCACCCCGCCGCCTGAAGCTTCAGGCTTACGCCGACAACTTCCGCTAGGTTGCAATTCCCCGGATTGCCCGCCATATGCCCGCCCGGGAGTCGGGTGGGCGTTCGCGTCCGCCAACCTGGTCAGGTCCGGAAGGAAGCAGCCACAACGGATGGCAGCGGGTCGCCCGGCTCCTTATTCTCCACACTATTGTTACCATGACTTTCGCGGACCAAGCCCCTACCTTGGCCGCATGACCGATTCAGGCGACATGTTTGGCGACCAGCCCCCGTGGGAAGACGGTGAGAAGGCTGAGCCGGAGAAGCCCACGGCTG
>DATMGK010000096.1:0-8534 GCA_035555595.1 Croceibacterium sp. | reverse complement strand
AGGATCTTCCGGCGGCCCTGCGTCAGCAGATCACCGAGATTCCCAACATCGCCAGCTTCGCCGGGCGGATCGGGTTCGATTACCGTCGCCCGATTGGGGACGATCTGGAACTGAGCGCACAGGGCTGGGCGAATTACGTCGGCCGGTCGCGGCTGGGCGTGGGGCCGGAACTGGGCGAATTGCAGGGCGATTACGTCGATACCGGCCTGACCATGCGGATCGGGCACAGGGCGCTGGGCGTGACGCTGGGCGTGACCAATCTGGCCGATGCACAGGGCAACCGGTTCGCGCTGGGCACGCCGTTTGCCATTGGGCGCAACCAGATCACCCCGTTGCGCCCCCGCACCATCCGCATCGGCGTGGACGCGAGTTTCTGATTTTTTCCGCCTGCGGCCAAGGTTGAGGCTGCGCGGCTCCGTCTCACGGTTCGAGAGATCGATCTGTGAGGGGAATCATGCACCGTTACCTACTTGCCGGAACCGCCGCCATCGCACTGGCCGCGCCCGCTTCCGCAGAGACCATTTCCACCGCTGTCACGCAGCCGGTGAGAACGTCCACCATCAAGAACGGCGCACCGGATGCGATCGTCATCAGTTCCACCGGATCGGTCAAACCGGCCAGCGGCACGGCGGTTACGATGGACAGCAACCATGCCGTGACCAACCAGGGTGCAATCGCCATCGGCAATGCCAGCGGCGCGATCGGCATTCTGGCCACCGCCGGGACCAGCGGTGACATCACCAATTCCGGATCGATCACTATCGATGAGCCCTATACGCCCACCGATACGGACAACGATGGCGATCTGGACGGGCCGTTCGCGCTCGGCTCCAACCGGTTCGGCATCCGCACAGAGGGCGCCCACACCGGCAATATCGCCAATAGCGGTACAATTACCGTGGAGGGCAACGATTCCGCAGGTATCTGGCTGGGCGGACCGCTGACCGGTAATTTCACCCACAACGGCACCACTTCCGTGCTCGGCGATGACACCGTGGCTGTTCGCGCCGACGCTATCACCGGCAGCGTTCGGCTGGCGGGCACCGTTTCTGCTCGGGGCGAGAATGCGGTGGCGGCGCACTTTGCGGGCGATGTGACTGGGCCGATGGTCGTGCAGGGCGCGATCAGTTCCAGCGGATACCGCAACACGACATCGCCGTCCGACCCGTCAAAGCTGGATGCCGACGACCTGCTTCAGGGCGGGCCCGCGCTGTTGATCGAAGGCAATGTGACGGGCGGCATCGTGCTGGCCGTGGCGCCGAAGGACAACAGCAAGACCGACGATGACGAGGACAAGGACGGGATCAAGGATTCCGAAGAAGGCAACGCCGCCGTCACTTCATACGGTGCCGCCCCGGCTATGCTGATCGGCGCGACGGACCGTGACATCGCCATCGGACCTGTCGCCGGGACGGCCAGCGGCTTTGGCCTGATCGTGGAAGGCGCGGTTTCCGGGCAGGGCGTCTATACCGGCGTCAACGGCAACGGGCTGGTCATCGGTGGCCGTGGTGGCGACGTGACGATCGCGAACGGCGTAGGCATTTCCGGCACGGTCAGCGCGTCGTCTAAAGATGCGGCGGCCACGGCGTTGCGGTTTGGCAGCGGGGCGGAAACGCCGCTGGTGCAGGTTTCCGGCACGGTCGCCGCGGCAAGTGGCAACACCGCCGCGTCGAAAGCGGTCGCGGTGCAGATCGATGCGGGGGCCGATGTGCCGGTGCTGCGTAACAGTGGCACCATCAAGGCGACCACTACCGGCACGACCGGCAAGGCGACGGCGATCCTCGACCTTTCGGGTGGGCTGACCCTGATCGAAAACAGCGGCGCCATTTCCGCCGTCGATACGACGACCAACGCGGTGCCGCAGGTAGCGATTGACCTTTCGGCCAACACCAGTGGCGCGACGGTGCGTCAGACGCAGGTCGGGGCTGGCATCGCCGCGCCCTCGATCACTGGCGAAGTCCGTTTTGGCAGCGGTAACGACGTGTTCGAAGTGGCCGATGGCACAGTGAAGGGCAAAGTGACCTTTGGCGGCGGTTCCAATACCCTGAAGCTGTCCGGTGACGCGGTGCAGACCGGCGACGTGGTCTTCGGCTCTGGCATCGACGCGATGAGCCTGGCGGGAACATCGCGCTTCATCGGCAATGTCGATTTCGGCGGCGGTGCGGACACGCTGACCATAGGCGGAACGGCGGTGTTCGCCGGTAGCCTGGCCAATGCCGGAAATCTGGCGGTGGCGGTAAATGGCGGCGGCCTCAACATCGCCAGCCCGGTTTCCATCGGATCGCTGACGGTCGGTGCCAGCGGCAGCATTCTGGCGACGCTGAGCAAGACGGCGGGCGAGGGTTCGTTCTACGACATTGCCGGTGCGGCCAGCTTTGCCGACGGGGCGACGCTGGTGCTGAAACTGGCCAACGTGAAAGACGCCGAAGGCCGTTACACCGTGCTGCAGGCCGGATCGCTGAGCGGACTGGCGGACCTAGAAACCAATACTGACCTGCTGCCCTTTATGTTCAAGGCCAGCCTGGCAACGGATGCCGCGCCGAATACGATTGCGGTGAACGTGGCAAAGAAGACGGCCACCGAACTGGAATTGAACCGTTCGCAGACGGCGGCTTACGACGCGATCTATGCCGCCATCGGTGAGGACGAGGATGTCGAGGGCGTTTTCCTGGGCATCAACAACGGCGACTTGTTCCGCGGCACGTTGCGGCAGATGCTGCCCGATCACGCGGGCGGTGCGTTCGAAGGGGTGAGCATGGGCGCCCGCGCCTTTGCCCGGCAGGTCGCCGATCCGGTGAACCCCGTTTACAACTTCGGCCGGTTCAACGTGCTGTTCAGCGCAGCGGGCTGGAGCAGCGACAAGCTGGAAGGGCCGACCGCCGCCTATGACCTTGGCGGTTTCGGCTTCTCAGCCGGTGGGGAAATCGACACCGACGCAGGCAGCTTCGGCGCCACGGCGACATGGTTCTGGAACGATTACGACAACGGCAGCGACCTCAATCGTGTGCTGTCCGATACTTATGAACTGGCCGGATACTGGCGCGGCAAGTGGGGTGGCCTGACCGCCCACGCGCGCGGCTCCGTGGGTCTGGTCGATTTCAGCGCCCGGCGTTCCTTCATCGGCACGGCGGACGGCGAACAGGTGTCAAAAACGGTCGAGGGCGATTGGCGCGGCACTCTGATCACCGCCAGCGGCGGTGTGTCTTACGAGGGCAGGGCGAGCAGCTTCTTCTTCCGCCCCGCTGTGAGCGTCGATTACCTGAGCCTGGACGAGAAGGCCTATACCGAAACCGGCGGCGGCGATGCGCTGGACCTGATCATCGATGGCCGCAAGAGCGATGAATTCGCGGTCAACGGCGGCCTGACGCTGGGTATCGACTTCATTGGCCGTGGCGGCGGCAACCCCGTGCGACCGAGCATGGAGGGCCGAAGCTGGTTCAGGCTGGAGGCCGAAGGCGGCTGGCGTGAACTGGTCGGCGGATCACTGGGCTCCACCACCGCGCGCTTTGAAGGCGGCGAAGCCTTCACGCTGGACCCCGAACAGACGACGAGCGGCTGGTACGGGCGGCTGCGCGCGGTGGGCGGCGGTTCCGGTTTCGAGATCGGCGGAGAGATCGGGGCTGAGGATCGGCATGACCGGACGGCCCTGTCGCTGAGAGCGAGCATGCGGGTGGGCTTCTAGGGCCCGCCACTGACAGACGATCAGGCCCCGGAGCGATAGCGGCAAAAGCCCCCCTAAACCCTTTGCCGCGATCGTTTCGGATCGGCCTGTCGGACACGCCGGGGCTTTCGAGCCTCGGCGTGTCATTCATTTGGCCTGACGTATTCAGCGATCCATCAGCAGGACGGGCTTCACCACCTCACCGCTTTCGCTGGCGTGGACGGCTTCGTCGATCTGGCTGAATGGGAAATAGCGGATCAGGCGATCGAAGGGGAAGCGCCCTTCGGCATGGTGGCGCATCAGCGATACCAGGAATTCACCTCCGTCGCTGTCGCCTCCAAGAATGCCCTTCACCGTGCGTCCTCCGCCCATGAAGGCGCTTTCGTTGAAGCTGAGCATGGCCTGAGGATCGGATGCGCCGACAATGCCGAGCTGCCCCTTGGGCGCGAGGTGGGAGAACAGCGTTTCGATCAGTTCGGACCGCCCGGTGGTGTCGAAGGCATAGCCAAGGCCCGTGGGGCAGAGAGCGGCAAGGGCGGCGGAAACGTCATCCCTGGCATTGATGATGTGAGTCGCGCCCAGTTCCTGCGCCAGAGCCAAGCGGCCATCGTTGATATCGATGGCGATGATCGGCGATGCGCCAGCGATCTTCGCGGCCATCACCGCCGCGATGCCGACCGTACCCGCACCGGTGACAGCGATCGGCATGCCGCTTTCCACGCCCATGCTGCGCAGGACCGCGCCCGCGCCGGTCATCAGGCCGCAACCGACGGGCCCCAAGCTTTCCAGCGGCAAATGATCGAGGTCATCCGGCACGCGCACGGTGTTGCGCTGATGCGTGACGGCGTAAGTGGCGAAGCTGGACTGGCCGAAGAAGTTGGCGTTCACGCCCTTGCCATCGGCGCTGAGCGCATGGGTGCCATCCGCCCGGCGGCCAGACCAGTTTTCCTGAAAGAAGTTGTAGCAATATGTCGGCGCGGAATGATCGCAGCTGGGGCAGTGGCCGCAGCTGTTGAAGCTCATGATCACCCGGTCGCCGGGCTTGGCCACCGTCACCGCTGACCCAACCTTTTCGACAATCCCCGCGCCTTCGTGACCAAGCACGGCGGGCAGTTCTACCGGCAATTGCCCATCGCGTACGGCAAGATCGGTATGGCAGATGCCGGAAGCCACGATCCTGACGAGCAGTTCGTCGGGCCGCAGATCATCGACATCGACCTCCTGAAAATCGAAAGGCTGTTCCTTGCCCCGGCAAACCGCCGCGCGCGCCCTGACTGTCATCACTGGTCCTTTCCGAAACTGGAGGTTGCGAATTTATGGACCGGACGGCCCGATCTGCAAGCGTCGATCAGCACGGAAATGTGCCCGCACTAAGGCAGCGCAGGCTGGTGGCAACATGTAGTTTGAGAGTGGAGGCCCGAGCCGGAATCGAACCGGCGTGCAAGGATTTGCAGTCCTCTGCGTAACCACTCCGCCATCGGGCCGGAGGCGCGCACCTAGCGAAGTGGGGCGGGGCGCGCAACGCTCATTATCCTAAATGCGGCGCGGCGGCGCTTGCCCCCGGATGCCGGGATCGTTAGCTCGCGAAGTATGGGCATGGTCCGGTAGTGGTAAGTGGGCCCGGCAAGCGGATGGGGATGATGGCTGACGATGTGAAGATGCAGCGGATCGCGGGGCATAGCGAGGAAAGGTTCCTCGGCTCTGACGTATTCGAAAGCTCCGGTCGCAATATCCCGCCGCCGCGCCGTGGTGGCACTGTGCGCGAGGACGCGCGGGATATCGACATCTATCACCAGTGCGACGTGCTGGTGGTTGGCGGCGGCCCCGCAGGCTGCGCGGCGGCGTGGGCGGCGGCGCAGGCGGGTGCGGACGTGACGCTGGTGGAACGGTATAACTGTCTGGGCGGGCTTTCCACCGGCGGCCTCGTGATGTGGATCGACCGCATGACGGACTGGCAGGGCAACCATGTGATCCAGGGCTTTGCGCGCCAGTTCATCGAACGGATGCCGCCGGAAGCGGTGGCGGGCCCGCCGCGGGAGGATTGGGGATCCAGCGATCCTGCCAAGTTCGCCTATTGGGGCCAGCGCACCACGGCCTTCCACGGGATCGTGCAGTGGGCGCCCACGCTCGATCCGGAGCGGATGAAGCTCAACAATCAGGAAATGCTGTTGCAGGCCGGGGTGCGAATCGTGTTCCACGCATGGGCCGCGCGGCCGATCGTGGCGGATGGCGCGGCGAAAGGCGTGGTGTTCGAAAGCAAGGCCGGACGGCAGGCGATTCTGGCCAAGGTGGTGGTGGATACCAGCGGCGACGGCGACATGTTCGCCCGCGCGGGGGCCGAGTTTGATACCGATATCGAAGAGGGTGACGTCCACCATTCGATGAATACCGGCTGGGTGATCGGCGGGGTGAACATGGACCGGTGGATCGACTGGAAAGTCCATAACCCGGACCAGTTGCGCGAATTCATGGAGCGCGGGCGCGGTGAGCTGGGGTTCTTCCAGACGCCCTATGTGAGCTGGCGGCCCGATATCGCGCTGTTCCTGGGGCCGCGCCAGTCCGGCCTTTCGGCGCTGGACGTGGACGACATGACCGAAGTGGAAATCCGCAGCCACCGGCTGATGGAGGGGCATTGCCAGTTCTTCCGCCGCCATGCGCCGGGGTTCGAGGCGGCGTATTCGTTGCAGAGCGCCAGCCAACTGGGCGTGCGTCATACGCGGCGGCTGGCGGGCGTGGGGCGTATCGAGCGCAAGAACTGGGGCAACGGCACGCCTGTGTCGGACGAGGTGGGCATCAGCCCGTCGATAAGCCCGAAGTTCCCGGTGGTTTCGGTGCCCTACGGCGCGCTGGTGCCGCGGGCGCTGGACGGGCTGCTGGCGGCGGGGCGGCATGTGAGCTGCGATGCCAACAGCCACGGCTTCATGCGCGAGATTCCACAATGCTGGCTGACCGGCCATGCGGCGGGCGTAGGGGCGGCCGTGGCAGCGAACCGGGGCGTGCAGCCGCGTGAGGTGGATGTGGCCGAAGTGCGCGCCGTCCTGCGCAGACAGGGTGCCCATCTAAGCGACGATGCTGCGGTGGCATCGGCGGCACGCACGGTTGCTGCGGTAACGGCGGGTTAATCCGGCTTACCCGACCGCACCAGCAATGGACCCGACACCCCCATCCCGGCCTTCGCGCCGAATCCGCCGGATAGCCATCGCCTGCATGGCGCTGGTCGCGGCGCTGTTCCTGCTGTTCATCAGCTTTTCGCCCACGGTCGAAACGCCGGTGCGGCCGACGGCGGCGGATATTTCCGCCGCACGCGAAGTATGGTCGCGGTTGAGAGCGCCCGATGCGCGGGAAACGGCGACGGAGGTGCGCGTCGACAATCGGCTGATCCGGGGAATATCTGCGCTGGCCAGCGACGCCACCGGGATCGCACGGTTCGAAGGCGAGGTGGTGGATGGCGAACTGGCCGGACGGGCCAGTCTCTCCCTGCCACTGGGCCTGTGGCTCAATACATCCGCCACGGTGAAGGGGGAGCACGAAGGGTTTCCGGCTTTTGGCCTGAAAGTGGGCAGGGTGCCGTTTCCGGAATTCGCGGGCCGTTGGATGGCCGGGGTGGGCAGGTTTGTGCTGGGGCTGGTGGGCGTCGACATACCGCCGCTGGACACGATCGTTTCGCGTATCAAGGTGGAAGACAGCCATGCGATCGCGAAGCTGACGCTGCCGCACAAAAGCGGGCTAATGGGCAGCGTGATCGCCGCAGGCGGACAGGGCGCGGATGCGGAACTGGTGGCAGGCATCCGCTGCCGCATCACGGCAGAACTTCGCGATCAGCCCCCGGCCACGCTGCCGCAACTGGTTCGCATCGCGTTCGACCCGGCCAGATCGCAGGAAAGCCAGGAATATACGCGCGCGGCCTTCGTCGCGCTGGCGCAGCTGCTGGTGGGCGGAACATCCGAGGCGCTGGCCCCGAAGGCGATGGAACTGGCGAAGAACTGCGCCAGCCTTGCCGGGCCGGTGACTTTGCAGGGGCGTGACGATCTGGCGAAGCACTGGGCTTTTTCCGCCGGCCTTACCGCCGTGCTGGGCGAGGAGACAGCCGCCAGCCTGGGCGAGTGGAAGGAACTGGACGACAGCCTGGCGAACGGATCGGGTTTTTCCTTCGTCGATCTGGCGGCGGACCGTTCCGGCATGCGCATGGCCTTACGGGCGCTGAGCCCCGAGACGGCTGCAGGCGCTGGGCGTGACCTGAGGGCGGCGAGCGAGGACAGTCTGCTGCCGAAAGAATTGCTGCACGTTCCGGAAGGGCTGGCGGAGGCTTCGTTCGTCGATCGCTTCGGAGGGCTGGATAGGGCGCGATACCGGGAGGCGGTGGTCGCTATTGATCGGACGTTGGCTGGGGGTTGATGAGCGCTTCGCGCGCGCTTTTTGCTTGCGCTGGATTCCCGCTTTCGCGGGAATGACGAACGCAGCTCAACTCGTCATCCTGGCGCAGGCGGGGATCCAGTGAGGCGGGCATGAGGGATCATCCGGCGGCGAGCCCGGACGTTACGCCAGTGTGGAGGGTAACCACGCGGCCGGCGCGGCGTCAGGGACGCGCGCTGGGGCGGGCGGCGGTTGAGGTGCTGGCGCCTTGGTCCAGATCACCTTGCGAATGGCCCGATACGCTATGCCGCGGCGTCCGGGCTCAACCTTCGATTATCGGCGACCGGCCGACAGGGGGTAAAAGGCTCGCGCAAAAGCCCGCCTGCCACGCGGCTGACTGATGCCGCGCCATCATGGGGCTGGCGTGTTCCCGCCCCGGGGGTGCCGGGGGCCATTTCCTGCCTTTGGCGGAGGCGGGATACCGACAGCCATCTTCATCCGGTCTGCCGCGTCTGGCGCT
>DATMGK010000095.1:0-10720 GCA_035555595.1 Croceibacterium sp. | reverse complement strand
ATATGACCGACCTCCTCGCCGATCGCACGATCCTCACGCTCGAACGGCGCGCGCAGGATCGGAAACCGTTCTTCATCAGCCTGCATTTCACCGCG
This sequence comes from Croceibacterium sp., assembly GCA_035555595.1. Classification (GTDB taxonomy): domain Bacteria; phylum Pseudomonadota; class Alphaproteobacteria; order Sphingomonadales; family Sphingomonadaceae; genus Croceibacterium_A. Next base: position 10,625 of record DATMGK010000095.1, on the reverse strand, counting down.
CCGCACTGGCCGTGGGAAGGCCCGGATGAAGAAGGGCGCGCGGAATCCGATCGGATCGCCGCGTCGGGCAATCCATCGGCCTTCATGCACTATGACGGCGGCACGATGGAAACTTACGCCGCGATGATGCGGTCGCTGGACAGCAACATCGGCCGCGTACTCGCCCGCCTTGGCGAACTGGGGATGGAACGCGACACCATCGTCGTATTCACCAGCGATAACGGCGGGGAACGGTTCTCCGATACATGGCCATTCTCCGGCAAGAAGACGGAACTGCTGGAAGGGGGTCTGCGCGTTCCCGCCATCGTGCGCTGGCCGGGCGTCGTCATGGCCGATACGCGCAGCGATGTACCGATCATGTCGATGGACTGGATGCCCACGTTCGTCGCGGCCGGTGAAGGGCGGCCCAGCCGGGCGTTCCCGTCAGACGGCGTAGATATCGCCCCCGCCCTGCTGGGCGGATCGATGCCGGAAAGGCCGCTGTTCTGGCGCTTCGGCAACAAGAAGCAGAAGGCGATCCGCCGGGGCCAGTATAAATACCTGTCCATCAACGATAACGAATTCCTGTTCGATGTCGTCAGCGACCCGTTGGAACGCGGGAACCTGAAGGATCGGATGCCCGACAGGTTTGCCGCGCTGAAGGCGGAATGGGCAGCATGGGATGCCACCATGCTGCACGATCCCAATGCGCCCAGCTATGGGATTTCGCCCTCGCTACAGGCGGATCACTTCGCGCCGGGCGCACCTCCCGCTGCGGCGCCTCCAGCCGACTGATCGCGCTACCAGCCGCTATCCAGCGGCTGCTGCGGATTGTTCGGCACCAGGATCATGGTCGCGCCCTCCACTCGCCATGATGCTAGGCGGGACAGGAAGTTCATGCCCAGCACGTTGGTGGGGCCAAGGTTCGGTGCGATCACCGCATCCAGACCGCGCGCCGCCACATTGCCGAAGCGCAACTCGTCGATTGTGGTCAGTTCCGCCGCGACGGTGCCGTTGGCCGTCTGCATCCGCACCGGCAAACCCGCCTCGCGCGCGGAAAGGCCCGCCGCCTGCGCAGTCTCGGCGGAAACGGCAGTCAGCGTCGCGCCGGTATCGACCAGAAACCGGGTAGGATGGCCGTTGACCTCCGCCAGCAGCCAGAAATGCCCGTCACGTGCAAGGGGAACTCGCGTCTCCCCGCCTTCCACCACCTGAGCGGGCAGGCCAAGCTCCGGCACGGCCAGATCGAACCGGGGGTCCATTCGCGACAGTTGCAGCACGACCATCACCAGAACCGCCATCAGGCCCAGTGTGCTGACGGCGCGCAGCAAGCGGCCGAAAGCGGGCACACGGCCGATCAGCACAGTGCCCAGCACACCCAGCACCATCGCCCCCACAGCCGCCATCAGCAGCCCGGATTGTGGCAGCGCGCGGATGCCCTGCGCCAGTTGATCCCAGACGGGGGTAAAGTCCATGAAGCTTACATAGGGTATCGGAGCCGGCTTTGCGATGAACCGGTGGCGCCGTTACGGCGCATTGCGCGGCTGGGTCGCCTCCGCGAGTATCAGCGAGAAGCACTCCCGCGAGTCCAGCCAGCGTTCCACCGGCGTCCAGCCACCGGCGAGAAGCAGCGTATACTGGCTGCGACGGTCGAACTTGTGGCTGTTTTCCGTGTGGATCGTCTCGCCCTCCACCATCGTGAACCGTTGGCCAGCCACTTCGAACTCTATCGGCCGCACCGCCTGCAAGTGCATTTCGATCCGGGCGTAAGTGTCGTTCCACAGGGCCACATGGCGCAGCGCGTCCAGCGGCACCGTGCCGCCCAGTTCTCGGTTGATGCGCCGCACGAGGTTCAGGTTGAATTCCGCCGTAACGCCCTGCGCGTCGTCATAGGCAGCCTCCAGCACAGCCGGTTCCTTGATCAGGTCCATGCCGATCAGCAGCTGCGAATCCCCGCCCAGCGTGGCCCGCATCGATCGCAGCAGGTCCACCGCCGTTCGCGCGACCATGTTGCCGATAGTGGAACCGGGGAAGAACCCCAGTTTCGGCATGTCCCGCACATCGCCGGGCAGATGCACCGGCTTCATGAAATCCGCCTCGACCGGATGAACCGGCAGGTCGGGGAACCGTTGCGCCAGATCGTCGGCGGCTGCCCTCAGGAAGTCGCCAGAGATGTCCAGCGGCACATAGGCGGCAGGGTCGATGCAGCCCAGCAGCAGCGGCGTCTTGACCGACGACCCCGACCCGAATTCCACCACCGCACGGCCCGGCGGGATCAGGCGGCGGAAATCCGCGCATCGTCCGGCCAAAATCTCCGTCTCCGCCCGCGTCGGGTAATATTCCGGCAGGCGGGTGATCGCCTCGAACAGTTCGGACCCTGCGTCATCATACAGCCAGCGGGCGGGAATGGCCTTCGGCTCTTGTGCCAGCCCCTCCAGCACGTCGGCACGAAAGGCTGTGTCCACACCGTGCCGATCGCGATCCACCAGCGCTATGCCGGGGCCCGCTGTCACAGGTCCTTCGCCAGCCGCAGGCCGGTGAACTGCCACCGCTGCCGTGGGTAGAAGAAATTGCGATAGCTGGCGCGCGAATGGCCGCGAGGCGTGGCGCAGCTCGCGCCTTTCAGCACCCACTGCCCGGCCATGAACTTGCCGTTGTATTCGCCCACCGCGCCCTCTGCCGGGCGGAAGCGCGGATAGGGCAGATAGGCTGATCGGGTGAACTGCCAGCAATCGCCGAACAGCCCATCCCCGCCACCGACAGGCAGCGGCGGTGCCGCACCATCCAACTGGTTGCCTTCCGCCGCATCGTGCTGCTGCGCGATTGCCTCCCACTCGAACTCCGTGGGCAGGCGCGCACCAGCCCATGCGGCATAGGCGTCCGCTTCGAAGTAAGAGATGTGGCACACCGGCGCCCACGGATCGCGTACCTGCCAGCCGGAATGGGTGAAGTGCTCACCCTCGAACCAGTATAGCGGCGCGGAAATGCCCTTGCTTCGCACCCAGTCCCACCCGTCGGACAGCCACAGCGAAGCCGTGCGATAGCCGCCATCGGCGATGAACTGTTCCCAGTCTCCGTTGCGAACCAGCCGTCCGGCCAGCGCGAAGGGTTCCAGCAACACCCGGTGGGCAGGCCCCTCGTTATCGAAGGCAAATCCTTCACCCTGATGGCCGATCAGCGCGATCCCCCCGGGATGCTCGTGCCAGTCCCGCGCCGTAGCTCCGTGTATCGCGGAGGGCGGCTCACTGCCGGACACAGGCCACATCTCCGGCCCCAGCGGGTTCTGGAACAGCGCATGTTTTATATCGGTCAGCAGCAGTTCCTGATGCTGCTGCTCATGCGCAATGCCCAGTTCGATCAGCGGTTCTGCTCGCGGATCGCCCAGCAGCGCCTGCATCGCATCGTCCACATGGGCGCGCCAGCCGATCACATCGGCCAGCGTCGGCCGGGAAATCATCCCCCGCCGCGCCCGCGCGATCCGCTCCCCCTCACCCTCGTAATAGGAATTGAACAGGAACGGCCAACGCTCGTCATACAGGCGATAACCGGGTGCATGATCGCGCAGCAGGAATGTTTCGAAGAACCATGTCGTGTGCGCCAGATGCCATTTTGCGGGCGACGCATCGGGCATGGATTGCAGCGTGGCATCCGCTTCGCTCAACGGCGCGACGAGCGCTTCGGTCAGCCGCCGGGTGGCTGTGTAGCAGTCTGAAATGAACGGTGCTGCGGAAATCCGCTCGCGCCGTTGCGCTTCTGGCAAGCCTGCCTCCATCGGCTCCATGACGCCAGAATGGCGCAGGAAGACACTGATGGGAAGTCCGGCGTGCTCTATTCGTTCCCGTCAGGCCGCCCGGCGCACCTGATTGCGGCCTGCTTCCTTGGCCTCGTAAAGCGCCATGTCGGCCCTCGCCAGCAGCGATTCAGGCGTGTCGCCCGGCCGTGCCAGCGCAAGGCCGACGCTGACGGTGGTGCGCGGCAGCCCTTCCCGCTCGCTCCCCTCGGCGATCGCATGGCGCAACCGCTCGGCCAGTGCGCGGGCTTCGGCCTGCTCCAGCCCGGAAAGGATGCAGACGAACTCCTCGCCGCCGACACGCCCGACCATGTCTTCCGATCGCACCTGGCTACGCGCCAGCGCCGCGACATGCTTCAGCACCTCGTCGCCCGTCTGGTGGCCGAAACAGTCATTGATGCGCTTGAAGAAATCGACGTCGAACATCAGCACCGCCAGCGGCTCGCCCACTTGTGCCGACGCACGCACCATTCGGCTCAACCAGTCCAGCGTGGCGCGTCGGTTGGCAAGGCCGGTCAGAGTATCGGTAAGCGCCAGCTTCTGCGCCTCCGCCGCCAGGCCGATGGCCCGTTCACGCGCCTCACGCAGGGCCGCCTCGCGGCGAACCTGCTCGGTCACATCCATCGCCACGGCAAACAGCGCCACCCGCACCCCTGCATCGTCGAACTCGTTCGTCACATGCATTCGCAAAGTGCGTTCATCGCCATTTGGCGGCAGAACCGAATATTCAAAGCTGTAAGGCCGCCGATCGTCACGATGCGCCTCCAGTTCGCTCATCAGCCGCTTGCCCCCATCCGGCAACATTCCGCAAATATCGCCCGGATCGGGCGCCAACTCGCGCGGCAGGCCGTTCAGAGCCAGCATCTGCGGCGACCACACCTGTTGGCCGGTTTGCAAATCCAGATGCCACCGTCCCAGACCCGCCAGCTGTTCCGCCAGGTTCAGGATTGTGAGGTTATCGTGCAGTTCCTCGTTCTGATCGCGCAGTTTCTGCGCCAGATCTCCATGGCGCAACAGCATGGCCGCGATCGGCAGCGCAGTGGCCAGCATCAGCAACATCTGCACCTGCAATACCAGCCCGGATGCGGAGGGGTCCTCACCCAAAGCCGCTGCGGGGTTGCCCGTCGCCAGATTGATCAGCAGCGCAGCGGCCGTATAGGCCAGCACCCCGAAAGCTGCGGCAAGTTGCCCGTACCGTATCACGGCGAAGACCACGGCAACGAACAGCAGCGGCACCAGCGCAAGGTGGGCCATGGAAAGAACGATAATGCCGATCCCGAACATCGCCGCCACCGCCAGGGGAAAGCCGCTCTTCCCTTCGCCCTGGGTAAACCGCACCGACTGGTCGCCGATACCCAGCCACTGGCGCAGGCAAAGGAACACAGGGCTGGCGGCAATTACGCCCAGCACACTGGCAAGGAACCAGCGCAGCATTTCGGTCAGGCCGATGCTCTCAAAGAACATGAACGCGATTGTCGCGCTAACAGCACAGCCCAGAACGGCGGAGCCGAACAATCCGACAACATGCGTAAAACTCTGCGGCGTCTTGCCACGCTTTCCCAGCACACGAATGCCCAGCGAGGTGCATATCAGTGCCTCCACCTGATTGGAGAAAGTAAGCGCGAGAGCTGTTTTGGCACTAATTCCCAGTGCCAAAGACATGGTGGCGAACTGAAACAGTGCCAACGTAGCCAACAACACCGGCCAACGGCGCGTAGGAGTGGCGAACAGCGCCGCAACCGCCACGGCGCTCGGCAACCAGACGACAAGAAGCACGCCCCGTTCATTACGAAGCCACGTCAGGGCGCATGCCAATATGCCCCATGACAAACCGGCAATTACCGGCCCTATTACTTTTTCGAATCGGAACACGCCGATGACCGTCCCCATCTCTTCTGGGACGGTCATAGCGCAATTGGGTTAAACCAACCCTTTCAGGCCGGTAAATTGTTGTAAACCGCTTCTGTTCAGGCCGCGTGCTTCTGACGCTCGGTCATTTCGAGATTAAGCATCTCGGCCAGCAGGAACGAAAGTTCCAGCGACTGCGCCGCGTTCAGACGTGGATCGCAATGCGTGTGATAGCGGTCCGCCAGCCCTTCGTCGGTGATCGCCACGGCGCCGCCGGTGCATTCCGTCACATCCTGGCCGGTCATTTCGACATGGATGCCACCCGCATGGGTGCCTTCGGCGCGATGCACCGCGAAGAAGCCCTTCACCTCGGACAGGATGCGGTCGAACGGCCGCGTCTTGAACCCGGTCTGCGCCTTGATCACGTTGCCGTGCATCGGGTCGCAACTCCACACAACCGGGTGGCCTTCGCGCTGCACCGCGCGGACAAGGCGCGGCAGGCCCGCTTCCACCTTGTCATGGCCGAACCGGCTGATCAGCGTGATGCGTCCCGGCTCGCGCGCTGGGTTCAGCGTATCGAGCAGCGACAGCAGGGCGTCCGGCTCAAGGCTCGGCCCGCACTTCATGCCGATCGGGTTGCCCACACCGCGCAGGAACTCCACGTGCGCGCTGCCATCGAACCGGGTGCGATCCCCGATCCACAGCATGTGCGCGCTGGTGTCGTACCATTCGCCGGTCAGCGAATCCTGCCGCGTCAGCGCCTGCTCATAGGGGAGCAGCAGCGCCTCATGGCTGGTGTAGAAGTTCGTCGTCTTCAGCTGCGGCACCGTCTCCGGCTGCACGCCGCAGGCTTCCATGAAGTCCAGCGATTCGCCGATCCGGTCCGCCACGTCCTTGAAGCGTTCCGACCAAGGCGAACGGCCCATGAAATCCAGCGTCCACTGGTGAACCTGGCGCAGGTTCGCATAACCGCCGCCCGCGAAGGCGCGCAGCAGGTTCAGCGTCGCCGCCGCCTGGCTGTAGGCGCGGATCATCCGTTCCGGATCGTTGCGGCGGGATTCCGGCGTGAAATCGATGCCGTTGATGTTGTCGCCCAGATAGCTCGGCAGGGTTTCGTTGCCCACGGTCTCCGTCGGCGAACTGCGCGGCTTGGCGAACTGGCCCGCCATGCGGCCCACTTTCACCACGGGCAGCTTGCTGGCGAATGTCAGCACCACAGCCATCTGCAACAGCACCCGGAAAGTATCGCGGATGTTGTTGGGATGGAATTCGGCGAAGCTTTCCGCGCAATCGCCGCCCTGAAGCAGGAAACCACGGCCCGCGGCGACACCCGCCAGCGAATCCTTCAGCGCACGCGCTTCACCCGCAAAGACCAGCGGCGGAAAATTGCCGAGCGTCGATTCGGTAACGGCCAGCGCAGCCGCGTCTTCATAGACGGGCAGGTGCCTTGCTTCGTGCTGCTTCCAGCTCTCTGATGTCCAGTTCTTTGCCACAACGGGTAATCCGAATTTCCTGGGAAGGGCGCGCCCCTACTCCTCAGGGGCGTGCGGCGCAAATGTTACATCGGTTATCGCTTCTGTGCCGCAGCACCGCTGCCCGATCCTGCCGCTGCCTGCGGCATGACCGCTACCCGATAACCCTCCCGAGAGCCGAGATAGCGAGCGGCCAGCGCCCGCATCTCTTCCGGAGTGACCCGGGTGTAGTCATTCAGCAGCGATGGCAGCCAGGTCAGTCGATTGCGGTCGGTGGTCGCTCCTTCAAGCTGGTTCAGCCAGAATGTATGTCCGGTCTGCATTCGTGCAAGGAGCTGCCGCATCGGTTCCGTCACGCGTGACAGTTCATCAGCGGTCGGACCGTTGGCCGCCAGATCATGGGCAATCTGCTCGGCCTCATCGAAAAAGGCCGGAACCTGTTCGGGCGCAAGCTGGGCGAAGGCCAGCAGATTCCCGCCGCCCTGCGTATCCAGCGGCCAGGTCGAACCGACATAGGGCGAATAGGCGGCGCCCAGCCGTTCGCGCAGACCATCAAGCAGGCGGTTGGAGAATAGCTGCGCCAGCACTTCCAGCTTGCGGCTCTGCGGCAGTGCATCGGAACCGCCGCCGGTGGGCCACGCGATAACCGCTGCCGCCTGATCAGCTTCGCCCCGGTGGGTCAGGACCAGCGGCGTCGCATTGGCCGCGGGAAACGGTGCGAACGGCTGCACGGGCTCTGCCTGCTGACGCGCCGGGATGGCGCCGAAGGTCCGGGAAAGGGCTGCAACAACCGTCTCCCGATCGAAATCGCCGAACACGTCCACTTCCACCGGACCTTCGGCCAGCAGGCGCGACCACACCTCCTGGAAACCCTCGGGCGTGGCAGCCTTCAGGCCATCGGGATTCGGCGTGGCGAAGCGTGAATCGCGCCCGTTCAGCAACCAGTCGAGATCGCGGTTGATCACGCCTTCGGGATTGCCGGAAAGACTGTCGTAAGACAGCAGCGCGCTGGCCCTCGCCCGTTCGAAAGGCTGCGCGTCCCATCGCGGGGAACCCAGCTTGGCGGCGAACAGATACAGCTGGTCCGCCACGTCCTCTGCCCGCGTCAGGCCTTCGAACACGAACGAACCTTCATTGATGCGGAAGTTGAAGGACAGCTTGCGCCCCGCCGCCAGCATTTCGATCTGGTTCTGGTCCACCGATCCGAAGCCGGAACTGACCAGCGCCATCTGGCCCAGCATCGCATAGACGCCTTCCTCTGGCTTCATCCCCTCTCGACCATTGCCGAAGCGCACGCGCACGGTGGCGCGGCCGGGCTCGTTATCGGTCGGCCACAGCAGCGCGCTGACGCCGTTGGCGTATTCCAGCTTCTCCACGTCACCTACGGGGAACAGCCCGAGCGGCTCCCTCAGCACCGGATCGGCGGGCGTGCCCAGCGGCGGCATGTCGGCAAAGTTCAGCGCCTCGATTGCGGTACGCGCGTTGCCGTCGCTTTCCGCCGGGGCGAGCATCGCCGTGCGCAGCGCGGCCGCATCGGCCTCGCCCTGCTCCGGCGTTATCAGCATGGCCCGCACCACTTCGCCGGTGAACAGAGCCTGCGTATGCTCGTGGATCGCCTCGGGCGTGAAGCGGTCCCGCATGGTGCGAAACACCTCCAGAATCGTTTCCGGAGAGGCCACCGCTTCGCGGATATCCACCGCGTTGACGATGTCGTCAGCCAGCTTGGCCCCAGCCTGAATCCGGCTCTGCTCCACCATATTGGCAAAGATCACGTCATATTGCGCCAGTTCGCGGTCGATCTCTTCCTGGCTCGGCGGCTCGGCCAGCGCGTCGGCGATTACGGAGCGTACTTCGGTCAGCGGCGTCTGCCAGTCTTCCGTCAGCGGCGCGAAGGCCACATAAGTCGCATCGGCCGAACGGCTGATCTTGTTCTGCTGAATCTGGGCGTAGAGATAGCTGCCGCCGGCGCGCGCGCGCGCTTCCAGCCGCCGGTTCACGATGGCTTCGGCAATCGCATCGATCAGCAGGCCGCGATTGTATTCCAGATTGTCGACAACCTGATGCCACGGCCGCAGGACGATATAGGTCATGGACCGGGGTTGCCCCGGCTCCACCATGGTCTTCACCTCACCCACCGGGTTTGCCGGATCGGACCTGCGCGGCTTCACGGGATCGCCGAAATCCGGGTCTCGCGGGCCCCGGCCGGAAACCTTCCAGTCCCCGAAATACTGCTCCACCAGTGCGGCAAGCCGCATCGGATCGGCATCGCCGACGGCAACCACGGTGGCCCGTTCCGGCCGGTACCAGCGAGAATGGAAATCGCGCACGGATTTCGATGTCGCCGCCTGCAAGGTCGGCACGGTGCCGATCGGGCTGCGTTCCGCCAGCCGCTGCCCGGCAAAAAACAGCTCTCGCGTGCTTTCGGCGATGCGCTGATCCGGCCCGCTGCGCTCGCGCCGTTCGGCAAGGACAATAGGCACTTCGGTATCGACGTTGGCCTGGCTCAGCGTCGGTTCCTGGATCATGCTCGCCAGCAGGCGGATGCTTTCTTCCAGCGTGGCAGGTGTCGCGTTGGGCAGGTCCAGCTGATAGACCGTCTGCGTGGGCGTGGTCTGCGCATTGGTGTCGTTGCCCAGACTGGCGCCAAGCCGTTGAAAGTGCGGAATCGCCTCGCCGTTGCCCAGATACTTCGACTGCCGGAAGATCAGATGTTCCAGCAGGTGGGCGAAACCGCGTTCGTTGTCCCGTTCATAGAGCGATCCCGCATCGATCCTGACGCGGATGGATACCTGCCCCGGCGGGACACCGTTTCTGCGCACGGCATAGCGCACGCCGTTCGGAATCTCGCCAAACAGCCATTCCTTGTCGATCGGGATGTCGGTGTCGCGATAGATCCACGGATCGTCCGGCTGGGAATAACGCGGCGTTGCCGGAACCGCGATCTTCGCGGGGATCTGCAGAGCCTGCTGCGCCTGAAGCGGAGCGGGAGCGAGGAGCGAAAGGGCGAGAAAGGCGCCAAATGCGCGCTGTGGGAATGACATGGGTTCGCAAATAGGGAACGAAGGGATGAAGGGATAGTGAATACATCCCGCGCGCCGGTCAGTTCCCCGGCTTGCCTGTGGCACTGGCCGACCCTAAATCGGCCCCATGTTCATCGAAACCGAAACCACGCCCAACCCCGCCACCCTGAAATTCCTGCCGGGGTTGCGGGTCATGCCCGCCGGCACGCGCGACTTCGCCACGCCTGAAGATGCGGAGGCAAGCCCGCTGGCGCAGGCCCTGTTCGATACCGGCGAAGTGACCGGCGTGTTCTTCGGCGGCGATTTCGTATCCGTCACCGCCGCACCGGGGGTGGACTGGTCGGTGCTCAAGCCGCAGGTCGTGGCCATGCTGCTGGATCACTTCGTCAGTCAGGCTCCGCTATTCGTGGGCGGCCATGCCGGTGGCATCTCCGTCCCCCCGGAAAGCGATGAAACCGATATCGGGGACGATCCAGCCGATGCGGAAATTGTCGACCAGATAAAGGAACTGATCGA
>DATMGK010000094.1:0-87219 GCA_035555595.1 Croceibacterium sp. | reverse complement strand
GCCGGTGGTGCCTTCTGGCTGGCAGGGAGATTTATTGCAGCTGATTCGCGCCATTGAAGGCTTGCGAAATACAACGACCGGACAATCACAACCGGCAATAAGGGGAGAGGCAAAATATGAAAATCAAAGCGACATTGCTGTGCTGTTCAGCCATTGCACTAATGGCGCCGGGCGCTGCACTGGCACAGGACAGCACCAGTTCGTCCGATGTCGACAACGGTGATGCGATCATCGTTACCGCACAGTTCCGCGAACAGAACCTGCAGGATACACCGATCGCCATTACGGCGGTCAATTCCGCGATGCTGGAAGCGCGCAGCCAGACCGACATCAGCCAGGTCGCCAATCAGGCGCCGTCCGTGACGCTGAAGCCCCAGGGTGCTGCTTACGGCCCGGCGTTGGGCGCGAACATCCGCGGCGTCGGTCAGTTCGACTTCAACCCCGCGCTCGAACCGGGCGTGGGCTTCTATGTAGACGATGTCTATTATGCCACGCTGACCGGATCGATCTTCGACCTGCTCGACCTTGACCGTGTAGAAGTGCTGCGCGGGCCGCAGGGCACGCTGGCCGGTCGCAACTCCATCGGCGGTGCGGTGAAGCTCTATTCCAAGAAGCCGGATGGTTCCAACAGCGGATACGTCACCGCGACCTATGGCAGCCGGAACCGGATCGATCTACGTGCCAGCGCCGATTTCAACATCGCCGAAGGTGTGGATGCACGCCTTTCCGGCGTCTCGAAGCGGCAGCGCGGCTATATCGACCGGCTGGATTTCGGCTGCGTCTATCCGGCCGGCGGATCGGCCACCTTCATCCCCGCTTTCGCCACCACCACCAATCCCAACCGGGATCCGATGCTGGTGAACCCGGTCGGCGGCGTTCCCGCCACTACCAACAGCAGCGATTGCGTTGTCGCCCACGAAGGCCAGGTCAACTACATGGCCTTGCGCGGTCAGCTGCGTTTCCGCCCGGCCGATACGATCGATATCAATATCATCGGCGACTACACCGATGACGACCGGACTGCCGCCGGATCCGTCCTGCTGCTGCGGACCTATCCGAATGGCGAAGTGGCCAGCCCGCGCTATCCGCTGCCGCTGATCCCGGCCACCGGATCGAACCCGGCGCAGAACTATGCCACCGCATCACCGCCCACCCGCGACATCAATCCGTTCGCGGCGCCCAGTTCTCTGCTGTCATACGACAACCGTTTCGTTTGCGGCCCATACTGCAACTTTGCCAGCTACGACATGCCGGCGGACGGCAACTTCCTCGCCTCGTCAGGCGATGGGCGCGTAAAATTCCAGGGATGGGGCGTTTCGGGCCAGATCGAATGGGAACTGGCGGATAACCTGCAGATCAATTCGATCACGGCATTCCGCAAATACACGTCTGAATTCTCGAACGACAACGACGTATCGCCCATGGCCCACAGCCTCGGCTACGGGCCGCTGACGTTCCGCTTCTTCAGCCAGGAACTGCGCCTGAACGGTGCGATCGGCGACCAGATCGAATATACGGTCGGCGGTTATTACAGCGATCAGAAGTCGGTCTATACCTCGTTCCAGGATCTCCGTTCATCCGGGCTCCAGTTCCAGCAGTCCGACCCCGTGGATGCGGACAGCAAGGCGCTGTTCGCCCATGTAACCTGGAACCCGATCGAACCGCTGACGCTGACCGGCGGCGTGCGCTATACAGAAGAAAGCAAGACCTATCAGTACATTCGCCAGCGGCCGTACAACAATCCGACGTCGGTGACGGCCAACGGGGTGCTGCCGCTGAACGGCACGATCAGCACTTACAGCGGCGACCGGATCGATTACCGTGCCAACGTGCAATATGCATTTAGCCGGGACGTGATGGGCTACGTCCAGTATTCCACCGGCTTCAAGGGCGGCGGCGTCAACCCGCGGCCGTTCTTTGTCCAGCAGGCACTGTCGTTCGGGCCGGAAACGCTGCAATCCTATGAAGTAGGCTTCAAGACCGATCTGCTAGATCGCCGCGTGCGCTTCAACCTTGCGGCGTTCTTCAGCAAGTACAAGGATATCCAGCTCTCTCTGGGCAATTGCACGGCCATCGCCGGGGTGGGCTTCGGCGCGCCCTGCGCTCTGCCCGTCAACGCCGGTGACGCCGACATCAAGGGTATCGAAGTGGAAACCACGATACGCCCGATCGACGGCATGACCATCGACGGCGCAGTCAGCTATCTGGACTTCCAGTACAAGCGCTTCGGCGAATACGCCGTTGGGGCCGGCACCGTGTCAGTGGGCGGGCCGACCAACCTCAATGGCCCGCAGTTCGGCGACTACGCGCCCTTCACGCCGGAATGGAAGTGGAGTGTGGGCGTGCAGTACGAAGTTGATCTGGGGGATTCCGGATCGATCACGCCTCGTTTCGACGCGGCCTATCAGAGCGACGTCTATACCGCCTCGGCCAATCGCTCCAGCAACCTGATCGACGGCTACACGCTGGCCAACGCCCGGTTGACCTGGCGCAACGCGGACGAGGATCTGGACGTTTCGCTGGAAGTGACCAACCTGTTCGACAAGTACTACCTTCTGACGATCTACGACCAGACCATCGGCGGACAGGGCTATTCCAATGGCCAACCCGGCAAGCCTCGCGAATGGGCCGTCAGCGTGAAGAAGAAGTTCTGATCTGGAATAAGAGGTCGCCGGAACCGTCCGGCGACCTCTCTATCCCTCTCAGACATCAAGCTGCGCCGGGAGCGGCTTCTGCTTGATCGGTTACCTCTGGATCGTCTTCACTGGCCCGCCCAAACCGGGCATAGAGCGTCGGCAGAACGAACAAGGTAAGCAGCGTCGCCGAAATCAGTCCGCCGATCACCACGGTGGCGAGTGGCTTCTGCACTTCTGCGCCTGATCCGGTGGCAATCGCCATGGGAACGAACCCCAGACTGGCGACCAGCGCAGTCATGACCACCGGGCGCAGCCGCATCATCGCACCGTCATAGGCGGCGCGGGCGCGATCCATGCCATTGGCCATCAAGGTCTGGATCGAGGTGACCATGACCAGACCGTTCAGCACCGCGATACCCGACAGGGCGATGAAGCCCACCGCTGCCGAAATCGAGAACGGCATCCCGCGCAGTGCCAGCGCGGCCACTCCGCCGACAAGCGCCAGCGGAACACCCGTGAACACGATCACCGCGTCCCGCACGCTGCCCAGGGCCCAATACAGCAGCAGAATGATCAGTGCGAAACAGGCCGGAACCACCAGCATCAACCGTTCGCTGGCGGATTGCAGGTTTTCGAACTGTCCACCCCAGTCGAGATATTGCCCCGTAGGCAGGCGCACTTCCTGTTCGATCATGGCCTGTGCGTCATTCACGACACTGGCAACATCCCGCCCACGGACGTTGGCCTGAATGACGACGCGCCGTTTTCCGTTCTCGCGACTGATCTGGTTGGGGCCATCGGTAACGTTGATATCCGCAACGCTTTGCAGGGGCACGAAGCCGCCGTTCGGCAAGGGCACGGGTATTTGGGCCAAAGTCTGAAGATCGGCGCGCATGGCCTCTGCCAGCCGGATCGTAATGGCGAAGCGCCGATCCCCTTCGAAGATCATTCCGGCGTCGCGCCCGCCGATAGCCGCCGACACAGTGTCCTGAACGGTCTGCGCGGTGATGCTGAGCCGCGACATGACATCGCGATTGGGCCGGATATCGAGCATCGGCAGACCCTGCGTCTGTTCCACCCGCACGTCCGCAGCACCTTCGGTCCTGCGCAGCACGGCGGCGATCTTGCCCGCGGTATCGTTCATGGAATCAAAGTCATCCCCGAACACCTTGATGGCGACATCGCCACGCACCCCGGCAATCAACTCGTTGAAGCGCATCTGGATTGGCTGGCTGATCTCGAACGCGCCGCCGGGGATACCCTCCAGAATCCCCTCCACTTTCGCCACCAGTTCCGGCTTCGACAGGCCGCTGTCCGGCCATTCCTTACGCGGTTTCATGATGATGAAAGTGTCGGAGATGTTGGGCGGCATGGGATCGGAGGCCAGTTCCGCGGTGCCCGTCTTCGAAAAGACGAACTGCACCTCAGGCAGGCGGGCGATTCCCTTTTCGATGCGGGACTGCATGGCCTGGCTCTGGTCAACGGACGTTCCGGGCACCCGCAATACCTGTGCGGTCAGATCGCCCTCGTCGAGCTGCGGCAGGAATTCCTGCCCCAGAAAAGAGAACGTCAGGATCGCGGCGAGGAATGCGCCGAGCCCCACGCCCATCGTCAGGGTGGGCCGCTTCATCGCCTTGCCAAGCCCCGGCTCATACTTGCGCTTGAGCCAGTTCATGATCCGGCCTTCCTTTTCCTCTACCGGCTTCGACAGCCAGATCGCCAGCATCGCCGGCACGAAGGTGAGAGAAAGGACGAAGGCGCACGCCAGCGCGATGATGACGGTCAGCGCCATAGGTGTGAACGTCTTGCCCTCGACACCCGTGAGCGTGAGCATGGGCACGTAAACGAGGATGATGATCGCCTGCCCGAACACGGATGGGCGGATCATCTCCCGCGCTGCCCGCGCCACGGAATCGAGGCGTTCCTGAAGGGTCAGGTTGCGCTGGAGGTAATGCTGGCGTTCCGAAATGCGCCGCAGGGCATTCTCCACGATGATGACCGCCCCATCGACGATGAGGCCGAAATCGAGCGCGCCGAGGCTCATCAGATTGGCCGAAACGCCGCCCCTGAGCATCCCGAAGCTGGTCATGAGCATCGTGACGGGGATCACCAATGCCGCGATCAGCGCGGCACGGAAATTGCCGAGCAGCACGAACAGCACGACGATGACCAGCAACGCCCCTTCGGTAAGGTTCTTCGCCACTGTCTTGATGGTGGAGTTTACCAGTGCGGTGCGATCAAGCACCGGTTGGATCGCCACGTCGGTCGGCAGCGAGGCGTTGATCTCGCCAAGCCGGTCAGCGACCGCCGACGCGACGGTGCGGCTGTTCTCTCCGATCCGCATGATGGCGGTGCCGACCACGACTTCCCTGCCGTTCTCGGACGCGGAACCCTGACGGATCGCCTGCCCGAGCCGGACCTGAGCGACGGAATCGAGCCGTACAGGCACGCCTTCGCGCGTGGCGATGATGGTCGATGCCAACTCGCCGATATTGCGAATGCGGGCATCGGAACGAACCGCCAGCCCCTCCCCGCCCCGATCGACAACGCCCGCCCCGACGCTGGCATTGTTGGCTTCCAGCGCCTGCGCCAGATCGGTGAGGTTCATTCCCATGGCAGCCAGCCGCTGCATGTCAGGGATGACCTGAAACTGCTTCACATAGCCGCCGATTGAATCGACTCCGGCAAGGCCGGGCGTGCCTTTGAGCAAGGGAGCGACGATCCAGTCCTGCGCGGTACGCAGGTAGGTGGCCTGATCGGCCTCCGTCACCAGCCGGTCCCCTTCGGGCGTGATATAGCTGCCGTCAGGCTGAACGCCGGGCTCTCCCGGCTTGTGCTTGTCATCCTCGCGATGCTGGAAATGGACCGTCCACATGAAGACCTCGCCCAGACCGGTGGCGATCGGCCCCATTGTCGGGCTGGCCCCTTCCGGCAGGCTTTCCTCCGCCACGCGTAACCGCTCGGCCACCTGCTGGCGGGCGAAATAGATGTCCGTCGATTCCGAGAAAACCGCCGTTACCTGCGCGAAGCCGTTACGGCTGAGCGACCGGGTGTATTCAAGGCCCGGAACGCCCGCGAGCGCGGTCTCTATCGGGAAGGCGACCTGTTTTTCGACAAGCTCAGTGGAAAGAGAGGGCGCGGTGACGTTCACCTGCACCTGATTGTTGGTGATGTCGGGAACGGCATCGATCGGCAGGCGCGAAAGCGCCCAGCCGCCGATAGCCATGGCGATCAGCGTCATAAGCAGCACGAACCAGCGCCGCTCGACAGCAAATGTGACGATACGGTCGATCATGATCAGTGCTCGTGCTCCGCTTCCCCCTTGCCGAGCTCTGCCTTCAGGGTGAAACTGTTGGTTCCGGCGATGCGTTCGTCGCCTTCAAGGCCAGAGGTCACGATGATATTGTCGCCGCTGGCGCTGCCCAATGTGACCGGAACCGCCTGAAACCCGTGGTCGGTGCGCACGAATACAGTAGGCCTGCCTTCGACCGTCTGGACCGACTTTTGCGGCACAAGCACCGACGCCGTATCGGCGGTGTCGGCCGCCAGTTGGATCGACGCGGTGACGGGCTCGCCAACTCGCCACTGACCGGATCGGTTATCGACCAGAGCGATGACGGTCGCGAGGCGTGTCGTTTCATCCAGAATTGGCGATACGAAATCGACGCGAGCCGCGGATTTGCGATCACCAGCAAAGATCGCAATTTCTGACCCCGGCCGGACCTTACCCGCATCGGCTGGTGACAAGGCCAGCGTTACCGCAACGCGCGACAGGTTGGCGACCCGGAACAGTTCCGCATCGGCAGCGACGCTCTGACCCAGCACCACGCTGCGGGAAACGACCTGCCCCGCCAGCGGCGCAGCGATCGCGATGCGGTTGAGCGCACCGCCGCCGCCACCGGCCGCGGCAACCTGCTGTTGT
This sequence comes from Croceibacterium sp., assembly GCA_035555595.1. GTDB lineage: Bacteria > Pseudomonadota > Alphaproteobacteria > Sphingomonadales > Sphingomonadaceae > Croceibacterium_A. The sequence continues at coordinate 80,661 of DATMGK010000094.1, read as the reverse complement.
GCCAGACGCAGCGCGATGCGCGCTTCTGTCGCCGCCGTGCGGGCAGCGATCAGATCCTGTTCCGGCGATACCTTTTCGTCGAACAGGCGCTGTTCCCGCCTGAGGTTGGATTCTGCGAGTGACAGACGGGCGCGGGCCGCCTCTATCTCGGCATTGAGGGAGGCTGCCTCGCGGCTTTCGATCACTGCGAGCGGTTGCCCGCGCCCGACCGATTGCCCCAGATTCCTGGTGAGCGAGACGACCCGCCCACCGATCGCGGCGGAGACCACCTGCATCCCTTGCGGATCGGCTTCGATCGTTGCCGGAAGCGTCAGCGCCCCGCCGCCGCCACGGATAACGCGCACGAGATCAATGCCCGCAGCCCTGATCTGAGCCGCCGTCAGATCGATTACGCCTTCTTCACCGGTGTGAGCAGCTTCGGCGTGCTCAGCCTGTTCCGGCGCTGGATCGCTGACCGAACAAGCCGCAAGCAAAGCGGCAAAGGTAAGCGGCAGCACTGCCGCGTTTCGCAATTTCATGATCATTCCCCCTGTTGGGCAGGCGCGCGTGCGGTCAGCCGCTCGAGCTGCGCCTGGGCGATGTGATAGGAGAGCAGGGCCTCGATGGCGGCCGCGCGTGTTTCGGCGAGAGTGCGTTCTGCATCGAGCAGATCGAGTTGCCCGAACTTGCCTTCACGGTAACCGATCCGGGCGATGCGCGCGGCCTCCTCCGCCGCTGACAAGGCAGGCCCACTGGCTGTCGCCGCGCTGGTGGCAGCATCGGCCAAGTCTGCCTGCGCTTGCAGGATCGCCTGATCTACGTCGAGCGTGGTCATGCGGCGCTGGGCATCGGCGCGCTGGCGATCGGCTGAGGCTTGCGAGAGCGCGGCGCCGCCACGGTCAAAGATCGGCAGCGGGACCGAGATGCTGAACAGTGCCGCCGTATCTCCCGTTTCCTCAAGCCGACGCGCGCCCGCGCCGATGGTGAGATCGGGGATACGCTGAGACCGGGCAAGCCGGACCCCGGCGTCAGCAATGGCCAGATCCGCTTCTGCCGCAGCCAGAGCCAGAGTGCCGGTGCTGTCGATCGGGGCGATGGGGCCGTGGTCCGCATTGATCCGTCCGAACCAACCGGTATCGAGGCGGCCGGATACGGGCCGGCCGATGATCCGCGACAGGCTGAGGCGAGACACCTCCACCGACCGTTCCGCACGGGCCAGCATGGCCCCGGCATTGACCTGCGCGACATCCGCGCGCTGAACCTCGATCGGCGAAGCCCTTCCCGCTTGCACGCGCACCTGCGCGGCACGGAGAGCATCGGCGGCGATGCGCGCCTGATCCCGCGCGGTCACCAAACGGCGTTCGGCGGCTACGGCTTCGGCATAGGCTCTGATTACGGAGAGGCGGAGGTCGGCTTCAGCAATGGCCGCCCGGATCGCAGCGCTATCGCTGCGGGCATCGGCCACGGCCATCCGCGCAGATCGTTTGCCGCCCATTTCGATCGGCAGCGTCAACGAAGTCGTGGCCTCGAGACTGTCGGTCCTGCGATAAGGGCCGGAACCGGCCACATTCTCGACCTCTACAGTGACGCTGGGGTTGGGGCGCAGGCTCGCCATGCGGCGACCCGCATCTGTCGCCCGCACATCGGCCGAGGCCGCATCAAGCGATGGCGAAGAGGCCCCTGCCATTTCAAGGGCGAGATCGAGTGTAAGAGGCAAGCCCGCCTCAACAGGCGGTAACTCCTGAGCCTGCGCGATACCCGCGCAAGCAGACGCGGCCAGACAAGCCGCGAGCAACCGGTGCATGATGAAAAGACTCCTGACAAATTCCGGAAAGGCCCGATGGGTCGGGCCGGAAGGAAGCTGTCAGGCGCGCGGAGGGGGAGAGATCGGAACCGCTAACGCAGAGGGCGTTTCGGCGGAATGGCCGAAGCCGGGCAAGGACTTGCCCATGCGGAACAAGCCGCTTCCCCCTTCGCTCGCAGGTTCTACCATGTGATGGCCATGGCAACTGGCGTGATGGTGCGGCGCGGCCTTGCCGTCATCGGATGGAACTTCGTCCCCATCACCGTCGAAATGGCCGAATGCCGAAGCCACCTCTCCTTCAATGCAGATAACGGGTTCCATCGCATGCGCCATGGAGCCCGCTGTCAGCAACAACGAGAGCAGTATCGCAAGCATCGCCACAAGACGTCGCATGAGCGGGCGGCTATCACACTTCGCCTTAAGATAAAACGTCCGCGCCAATAAATATTATCGGCATTTCAATGTTATCTCATAACATTTGGCGAAGCGATATTTCTGCTTCTTCGTAGTTTAACCCTGAATAGCCAACGGCGAACCTGCCTCTACAGTGAAAGAGGCCAAACGGCTGAGTTGTCCGGAATGGTCGCTCACCTTGTCTACCTTCATGATGTCGGTCCGCCATTCGCGGGGCGTGATCGTGAACGTGTGATATCCGCGTTGCCCGTTGGCCATCAGCAGGTTGGGATTGCGAGCGATGATTGGCCGGAAGTCCGGCCCGCGCACCTTGATGTCGCGACCGTCGCCCAGCGAACTGATCGACGTGCAGACGAATTCGGTGGCGACCTGATTGCGGTCCGGCTCCTCTTCCCGCGCGGGAAGGTAGCCCACAATGTTCTGATGCACGTCACCGGTGGAAATGATCACGTTGGACAACTGCTTGTCCTGGATCGATTTGACCAGACGGCGGCGGGATTCCGGATAGCCGCGCCAGGAATCGCCACCCGGATCTGCACTCTCGCTGCCACCGCCCCGGTCATAAGGCATGACCACGACCTGCTGGGCGATCAGGTTCCAGCCCCGCTGCGTATCAAGGCCGTCACCCAGCCATTGTTGCTGGCGGTCGCCCAGTATCTGCCCGGTCTGATAGGTCGCCACATCCCGGCAATTCGCCTGACCCGCCTGTTCGCAGATCTGGTCATCACGGTATTGCCGGGTATCGAGCAGGTGGACCCGCAGCAGTTTGCCATAGTCCAGCCGCCTGAACATCTGGATACCGCCATTCCGGGGCAGCTGCGCGGCGCGCACGGGCATGTTCTCGTACCAGCCCTGCAACGCGGAGAAGCGGCGGACCAGGAACTCCGCCGGATCGGTGCCATCCTGATCCTTGTCGGCGGCCCAGTTGTTGTCCACCTCGTGATCGTCATAGGTCATCATGAACGCCGTTGAGGCGTGCGCGGCCTGAAGGTCCGGGTCCAGCTTGTAGAGCGCGTGGCGCAGCCGGTAATCATCCAGCCGCACGGGTTCCGGCCCCACGTGCTCACGAACCAACGGAATATCGCCGCGCTTTCCGCGCGCGCCCTCGTAGATGTAGTCGCCATAGTGGAAAATGGCGTCCAGATCCTCTCCCGCCATGTACTTGTAGGCGGTGAAGAAGCCGTGTTCGTAGTTCTGGCAGCCGGCGACGCCGATACGCAGCGCGGCGACATCAGCATGGGCCAGCGGGGCGGTGCGCGCCTTGCCGACCGGGCTGACGTGTCCATCGATGAGGAAACGATACCAATAGGGTCTGGCTGGTTCCAGCCCGGTGAGATCGACGTGAACGCTGTGGCCAAGCTCTGGCATGGCATCAGCCACGCCCTTGCGCACGACGTTCTGAAACCGATAGTCATCGGCCACTTCCCACGCCACCGAATGAATGGTTCCCGACATGCCGCTGCCCGGTTGCAATGGCTGCGGCGCCAGTCGTGTCCAGATCACGAAGCCATCAGGCCAGGGATCACCGGAAGCAACGCCCAGTGTGAAGGGATATTCGGTGACGCGGCTGGCAAAGGCCGGCACGCTCAACATAGAACCCGCACCCAGCAGGCCCATCGATGCAAGCATTCTGCGACGATCGATATTCATGACGACCAGCCCCGTATTTTTCAGTTTGAGGAGAATGCCGGGCGGACCGCGACCCGCCCGGCACGGCAGATCACAGGCGATAGTTCGCGCGCAGATACCAGGTGTTGCCGACTTCCAGCCCGGCCCGGAAATACTGGTGATCCGGCCCGGTGTTGCGCTGGCGATTGGCGCCGAAGATGTTCCGCCCCTCCAATCGCAACTGCAACCGGGGCGTCACTGCCCAGCGGGCGGTGAGATCGAAAGTCGTGAAGGGTTCTATGTAAATGTCCTGCCAGGAATTGGCGGCGAACTCTTCAACGTAACGACCCTGATGGTTCATCGCGAGCCGCAGTTCCGACCCGCCGCCCAGATCATAGAACACCGCCGCATTGGCCGCGATGTCTGACTGGTACTGCAACTCGTCACGCGTCACTTCCTGGCCATTCTCAAGGTAAGAAGTTGAACCGTCGATCCACATGAAGTTCGCTGACGCGCCCAGATGCTCCAGCGCCGGGGCGATATTGCCGAAGCTATTGTTGATTACGCCGATCTCCAAGCCCTTGTAGGTCGTGTCCTCGCCGTTGATGGGCTGGGAAATGGTGTAGGTTTCGCCTTCGAATTCCTGCTGGCTGCTGACAGTCAGGATGTCATCCGTGATCTTCTTGTAGAAGCCGGTGACAGTGAACATGCCCATGCCGCCGTTAAAGTAATATTCGACACCCAGATCGAGATTGGAGGACTTGCGCGGCTTGATCTGCGGATTGCCGCGCGAGATCACCAGATCTGTGCGGTCGATATTCTCGACAGTGGCAATCGTTTCTGGATTGGGTCGGCCCAGTGTCTGGGTGGCCGCCGCCTTGATCCGCAGAGACGGCGTCAGAGAGAGGTTGGCGGTGGCATAGGGCAACAGATTGGTGTCCTTGCCTTCGTAATGCACCTGATCGGGTTGCAGCACACCGTCCAGCACCTGCGCCATTTCGGCTTGGTGGCTGACGTGATCCAGCCTTGCGCCGACATCCAGCCGCAGCAGGTCGCTACTGAACACGCCAGCAAGATACCCGGCCGCGATCTTCTCGCGATAAGAGTAATCGTTGATCCGGCTGCGACGGTCGCTTTCCGCCTCGTTGATCGGGATGTCGGGCACCACTTCGGCAAAGAATGCCTTCTGGTTCAGCCACAGTGCCGGATGGCTGTAGCCGGGCGTGTTGAAATCCGGGATGAAGGCGTATCCCGCCAGACTGGTCCCGTTCTGATAGACGGTTGCGGTGTTGTCCCGCGTCAGATCGAGATCGCGGTAAGATGCGCCCGCGCCGAGGCCGAACCCGCGATCATCCTGGCCATTGTTGAAGCCGTAATCGACCTTGCCTTCATAGACGTTCTCGCGCGCGTCCCGGCTGTCTTCGTAGTGATCGTTCGTTACGTAGTTTGCCGGGTCGAGGTAGGCGCCGCCATTGTCGAGAACGAACGGCACGCTTTCGTTCGTCAGGTCATAGGTGAGACGCGCGCCTGATGCGTAATCGAACGCGATATACGGACGCTTCGAGCGGAACCACGCATAGGAATAGCCCAGATCGACCGAAAGCCGGCTGCTGTCGCCGATTTCCAGATCGTTCAGCCACTGAAGGCCGCGCTGGTCGCGCTCGAAAGTGTTGTAGCGCCACTGCGTATCCGCGTTGCGGACGCGCATCGTGCCGGTGTTTTCGGTCTGGTCCCGCGCCTGATCCAGCCGATAGACGCGGTTCGTGTTGCGGGTTTCCTGTTCGTCCGAGAAGTAGGCAAAGCCGAACAGGCTGGACCTGATCCGGTCGTTCGGGCTGTATTCCAGCCGCGCCGTACCGCCATACTTCGTGAACAGGTTGGTATAGTTGTGCGAGACGAAGGAATTGGGTGCGGCAAAGCCGTTCCAGTTGTCAGATTCCGGTGTCGTCGCCTGGCCCGTGTCACTGAAATAAAGGCGGTTGGTGATCGCGTTGTTCGACTGGGTACGCGGCCGCGTTTCGTACATGCCGCTCAGCACCAGACCCCAGCTTTCATCGGACCCGAAACGCGGGGAATAGATCGCGCTGACGGATTTCCCGACCGGGCTGCTCTTGCCATCTCCCATGCTGTTGTCATCGGGGACTTCCATGTAGCTGGTGTAGCTCGCCCCGGCCGTGACGCTGAGCAGCGCCCGCTGCGGATCGAAGGCGCTGGCGGTGATAATGTCGATCAACCCACCCAGCGCGCCGGCGTCCAGATCAGGGGAAACCGTCTTGTATGCACGAAGCTGCTGGACGGATTCGCCGGGAATGACCTGCAGGTTGACCTTGCGGGTCCCCTCTCCAAGATCGCCGGTGGTCGCCAGAGTGAGGCCGTTCAGCGTTACCGGCACGAAATCGGGATGCGTGCCACGGATCGAAGCAAACTGTCCGATATCGTCGTTATAGATCGTGCTGACGCCAGTGATACGGCGCAGGGATTCGGCGATAGTGACATCCGGCAGAGCGCCGATCTCGTCACGCGACAGCGAATCCACGATAGCTGTCGTATTGCGGCGGGTGTCAATCTCAGCCCGGTTCTGCAACACGGAGCCGGTCACGATGATGGCATTGTCGCCTTCGTCAGCAACCGCCTCCTGCCCCAGTGCTGGCGACACGCCAATCGCAATCAGCGAAGACCCGACAAGAAAACGAGACGCAGCAAAACCGCTCGCAGAAGCGAGCCGACGAAACATCGTAGCCATACAACCCTCATGAAAAGCGACCAGAACCCGGAACTTCCGGCTCGCTGCGCCCCTATGGGCACAATGCTTCGCTCACATGACTATTATTCTACAGTTCCGCGACAATGTTGCAGGTTGCTTCCGACGAAATGACTCGGAAGTCAGCAGTTACCTGATGCGGATGCGCCGCTGAATGAGGGAAGGACCTGCCCTCCCCACGATCGTCAAAACCGCTTGCTGACGGTCAATTGCCATTCACGCGGGGCGGCGGGCTGACCGTCGGTTTGTGGATACCCAAGCCCCTGATAATCGAACAAGTTCACATAATAGAACTTGTTGAACAGGTTCGTCACACCCAGCGAAACGTTGAAATCGTAACGATCATTTTCGTAGGTTACGCGCCCGTTGAACAACGCCTTGCCCGACATGATGTCGTTGTACTTTGTCGACGTGCCACTGACGACCTGACTTGATTCATAAGTCATATCGATCCGCGGAGTGATCGAGCCGCCGATGTCCGAACTTTCGATTTCATAGGCAATGCCCGCGCTGGCAGTCCAGAAAGGGTTGCCCTGGCGCCGATTGACGGTGCGGGCTTCGATATCCGGCGCCTTCAACTTCGACCAGCCCAGCGAGCCGCTGAGGGTCAATCCATCGATCGGATTGGCCGTTAACTCCGCTTCAACGCCGCGAATAGTGGCCGGCTGATTGCGGTAATAGGTCCGGCCAAGGCAAACGATGCCCGTGCCAGCGGGCACGCGATCGGTGCTGCACTGGGTCGATCCCGCGGGGCCACCCGGAAGCGGGATCAATTGCTGATCGCCGACCTGAGGCTGGCCCTGATCGTTCAGCAATGCCTCTGCACCACCTATGCCGCTGGGGCGATTGTTGAAATCGGTATAGAAGGCAGCAAGGTTCACCCTCAGCCGCCGGTCGAACAGATCCAGCTTGCCGCCCAGTTCATAGGCGATAGCTTCGTTTCCATCGAACTGCTCGATCTGCGTATATTGCAGTGGCCGAGGGTTGAAGCCGGGCAGCGTGTAACCGGTGGAAGCAGACCCGTAGACCAGTATGTCGTTGTTCAACTGGTAGTTAAGGCCAGCCTTCCAGCTGAACTTCTTCTGCTTCGGCACGACCGTAAAGACGATGTCCGAAGTGGTAACCGCGGGGCTGAGATCCGAAACGTTGGAGAAATCCACGATCTTCTTGTCATCCGCGTACCGGGCGCCAATCGCGATCCCCAGCCTTTCGCCAAATGGTCGGATGGTGGCATTGGCGAATACCGCCTTGCTGGTCGGCGTGTAGAAAGTGTGCAGAGAGCGCTGAAGACCGGAGCTGGCCTGTATCAACGCCGCCTTCTGTTCGCCTTTCGCCTTGAAATAGAACAGGCCGCCAACCCAATCGATGAGGTCGGACTGGCCCGAAAGTCGCAATTCGGCATGATTGTAGCTTTGGACCAGATTGTTGATCACATGCTCAACCGCCAGCGGCATACCGTCGGTGTCGAACGTATGCGTTTCCGACGTTTTGCGGTGAGCGGCCACCAGTGCCAGATCGATGTTTCCGCCCAGATCCCAGTTGAGCTTCCCGGCGACACCCCAGTTGGTGAAATCGTTGTGATCCGGGATGACATAGCCGCCCCGCGTACACTCGCCCGTGATGGGTGAACGATTGCCGTTATAGTAAGTGTTACCCGGAATGACCGTGCAGGCCGGGATACGGTCGGTATAAGTAACGTAGGTCGAATAAGGATCGCCGGTCTGAAAGCGACTGTCGATCTCCAGCCCGAAATAGGCCGCCTGACTGCGCATATTCGCGTTGGCGCGCGTGGGATCGATATCGACGATCGTATCCGCCGCGTTATCAGACTGGTCGCGCAGATAGTCGCCCGTCAACGTCAGGCGAATATCACTGGTCGGTTCCCACGCCACACTGCCGCGCACACCGCGCACATCTGTGCCACCGAAATGCCCGATCACACAGTCACCGGCATTGTTCGCAAACCGCCCTTGCAGCGGGCCGGTGACCGGGAAATCGCCCGCCAGTTCCGGCGTGCCGCGCCGGTTCATCTCGCATGTGAAGTCGAGTTGCTTCTGATAGCCGGTCTGCTTCTTGGAAACCCCGGAAACGAGTATCGCCGCACTATCGCCAAGGGGCAGGTTGAAACCCGCCCGCAAATCAATCCGGTTGAATGATCCAACGGTTATGTCGCCGTAACCCGAAACCTCACCAAGCTTGGGTTGTGTCGCGACGATATTGATCGCGCCAGCCAGTGTATTGCGACCAAACAGGGTGCCCTGCGGGCCGCGCAGAACTTCGATGTGGCTGACATCGAGCAGATCGAAATTGGCCCCCAGAAGCACCGGATAATAGACATCGTCCAAATAGAACGCGACAGGGTTTTCCGCGCCGAGCCCGGTATCGCCCGATCCGATGCCACGGATAAATGCCGAAAGCCCCGGCCCGAACGCGCCCTGCACCCGTCGGAACTGGGCATTGGGGACGACTGAAGTCAGATCGCCCATATTGGTGATGCCGCGCGCTTCCAGCGCTTCTGATGTGATCGCTGTGATAGCGATTGGAGTGTCTTGCAGGTTGGTCGGCTGCCTTGTCGCGGTTACGACGATCTCTTCAATACCGCTGATTCGTTCCGCGCCGCCCTGATCTTGCGCCAGCGCTGGAAAGCCACCTGCCGCACATGCCAACAGGACACCTCTCGTCAGCAGGCGAGACCTGAACGTGAGTGGATGCGAAACTGCCATAATGCCCTCTCCGACCGCCGCATCGTTCTTCCCCGCCCGGCGGGATGGATGCGTTTCTGCCGGCCCAATGAGCACCATGGGCGCGCGCAATACTTGCCCCGTTGGGCGAGGTATTGTGCTGAAAGCGGCAATCCGGAGAGATACGGCTATCGTAGCGGACGGGGATACTTGCTTCGACGAGGACTTAAATTTGACTGGGCCACTGCCAGGGAGCCCCCGACAGCGGCCCAGTCAAAGAAAGGTTCGCGCTAGAACTGATAGTTCAGCCGGAACAGGGCGCTTCGCGGTGCACCGGGCATCGCGGCCGACCGCCAATAGACCTTGTCTGTTATGTTGGAGACGGCGAGGGTCATGTTGATGTTGCCAACGCTGTAGCCAACCGCCGCATCGAACCTCTCGTATCCGGGGAGGCGGGTGGTATTGGCTAGGTTGGTCCACTGATCACCAACGTATGTGACCCCGCCTTCGATATACAGCCATTCCACAGGCACATAGCGAAGGAACAGGTTGCCTGTTTCGCGGGCGGTATTCGCAAGGGATTTCCCGACGTTTGCGGGCGTTGCAACGTCCTCTCGCACGGTGGATTCGATGTAGCTGCCACCCCCACGCACGAACAGGGTGTCGATGATCCTGCCGATGGCGCTGAATTCCACGCCGATGGAGCGTTGCTTACCCTGCACCGCCCAGGTGTAGGGATCATTCTCCGGATCGGGGCGATAGCGGATGTTGCTACGTTCCAGGTTGAAGACCGAAAGCTGCGTATTCAGCCGTCCGCCGAACCAGTCACTCTTGATCCCGGCTTCGTATTGCTGCTGGAACTGCGGTTCATCATCGTAAACTGCCGAACTTGCGACGGCGACCGACAGCAATCCACGACCGCCATAGGGTGCGAAGCTCTTGTTGTAGGACGCGTAGATGCTGTGCGCTTCCGAAGGCTTCCAGACGATGCCAGCGCTGGGACTGATGGTGGAATCGCTGTACTGGCGCGTGCGATTGGCGGCGCCTTCTTCCAGCAGGAGGTTGGTGGAACGGAACCTGTACCAGTCATAGCGCAGGCCCAGCACCAGCTTTACCTGCGGGACCAGAGTGATGACGTCCTGCACGAAGGCGCTTTGGGATTGCGCCTGGTGATGGTTGTGTTGTGACGCGCTGGGGCGCGGCTTGGTCGCTCGATCATTATAGCGATCGGAATAGTCGAACGGGTTCACATAACCGCAAAGCGAGGTGCCGCTGCAATTGCTGTTGCCATTGCTGAACAGCCGGGGCTGACGATCCTCCCAAGCGGAATCGACGGCAACCAGCACGTTGTGCTGCACGCTGCCGGTGTTGAATTCACCTTTGACTTCGAGCGCGTTCGATACCGTCTTGTTCGAGGTTTCCTGCCAGGCGTAAGCGGTCTGCCTGACATATCCGTTCCACGAACAGCTTGCGTTCGCCAGGGTCAGCCCCTCCTCGCTACACCATGTACCGCCGTAGAAATGGTCTAAGTTCTGTTCGGCCGAACGATGGCTGATCGCCCAGCGCGCCGTCCATTGGGGAGCGAAGGTCCAGCTCATTTCCGAACGCGCGACGCTCAGGACATCGTCGACGTAATCGTCGTCCTGCACGAAGCTCGCGCGGATCGATGTGCCTTCCGGCAGGTTCTCATAGCTGGGCCCACGGTCCGGGCTGCGTTCCAGCTTGTCGTAGGTATATTGCGCGGTCCAGGTGAAGTCGGAATGATTGCTGAAGGTCACGCTGGGCGACATCATCGTGATCCGGCTGCCCACATTGGCGCGGAAGCTGTCGCTATCACTCCATTCACCGGTCAGGCGCATGGCGAGGTTCGGGGTGACCGCCTCGTTCACGTCGATCGTGGCGCCCAGATTGCTGAAGCTGCCCGCATAGACACCGACAGAACTGGGCGACACGAAGTTCGCTGATTTGCTGACCATGTTGACGATGCCACCGCCCGAACTGCGGCCGTAGAGCAGCGATGCCGGCCCTTTCAGGATTTCGATGCGTTCGATATTCGCGGTGCTGCGGCGGACCTGCCCGCTTTCGCGAATGCCGTCGCGGTAGATATCTCCGCTATCGGCGCTGAAGCCGCGGATCATGATACCGTCGCCGCGCATGTCGTATTGCGTGGTAACGCCCGGCGTGCCTGCCAGCATCACGCTAAGATCGTTCGCGCCGTACAGCTTGTACTTCGAAACGTCGATCGTATCGATCGTCTGCGGCGTGTCCTTCACGGTCTGGCCGTTGCGGGTTACGTTAGCTTCCTTGTAGCCGACGTAGCCCTTGTCGGGATCTTTCTCACCCTTCGATATGACGACGATGACATCCTGAACCGCCGCATTGTCCGATGGCGACGACTGGGCGCTCTGCGCGTAAGATGGCAGCGAAATCGATACGAGTACGCCCCCGATCATCGAATTTCCGAACAAGCTACGCCGGATCAAAGCCCGGCCACTGGAATGCTTCCTCACGTTTTTCCCCTGCAGGTATGAGGGGCAGCGCCTAAGCGGCATTCACCGATATTTGCAACTGATTCTTAATAGCAAATAATTGCCCGAGATGCTTGACGAGATTCCGCGCGGACAGAAAGCCCACTGTCGGCCATGAATCCGGAACGCCAAGCGTCCCTCTATCGCCAATGTGCTTTGAAATTCAGGAGCGGCGGGCGGGAAAGGTCATTGCCACGACAAGGCCGCCCGTTTCCGCATTCCGCGCCGTCATTTCCCCACCGTGTGCCGTCACCGCCCTTGATGCGATCGACAAGCCCAGGCCCAGACCATTGCCGTCCCGTTCTCCGCGAACGAATGGATCAAAGATGCCTTCGATCTCACCTTCGGGCACGCCTGGCCCCCGGTCACATACTTCAACGACATAGTTTTCGGTCGCCTCATCGTATGAGACATGGACAGCTATGGTATCGCCGCTGCGTGAAAACCGCAGGGCATTGCGGATAACGTTGTCGATCGCGCGGTGGACCAGTTCGGCATTGCCGATCAGCGGGGGCCGCTCGTCTTCTTCGGGAATGCTGGTTCGAAGATGGATACGTACGTCGCTCGCCTCCGCTTCGAAGCAGGCGTCTTCCGCCACGCTGGTGACGATACCGGCGAGATCGAAATAATCCTCCTGAGGGCCATGTTCAGCGCGCGCGAGCGCCAGCACCTCGCCAACCAGAGTTTCGAGGCGCAAGGCTTCGCGCTCTATTCGGTCCAGCGTCACTTCCGTGCGCTCCGGCGTTTTCCGCGCCAGCCCGATCGCTAGTTGCAAGCGAGCGAGAGGAGAGCGCAACTCGTGCGAGACATCGTGCAATAGCCTGTCGCGGGCGGTGACGAGCCGTTCGAGACGTTGAGCCATCAAATCGAAATCCCGGCCAAGGTCGGCGATCTCATCGCGCCGCGTTCCAATCTGTGAGGCGAGCCGAACCTCAAGATCGCCCTGCGCCAGCCGGTCGAAACCCTTGCGCAGTCTGGCGATCGGCTCCGTCAGATACCAGGCCAACGCGGCGCTGAAGAACAATCCACCCAGTAAACCGACAAGCAGCAGTTCGGGCGGCGTGCTGCGCAGGATGCCACGTGGCCCTTCCGTGAAATAGCGGTAAGTAACGCGATAGGCCCGCCCATCGGGCGCAATCGCCTCTCGTGTAATGAGGCGTTCGCCTTCTCGCTCTGGCTCGCGCACGGTGACAGAGGCTCGTTCTATCCCCACCCTGCGCTGCTGCCCGGCAGGGAGTTTCGCGATGAAGGCCCGTCCGGCTTCCGGGCCACCCGTCATGACGGCCTCTGCTCCGCCTGCGAGAATGATCGGGGCCACCTCCATCGCCATCAGGTTTTCAGGTGAAGGGCGATCGCCACGATTCAGCTCAAAGAGCAGCCACACGCCCTGAGTAATGGCCAGAAATGTCAGCCAGAACGCAAACAGGATCTTCCAGAACAGCCGCCGCTTCATGCGACCTGAAGCCGATAGCCGACGCCGCGTACCGTCTCGATCCCGACGCTCCCGGCCGAACTGGCTTCAAGCTTCAGACGCAGGTTGCTCACGTGAACGTCGACGCTGCGATCATAGGACTGGCGCGGTCGCCCCAGCCCCTGAAGCGAAAGCGCATCCTTGGTCATCACTTCATCACCCGCACGCGCCAGGGCGACCAGCAGGTTGAATTCAGACGCCGTAAGGTCGACGGGCTTTCCATCCCATGTAACGCGCCGGGTGGCGACCTGCACTTCCAGCCTCCCCCGGATCACCGGGTCGACCGTGCGGGAATCGGCATGGCTGTTCCGGCGCAGGATCGCCCGCAGCCGCGCCACCAGTTCACGGGGATAGTGGGGCTTGGGCACATAATCGTCCGCGCCCAGTTCCAGGCCGACCACCCGATCCACCTGATCGCCCTTGGCGGTAAGCATCAGCACCGGGATACGGCTGGTGCGGCGGATTTCGCGCAATACGTCTATGCCATTCATGCGGGGCAACATGACATCGAGGATCACCGCATCGTGCTGGCCCGAAAGGGCGCGCGCCACGCCATCCACCCCGTTGAAGACCGCCTCAACCTCAAAGCCTTCGCCCTCGAGATATTCGCGCAGCAGCGCGCTCAGCTCAGCGTCGTCGTCGACTAGCAGAATAGAGGGGCTGCTGGTGGTCACCAGCATCGCATGGCCCATAGTTTCGCCCGAGTCAGGAGGCTTTTCGAAAACTTTACGTTCCGCTTGCGAACTCCTTACCCACAACCGGCCTGCCGGCTTCCATATGCGATTCCATGATGTCTCGTCGCAATATGGTAATCGGAGGCGCCGTTTTGGGCGCCCTGCTGCTGGCGCTGATTGTCTGGCGCTTTTTCCTTTCCGGCGGCGATGAAGCTGCCCTGCTGACAGCGGAAGTCGGCCGGGGAGACATCGAGCAGACGGTTGAGGCGACCGGCACGCTGGAGCCGAAGGAACTGATCAGCGTCGGCGCGCAGGTTTCGGGGCGGATTGAAACGCTGAATGTCGAAATCGGCCAGACCGTGCGCAAAGGCGAGTTGATCGCACAGATCGACGCCCAGACGCAGACCAACACCCTGCGCACCGCACGGGCTGAACTGGCCAATATGCAGGCCCAGCGGCTGGCGCAGCAGGCCAGCCTGACAAGGGCTGAACTGGCCTTCCGCCGCCAGCAGGCGCTGGTTCCGGGAGAAGCCACCTCGATGGCTGATTTCGAAGCTGCGGAGGCCGATCTCAAGTCTGCCCGCGCGCAGTTGACCGTCACCGATACGCAGATTCAACAGGCGCGCGTGGCCGTGAACACTGCCGAGGTGAACCTGGGCTACACGCAGATCGTCGCGCCTATGGACGGCGTGGTGGTGGCGGTGGTCACCAAGCAGGGGCAGACCGTCAACGCCAATCAGTCCGCGCCGACGATCGTAATCCTTGCCCAACTCGATATCATGGAGATCAAGGCGGAGATATCCGAAGCTGATGTGATCAAGGTGGAGCCCGGCCTGCCGGTCTATTTCACCATTCTTGGCGATCCCGAGCGCCGTTACGAAGCGAAACTGTCGCAAGTCGAACCGGCGCCGGAATCCATCGTGAACGAGGTCGATTCTTCCAGCACCTCGTCATCCAGCAGCAGTTCCGCGATCTATTACAACGCGCTGTTCGAAGTGCCCAATACCGACGGCAAACTGCGCGCGCTGATGACGGCACAGGTTTCCATCGTGCTGGCTTCCAAGAAGGACGTGTTGACAATTCCGTCCGCCGCGCTCGGCGCCAAGGGCAAGGATGGCCGCTATGCCGTGCGGGTAATGGATGCGGACGGCCGTATCGCGACCCGACAGGTGCAGATCGGCCTGAACAATAACGTTTCGGCCGAGGTGATCGCCGGCCTGAAGCAAGGGGAAAAGGTCATCGTCGGCGAAGCTTCAGCGACAACCAGATCAAGCAGTTCAGGCGGGCCCATGGGGCCGCCCCCGTTCTGAGACAGACCGTGACCGATACCCCCCTGCTTCATCTCCGTAATGTCAGGCGCGAATATCCATCGGGCGATGGCGTGTTCGCCGCGCTGAAGGACATCAATCTCGACATCCATTCGGGCGAGATGGTCGCGATTGTCGGTGCATCCGGATCGGGCAAGTCGACGTTGATGAACATCCTGGGCTGCCTCGATAGACCTACATCGGGCAGTTACTCGGTCAGTGGCCGTGAGACGGGCCAGCTCGAACCAGACGAACTGGCCGCCCTGCGGCGTGAACATTTCGGCTTTATCTTCCAGCGCTATCACCTGCTGGGTGACCTGACCGCACTGGGCAATGTCGAGGTTCCGGCCATTTACGCCGGCCGATCGCGCAACGAACGTGATGAGCGCGCCCGTGCATTGCTGGGCCGACTGGGCCTGGCTGAGCGCACAGGGCACCGGCCCGGCCAGCTTTCAGGCGGCCAGCAACAGCGTGTTTCCATCGCCCGCGCCCTGATGAACGGTGGCGAGGTAATTCTGGCCGACGAACCGACCGGCGCGCTCGACAGCGCGAGCGGCGTGGAAGTGATGCGGATTCTCAGCGAACTGCATCAGGAAGGGCATACCGTCATCCTTGTCACGCACGACATGGCCGTGGCGGAACACGCAGACCGGATAATCGAGATCCGCGACGGTGAAATCGTCGGTGACCGGACAACTCGCGAAACGCACGCGGCTGCCCACCTTGTGCGGCAAGGAAACGGCGCAAGCGGCTGGCAGCAATTGATGGACCGGTTCCGCGAGGCATTCCGCATGGCCCTGCTGGCCATGCGGGCGCACAAGCTGCGGACCTTCCTGACGATGCTGGGCATCATCATCGGCATCGCTTCCGTCGTGTCGGTAGTGGCGCTGGGCAACGGATCGCAGCAACGCATCCTCGAAAATATCTCCAGCCTCGGCACCAACACGCTGGATGTCTATCCGGGCAAGAGCTTCGGCGACATGCGATCCAGCCGGATCGAAACGCTGGTGCCGACCGATGCCGATGCACTGGCCAGCCAGCCCTATGTCGACAGTGTCACCCCCAGCGTGTCCAGCAATGTCACCGCCCTGTTCGGCAATATCGCGGCGACGGCGCAGGTGAGCGGTGTGGGTGACGGCTATTTCCGCGTGAAGGGCATGGACCTGATCACCGGCAGCCTGTTCGACGCTGCGAGCGTTTCCAGTCGGGCACAGGTCGCCGTCATAGACGAGGATACGCGCGATACCCTGTTCGTGAACGGGGAGGATCCGATCGGTCAGGTCGTCATGCTGGGCAATGTGCCCGTGCGTGTGATCGGCGTGGTCGAAACCACCCAGTCCGGGCCGATGAGCAACGACAGCCTGACGTTCTATCTTCCCTACACCACGGTAATGACGCGGATGCTGGGGCAATCCTACCTCAGCAGCATCACCGTGCGCATCGACGACGGTTCCGACATGTCGGCGGCGCAGGCCGCGGTGACGAAGCTGATGGAAACGCGACACGGAACTACCGACTTCTTCATCCGCAATACGGACGAAATCCGCGAGACGATCACCAGCACCACACAGACCATGACTCTGCTGATCGCCGCCATCGCAGTGATCTCCCTGATAGTCGGCGGGATCGGTGTGATGAACATCATGCTGGTGTCCGTGACTGAGCGGACGAGCGAGATAGGCGTGCGCATGGCCGTGGGTGCGCGCCAGTCGGATATCCTGCAGCAGTTCCTGATCGAGGCGGTGCTGGTCTGCCTGATCGGCGGGGTGATCGGCGTGGCGCTGGCCCTCTCCATCGGCGTGCTGTTCAGTTGGAGCGGATCCAGTTTCGGCATGGTCTTTTCGACGACATCGATCGTCGTGGCCTTTGCCTGTTCGACCCTGATCGGCGTGGCCTTCGGCTTCCTGCCCGCGCGTAGCGCGGCACGCCTCGATCCGGTCGATGCACTGTCGAGGGATTGAACCATGGCGAATGCAATGAACCCTGCCCGCAAGTCTTATCGGAAGCTAGTTCTCTCCGGGCTTCTGCTTTCGCTGCTGGCCAACGGCGGCTGTGCATCGCTGACGCGCAGTGATTATTCGGTGCCTGATCTTCCGGTGGAGAGCGGCTGGCAAACTTCGGTCAGCGGGCAGCCAGCCTTGCAGACGGGACCGTGGTGGGACGAATTCGGCGATGCTGACCTGTCCGAACTGGTCGACCGGGTGCTGAAGGAAAACGGCGATCTGGCGGCCGCCGGAATTCGCCTGCGACAGGCGCGACTTTCGGCTGACCTCGCCGCCCGCCAGCTTTTTCCTTCCGCCGACGCCCGCGCATCCAATAGTGCCTCGCACGCGCTGGAAAGCGGCGGTGCGTGGGATGAAAGCTCTTCGGCATCAGTTGGTGCATCCTGGGAGATCGATCTGTTCGGCAAGCTCGATGCCCAGCGCGATGCGGCGCGGTGGGAGGCCGAAGCGAGTGCGCAGGATTTGGCCGCCACCCAGCTTTCAATGGTCGGCACCACCGTTAACACCTGGTGGCAGCTTGCCTATGCCAACGAACGGATTTCGCTGGCGCAACAGTCGCTGGCCTATACCCGCCGTACCCTTGAACTCGTGCAGCGCCAGTACGATGCTGGCGCCGTTTCGCGGCTGGAAATACGCGATGCGGAACAGTCCGTCGCCTCGCAGGAAGCCTCTCTCACCCAGCTTGAGCAAAGCCACACCGAAACGCGCAATGCGCTGGCCGCCCTGCTGGGCAGGCAGATTTACGATGGGCCAGAGCGTGCGACGCTACCCCGTCAGGATCTTCCGGCAGTTGATGCGGGCGTGCCCGCCGATCTTCTTTCCCGCCGGCCCGATCTGGCAGCGTCGGAACTGCGGCTGCGCCGAACGCTGGCCGATGCCGATGCAACGGTGGCCAGCTATTACCCCAGCATCAGCCTGACCGGCGCGCTGGGCACTGCCAGCAGCAGCCTGCTGTCATTTCTCAGCAATCCGGTCGCCAGCCTTGGCGCGGCAATATCGCTCGGCACGCTTGATCCTGCTCGCATTAGGCTGGGCACCGGCATTGCGCGCGCCGACTATGAAGCTGCGGCCGAACAGTTCCGGCAGGATTTCTACGAGGCGCTGCGCGATACCGCGGATGCTTTGTCTGCGCGGGAACAGAGCATCCGACAGGGGGAGGCGCTGGGCCGGTCTCTGGCTGCGGCTCAGGATGCCGAGCAGCTCTATGCCCGTCAGTACACTGCCGGGGCGGTGGCCCTGCGCGGTTGGCTCGACGCGCTGGAGCGGCTGCGCAGCGCGGAAACCAGCGTGATCGAAAACCGCCTGAGCCAGCTCAACACGCAGGTCGCCCTCTATCAGGCGCTGGGCGGCGATGCGCAGATTTCCGGCACGGATGCCGAATAGCAGCCCCCCGCCTCATCCCCCCGAGGCAATTTCCAAGGAGTACCCCCATGCGTAAATATCTTGCCACGGCGCTGGCCGCAGCAAGCCTGACGCTGGCCCCCACTATCGGGTCCGCGCAATCGCAGCGCCCTCAGGCCGAACGGACCGAACGCCCTGCGCAAAACAACACCAGCCAGAATCGGCCAGCCCAGCAGCAGAATCAGGGAACCAGTCAGCAAAACCGCCAGAACAACCAGCAAGGCCAGTCATCGCGCGGGCAGTACGGCGAATGGCGCTCCTCCTGGGGTTCCACCCCGCCCGCACCGCCACAGCACTGGACGAAAAAGAGCGATTGGTATCGTCACGTCCGTGCCTGTCAGCAGCGCTACAAGTCATACAACGCGCGAACGGATGCCTATCGCGCCTATTCGGGCAGAACTGTCCGCTGCAGCCTGTAACCCTGTTCCGGGCGCCCAGCCGTGCGGAGCCGGGCGCCCGCCTGACAGCGAAAAGCCGCGCTGCCGCTTACCAATATAGCCCCTTGTCCAAGGAACCAGCCGTGCATCGCATTGCAATCCTGCTCGCATCCTCCCTTCTTCTCGCTGCCCCGGCATCCGCGCAGAGCGGGCCACCGCAAGGCGGAAACGGCGGTCCTCCGGGCGCAGGCGGTCCCCCCGGAGGCGGCCAGCGTGCGCCAAAGCCGATGAAGCCGGTCAAGCGCGAAAGCTTCGACCGGGCGCTGACAGCCATGTTCCGCGAAAGCGATACCGATGGCGACGGCATGATAACCGTGGCGGAGTTCCGCGCGGCGATCGACGAGCGGCGCAACCGCGCCATCCGCGCGCGTTTTGACAGGTTGGATAGCAACCGGGACGGATCGTTGAGTTTCGACGAATTCGCCGGTTGGCAACGCCAGCTTGGCAGCGCCGCAATTTCAGAGGATCAGCAGCCCATCCGCGAGATGGACATGGTCCCGGCCGTGATCCAACCGACGCTGGGCGAAGATGATGATGACAGAGTCTTGCGCCTGCTGATCGAGCCTTTGGGTGTCACGCTGATCACCGCAGCGAATACCAATTACGACGCAGGAATGTCGCTTGCCGAATTTCTCGCCCATCAGGGCAAACGGTTCGATGCTGCCGACAGCGACGGGGATGGAGCCATTTCAATGGATGAGATGCGCCAACTTCAACCCACGCGCGACAATCGTCGCCCGCCCTCAAGCGGGGACCGCGGTGCACCCCGTCCGGCTGACTGACACACCCTGATCGAACTTCGTTTGAGGGCGAGGAGATCCTTGTCCTCAAACGTGCAGCACCCAGAACGTTGAGTAATATTCTTTGAGAGGCAATCACGGTCCTCTCATGAACGCCATTCTGCACATCAAATGGTCTTTTCTGGCGTTTATCGTAGCGCTGGTTCTGGGCTTCCTCAGCATGGGCGCGCTGGGCGCGGCTCTCTATTACACCTGCTATCCCCTGTTCGCCCCGTTCTATGGCGATCTCAATGACTGGCGCGGGGACTGGGTCTGGCCTGCAACGATAGGGGCCGGCATGCTGTGGTCCACAAGTTTTGTCGCCGCGGGTTGGCTTAACTTCTATCTGGAGCCCAAGGTCCCCAAACCCATACGCCGTCTCGTATACGTCTTCGTGCTTTGGTTAAGTGCGGCGCTGGTCTGGGCGATCCTCCTCATCAATTCTTTCTAGTCAACTCCCGAGGGCAAGGCGACCGCACGCATCCCGGATTCTCTGCCCGCATTGGTGAGAGTCCACCTGCTCACGTGCAGGCCAAACAAAATGCCGCGTGGGTAAAGCTGACATGGTTTTCACCAAGTAAAGTCTTGTCAAATCTAGAAAGAAGGGACCAATCTGAAGTCATTGACGCCCTGACCTATCATCGATAGGTTGCAGTCTAGCAGTGTTAGGCTGCCAATATAAAAAGGTTTGCCACGAGTGAACCGGGAGTTTGGGATGCGAGCAGCCGGATTTTGCGCAGCGGCCGACCGAGTGCACCACTCGGGCAAGCACCGCGCTTCCAATCATAGCAAGCATAATTGCGTTCGGTACTCGGCGTTACGGTGCCACCCGTTTGGGTCGCGCGCGTGCGCCTGACCGGGGCTCGCCAAAACTCCACAGATCTCGCGGCGCATTCAACGGAAGTCGGGGAATTTTACTAAAGTTTTGTAATACCGAAAAAATCATGCGGCATTGACCGCATTCGGGGAGAGAAAAATGACTAATACTCGTCGCGTAACTTCGCGGTCGATCGCCTGTGCCGGATCGGCTCTGGCGGCACTCGCTATCGGTCTCGCAATGCCGGGTGCAGTATATGCCCAGGACAGTCAGTCTGAACCTTCCGCGCAAACGGATACGAGCGACGGGCAACCGATCGTTGTCACCGGTTCGCGCGTTGTCACCAACGGCTTCTCAGCGCCGTCTCCCGTCACCGTGCTGTCGGGCGAGAGCCTGCTGACCACTACGCCCAGCACCATCGGCGAGGGGCTCAACAAGCTTCCCCAGTTCGCAAACTCGGTGCGCCCGACCAGCGCCCAGTTCGGCCCGGAAAGCGGTGCGTCCACGCAGCTCAACCTGCGCTCTCTCGGCGCCCAGCGCGGCCTGATCCTACTCGATGGCCGCCGCCTGAATCCTTCGACGGCACAGGGCGTGGTCGATGTCTCGATCTTGCCGGAAGAACTGGTGGAGCGGGTCGACGTCGTGACGGGCGGCGCTTCCGCCGCTTACGGATCTGACGCTGTGGCCGGTGTCGTGAACTTCATCCTCGACACCGATTTCACTGGCTTCAAGGGCAATATCCAGGGCGGTATCACCGACCGGGGCGACAACCTGAACGGCAAGGTTTCGGCAAGCTACGGTACGCCGATCGGCGATCAGATACACCTTCTGGTCAGCGGCTCGTTCTATCGCGCGGAAGGCGTCAAAAGTTATCGTGACCGCGAGTGGTTCAATTCCTGCGCCCCTATCAACACACCGGGCGTAGCGGGCGGCTATCCCGCGCAGCCGCTGCGCTATCAGGTCTGCGATGCCAACACGACGCTGATGGCGCCGGGCGGGCTTATCGTCGGGGTGTCTTCGCCAGCCGCGAACAGCGTGCTCGGCACAGAGTTCCTTGAAGGCGGTGTACCCGTGCCATTCCAGTTCGGCACGATGCGCAGCCGCACGATGATGGTGGGGGGCAACCAGGAAGATCAGGGCCTCGATTTCCAGCCTGCGGCCGGACTGCGCCGCGCCACGGGTTTCGCGCACGTTACCTGGGAGCCGACCGACAATCTCAGCTTCTTCGCTGACGCGCTCGTCGCGCAGAGCAAGGCTGATTTCCGCGGAACGCGGATGCAGATGTACGATACCACCGCGATCACAATCTACGAGGACAACGCGTTCCTGCCTGACGCGATCCGCGAGCAGATCGATGTCACGCCCGGCCTCGATTATATCAAGATCGGCACATCGAACCCTGCGATCGGCATTCTTCAGAACATCGGCATCAGCGACACCCAGCGCTATACGGCGGGGGTGAAGGCTGAACTCGGCGGCTGGACCGTGGACGCGTATTACGAACGCGGCACGAACCTCCAGACGATCCGCGCCAACGGCAACCTGGTGCTGGCGAAGTATTTCGACGCAATCGATGCGGTTCGTGATCCATCCAGCGGCCAGATCGTCTGCCACTCGCAGCTCCTCGACCCGACCCACGCCTGCGTTCCCTTCAACGTTTTCGGCCCGGATGCGGCATCACAGCAGGCGGTCGATTTCGTTACCCACGGGCCGGGTGGTGAAGGCTCCTGGACTAAGGAACGGACGAAGGAGGACGTGTTCGAAGTCGCTGCGCGCGGCAATCCATTCGATACTTGGGCCGGCACCGTTAGCATGGCCGTGGGCGCTGGTTATCGTAAGGAAAGCGTGAACCGTATCGTCGATCCGGGCTCCAACGGCGTCAAGATATCCTGCCTTCAGACGAACCCCGATGGCTGTCCCGACGCCTATCCGATTCCGCGCGGCGTACCTTCCAGCTATCTCGCGCGCCCGCTGGGGGCCTACTTCTTCAGCAACCAGCAGCCGGTCAAGGGCGGGTACGATCTGTGGGAAGTGTTCGGCGAAGTTGCCGTTCCGCTGGCCCGGGATGTTCCGTTCATCCAGGCGCTCGATCTGAACGCAGCCGCTCGTTACACCGATTACAACCTGAGCGGCGGTGTAACGACCTGGAAAGTTGGCCTGACGTGGCAGCCGATCGACGACGTGCGCTTCCGGGCGACGCGTTCGCGGGATATTCGTGCGGCGAACCTGACGGAGCTTTATTCCAGCTCCGCCGCAGGTGCCGGATCGATCAACGAGCGGCTGTCGGACGGCAGCTTGCGCACATCGACGGTGGTGAACCTCGCAACCGGCAATCCGAATTTGAAGCCGGAAAATGCGGACACGCTCACGGTAGGTGGCGTATTCACGCCCACCTTCCTGCGCGGCTTCCAACTCTCCGTCGACTATTACAACATCGATATATCCCAAGCGATCGGCCAGCTGGGCGCGCAGAACATAGTCGATCAGTGCGTTGCCGGTGCTGCGCCTTTGTGCGCGCTGATCGAGCGTGACGCCGACGGGATCATCTACCGCGTCAACAACGGCTACCTCAACATCAGCAAGATGAAGACCAGCGGCATCGATTTCGAGGCCAGCTACCGTACCGCATTCGGTAGCGACAGTTCCTTCAGCATTCGCGGTATCGCATCACGTGTGTTCGAGCTGTCGACGCAGATTCAGGACCAGGCGGTGGTCGATCGAGCTGGCCAGGTCGGCGCATCGGGCGGCGTTCCCAAGTGGCAGTTCAATATCGATGCCAATCTGCGGATGGGCGCGTTCGGCATCGGCGTGAACGAACGTATCATCGGCGCCGGTACCTATAATTCGACCTATGTCGAAGGCGTCGACATCGACGATAACCACTTGCCAGCCGTAGCCTATACCGATCTCACAGCGCGTTATAGCTTTGATGTCGGCGGCAAACAGTGGGAGCTATACGGAACAATCAACAATCTGTTCGATAAGGATCCACCCCGGGAAGCTAGCCAGTTCTTTGTGTTCGCTACAATCCCGTCTAACTCGTACCTCTATGACGCGATTGGCCGGGCTTACACGCTTGGCCTGCGCATCAAGATGTAACCGCCTGGTGCTCTCCATCAGCCAGAGAGATGGAGCCGGGCGCACCGGGGGGATGAGAGGTGAAACTCGACAAATCCACTATCGCTCGCGAAGCACTGAAACTCCTTGCCGTGGGGGGGCTGAAAGGCCTCTCCACGCGCAAGCTGGCCGACCATCTGGGTATCAAGGGCGCCAGCCTCTACCATCACTTTCTCAACAAGCAGGAACTGCTCGATCATGTCGCGGATGCCATGATCTTTCCGGCGCTGCGCCCCCCCGAACCTGGGGAGCCGTGGGACGAGTGGCTGGTAAGGGTGGCGGTGACGGTAAGGCGCCGCGTCCTGGCTTACCCGGACGGAGGTCTGCTCTATGCCGGCGCCCGCCCACCGCTGGATGTGGAGAGAGAGCGGGTGGACTATTTCTACAAGCCCCTGCTCGATGCCGGCCTTTCGCAGAATATGACGCGCGATACCGTGCTGGCGGTAATCCGCTTTACGATCGGCTGGATCGTCGATGAGCAAATCGCGAGCAACCGTTCCGATAAGCGGAGCCAGCATGGTTTTGAATTCGGTCTGCACGCGCTGGTGTGGGGCGTTCAGTGGAAGCTGGGCGACCAATCAGGCCGGGCGACCCCATGATTTAAGTCCCCCGGCACGCAGCTACGGGTGGCGAAGAGGATAAATGAGGGAGAATGGCTATGGCATTGAGTGCGTATCCTGATGTGCCGCTGTTTCGGTATCCATATACCGAGCTGACGGAAGCGCAGATCGCCGGAAAGCTAGCTCCTGCGGCGCAAAATGGCCCCGGCGGCAAAGGCCCGTTGGAATCCGACCTCGCCGGAACGACCTTGCGCATCGTCACCGATGGGTCCGGCACGCTCACTTGGCAATTTGGCCAGCGGAACCGCGTGACCTTCAATGGCGTTGAAGCGGGCTATGGCGCGCTGACGCTCGATCATGTCACGCTGATCACTCACCTGATGCCGAACAGCACCAAGGGCTGGATCATCGCGTGGGATCGCAGCAGTAACCTCGCGACGGTGTATGAGCTATGGTTCGGAGGCGGGCCTTCTCCACACATGCGGGAAGTCAATCGGGCGATCTGGCATGGCTATGTCCAGACCGCGACCGGCCCCGCACCCACCGCGCGGCATACTCCCACATTGAGGATCGAAGGGCGCGCACTGGCCTGGACCGAAGACACCGGCAACCGCACGATCGATTACTATCCGTCAGTGACCTATAGTCACTGGGTGGAGCTTGACCGGTTGAAGGAAGGGCGCGGTTATTCGGCGCCGTCCGGCTATATCCAGCTGACCGAGGACATCTATGCCTACGACCGGGTCGAGGCGGAGTTCTCCGGGCTCATGCACATGTTCCTGATGGACATGAACCGGCTGGAACAGGTGGGCGTGCGGTTCGGCTTCAACGGTAAGGACGAGCTGGAATACTACATGTTCCGCGGCACCGGCGAATGGCTTGGCCAACTCGCCCGCTTCGAGCTGTTCGGCGATTTTTCGGCTGAGCCGTTCAAGACTGAGAACGACAAGAAGGGCGAGCGGCGCATTTATCGCCCACTGGCCACGATGGACAAGCTGACCCCTGCAGAGGTGGCGGAGGTCGCCCGGACCAAAACGAAGGTGTTCGAAGGCCCCAGCGGCATGGCAGGAAACGGCACACCCGCTTCGGGCGCGCTGGCCGGGAAAGCCTTCGCGATCCGGTACGATGACGGCCCCTCGATGGAATACCGCTTTGAATCCGCAGACAGCCTGAGCTGGCGCAAGAGTGGCGGAGCCTGGACAAAGGCCCGCTACAACGCGTGGGAAGTGATGCCGGGCGCGTTCATATTCGGCCATCTTCTGCAAGGCGAGCCAGACCACGACTGTCACATCGTCGCGGCCGATCTGGACAGCGGGATGGCGACCTTGTTCCGCGGCTATATGAACACTCCGTATATCGCCAACGAGGCGGGGGCCGAAACCTACTTCGGCAAAATCACGGGCGAAGGGATTCCTGATCCGGGCGACCGCCGGCATGAACGCACGCGCGACATGCTGGGCCGCGCGTTCACCTGGGAATACTCCCCCGGCGTCAACTCCATGCATGTTTATTCAACACCCAATACGGTGTCTTGGGTAATCCCCACGCCGACCAACCAGTTTGGCAGCGAGTGGAGTGGCACCGGCGATTTCGTGAAGATCCGCGATCAACTCTATTTCAACCGCTGGCTGGAAGAAGCGTGCAACGGCACGCTTGGCACCTTCCTGGTCAACATGCGCACGATGCACGATGCGGGCATCGGCTATCACTGCAGCAAGACGGAACTTTCGCTCGGACCGATCGGCGCGCCGGCGCGCCACGCGGGCCGGATCGATGTAGAAAAGTTCTTCCCCCAGGCTTGAGGAGTCAGACAATGCACAAGGGTTCCGAAACCAGCCGCCGCTCTCTTCTCAAGGCCAGCGCGATCCTCGCAGCGCCGGTCATTGCTGCGGTTCCGTCCGTCGCGGGCGCTGCCGACGGCAGCCGCGCCCGGCTCGCGCGACTGGAAGACGAGCATGCGATCGAGGCGCTGCAACGCAAGTTCCTGCGCTATCTCAACGGTTCCGACGAAGGCAGTGACCTGCTGGCCTCTTCCGAAGCGATGGACGTGGGCAAGGGTCTGCGCGCGGTTAGCCAATTGGGCCAGGAGCCGGAACTGGGACTGGAAGACGAAGGCCAGTCGGCAATCATGCGATGCAGCTACCGCGTGGAGCGGGAAATCGAGCTGACCGGCAATTCGACCATCGAGCAGATGTCGCGCCTTCAAGGACAGGGCAGCTATCGCGAGCGCGAGGAACGACTGCTCACCACCCGTTTCGTAAAGAGCGAACAGGGTTGGAGGATCGCGGCGGCAACTCTGGCCTGAACAGAGCATTCAATAAAACGGCGGCCGGGACTTTAGATAGGGTCCCGGCCGCCGGAAATTGTCAGGCAGGCGCCATCACGCCGAACCTGCCGCTGTTGAAATCAGCGATTGCCTCGCGGATTTCAGACTCGGTATTCATCACGAAGGGGCCGTAGCCAAATACCGGCTCGTCGATCGGTTCACCGGTCATGACCAGCAGCATGACATCGCCATCGGCTTTGACTGTCACGCCATCGCCATCCATCGAAAGGCGTGCGATCTCCGCTTCGCCCAGCCCCTTGCCATCGACAGTGATGTGCCCCGAAAGGACCGCAATCATGCTGGTATGCCCGGCGGGTAGCGGCAAGGTGACCTCGGCATCGGCGTCAAGCCGCACGTCCCACAGGTTGACCGGGGTGAAAGTGCGCGCTGGCCCCTTCGTCCCGTTCAGATCACCGGCGATAACCCGTGCCCGGCCACCCTCAAGAGCGATCTCCGGGATCATGTCGCGCGTGATCGCCTGATAGGCAGGTGGGGTCATCTTGTCCTTCGCAGGCAGATTGACCCACAGTTGCACCACGCGGAACGGGCCACCCGTCCGGGAAAATCCGGCTGAGTGGAACTCCTCGTGGATCACGCCTGCGCCTGCGGTCATCCATTGCACTTCGCCGCCGCCGATCGTGCCGCCGCCCCCCGCGTTATCACGGTGGCTTACCTCGCCGTCGTAGACGATGGTCACGGTCTCAAAACCCCGGTGCGGATGTTCGCCCACACCACGAGGCTGGCCATCGGTCGGTTCGAAGTTCCACGGCCCGGCATAATCGAACAGCAGAAACGGACTGATCGGCTTCGTATCGCCGTGGTAGCTGAACAGCGAGCGGACCGGGAAACCGTCGCCCACCCAATGACCACTGTCGTTACGCAGCACTGCGTCGATTGTCTTCATGACCTTGCCTTTCAAGGAGGCGTACTTCCAAACCCCGCCTCAGGGCATTGCGCTCATATTGCCGCCAACTTATGTAGACACGTACATACTAACAAGTACGATCCCAAAGGATACTGCTTTGCCTGATTCTGGAAGCTGCGCTACCGCCCTTCACGAACACGATGTACGTTGCCCGGCTGAACACACTCTGGAATTCCTGTCAGGCAAGTGGCGGCCAATGGTAATCTACTGGCTGCGAGAGGAGCCGTTGCGCTTCAACGAATTGCAGCGGCGGCTGGGCGCGATCACTCACCGGACGCTTTCAAAAACCCTCAAGGAGATGGAGGCTGACGGACTCGTTTCGCGGACGGATTACGGCGAAATCCCACCGCGCGTCGATTATACCCTGAGCAAACGCGGGCGCAGCCTGATGCCGGTTCTCGAAGCCATGGAAAGGTGGGCGCAGGAAAATCCAGCCGCATGATACGGGGATGTCAGCAGGCACAGCTGCCTCAGGTCAGCGCTTCTGGACTTTGTGACCGGGGCGCTGTCAGTCGAACACTTCCGCTCCCGCTCGTTTCGTGCTGGACCAACGAAGTCATCGGCGGCTATCGGCCCGGTCATGAGCGTAGTTGCCACCATCATGAATTCGGCCACGGGCCAGCCGATCCAGAAAATGACCTTCGGGCGCATGCCCAAGCCCTGGATCAGCTTCAATCTTGCGACCGGCGAACTTGTGACAGCGGACCGCATTCAGATCGGCAAGCCAGCACCGGGAAAGTTCGTCGCACCCGTTGAAGTCTGGGTCACACCCAAGAGCTGATGCTACCTGGCATAAAGCTAATAGGCTCAGCGGCCTGAAACCAACCCTTCGTTTCCGGTGCCACTGCAATACTATGTCGCCGGGGCGCGCCTCAAACCTGCGCGGTCGATCCGCGCGCCATGGGTGAACCTTTTCACTATCGAGGTTTGGCAACGCCGCCCTTCGGGTCACGTAATACCAATGCCGGGAATAGCCCGCTAAGCTCGTTATCGGCTTGGCATATCGGGCTGACCGTTGCACACTCCCCCAAATGACAGTGTCCGGGCAGAAGACCCGGCGGAGGGGAATGAACACTATGCGTAAACGGCTCGGCCTGTACCTTTTTGCGTCCCTTGTTCCGGTAACCCTTATGCTCGGTGCGGCCACTGGCGTTGCTGCTCAGCAAAGTCACGATCATGGGGATGCGGCGCCTCTGGCTCCGCGCACGGTGGCAAAGACGATGCAGTGGTCCGATCCGGCCGCCTGGCCTGAAGGCAAGGTTCCGCGTGAAGGGGACGAGGTCGTAATTCCGCGTGACATGGACGTTACCCTCGACGTCAGCCCACCGACGCTTCGCAGTCTGACCATCCAGGGCAAGCTCAGCTTCTCCGACGAGCGCGACATCGAGCTGAAAACCGACTGGATCTATCTGCCGGGCGGCGAACTGGAGATCGGGACGGAGGCACGGCCTTATACCCGCAACGCAACAATTACGCTTACCGACAATGCCCCGGGCGAAGACATCAATACCATGGGCGATCGCGGCATCATGCTGATGCGCGGCACGCTCAGTCTGCACGGCAACCGCGATCACACCTGGAGCAAGCTGGCCAAGACAGCCGAGAAGGGCGCCACCAGCATCGAGGTGCTCGACGCGTCCCAATGGCGCGCGGGTGACGAGATCGCGCTCGCCTCGACCGACTTCAACCCGCGCCAGGCGGAGCGGCGCACCATCACCGCGATCAACGGCAACAACCTGACGCTCGACAAGCCGCTGGAGTACATGCACTTCGGTGAGATCACCTTCGGCGTGGACCAGCGCGGCGAAGTCGGCCTGCTGACCCGCAACATCAAGATTCAGGCGTCCGAGGATGCAGCGGAAAGCTACCTCGGCGGCCATATCATGGCGATGGCGGGCTCCAGGATGCAGGTCTCCGGCGTTGAGCTATCGCGCATGGGGCAGCACATGACGCTGGCCCGCTATCCCATCCACTGGCACGTGCTCGGCGAAGGCCAGGGCCAGTATATCAAGAACGCCGCGATCCACGACACGTTCAACCGCTGTGTCACGGTGCACGGCACCAACAACCTCAGGATCGAGAACAACGTCACGTTCAACAACGTCGGCCACTGCTTCTTCCTCGAAGACGGGATCGAGACAGGCAACGAATTTATTCGAAATCTGGCGATCCAGACCAAGTGTCATCCGACGATGGAATGCGTGCCCACGAACCTCGCCGCCAACGGAGAGAATGACCATACGTATGAAAATCGTATGGCTGTCAGGGAAATCAGCTTTCACGGCGGAAATACCCTGCTGCCTTCAGACAATACGGTGGCGTCATTCTGGATCACCAACCCGAACAACAACTACATAGATAACGTGGCGGCCGGTTCGGACGCGAATGGTTTCTGGCTGTCCTTGCCAGAACATCCCAATGGCGCTTTCCTTGGTACGGAAGCCAGCCTCAATACCTGGCCGCGGCGGACGCCGATGGGCACATTCAGAGGCAACGTGGCCCACTCCAACTTCGATGGGTTTATGTTTGACCGGAACATCAATGAAGACAACACCTTCGGCGTAACCGGGAACGCGTTCATGCCGGCGGAGAATCCTGCTGACCCGAACAGCCCGAAAGTGGAAACGCTGTTCGAGAATTTGACCAGCTACAAGAACCGCAATGGCGGTATCTGGGGCCGGGGTGAGCTGTTCATATTCAGCAACGTAAAACTGGCCGACAACGCCATTGGCATGACGCAATCAGCCGGCGCTTTCCGCAGCGAACGATTTACCTCAAGACTGGTGAATTCGCTGATGGTTGGCGAAAGCGACAATATCGGCAATCCCACAACGCCGGAAGAAGTCGCCTATGGACGCAGCCTTCCGAAAACCAAGATACCGGACTTCCCGACCCGCGGATACGAATACTATGATTACCGTAATGACGTGGTCGACACGACATTCGTGAATTACCAGGACAATGATGTGCGCAAAACAGGGGCGCTTTCCTGGCTGTTATACACCAGTTCCGGGGTTACGACTGAAAGCACCGTCAAGGGCGCAAAATTCGTCAATGCCAAGCCTGTGTACTTCCCGAACATCGACCCCAGGTTCGATAACGACAACCGGGGTGGTGTTGCTTATCGGACGCTGTCGATCCACGACCTCGACGGCTCGGTGACCGGCATCGCTGATTCATACATCATGCTCCACGATGGTGAGAATGACAGCGTCGTCACCGACGACACTTGTGAAATCCAGCCCACCTGGAACGCCTCTGTATGCACGGGTGATGTCGGCCGCCTGTATCTCACGGAACTTTCGGCAAACAGGGGAGGAACTGGGTCGCGCGCTGCACCCGCTCCGCAGGCGCCCATCGCGCTCATTCGCAACGGCAAGGAATTCAAGATCACGGACAACCAGAGCACCGTGCGTGCCGGCACTGAGATCCGGGTGAAAACCGAAAGGCCTGAAGTCTCTCTCAGCATGGCTGAAATGGAACAGGGCTCTTGGGTCATCTTTGAACTGCCGGGCTTCGCTAAGGCAGCCTCCGGAACGGAACAGGGCAGCATGGACGCCTTGCGCCAGGCAAACGAGACTTCTTACTTCAAGGGAGGGGACGCCCTCTGGGTCAAACTGGTGGTGACCGAGGCTCCGATCCTGCCGATCAGCCCATTGGATATGCAAGCCAACATAGCGGTCAGCAGATAAGTCCTGTTTCTCGAACTGAACAAAGCCCTGGGCGCAAGCCCGGGGCTTTTATTCGGTCTTTCGCGTAATATTCCGGTTCACGGGCACGGAGGTGGATCAACCAATCCGCCTCCGTGCCCGGTGGCGTCAGTCCAGACACGATCCGAGGCGGTGTGGTCATACTTCCACTTCTCTACCAGCCTGCGTGATGTCGAGGAAATGCTAGCGAGCGTGGGAACCTGTAGGGGTGTCAGCCGCCGCGATCTTACCGGCTGACTTCTATACTGGCTTGCAGATCCGTTGGGCGAATGACCGACATGATCGGAGCCCCGGCAACCAGCTTGACCCAGAGCGTATTCCCGTCCCTGAAATAGGAAGTGTCTTTCGCCTGGCGCAAGGCGTCCATGCTGGCCTGTTCCGTCCCGGAGGCTGCACTGGCAAAACCTGGCAATTCAAAGATGACCCAAGAGCCCTGATCCATTTCGGCCAGGCTGAGAGTGACTTTCGGCCTTTCGGTTTTGACCTGAATCTCGGTTCCGGCACGCACGGTGCTCTGATCGCCGGAGATCTTGAATTCCTTGCCGTTGCGAACAAGCGCGATGGGCGCCTGCGGAGGACGACGAGAGAACAGGGCTGCACGCTGGGACTGGACGAGGGGCGTGTCCGGCGCATTGGGGCCGAGCGAGGCAAGCAGAGCAAATCGGGCGGTGCGGGATTCCAGATCAACTGCGGCTGGAAGTTCGCCCCTGCTGTCGGAGAGATTCAGGCGCCCGATATCGCCCGTGCACACGGAAGCGTTCCAACTGGGATGAATCTCGCAGCTGTCGTCGGTGGCGACACTGTCATTTTCGCCGTCGTGGAGCAGGACCTGGGAATCGGGGATACCGGTCACCGAACCGTCCAGGTCGCGGAAGGACAGGGTCCGATATGCGTTGCCGCCGCGGTTGTCGTTATCGAACCGGGAATCGAACTTCGGAAAATAGACCGGCTTGGCGTTGACGAACTCTGCACCGCTAATGGTGCTTCCGGTACTGAGCCCCGCACTTGTGAATAGCAGGAAGGACAGCGCGCCTGTTTTCCTCCGATCGTTGTCCTGGAAATTCACGAATGTCGTGTTCACCACATCATCGCGATAATCGTAATATTCGTAGCCGCGGATCGGGAAGTTCGGGATGGAGGGCTTGGGCAGGCTGCGGCCATAGGCCACTTCCTCCGGCGTCGTGGGATTGCCGATATTGTCGGTCTCACCCACGACCAGCGCATCGACCAGCCGTGAACTGAACGGCAGGCTGCCGATATCGCCGGCGGCCTGTGTCATGCCGATGGCGTTGTCCGCCAGTTTCATGTTGCTGTACACGTAAAGGTCACCCCGCCCCCAGAGACCGCCATTGCGGTTCTTGTAGGCGGTCAGGTTCTCGAAGTGCGTCTCCAGCACTTCGCTCTCCAGATCGGTGGGATCTTTCAAAGGCAGCAGCGGAATGGAGGCCAGCCCGAACGTGTTGTCCTGGTCGATGTGCCGGTCGATCAGAAACCCGTCGAAGTTGGAATGGGCCACGTTACCCCTGAATACGCGCAGCGGCGTACGGCGCGGCCAGGTGTTGAGGCTGACCTCCGTACCCAGGAAGGCGCCATTGGGGTGTTCCGGGATCGACAGCCAGAAGCCGACCTGATCGGAACCGGCCGCAACGTTGTCTATATAGCTGTTGTCCGGGTTGGTGATCCAGAAAGACGCCACCGTGTTGTCGGAGGGCAGCAGGGTGTTTCCGCCGTGGAAGCTCGCTTCCCTGAAAGCCGCGCGATCCGCATACTTCGCGTCTATCTCTCCGTTGGCGGCGAGATTGGTGGGCACGCAGTCCAGTGTCGGATGACACTTGGTCTGGATGGCCACGTTTCTGATGAACTCGTTGCCGTGCTCGATCCCGTCTTCCATGAAGAAGCAGTGGCCCACGGTGTTGTAGGTTACGTTGTTCTCCACACGCAGGTTGTTGGTGCCGTGCACCGTCACGCAGCGGTTGTAGGTGTCGTGAATCGCCGCGTTCTTGACGTACATGCCGGTGCCTTCGCCAAGCAGGTGGAAATGCACCGGGTACCGCGCGAGGGTGAGATGCTGGCCCATGCGGTGGAGTTCCACCCCGTCGACATAAACCTTCGACCCGGCCATCGCCATGATATGGCCGCCGAGGTAGCTTTCCGCTGCATCCTCGGACGCCTGAATCTTGATGTTACGGGTCAGCAGGCCGACTTCGCCGCGCTCGTCGACGCCGAAGGTGATCTCGCCATAGTGCATGTATTCCAGCGGCTCGGCGAAGCTGATCGTGTTGCCGCTCACACGGGTGATCGTCCGGCGTTCGGCCTGACGCGGATTGAAGTCGGTCGATGCGAGCACGATCTCGTCGCCCGCGCGCCATTGGGACGCATCGAGCACCTCGATGCTGCTGGCGCCCTTCTCGGCTGTCTTGGCCAGCTTGCTCCAGGCATGATCGCGGTTGCCGTGCATGTTGAGCGTGCCGCGCAACAGCATGATGCCGCGGTCGCCCATGGTGTTGATGTCCTCACCCGGCACGGTATCAGTCAGCGTGATCGTGGCGTTGTGCTGGAACGGGCTGGCCTCGGTGCCGATCTGCACCTCGCCGCCGGAGACGTAGATCCAGTCCGTAGCGAGTTCCAGATCGCGCTCATCGGCGAAAGTCAGTTTGCCCTGCACGGTAATGCTGCGCAGCGCCGGGGGGCTGACGTCGAGCACCATCACGGTCCCGCGCGGAATAGTCACTTCCTCGCCAGCCGCGGGCACCTTGCCAGATGGCCATGCCGAGGCATCCGACCACTTCACGGTCCGCATCATCGCGGCCGGAGCATCAAGATCCATCGCCATGCTGGCGTGATCCGCGTGATCCTGCGCGGCGGCGCCGGCTCCCATGGCGAGCAGCAGGGAAGCAGGAACGAGGCTAGTGTAAATAAACAGGCGAACGCGTTTACGCATGGCCGAATCTCTCCCTCTCCGGGGACGATGAGTCCCTCCTATTTTTGTTTTGCGGAGGATTATGAAACGAGAGATTTTCTTTGCCAAGCGGTCGAAAGGCAGAAGGCGGAAGAAGCCTGCAAATCGATGAGGGATCTAAATCACGCGCTGGCCAAATTCCGCAATTTGCTCCGCAGCCAGATCAAGCCGTCATCAGCGCGGCGGCCGGAATGGAATTGCATCATCTCCCTCATCATCGGCACCTCGAAGGGCAGGCTTACAATGCGCAGGCCCAGCACGGGCGCCATGATTTGGGCCAGGCGTGCATGCATGAGGGCGATCCGCCGCGTGCCCGGCAGCAGCCATGGCGCCTGAGTGAAGGAGGGCGCATGCACCTCCACACGCCTGCTGAGGCCGAGACGGTTGAGCTCATTGTCGATGTAGGTGTTGCGCCCGTCGATCCTGACAGCGACATGCCCGGCGGAGGCGAAGCCCTCCACGGTAAGCGGACCGGCAAGGAGTGGATTGTGCTGACAGCCGACCACGACATGCGCTTCCTCGAACAGCAGGTCGGCGGGGTGGTCTAGTTCGATGAAATCTTCGGGCGTGAGCACCAGGTCGAAATCGCCCTTTGCCAATTGTCCGGCGGTATCGTCGGTCGGGAGGGATATCTCCAGTCTGATGCCGGGCGCCTCGCGCTCCAGCAGCGCGAGTAACGGCGCCAGCAGAACGGTGGCGATATAGTCAGAGGCTGCAATGCGGAAGACCCGCGTCGCTATCGCGGGATCGAAGCTCTCGCTCGGTTTGATCAACCGTCGCAGCGACGCCAGCGTATCCGAAACCTCCTTCGCCAATGACAGCGCATAAGGCGTCGGCATCATGGCCTTTCCATGCTGTACAAGGATCGGATCGCCGAGGGCCTCACGCAGTCTCTTCAATGAAGCGCTCATCGCCGATTGCGTAACATTAAGGCGCCGTGCCGATCGCGTGACGTTGCGTTCCTGGATCAGAACATCGAGCGCGACGAGCAGGTTCAGGTCAAATTTGCCGAGGCGCATCCATCAATTCCAGTGATGATAACCAACTCATTCTATGAGTTGGACCGATTGATCCCTGAATGCAATTTTCTCTGGCGGAGGATCGATGCGCGACCTGGACATTCTGATAATCGGCGGAGGGATCGGCGGGCTTACTTCAGCTATAGCCCTGCGCGCCCGCGGCCATCAGGTGACCGTGATCGAGCGCGATCCCGAGTGGACCGTCTATGGTGTCGGCATCATTCAGCAGGGCAACGTGCTGCGGGCGATGGACCAACTCGGCCTGCTCAACGATTATCTTTCAGCGGCAGTCGGGTTCGATTTCGTGGAGGTGCATGCGCCCGACGGGACTCTGGTAGCCAAAGTCCCCTCTCATCGACTGGTGGCAGCATGTCCGGCCAATGTCGGCATAGGCAGGCGCGCTTTACAGCGCGTGCTTGCCGACCGGACCAGACAGGCCGGGGCAAAGGTACTGCTGGGCATCACCGCGCAGGAAATCGCCGACCGGGGCCATGAGGTGGATGTTCGCTTCTCCGACGGAACGCGCGGGGCCTTCGACATCGTCGTTGGAGCCGATGGCATCCATTCGCAAACACGGCGCGAACTTTTCCCTGAAGCACCTGAACCGCACTTCACTGGTCAGGCGGTGTGGCGCTTCAACCTGCCAAGGCCGGCCGATCTGGATTCGCTCCATGTCTATAACGGTCCGATCGGCGCCGGGCTCGTACCGATCAGCGACAGCCTGATGTACCTCTACCTGACTACGCCAGAGCCGGGAAATCCGCGCTATCGCCAGGAGGGTCTGGCTCGAGTGATGCGATCAAAAGTACCCTCACCTCTGGCCAGTCTAGCCGAACAGATCGTTGACGATGCGGAGGTAGTCTACCGACCGCTGGAAACGCTTCTGGTCGAAGGGGCCTGGCACAAGGGCAGGACAGTGCTGCTCGGCGATGCCGTACATGCGAGCACGCCGCATCTTGGGCAGGG
Source organism: Croceibacterium sp. (assembly GCA_035555595.1). Taxonomy (GTDB): domain Bacteria; phylum Pseudomonadota; class Alphaproteobacteria; order Sphingomonadales; family Sphingomonadaceae; genus Croceibacterium_A. The sequence continues at coordinate 44,415 of DATMGK010000094.1, read as the reverse complement.
AGCCGGTATGGCAATCGAGGATGCCATCGTACTGGCCGAGGAGATCGGTCGCCACGACACCCCGGCTGACGCCTTCACCGCCTATCGCGAACGGCGCTTCGAACGTTGCCGCTATATCATCGAGCAATCGCTGGCGATCTGTCGAGGGCAGCTGGGCCAGGGTCCTTTGATCGATAATGCCAAAGCGACCGCGGCGATGTTCGAAGTCACCGCCCAGCCGATCTGAGGAGCCGACCGATGAGCCGCATCACCGAAATTCGCTACGTCGGCTATGGGGTCGAGGACTTCGATGCCGAACGGCGCTTCTATGCCGAGGACTGGGGCCTGATCGAAGTCGCGGCCGAAGATGGCCTAGGCTGGTTCAAGGCACAAGGCGCTGACGAGCATCATGTCGTCCGCCTGCACAAATCGGACACGAACCATGTCGAAGTGATTGCGCTTGCCACGCAAAGCCGGGGCGATGTCGATGCACTTCATTCAAACGTTTCAGCGGCGGGCTGCCGCATAATACATTCTCCGCAGGAACTGCAGGCGCCGGGCGGTGGCTATGGCTTCCGCTTCTTCTCTCCCGATGGCCTCCCGTTCGAGGTGTCGGCCGCGGTGGAGCCGCTTGAGAAGCGGACGATGAAACGCTGGGAAGGCCTGCCGGTCAAGATCAGCCACATCGTGCTGCATTCGCCCGACCATCAGGCGGCGGTGAAGTTCTTCTGCGACGTCTTGGGCTTTCGCGTGTCGGATTGGCTTGGCGACTTCATGTGCTTCCTGCGCTGCAACTCCGCCCACCACCGGCTGGCGATCCTCCCCGGCCCGCCCTGCCTAAACCATGTAGCCTATGACATGCTGGGCGTGGACGACATGATGTGCGGGGCCAGCCGGCTCAGACAGCGCGGTACCGAACTGCGCTGGGGTCCGGGGCGGCACAAGGCCGGGAATAATGCTTTCAGCTACTTCACCACCCCGAACGGCTTCGCAGTCGAATATACGGCAGAACTCGAAGAGGTGGATTTCGAAACTCACCAACCCGTCGTCCACCCACCGGGCCCGAGGGTTATGGACCAGTGGGGCATCGGCGTGGGCGGGCCGCAAGCCATGCCGCATCCGGCCCCGGATCCCTGCCTGTTCCAACCCGCGGACGTATAAACCCTCATGGCCCTGTTTGAATACTTCCCGAACTACATCTGGAACCTCTCGGTCGCTATGGCGCTGGAGAGCGGCGGCAGGATCGGCGAGATCGTCGACATGTGCCAACCGCTTCTGGATGCGGCGGCCAGCGGGGCCGACACGGGCACGCCGGAATTCATGGCGCGATGGGTCGCCAAGGCCGACACCCTGATAGAACTGGCGGAGGAGGACGAGGCTGGCGGCCGTGGGTTCTCCGCCTCCGACAAGCTTGAACGGGCTTCGCTCTATCTTCTGGTGGCAGAGCGCATGCAGCGACAGGGTTCGGCCGGACGAGAGGCAACCTACCTGCGCGCCCGCACCCTGTTCGATCGCTCGACCAAACTGGGCAGGATTAACCGCGAGCGGGTCGAGATTCCTCTGGCACAGGGAACAATGCCTGCGCTCTGGACCCGAGCGCCGGGTGGGAACCAGAAACCGGCGGTCGTCTATTGCAATGGCCTCGATAGCTCGAAGGAGTTGCTCTACTGGTCGCGGCTACCAGAGGCGCTTGCCCGGCGCGGCATCTCCACCCTCTGCGTCGATCAGCCCGGCAGCGGGGAAGCGCTGCGGCTTCAGAGCCTGCCGGTCGATCCGCATTCCGAGAACTGGGCCAGTCGCGCGGTCGATTGGCTGGAGCAACAGCCGGACGTGGATCGCGCGCGGATCGGAATGACCGGCATTTCACTGGGGGGGCATTTCGCCCCTCGCGCCGTCGCCTACGAACCACGTTTTGCGAGCGGAGCGGTCTGGGGGGCCAATCACGACTGGGCCGAGGTGCAGCAAGCCCGCATCCGCCGTGAAGGAGAGAACCCCGTGCCGCACTACTGGTCCCATGTCTTTTGGGCCTTCGGTGCGAGCGACATGGACGATTTTCTCGCAAAGTCAGCTTCGATGACGCTGGAGGGGCACCTCTCACGCATTCGCGTGCCTTTCCTCGTAACGCATGGGGCAAGGGACCGGCAGATCGCCGTCGGATATGCCGATCGCACCTATGGCCAGTTGGTCAACTCGCCACGGCGGGAACTCAGGATTTTCACCGATCGCGAAGGCGGGGTCGAGCACGTCGGCGCCGACAACATGAGCTATGGGCGTGACTACATCGCGGACTGGTTCGCCGAGACGCTGGGAGGATCAACCGGATGACAAAAGCCGTTCGCCGCATCGTTACCGGACACGACGAACACGGGCAGGCGGTGATCCAGGAAGATGGCGCCGCGCCACGCGTGGTGCGCATCGGGGGGGAGATTGGCCCGCTGTTCCACGAAGTGTGGAATACGCGCGAAACGCCGGCCCGGATCGACCGCGCTTCGGGCGAACCGCCCGAGGATGGCATCAATCTCGTGCCACCACGGAACGGTACGCGCATCCGCGTGCTCGACATCCCGCCCGAGGATCATCGCCTGGCGGAAATGTCGGTCGAGGAAGTGAAAGCCCATTTCGCAGAGGTCGGTGCGGGCGAAGCATCCTCGCACTCGGATGATGGCAGTTCGCGGCACCACATGATGCACCGTACCGAAAGCGTCGACTACGGCATCGTGCTGGAGGGGGAACTGACCCTGATCCTCGACATCGGAGAAACGGTTGTACGCGCGGGGGACATCGTCATCCAGCGCGGAACCAACCACGGCTGGGCCAACCGGTCGGGCCAAAACTGCCGCATTGCGTTCATCCTGATCGATGGCGTGTACGAAGACGGGCTCCAACGGTGAGACTCGCCACTTTCGACAACGGGACGCCCGATGGCGAATTGTTGATCGTTTCAAGGGACAGCTCGCGCGGGAAGCACCATCCACGCTGGCCGAACCTGCTGACCGCGATCAGCGACTGGTCCGCCGCTGAGATCGATCTCCGGGCTGTGGCAACAGACGTTGATCACGATGGAACGCTACTCGATCAATCGATGCTGCGCGCGCCGCTCCCACGGACCTGGCAATGGCTCGATGGATCTGCTTTCCAGACCCACGCCGACCTGATGCAAGTGGCGTTCGCGACCGCGCACATCGAGCACGACAAGCCGCTGATGTACCAGGGCATCTCCGATCGTTTTCTCGGCCCGTTCGAACCCGCCCCGTTTCCCGACGAAGCCCACGGCATCGATTTCGAGGGAGAATTCGGCGTGATCGTCGATGCCGTGCCGATGGGGACCAGCGCGGACCAGGCGATTGGGCACATCAAGCTCGTGGTACAGATCAACGACTGGTCGCTACGCACGCTGGCGGTGCCAGAGATGAAGACGGGCTTCGGCTGGGTACAGGCCAAGCCCGCCTGCTCGATGGCCCCCTTTGCCGTCACTCCTGAGGATTTGGGCGATGGATGGCGCGATGGCCGGGTTTGTCTTGATCTGGCGATAGACTGGAACGGCGAACGGTTCGGCAACGCCAATGGATGCGAAATGGCTTATGGTTTTCACGAACTCGTAGCCCACGCCGCCGCAACCCGCGACCTTGCGGCCGGCACGATCATAGGCTCGGGCACCGTGGCCAATGCCAATTATCGCGAAGTTGGCTCAAGCTGCATTTCCGAACGGCGCGCGATCGAGATTATCGCGGACGGCCAGCCCGCGACGCCGTTCATGCGGTTTGGCGATCGGTGTCGAATGCAGGCAATCACGGCCGACGGCTGGCCAATCTTCGGCACGATCGATCAGGCTGTCGCCCGGGCCCAATACCAAACAGCCAGTTAAGGCAAATCAACAAGGGAGAGTTTGATGCACACAATCCGGATCGCGTTCGCAATGGCCATCCTGGCCGGTACTGCCCTGCCCGTCCTGCACGCGCCGGCATCAGCGCAGGCCGCTCCGCAACCCACGCATTATTCGGTCACCGAAACTCTGGTCGGCACCCTGATCGACGACCCCGCGGCCGCCGCGGTTCTGCAAAAGCTCATACCGACGGTCTGGGCCAACAACCTGTTCCAGACCTCGGGCCGCGACCTGACACTGAAGGCTATCCAGCAGTTCGAAACCATTCTCAGCGATGAAAAGCTGGCGGAGATCCAGGCGGAGTTCGACAAGATTCCGGCAAAATCTTAGCCGCCATCAAGTGCTTTGCTCTGCCCGACACCCCTCGATCTCTGAAGGTTCTAAATGATCTAAGCCGACGCCGATTATTTTATCGCACTGATCCGCTTTGCCTCTTCTTCCGCTGAACCCTCGGGAGCGTCTGGATCAAGGGGCGAGGCCAAGATGTCCGACTGGGCCGATCATGGCGACACCATCCACCATGGAAGGGCGCCCCAACAGCGCCGCGCTCATTCCACCACCCCCAGCTCCTGCTCGCCCCAAGCCGGGAAAGGATCACGCAGGCCCATCCACATTCCCGGCGTGAACGACCTGATATAATCAACCGCCCAGCCACGGCGAGCACGCGCGCTTCCTGCAATAGACCATCACGCAGCATGCAGCAGCTGCAGCCATTGGCCATTTCGACCAGCGTTTCCTCACCGCGCGACAGAGCCGCATCGCCGCCACGCGCCACCCCTCGAAATTGGCAAGCCCGTGGTAGAGAAGCGCGGTCTTTCCTGCACCCAGAAAGCCGCAAAGCACGGTGGCGGGCAGGCGCCTTTCAGACTCTCCGACGATGAAAAAGGCTTGTTCATCAGTCACCCTTGCGAATCATGATATGATGTATCATTACTAAACGGCATTCAAGGAAGTCAGAGAAGTGGGCCTCTCGCGGATCAAGCTCTCGGCCCATCGCTGAGACGGCCTGCGATCAATCCGCCGCCCTCCCCAATCGGGAGGGCGTTTCTGCATTTTCGACAAACAGGGAGCCAATAATTGATACAATCGAGAAATAGCCGGAACATCGCGAGTCTGCTCACCGGCGCCGCGATGGCTATGGCGGGGCCGATGCCTGCCTGGGCCGAAGACGGCTCAAGCGAACGCGAGGAGAGCACAGGCGGAGATCCCGCACGAGACCGCTCAGCCGACATCATCGTTACCGGTCAGTCGCTCGAGACTGATGACACTATCCTTCCGGTGCAGGTACTTGCCGGAGACGATCTGGCCCATCGCCGTCAGGGCGGGCTTGGCGAGACGTTGGCCGGACTTCCGGGCGTCCATCTCGACAATTTCGGCGGCGGCGCCTCGCGACCGGTGATCCGGGGCCAGACACTTCCCCGCATCGAGGTGCTGACCGATGGTGCCTCTCTCTTTGACGTGTCATCCATCTCACCCGATCACGCCATTACCACCGATCCGCTTTTGCTGGATGCAATCGAAATCCAACGCGGGCCCGCTGCGGTCCGCTATGGCGGCAACGCGACCAATGGCGCGATCAACCTGATTGACAGCAAGGTGCCAAAAGCCATTCCCGTCGACGGACTAACTGGTGCAACCGAAGTGCGCTATGGCACCGGGGACGAGGAAAAGACCCTGGTCGGGCGCATGACCGCTGGCATCGGCCAGTTCGCCATTCATGCCGAAGGAGCGAGGCGCGAGGCGGAAAATTACAATGTGCCCAGCGCCTATGGTTCAGACAAGTTGCGCGATTCCTTCGCCGAAAGCACCAACTATGCCTTCGGCGCATCATGGATAACGTCTAAAGGCTATATCGGCGCAGCTTATTCGCAGATGGACAGCGACTATGGCCTGCCGGGCCACAGCCATCTGAACGGCGTGTGCCACACCCACGGGCTGGACTTGCATTGTCAGGCGCACGGGGGGTTCGACGATCCGTTCGGCGGACCCGATAGCCATACAGCGCGTATCAGGCTGCGTAGCGATCGCGTCGATGTCCGGGCGGATTATGGCGATCTGCTACCGGGGCTGGCCCATGTCCGGTTGCGAGGGTCCTACACCGACTATGCGCATGACGAGATCGACGGCGCCCTTCTATTCAGTCGCTATACCAACGAAGTCTGGGACGGCCGCTTCGAACTGACTCACAAGCCGATCTTCGGTTTCACCGGAACGCTTGGCGTCCAATATACCGACGGCAAATTTGACGGCATCAACGTCAATAACATGCACCGGCCGTTTTCAGATGGAGCCTATGGCTTTGATGGCAACCCTGAATACTTCACCGAGAATATCGGCGCCTTTCTGAGCGAACGCCGCTCCATCGGCCCGATTGACGTGGAGGGGGCCTTCCGCAAGGATTGGCGAAGGATCGAAGTGGGAGTGCCGCTCTGGCGATCGACGCTTGGACCGGAATTGGCCGCTCTGTTCGAGGGCTGGTATGGACCTGATTGGCAACAGATTCTCAAGGACCTGGATGTCGCCAGTTTCCGAAAAAGAAACCCCACGGTCAAACACGATCCATTCTCGGCGTCACTGGGCGCGACCTGGAATATCGGCAACGGCCATTCCGCGTCCCTGTCGCTTGCGCATACCGAGCGAGCCCCCAGCGTCCGTGAACTCTACGCCCGCGGCAACAACCTGGCGGCTAACAGCTACGAACTCGGGCTTGCCGTAGGCAATCCTATCCTGAACGAGGAAGGGCTTGATGCCGAAGATGTGCTCGAAGCCACGAATTCGATCAACCTCACCTTCCGCAAGGCGGGCGGGCCGCTCGAATTCGAAATCGGTCTGTTCCATCAGGATGCCAGCGATTACGTCTTCGCCCGGCTGATCGAAACAGAGACGGCAACCGGTGTTCCGCATAACTTCCTGATTTACACGGCTGCCGATGCCCGTTTCGCCGGCATCGATGGCCAAGTGAGCTATGCGTTCAATCCCCGGTCGCGGGTGACGGTATTCGGCGACTATGTCGATGCCGCGCTGAAGAGTGAGAATGACAATCTACCGCGTATCCCGCCGGGCCGGCTCGGCGCGCGCTATGAGCACAGCGACGGCCCTTTTTCCGGCGATGTCGAATATTACCGTACCTTCGCCCAGAACAAGGTCGCCACGTACGAAACCCGCACCGGCGGATATGACATGGTCAACGCCACACTCAGCTACCGGATCGAGATCGATCAGGACAAGGCGGTCGAATTCTATGTTCGGGGAACCAACCTGCTCAACCAGTTGGCATTTGCCCATACGTCATTTGTGAAAGACCAGTCGCCGCTACGGGGGCGAAGCATAGCCTTTGGCATGCGCCATTCGTTCTGAAACGGAGCACTGACAGTCGTGACGGCAAGTGGGATGAATGCGCATCTCCGCTTGCCGTTGCGCCAATATTGCCACCGACTAAGAGGTTCGTTCCCGAAGTAGCCGATGATCTGGGGTGAGGAGTTGAAACGGTGAAATGGACTGATCCCGCTCTGTAATCGGGCTTCTTTGTCCGCCGCGACGGCGGCCGCTCCCACTGTCAGCGAGAACGGCCGCTTTGCGATCAATCGTCCTTGGTGACGTCGTAGTTGTGCAGACGGCGGTAAGTCTCGTTCATCGACTTGGGCATGCCTGCGTCGGCCACCACGATGCGCTTCTTGATCTTCCATTGGCCGTCGACTTTGACGAGCAGGTCGTACTCGCGGCCCATTTCCTCGAACTTGGGCGGCGCGTTCAGGTCATCGCTGATGATGCCGGTCCAGAACATCTGGGCCGTGGCCGTATCCCCGTTCACGCGGATCAGTGGATTGGTCAGATGCATATAGTCCATATGCTCCTTCTCCACCGGAACGGCTTCTTCCTTCTTGAATCCTTCACCACCTTCCGACGATCCAGCACCGTCATAAAGCTTCTGGATGTCGTCGTGGCCGGTGGCCTTCCACCCGTTGATGTCGAGCAGAGCATCATCAGTGAAGAACTTGTCGAAGCCGGTGTGGGCGCCCGAACCCAGGTGGCTGTAATACTCGTACAGCATGTCCTCGATCGCGATCCGATCCTGCAGGGCGGTCAGTTCCGCCCGCAGTTCATCGTTGCCCGCGGACTGGTTGCAGCCCGCCAGCAGCAGAGCCGCCGCCGCCGGGATCATCAGGTTTCCTCGCATGTCACTACTCCCACTATGTTATCTATCGCCGCGCGCCGTTTGGCCGGAACACGCGCCGTTTCCGCGAACGCGGGCCTCATTCGTAAGGGACACCCGTCTCGTCGCGGGGCTTGTCCGACATGTTGTCTTCCCAGCTGCCCCAACCGGAAGTCATCGCGTAGGGCCGCTCCAGCTCAAGTGCCTGGATTTCGTGGATCAAGCCGCCCGTGATTTTGAAAATCTCCACGATGCTCCACGTGAACGGCGTGGTCGGCCCCGCAGTGACCGTCCGGCCGTCGGGAATGGTGAACGTGCGCGTATCACCGGCTGAATGGTCGAAGAAGCCGAGTGCGAAGACGAGCCCGCGTTCCTGATCGATCGCCACGATCCGCCGGTCGCGGACGCGGTTGACGAAGTGCAGCAGCCCGGATTCGAACTGCTCGCGACAGGACCACTGATTGGTCAGGACCGTCGAGGTCTTGGGGTCAGGCCGCGTTTCTCCGGCAGGCGTCGGGACATTGGTCGCATGCATGCCGTTGGTGTATCGATCGCAATCGTCGCCGACCGGATAGAAACCCTTCCCATCGTTGAGCTGGATAGCCCCGAAATAGGCGTCCGCGATCCTCGCCAGATCGCGTCGGGACATGTGCTCCGCCGGCGTCACCGCGCGCGCGAATGCCGGACGCACCGGGGTCGCATCCATCAGCGCAAGAACTTCGGGATCGTGCGTCTCGCGCTGCTCGATCTCGACGATCTCGCCATTCCTGATTTTCAACCGCACACCCAGCGCGCCGCCTGCGCCCTCGGGCCCCTCTTCCGCGAACGTGATGATCGCGCCGACCTGCTGGGCGGGAACGTCCGCCACGACGATGCTGAACTTGCCCTTGGCCTTGAACGTACGCCAGATGCCGTCACCGACCTCCAGTCGCTGGCCATTGGCGGTGAAGCGCACGTCGTCCGCCAGTTTTACCGCATCGGTATCGTGCTTCGCCAGAGCGTCGAGGTAGCTGTCGACCCAACCTTCGAGGCACGTTCGGTCGCAATCCTGCGCACTGGCGGGATACGCCAGCGTGAGGCTTCCCGCCGCAAGCAAGGCGGCGGTGAATGTGCGAAGTGACACAGTCATGCGGTGACTCCTATTCCTGTACTATCGTCCGCAACGGCAAGCGGCGCGACGTTCCAATCTTCACTGGTCTTCATGCAATCGACACGCAGCAGTCGGGGCCCCGAACATGCGCGAAGCCTTCCGTCATGCTCGTCGGGGCCCGCTCAATGCCGAGGGGCCGAGCCACCGCTCAGTAACCCGTTGGCGCTTCGAACGTCACATCGCGGGCAACGTCCGACATGCCCTGGGCCCAGGTGCTCCAGCCGGAATTCATGCCATAGGGCGAGCGGTGCAGCAGCGCGTCGATCTTCGAGATCTTACCCTGTTCGACCTTGAATATCTCAGCCACTTCCCAGGTCCACGGCTGCACCGGGCCGACCGTAACCTCGCGCCCATTGGCCGCGTTGAAGCGGCGCGTCTCACCGGCCGGGTGATCGAAGAAGGCAAACGAGAACACCAGTCCCCGTTCCTCGTCCACCACCGCGAAGCGACGGTCGCGGACGCGGCTTACAAAAGCCATCAGGCCGGATTCGAACTGTTCGGTGCAGGTCCACTGGCTGGAATAACGGGCAGTGACCTTGGGATCGGGCCGGGTTTCGCCGGGCGGTGTCGGGACAAGCGTGGCGGGCCGGCCATTCTCATGACGCAAGCAGTCGGGCGTAAACGGATAGTCCCCGCGGCCGTCGTTCTTCTGCAGCCCGGTGAAGTACTTGTTCGCCTGCGTAATCAGCTCGGCCCGCGATGCCCGTTGCGCGGCGGGGATCACCGCCGTGAGCTTGGGATGGATCGGCATGGAATCGAGCAACTGATAGGCATCCTCGACCGGATCGTTCCAGTCACGGATGACAATCTGTTCGATCTCGGCGATCTTCCCTGCCTCGACCCGCAAGCGCAGGCCGATCAGCGATCCGTTGAAGGTGTCGGGAGTGTCGCCGTCTTCCTGAATCGTGCCGAAAAAGCCGACCTGTCCAGCCGCGGGGTCCGCGACGAACAGGCGATAGTTGCCTTTCGCCTTCAGCGTGTTCCACAGGCCATCGCCGATCAGCAGTTCCTGCCCGTTCTCGGTGAAACGCACGTTGGGCGAAAGAGCCACTTTGTCCGGATCGTTCACCGCCACCGCATCGAGATAGCGGACCACGAACTGTTCGAGGCAGGCGCGGTCGCACGCCGGCTCACCCGCCGCGATCGCAGGAACTGTGGTCGCGCTCCAAAGCGCCGCCGCTGGCAGCAAAACGGAGATACCGAGAGCACGCTTCATGCTCGGCGCCATCTTGCGCATCGTTTCGCTCACCATGGCTTGTATCTCCCAAGCTGGCCGTCAGGCATCCCGCCGTCGCTGATGACCCGGCGATCGATGATGCGCCACGCGCCGTCGCGCTTGACCAACTGGGTCCGCTCCCGGCCGTATTCGGTTACCGCAGGCGGGAACACGAGCCGCTCTGCGGCCATGCTGTACCAATACATCGTGGCAACGGCGGTATCGCCTTCGACGGTGATCTTGAGGTTCGAAAACATCATGTCGAAACGGCCGCGCGGGATGGGCGGTTCGCGTGTCGTGTCACCCATAGTGGTGCCAGCACCACCGGCGGCTGCGTCGTAGAGCGCCTGGATTTCGTCGTAGCCGTTCACCAGCCAGCCGTTGACCTCCAGCTTCGCCTCGGGGACGAAGAAGGCGCTGAAATCGTGATTATCGGTGCCGATCTGGCCGTAGTAATCGACCAGCAGATCGTTGATCGCCATGCGATCCGTCAACGTCTGCACGACTTCCGCTTCGCCGGCCTGAGCGTTCGCAGCCGGAAACGAAACGGCTGCCAGGGTCATCAGCACTGCGCCCAACGTGTTGCGGGCCTCTTTTCTTCCAAATGTCATTAGTCGATCCTCATCCACTTGCCTCTTCCGGGTCCGGTCGCCTTGCGCGGCATCCGTGGGGATGCCGCGCAAGGCTGGGGAGAGCTCAGAGACGTACCTTGGCGTTCAGGTAGAACGAGCGGCCAACCACGTCGTAGGGGGTCAGCGTGACCCCACTGTTGGAGTTGGTTGACGTCGCGCCGAATATTTCCGGGCGCGCGTTCAGGAGGTTCTCGATACCCGCACCGACTTCGACCGAGTCCGTCAGCTTGTAGGTAGCGAAAAGGCTGAGTTCATCGTGAGCCTTGGCACCCGTCGTACCCGGCGCCGCGGTGGGAGCAGGGTCGATCGAAGGCAGGTGGAACCAGCGCACGCCCATCGATACACCATCCGACAGATAGCTGACGGTCGTGTACACCTTGTAATCGAAGGCCAGGTTCTGCGCCGTGCCCTTGAGATCCAGCACCGCGCCACCGGCGATCGACTGCTGCTTGTAAGACAACAGCAGGTTGCCCGACACGTTCAGGTTGATCGCTCCGGGGACTCCGAGCCCCAGATCTTCCAGATCGGCCGTCCAGTCGAAGGTCGCGTCGATACCCGAGGTTTCGAGCTTACCCTTGTTCACGAACGGCGCGATGAAGGTGCGATCAGCGCCGCTGCCCACTGCGCCGCGGATACCGTCGTCATTGAAGGGATAGCGCTGGATGTAGGCGCAATAGGGGTTGCCCGCCAGCAGCTCATCACCTGTCAGGCTTCCCGCCGCTGAAGACATCAGCGGGTTGTTGGCAGGATCAAAGCACTGGCTGTAGACTTCGTCGCCGGTCGGCAGGCCAATCGCATCGCTCAGCTTGATGGAATAGTAGTCGGCCGTGATGTTCAGCCGCCTGAGCGCCGCCGCCTCGAACGGAGAGCGGATGACCGCGCCGATCGTGATGGTGTCCGCGCTTTCGGACTTGAGGCCCGTGTTGCCCTGGTTCAGGCCGACACTGAAGCCATAGCCGGTGCCGTAGGGAGTCAGCGCGAACCTGAAGTTGCTCATGCGGGTCAGGTCGATGGCGGGATAGCCGGCCGTCGGCTCCGCCACTGCGGTGGGATCGTCCGCCAGCGTGACATAGGGATAGGCGCCGCTGCGGATCATCAGTGTCTGGCAGGCGACCTGCACGTTCACCTGGTTGGGATTGCTTTCCAGGTTGCCATACTCAGGCGTCAGACCGTTGCTCAGGTTGGTGCAGGCGTCATGCGACGATGCGATGCCTGCCGACAGCGGCGCGAACAGTTCGTAGACGTTCGGCGCGCGGTTGGCGCGCTGGAAACCTCCGCGAAGACGCAGGAAGTCGGTTACCGTCCAGTCGGCCATAACCTTGAACGTGGTGGAACTGCCGCCGTAGTTATAGCTCGAATAACGGGCACCAAGTTCGAGGTTCAGCTGCTGGATCAGCGGCAGATCCTTCAACACCGGGACCAACAGTTCGCCATAGGCTTCCTTGGCGATGGTTTCGCCTTCAACCTGGTTGGGCAGCACGATCTGGCCGATCACGCCGAGGCCGGGCTGTTCACCGCTAATGCCGGAATCAGGCACATAGGAGAACTTGTTGCTGCGATACGACGCACCAGCGGCGAACCGTATTTCACCCGCCCAGTTGTCGAACAACGCGCCCTGCAGGTTAAGCTCGCCAATGTTCTGCGTGACCCGCGTGGCAGAGTTCAGTTCCAGCGTGATGTAATCCAGACAGTCCTGCGACAGCGTCATGGCATCCAGCGAGCTGCCACCTTGCGGCGATGCGACATTGCCGTTGGCATCGAAGATCGGAATGCCGCTGGAGCAAGTCTTGGGGTTGAACAGCGCGCCGCTGCTCCAGTTCTGGCCGTACGGCCCGTTCACTGTCGGCGAGAGCGCGCCGCCCGCCACCGTTCCGTTGACGATCTGCTGCATGTTGGCCAGCGAGATCGCGCCGGTCGGCTGCTGCGACAGGATACTGGTACCTCCGTGGGAGCCATAGATATCCCACGTCCAGTCTTTCACGCCGACTTTGCCCTTCAGGCCCGCGGTCACCTGATATACGTCGGTGTTGATGTTGTTCACGATCCGACCGGCGAAATTGTACCCTCGGGTAAGGGCCCAGGTGGTCGGTACGGGAGACAACGCGTTGAGCGCGTCGGCAAGCTGGGCGCTGACCGGGTGCCAGTTGGAGGTGTCTGCGCCGAAAGTCGGCGAATCCGGATCGTCGTTCGCCGCGTTGTAGGGAACGTTGACGTTCCAGAAGCCGCTGCCACCCTGGCCGGCGACGCTCTGCACCACCGCCTTGGTATGGTTGTAGTTGCCGTCGACATAGAACGTGATGTCGTCGGTAACGTCATAATGACCCGACGCGAAGATCGACCACCGCGTCAGGGGAAGCGTGGCCCAGGCGTCGTGGTAGTTGTAGGTCAGGGTCCGCTTGCCCGTGGGCGAAAGGGCAGAACTGAGCTTGATACCCGCCCCGCCGGCCAAGTCGCCAAGAGGGCCGGTATAGGGCGCGGCAGGGTTCAGAACATCGTCCGCCCTGAACAGCGAACCGTCCGGATTGATGCTGTAGTTCACACCGGCCAGGGTGACGGTCGTGATCGGAACGCCATTGCCGGTGCCCGGCGTGTTGGGGTCTTTCCAGGCGTCGGTGTAGAAGCCACGGTTGCGCTGGTAAGTTTCGGCCCGATCGGACCAGTTGGCGCTGATCATCACGTTGCCGCGATCGTCGGCGAAGTTGCCGCCCAGCAGCGCGCTTACCTGATACTGCTCGCCATCACCGTGCTCCGAGATGCCCAGGTGGCTATTGATCTCGAACCCTTCGTAGTCGTCCTTCAGCAGGAAGTTGACCACGCCGGCGATGGCGTCGGCGCCGTAAGTGGAAGCCGCGCCGCCGGTGATCACTTCGACGTTCCTGAGCGCGGAAATGGGAATGGTGTTGGTATCTACCACCAGCATCGCGTTGACCGGCTGCGCGCGCCGCCCGTTGACGAGAACGAGTGTCCGGTTGGTGCCAAGGCCGCGCAAATCGAGCGTCGCGGCCCCCAGCGCCTTGTCGGCGCCCGTGGCTGAACCGCCGGAGCTGCTGGCCGTGGACGCAGTGCCAGCCGCGGAAAACTGCGGCAGCTTGTTCAGCACGGTCTCAACGGTGGTGCCCGCCTGGGTGACGAACTGTTCCTGCCCGATGGTCACCAAAGGGCTACTGGCGACATAGTCCTGCCGCACGATGCGCGAACCCGTGACGATAATCGCCGGCCCTTCAGCCTCGCTTTCCGCTGGCCGGCTTGCAGAGGCAGCCTCCTGCGCATGCGCGGGCGCATTCAGCGCCACCATCGAAACGGCAATGGCCGCTACCGCCACGCCACCGCTAAACATGGTCCTCATCTCTCTAAGCATTTCCCATTCCCTTTGACTTACCTCGGTTATTTGGAATAAAATTCTATTCTAAGTATTTTTATTGCTTGAAAAAGTAAGTTTGCTTCAAGATGACGTAATGTTCTTGAATAGAGCTCGCGTCAGACCAACGTGCGCATGGCGACACTTCCGGTCCGCCAGCCTTCGCCGTCGCGGACCCGGCGGTTCTTGACCGGGCTTGCATAGCTTTCCCCACACCTGTCCCTCGTCGACGCTCGTATGGCGCCTGCGAGAACTAGGACGCGCGAGGGATGGACATCCTCACTAAAAAAATGAGCTGAATATCTGTGACGGCGTTTGCGGCGTGCGGAGCCTCAAACGGGAGCCACTTGCGCGCGTTAGCCATATCTCTGATAACGCCAGGCATGGCTCGCATCCGACCAAACCCACCTTGCGAGTCATCGCCGACAGAGCGACAGGCTGGTCGCGGAACGGTCCTTGCCGAGGTATCTGACAAGATGGAGACATCTCCGGCAAAGAACGCTCAGGAAGGGCTGAACGGGCGCTATCGCGGCGTCCTCCTGGCCTATTTTCTGCGACGCACCGAAAGTTATTCGGAAGCAGAGGATCTGGTTCAGGACGTGTTCGTCAGGCTTCTCGATACGGCCGAGGAGATCGAACCGCGCGACGCAAATGCCTACATCTTCACCGTGGCGTCGAACCTGCTCAAGGATCGCCACCGGCGAAACGCGGTGAGAGCTCGCTTCCGGGCAAGCTCGGAACAGGTGGACGGCGTCCGGAGTGACCTCCTCACGCCGGAACGCATAGCCATATCGAGGAGCGAGGTTGAGAAGGCGTCAGCCGCTCTGGGTGAGATTAGCGTACGCAGCAGGGAAATATTCACGCTGTATCGATTTGAGGGGATAAGCCAGAGGGAGATTGCCGACAGGTTCGGAATCTCCGTAAGCGCGGTCGAGAAGCATGTCGCCCGCGCACTGGTTCATTTGAACAAGCGGCTCAACAACTGATGGAACCTGACTTGTCCCCGCAAGACCAGATCGACGAGGACGCGGCAATTTGGTGCGCGCGGATATTCGGGCATTCGTCGGAATCTTTCGACTCCGAGGCCTTCCAACAGTGGATCGCCGACGACGACGCCCATCGCCACGCCTTTGACTCGATGGCACGAACCTGGCGGCAACTGGAAGGTTTCGAGCCTTCGCTTGCCGAACCGCGTTCCGACGACACCACCGAAGAGCTAGAAGAAGGGCTGGACGCACCTGTCGAAGCGCCGCTCTTCGACCGTCGACGCGCGCTGATCGCGGCAACCGTGGCGGGTCTGCTGGCTGCTGGTGGCTATACCTATGTGTCCGGGCGGTCGAGCGTCCATGAAACAGACATCGGGCGCGGATCGCTGGTCAAATTGGATGATGGCTCGCAGGTTGCGCTGGATGGGGCCACGCGCGTGCGATATGCCAGCGATGGTTCCTCGCGAACTGTGTGGCTGGATGGCGGTCGGGCCTTGTTCGAAGTCGCGCACGATCCGGATCGCCCGTTCTCCGTCCATGCCGGCGACACAGTGGTCGTGGCGGTGGGAACCTCGTTCAGCGTTGAACGCCTGCACGATCAGATTCGGGCCAACCTCGTATCCGGTTCGGTTGATGTCGTCGACAACGGGGCAACAGGCGGCGTAAAACGCTATCGACTGCAAAACTCCGGAGACATGTTCATCGCGCAGGACGATGGCAGCACACCGATTATCGCAACCGGCGGGAGCGACCTTTCGTGGACCGGAGGCGTTCTGAATTTCGACAACGAGTCCCTCCCCGTCACCATCGAGCGGGTGAACCGCTATTCGACGCTGCAGATCGTTCTGGCGCCGGGGCTCGAAGGCGAGAGGGTCAGCGGCATCTTCAAGGCCGGTGAAACCGAAGAGTTCATTGCCGCCGCGTGCGAACTTCTAAACCTCCGCGCCGAGCGATCCGGCACCACGGTTCGCCTCGTTCCAGCCACTCCCTAGTGTCGGGGTGAAGGTGCATTCGCAGAGTTGGCTACGCTTTGCGTTTGCAATCGGATCAGGGCTTTCGGTCATCGCGCTAGCCGTCACGCCATCAGCACCGGCCCGCGCGGCAGACGAACAAGCTCTCACACTTCCCCGGCAATCGCTGGACGTAGCCTTGCGCGCGCTTGCCCACGCCTCTGGCAATCAGGTGCTCTTCCGGCAAAGCGACACGACAGGTCGAACGAGCCAGCCGCTATCCGGACGTCACAGCGTGAAGGAAGCTCTGGGCATCGTGCTGCGCGGGAGCGGGCTTGTCGCCCGGCAGGTGGCCCCCCGAACGTTCGTCATCGAAGCCGGCCCGCGAGTCACGAGGGTCGCCCGGGATCGCAGTGCGCAGGAAAATCGCGTGCAGGCGCCCGCTCCGGCTCCGGCGCCCCCTCCCGAGCTTACCGAGATTTTTGTCACGGCCCGTCATTTCAGCGAATCGGCCCAGTCGACGCCGATCGCCGTCACCCAATTCACGGGTGAGGAACTGGCGCGCGCCGGGGTCGAGAACCTGACTGGCCTCGACGGTCTCGTCCCCGGTGTTTCCATCATCGACGGCAACGGAGGTGTCGCGGGCATCTTTGTCCGGAATGTCGGGCAGGACGATTTCCTGCTCTCGAACGATCCGGGGGTCGGGGTCTATCTTGATGGCGTTTACCTCGGCCGCATCTTCGGAAACGCGCTCGATACAGTCGATACCGATCGCATCGAAGTGCTCCGTGGACCACAGGGGACGCTCTATGGTCGCAACAGCGAAGCGGGAACGATCAACGTTATCTCCAATGTTCCGGCTCTCGAGAACGAGGCGAGCGCCGAACTCTGGATGGGATCGCGCAATCGCGCCGATCTGGCGAGCCACTTCAACATACCGCTCAGCTCGAACTCGGCGATCCGCGTGGCCGCCAAGGCCCGTCGCCAGAATGGCTATATCCTGAACCTGGAGCAAGGCGACGACGCCGGAAACATCGATCGGCAGAGCGTAAGGCTCGCCTACCGCCTGGATACGCCCTCAGGCACGCAAGTGCTTCTCTCAGGCGACTACTACAGGCAGCGGGAACTGGGTGTTCAATACAACCTGTCAGGCGTCAATGCCGCGAACGATCCTGAACAGCGCGTGCCCTCCAAGATCGAGTTCTGGAACCGGGTGGTTGCGCCCCAGGTGGGTGAGGCGCCGCTCGACGAAAACTACATTTCGCCCATGCGAACCACCCGTTCCACAACCGGCCTGCAAAGCAATGTCGATCACTGGGGCCTCAACCTCACCCTCGACGGAAGTGTGGGCGGAGCGCTTTGGAAATCGATCACCGGGTTGCGCCATGTCTCATCCGCATGGGGTGCGGACTACGATCGCAGCCCGGCCAACTTGTGGGTGGCCTCGGTTCCATTCGCCCGACAATCCCAGCTCAGTCAGGAATTCAGGATACTCGGCAATGCCCTGCCGGATTTGCATTACACAGCCGGTCTGTTTCTGTTCAGGGAGGCGGCCAACGATCATCACATCGCGGGCCTCCCGATCGGAGCGATGGAAATCCTGAGCCAGGCAGCGCCGCATTCCATCCCGGCGCCCGGATATGCGGGCCTTGCCTGCCCCAACCCCGATCCCTCAATCAATCTCGCCAACTGCCTCGGCGGTTCAGAGGAAAACGCGCCGGAGGCAGTCCAGCGCGCCAGGGAACTGCAGCTGTATGCCCCGATCTACTCCTACCGGCAGGTGACCAGCGCCAACGCCGCGCTCTATGGCCAGTTGGCCTATTCACCCGCGCCGGATTGGGAACTGTCCACTGGTCTGCGGCTGGGCTACGAAGCCAAGGACGCAAGTTACCTCGGCTATACTCTCGACGAGCCCGGCGATACCATCACGCGCAAGCTCCACTGGATAGTGCCGACATGGGCGTTCAGCCTGTCCCACAGGCCCGCAGCCGATCAAATGATCTATTTAAGCTGGAGCCGCGGCTACAAGGCCGGCGGCGTCAATCTGCGCCCGCTGCAAGGCCAGACCTATCTTGACAGCTACGATCCCGAAACCAACACCAACCTGGAACTGGGGTTCAAGTCGCGGTGGTTCGACAATCGCCTGCGGGTCGATCTCGCAGCCTATCTGGGCAGCTACAGCAAGTTTCAGGATTTCACTTATTCCGTCGTCGATAGCCGGCTCGTCAGTTCCTTCAGCAACCGCGCCAATGCCCGGTCATACGGTGTGGAGGCTGATCTGAGCCTAGCCATAACGCGAGAGCTTCTGTTCAAGACCGCGTTCACCGTGCAGGACTGGACCTATACGAAGATAACCGAAGGCGGTGACAACTCGTTGCGTCTCGGCCAGCCGCGCCCGCTGCTGCTGCCCCGGTCGACGGTGCGCGCCGTGGCGCAGTGGAGCAAGGACAGCCCGTTGGGCCACATTGTCATCGAAGGCGATGTCCGCTGGCGCAGCGCGGTCCTGCTTGATTACAACGTGACCTACAGCGCCGGGGGAACGCCAGAAGCATCCAAAGTACGCGAGCCACCGGCCACGATAGCCCACCTCGCCGCGCAACTGAGTCCGGCGGGTTCAGACTACGATTTCTTCCTTCAGGTCGATAACCTCTTTGATGCCGCTTACCGCACGAATTACTTCGATGCGGCCATCGTCGCAGAACTGTGGAACGAGCCCCGAGAGTGGCGCGTCGGGTTCCGCTATCGATTTTGAAGGCGCAGGGCAGCTACCGACAAGGTGAGATGGGCGATTTCGGGCTCCTCTCGTCCCGGACCAGTCAACCTGACAATGCCCCGCCATCAGCGCTCAACCTCGGTTGCCAAGTCGCGCTGACAGGAGCGACAGAACCGTTGGCCGAAACCTCCATTGTATCGCAAAGCCACTGACGCAACCGGACTTGCGGCACCACATGCCAGCGATCCGCGCGACCGAACACCGAGTATCCACCTAGTTCCACCCCGACCAAAGGTTCCCGGGTGGCACAGACCTTCACCAGTCGACCGGCATGGATATCCTCTGCCACCAGCAATTCACTTGCCAGCGCAATACCCTGCCCATTGCGAGCTGCATCCAGCGCGAGGTGGGCGTGCCATACGCGCGGACCGGGGATGTCCTCCTCC
Source organism: Croceibacterium sp. (assembly GCA_035555595.1). Classification (GTDB taxonomy): domain Bacteria; phylum Pseudomonadota; class Alphaproteobacteria; order Sphingomonadales; family Sphingomonadaceae; genus Croceibacterium_A. The sequence continues at coordinate 24,949 of DATMGK010000094.1, read as the reverse complement.
ACGACATGCCCCTGCGCGGCCAGCCACATACGCCATTCTTCAGTGCTGTCCTCGTGTATCAAACAGCAGTCCAGCAGATCGGCGGCCCGCCCGATCGGAGCGACCCCTGCCAGATACTCCGGACTTGCCACGGCATAGACAGGGGGCCGGGCGATTTCGAGGGTACGGACATCATCTCCACCTGTCGCCCCCCCGCCCCGTACATAACGGATATCGACATCCGCCTGATTAGAGGTGAAATCCGGCGCGGTATCTGTCGGTCGCAGTTCGAGATCAATCGCCGGATAGCGTTTCTTGAAATCAGGCAGGCGGCGGGCAAGCCAGTGAAAGGCGAAACCGGGCGCGCACCAGACCAGCAGCCGCTGGTCGTTCTTGCGCTGAAGCAGGTCTGTAGCATCGCCAATATCTTTCAGGGCCGCGGAAATACGCGTGTGATAGGCGCGCCCGTCATCCGTCAACCAACGGTCGCTGCCACCCTCCCGATGGATCAGGGCGGTCCCTACAAGTTCCTCCAGAGCGCGCAGGTGCCGGCTCACCACAGCATGATCTACGTTCATGTCCTGCGCCGCCTTCCGCATCCCGCCTAGACGGCCATAGGCCTCAAAGGCCCGTAACGCGGCAAGAGACGGAATGACATTGCGACGAGACAAGTTGGGGCATCCAATCATATTATTGCGACCCCCGCCGCCATGGCCCAACGAGCGTAAAGCAGGCCTCCACAGGGCCGCCCCCCGTCGATTCGCAGCGCGATGACCGCAAAGCATTGGGCCTTATTATGCCGGCCCTGTCGTTGTCTGATTATCACCACTTTGAGGCGAGATGTCCACTCCTCTCGCCTATGCCATTGGTATCTAATTCACCCTTGGGGATGATCCGAGGGGCCTCGTGAACGGCAATAATCAGTTGTTTGAACGCCGCTTCGCAGCGGTGCCTGCCAGCGTCGCCAATGCGACGCCGGTGTTCGCCGCGAAAGCGCTGAACAGTGAAGTGTGGGATGCCGAAGGCAACCGCTATGTGGACTTCGCAGCCGGCATCGCGACGTTGAACGTGGGTCATTGCCATCCGCGAGTGATCGCGGCGGTCGAACGCCAGCTGACATGCTTCACCCACACCGCCTTCCAGGTGATGCCGTATGAAAACTATATCGCGCTGGCCGAGCGGCTGAACGCAATCGCACCGTTTTCAGCCCGCGCGCAAACCGTGCTTTTCACGACCGGTGCGGAAGCCGTCGAGAACGCAGTGAAGATCGCGCGCACTGCCACCGACCGGGCCGGCATCATCAGCTTCACCGAAGGGTTTCATGGGCGCACCTCGCTTACCTCTACGCTGACGGGCAAGATCGAACCCTACAAGAGCCGCCGAACACCGGGGCTGCCCAACGTGTTCCATGTGCCGTTTCCCAGTGAAGCGCGGGGCGTGACGGTGGAGGACAGCCTGCGGGCGCTGGACTTCGTTTTCGCCGCTTCCATCCATCCATCCAATGTCGCCGCCATCATTCTTGAACCTGTACAGGGCGAAGGCGGCGTCAATGTCGCGCCGCGCGCGCTGCTGACGGCGCTGAGGGCCTTGTGCGATGCTCATGGAATCCTGCTGATCGCGGATGAAGTACAAACTGGTTTCGCACGCACCGGACGGATGTTCGCGATCGAGCATTCCGGCGTGGAACCCGATCTTGTCACGGTAGCCAAATCGTTGGCGGGCGGCTTCCCCCTTTCCGGCGTAATCGGACGTGCCGATCTGTTCGCCGCCCTAAGCCCCGGGACGCTGGGTGGAACATATGGCGGCTCTCCTATCGGCTGCGCCGCCGCGCTGGCGGTGCTCGACGTTATCGAGGAAGAAGGGCTGGTCGCCCGCGCCAGTGTGATCGGCGACCGACTACGCGGCCGGATAGAAGGATGGGGCCGGCGCAACGATCTGCTGCCTATCTCTCCACCGCGCGGACTGGGCGCCATGGTGGGTTTCGACATTCTCGCACGGCGCGGCTCGTCTGAAACGGACCCGGCGATGGCCAAAACCGTATGTCAACGCGCGCTGGACCAGAAACTGGTGGTGCTGAACTGCGGGCAAAGGGGTGAAAGCATACGTATTCTGGCCCCACTTACCGCGTCGGATGCGATCATGGACGAGGGGATGGAATCCCTCGAAGCTGCGCTGTCGGCGGCATTGTGAGGTTGTCCCGGGGCCTAGCCGTCTCACCTCCTGCTTGTTCTACCGCAGTCTTGCGTGCTGCCCGCATATCGATGATGCGCCCTGGCACGGTATCGCAACCTCCAAAGCGGAGAGACTGGTGAAAACTGAATGATGCAGGGTCAGCCCGGTGCGTCGCCCTCTGGCGACGGCAATTCGCTCCGTACCGGATTGAAATCCCGGCATCTTACCATGATGTCCATTGCCGGCGTCATCGGCGGCGCGCTTTTCGTCGGGTCGGGCAGCGTGATCCGGTCGGCAGGCCCTGCGGCGGTGCTGGCCTATGTTGCGGGCGGCCTGCTGGTGGTCGCGATCATGCGAATGCTGGGCGAAATGGCGACCTCGTCCCCCGATACCGGATCGTTCTCCACTTACGCAGAGCGGGCAATCGGCCGCTGGGCGGGCTTCACCATCGGCTGGCTCTACTGGTGGTTCTGGGCGATTCTGATGGCCTGGGAAGCGTTCATCGCCGGCACGATCCTCAATCTCTGGTTCCCCGCGATTTCAGTTGAGGCGTTCTCGCTCGCGCTGTCGGTGGCCCTTGCTGCCGTCAATCTGTTCGGGGTGCGACACTATGGCGAATTCGAGTTCTGGTTCGCGCTGACCAAGGTGCTGGCCATCGTGTTCTTTCTGGCCATAGCGGGGCTGGCTGTGACCCATCTGTGGCCGCTGGGCGAAGTGTCCGGCACGACCAATCTGACGGCACGGGGCGGCTTCATGCCCAACGGCTTCGGAGCTGTGGTGGTGTCTATGCTGGGGGTCATGTTCGCCTTCCTGGGGGTGGAAATCGTGACCATTGCCGCATCGGAATCGGAGAACCCGGCAAAGGAAATCGTCAAGACATCCAACTCTGTCGTCTGGCGGGTGTGCCTGTTCTATTGCGGATCGATCCTGCTGATCGTGTGCCTGGTACCTTGGGACGATCCTTTGCTGGGCCAGCCCGGCTATGGCTCTTATCGCCGCACGCTGGAACTGCTCGGTGTTCCCCATGCGGAATTCCTGATGAACTTCGTGGTTCTGACTTCGGTCAGCAGCTGCCTGATTTCAGCCCACTACACTTCGTCGCGAATGCTCTATTCACTGGCGCAGCGGGGCGATGCGCCGCGGCTGTTTAAAGCGGTTTCGCCTCAAACCGGCGTTCCGCTGCCGGCGGTCCTCGCCTCAAGTTGCATTGCCATCCTGATCGCGCTGGTGTGCTTCGTGGGCCTGGCCGAAACGCAGGAAGTACTCGATCCGCTGATGAACACTACCGGCATGATCGCAATGCTGGTCTATCTGGTGATAGCCTTCTCGCAGCTTCGCATGCGCCGCAAACTGGACGCGGCGGGTGGCCCGGTGGCGCTGAGGATGTGGTTCTTCCCATGGCTTACCTATGCCGTGATCGCGTTTATCGTCGGATCGCTGGTGACGATGGCCTTCATGGATGAATACCGCCTGCTTGTGCTGTCGACCGGCGCTGCGGCCGTCATCGTGGTGGCGATAGGCATAGTACTGGATCGCCGCACAGCGCGACAATCAGGGCTGTGACCGCAAGTCACCAATTATCCCTCAGTTAGCCCCTCTTGCCGGGGTTAACAGCGGGGGTAGCTATTACCTGATATCCGGGCTCAGCCCGGAGCTTGTCGATAATTCAGGTGGGAAGAGGGCAGCATGATGAAACGACATCGCATTGCGATCGTACTGGCAGGATCAGCCCTGCTGGCGCTGGGCGCGCAGGCTTCTGCGGAAATTCGTTCGGTAGAAGGCCCGATACCCTTCAGCGCCGAAAATCCGATGTTTGGCCCCGCAGACTTCCCGGGTGCCAAGCTCGGCATCGCGCTGAAACCTTTCGGGTATGTGGAAGAAGAATACTTCATTCAGGGCACGGCCGCCGCTTACGAACATACGGCCAATGGGCCGAGAGCACGCACCGGCAAGCTGCCTTATACTACCCGGATCGTGATTCGCCGGCCGGCTGATCCCGCCAGGTTCAGCGGTGTCGTTCATTACGAGCCCATCCATCCTACACAGGGTTACAACGGTCAGTGGATGGTGTTGGGCCGCTACCTGATGTCTCGCGGCGACATCTATGTCTTTGCCGGGGTCGGCGATGCCAGCCAGGGCCAGGGCGGCAGCCCCAACTTCCCTGCGGAATCCGGCCCCATCGGCCAGAACCGCATCCTCAAGTGGTTCAATCCAGAGCGCTATGCGGCGATTTCGTGGCCCGAAGAAGAGGGCATCCGCTACGAGATCATGGGAGAAATCGGCAAGAAGCTGCGCAGTAATGATGCTGATAATCCGCTGAGAGGTCTGGACGTCAAAGCCATGCTGGTAGGCGGCTGGTCCTACACCGGCAGCATTCAGCGCACCTATATCAACGAGGGCTTCCACGAGATGATCCGGCTGCCTGACGGGCGCCCGGTGTTCGATGGTTATCTCGTCGGCGTGTCATCCGCGCATAACAACCCCGGTTACCTCTCACTGTACAATGACGAACCGTTCGTCCCGCTCAACGATCCGCGCCGGGTGCTGAGGAAGACTGACGCCAAAGTGATCGAGTTCCTGACGGAGGCCGAGGTTGAGATGGGCAATGCACCCACCGCGCCGAACGTGCCCGACAGCGACGAGCGGATCGGCGCGCACCGCGTCTATGAACTCGCCGGAGTGATTCATACCGACAGTCTGCATGATCCCAACCACGGCTCTCGCGAGCGGCCCTATGCCGCGCAGTTGATCGCCAAGGGGTACAGGATGATGGGGGTCTCCAGCGTGTCGGTCGCCAATTGCCCGCTTCCGCAAAGCGATATCCCGCAGGCCGAATTTGTCCGGGGCGCGGTCGACAACCTGCGCCACTGGGTGCTGGACGGTACGCTGCCTCCCCGCGCCGAACCGCTACGGCGCGAAAATGGCAAGCTGATACGCGATTCCGCCGGCAACATACTCGGCGGCATTCGGGCCGCGGAATACGAAGTGCCGTTGGCCCGGTATGGCCGCTATCAGGGTGACACCTATCCGACCTGCCGGGCGGAACAGCAGTATCCCAATTCGTTCTTCGTGCGCGATCCGCTCACGAAGGAGGAACTAGTGAGCCGTTACGGCACGCCTGAGCGCTACCTTGCGCTTTATGATGCGGAGGTCGCCCGGCTGATAGCCCAGCGCTGGCTGTTGCCGGAAGATGGGCTGAGACTGAAAGCCGAAGCGAGGGAATGGGTGGCGGACGGGTTTTGACAATTCGCCCACCAGACGACCTCCGCCAATCGGTGATCGGTCGTCAGGGTAGGTCCGCCGGGTGATACCCCGGCGGACTATAACAGGGATTTGCTCAGAAACCGTTGAGGAGCCGTTCGCGGTTCTTCGCTTTCAGCCTCAGCCCATCTTCCGGCAACAGCCAGTGCCGGGCTGTTAATCGATCGATCTCCGCCTCGTACAGGGCGACATATTGCGCTGGCGTGCCATAGCGGTGCGCAAGCTCGTCAGGCGGCAGCATGTCGCGAACCAAAAAGACGCTGGGATAGAGATTGTCCGCCTTGCAGCCGGGCTTGTCATCACCCTGATAGCGCCCATACCGGGCCAACGGCACTTCGTATTCCGCGGCCCGAATGCCGCCGACCGCATTGCCCACCTCATCACGGACCAGCCCTTCCGCTGTTCGCTGAAGAGGCGCGCCTCGCGGCGGAGCGACCCCGTCGAGCACCCAGTGGCGCAGATTGTCGACCGCTGCGCGCACGAATGCAGCCTGCGGAATGTCGCTGGGGGGCAGATCGCAATCGCTGACCGAGACGGTCGAGACGCTGGAGAACTGGTAACCCTTATCAGCAAGCTGAACCGAGAATGGGAGTTCCTGAAAACTCAGGGTAGGATCGACCAGATTATCCGTATGGATCACCCCGGCAAGTTCATAGACGCGGTGTGCGCCGATCCGCTCGTCACTGTCGGGTACGTTCGGCGCGATCAGCGCGTTGCCTAGTTCCACCTCGCTTTCGGTGAGGAACTCGATCACTTTGGCGTCGGTCTTCCTCAGCACCCGGCGCGGATCGTCGAGCGGGACGAACGGTTCGTCATTATACAACGGCAGGTAACCGGGATCGTTGTGCGCGGATGACACGCCGACGAGATAGCCATCGAACACCGGGCGCCCGTCAGGCAGCCGGATCATCTCGTGGAAGCCCTCGTTGATATAGGTGCGCTGGATGCTGCCGGTGTACGACCAGCCACCAACCAGCATGGCTTTCACCGTCAGACCCCGCAGGGGGTTGTCACGATCATTACTGCGTAGTTTCTTGCCGATATCACCCATCAGCTCGAAACGAATTCCTTCTTCCTCCGGCCATGAAATCGCTGCGTAGCGCTCCGGATTGAACCACTTGAGGATGCGGTTCTGGCCAGTGGGGCCGGCGGGTTCCGGAAAAGTAGGACTGCCCGACCAGCCCTTGCTGGCATCACCGACCCCGGCGAAGACATAGATGTCACCGCGCGGCATCAGATAACTACCAAGCACTTCCCAGTGCCCATCCCATCCGTGCGTTGGATGGATGGGTTCGAAATGAACGACACCACTGAATCTGGCTGGATCAGCCGGCCGACGGATCACGATCCGGGTGGTATAGGGCAGCTTGCCGGTGCGGGCCTTGGGCCCATTGGCCGTATGCTCGTAAGCGGCGGCCGTGCCGTGGAGAAAATACTCCTCCTCCACGTATCCATAACTGGCCAGATTGAAGCCCAGATTGGCTCCCTTCACATCCGCCGGCCCATAGATCGGGTTGTCCGCAGTGGCCGGAATCGGGCCCTGAACGGAAGTGACCTGTGCTGTCGCCTGCGCGGCGATGGCAAGAACGCCAACGCCTATCAGTGCCGTGCGAAAAGGGCGTGCCTTCCGGGATGTCGATTGCGACATCTTGTGATCCTCTTCCAAAGGTAGCCAAAGGATTTGCCGGGGCGGTCAGCCCCGGCTTCCCACCGCTCAGTAACGATAAGTCGCGTTAATGCCGAACGTGCGCGGCTTCGGCGCCTGTGCCCGGAACAGCACCGAATAGGATGCGGCCCGGAAGTACTGCATGTTATTCTTGTCCAGCGCGTTGTTCACGAACAGGTTCACGTCGATCCCACCACGACGCATGCCCAAACGGAAATCCAGATTGTCCCCCTTGGGCATCGGATCGTTCAGCGGATCATAGCCATAGTCCGTCGGCATTCCCCGCGGCGCGGCATCGTTGTGCTGGAAATCGCTTCTGAAATAACCATCCGTCTCATTCGAGATAGGAAAGTCGTACTGGGCGGAGAACGTGAAGGTCAGCGGGATGGTTGGCAGCCTTGACCCCTTGGTCCTGACGACCACCGGCGGCACGGAATAGATCGTCTCGTCGTAATAGACCTTGTTGTAACCGAACGTGGAACTGAGCGTCAGACCCTGAACCGGCCGGGCATTCAGCGAAACGTCGAAACCTTTCGACGTGGCAGAGCCCAGGTTCACGATGAAGGCGCTGCCACAAGAAGGCAGGATGATGCGCTGCTGCATGTCATTCCACTTGATGACATAGGCACTGGTATCGATGCTGAGCGCGTTCCCGAACCGCTTTTTCGCGCCGATTTCATAAGACCACAGGCTGTCTGACTTATACGTGGTCGGTGTTTCGGTCAGCCCGAGTTCCGCAAGATCGGGAGCGCAGCGGATCGAGTTTTCACGAGGCTGCGAACCGCCCGTGCGGAAGCCCTTCGCGGCGGAGGCATAGAGCAGAAGGCTGGGATCCGCCTGGTACGAGATGCCGAACTTCGGCGTGATCGGCGTTTCCTTCTGGTCGATGTTCGTCACATCCGGGCCACCGTTCAGTGGACCGTCGCCGGATATTTCCGCCTTGAACGTCGTCCTGGAAACACGCACCCCCGCCGTCAGCTTCAGTTCGTCAGTCAGGTTGAAATCCACCTGGCCAAATCCGGCGAGCTGTTCGTCAACGGAATCAGTAATGCCACGATAGAACACGTCACCGGGCAGCATTTCCGAACCGAAGATGTCCACCAGGCCCAGCGCACCGCCGGTGGCCTGCCGGATCAGCCGGTCAGTGTAGGGAGAAACGATGTCCTGGTACGACCGCTGCTTCGAATGCATGTAGAACCCGCCCAGAACCCAGTTCAGCCGGCCACCGGCTTGTGACTGAAGCCGAAATTCCTGCGTGAAAGCCTTCTGCGTGTCCTGATGGACGGCGTATTCGTTCTGACCGTCGATGGTGATGTAGGGGACGAGCGTGCTGTTCAGTTCCGCCGACTGATAGGTATAATCGAACAGCTGATCGAGCTTATGCTCGAAATAAGAGGTGTTCGAGACCAGATCGACACCGCCCAGATCAGCCTCTAACCCAAGGCTCGACAACAGGAACCAGTCCTTCGATGGCAGTTCCAGCTGATTGGGCGTGTTATAGTCGCGCTTGTCCGGATCGGACGTGATCTCGTAGATCTGGTTGATGTCATCAGCATCGGACTTCTGGTAATAGATGCTCGGCAGAATGGAGATCGCGGGATCCGGCTGCCACAGCAGGTCCAGCTTGAACGCCATGGAGTCCTGCTGATTTATGTTCTTGTCGATCTTGGTCGCATCGTAGCCGGTTTCGACAAGTGGGCCGACGCGGTCCACCCAGCCACCATCATGGCGATACCAGGCGCTGGCACGCATCCCAAGGGTATCTGTCACCAGCGGCACGCCCACCGCGACACCGGCTTCGTAGTTCGCGCTGCCACCTTCGATGGAGGAAAGTTCGGCGCGGCCATAAACGGACATGTCGTCAAGATCGGGCCGAGGGGTGATGAACCGGACCGCGCCGCCCTGCGCGCTCGCGCCGAACAACGTGCCTTGCGGGCCACGCAGCACTTCCACGCGCTCAAGGTCGAAGATCAGCGGATAACCGCTGGCGGCCGTGACGCCGATCATACGCACCTGAACCGGCGTATCGTTGATGTACACGCCCGTCGTTGCTGCGCCGATCGTGGAACTGATGCCGCGGATCGCAATATTGGTCTGGTTACCGTTGCCACCGGAAGACCGGGCAAATGTGATACCGGGAGAAATGCGGGCGATATCGTCAACCTTGCGTACAGCAAGCGAGTCCAACGCTTCCTGATTGTAGGCCGAAATGCTGATCGGGACACGTCCGATCGATTCACTCTGCCGTGTTGCGGTGACGACAATTTCCGCGAATTCGCCGTCGGTCGCGCCCGCCGCAGGGTCATTCGCCGCAGCCTGGGCAAAGGCGCTGCCAGACACGGACAATGCAGTGCCGGCCAGCAGCAGACGCAAAAATCCTGAGGTTTTCCTGACCATGTTCCCATCCCTGTACATATTTTGATCTGGTATTAGTCCGTATCGTAATCCGCGCCTTGAACGCGACGAGATGCCAAGTCGAATCGCAATGGTGATTTTTAGTCACAAGGGCGATCTTGACATGCACCAGAGCATCCTGGCGCGCACCTCGACAAGAATAATGTAAAGATTTCAGGCGGAAGGGTCACACCGCGCGGCCGCCTGCATCCGCAGATCGTGGGCCATCGCAACCACCGCGCTGTTTTTCAGTGGCCGCAGCCGCAACCCACGCACTTCTGCGGGCGAATATGGCTGAGCCCCAACCGGCGCGCTGTCGCCGCCGAGCACGAACATCACATAATTCATGGTTTCCGCCAGCGCCGCGTCATCCATGTCGGCGAAAGCCACGTTAGGCAGGCGGATTGCATATTCCCGCCCCTGCGTGGAACAGAGAAACAGCCCCGCCTTGCCCTGCAGATCAGGCACGCCGCTGCGAGGAGCAAGGCCAGTCAGGCCGTGGCAGCCGCCACAGGAAAGCATGTAGTTGTACTGCCCCGTGTCGAGAGTGGTGACCGTTTGCGCCTGCGCAGGCAGCGCCGATTGCATCACCAGCCCTGACGTCGAGAGGCCCACCAACGCGCCAAGCATCAAAGCCGGGCCGCGCGGACCCGCACTCATTCCGCGACGCCGACCAACACAGAGGTCGAGCAATGATAGATCATCGAAGACGTGCCGAAGCACCAGATGATGTCGTTATTGAGCTGTGGCCGATAGATCGGCAGTTCGCGGTCGGTTCCGGCGCAGAAACAGTCACGATCCGCTGCACACCCCGCACGGCCACAGCAATCGCGATAGGCCACCAGATAGGAACGGCCATCATCGGGATTGCGGCATGTGCCGACCCATGCGGTTGGCGAAGGCTCTGTGCCGGGCGGGCAGGTGTGAAGTCCGCCGCCGCAGCAGCCGCACAAAAAACCGTCAATGGCACAATAACGCCAGTAGTCGCACCGGCCCGGATCGGATGTCTGAGCGTTGCGCTCAAAATCCGTGAGTCGTTCCTTTGTCGGCGGGGGCGGCGCTTCGCGCGTACGGGCCTGCGCTCGGGAAACCGGCAGAAGAGGCAATGCCGTGGCGGCTACGAGCATGCCGCCAAGTTGTGCCATCAGGCCGCGCCTGGAAGATCCCCGCGCCAACTTGCGCGTGAAAGTTTCGATCAAGGCATCGCTGCGTCTGTCAGTCATCGGTTATCACCCGGAAACGGCATCGGACGGCGCGTTCCGTTTCTGCGGCGCGCCATCGGTGAGGAATTGCTGGATCGAAGACAGGCCGGTTTCCTGAGAGATGATCAGGCTTTCGAGATGTTCCAGCGTGTTGACCAGCCCATGCGCGGAAATCAGCCCGGCCTGGTCGATCAACACTGCATAAGGAACCTTGCCCACCTTGTAAGCCATGCCCACCTCCGCGCTGTTAACGAAGCGGGACGGGGCTATGCCGAACTGGTCCGCCAGCTTGCGATACTGATGTGGATCGCCATCGCCGACCAGCAGCAGTTCCACATCCTCTATCTGTGCGAAACGCACCGCCACGGGGATGATCGTCTTGCACACCGGACATGCCGGGGCGACAAACAGCAACATGGCCGCCCGGCCGTGGGTAGGCGGGGCGCCGACCTTCACCGTCTCTCCGCTAAGAGCGCTGGCAATGATCTGCTGCGCCGGGGCGCCCTGCCGCAACTCTCCCCCCATAGCCAGCGCGCCGATCGGAGCGATCCGCTCATGCAGCACTCCGATTTGCCGCGCCAGCAGCAGAACCACTATACCCAGCAAAATGACGACCGCCCACAGCAGACCCTGAGATACCAGCAACATCAGCTTTCCACCCTCCGGCCCTCTTTGCTGCGCCGGGCCAATGACAGAAATTCGCCCGCGATATGATAGCCTAGCAGGACGGCCAACCCGGCCCCGATGCCGTCGATAACCTGTAGCGCCCCGGGGCTGCCCTGAACCGGCGCCAGCAGGGTTGCCAGCAAGGTGATTATCAACCCATTGCGCAAGACAAGGCCCCAGCCCAACCGGGTGCCACCACGCGCCCAGGAGCAGCCGCAGTCGATGTCTGTCCGCCCGCGCAGCAGATTGATCGCGATAGCCACAGCGAAAAGGGCAAGCAGGCACACGGCCACCAGCGCCCCCATGTAAAGCAGCAGCCCCGATGCAAGACTCACCGCGATGCAGGCTTCCGCCGCGATGATCGCCAGCGCCACCACACCGAAGGCGCCGCCTGGAAGCAGCCGGTATCCTTCGATTGCAGCGCGGAATCCGGCAAGATCGCGCGCATGATGCCACGCGCTCATGCCAAAAAGCACTGCGCCGACGACACGGGCCGCCAGGAAAAGGGTGTGATCGACAGGCGGCATATCAGTACCCAGGGGTCCATGCTTTCGATCCGCCAATCGCGCGGCGCGAACGTTCGGCCCCAGTGTCACCATCGAAGACGATCAGACTTCCACCTGCGTCGAGCGCGTAGACGAGCGGCTTTTCCCCCTGACTGACGGCAACACCCGATGCAGTCGCACCCAGTGGAATACGCCGAACCAGTGTCTTCGTCTCCGCATCCAGCACCCAGATCTCTGTACCGCCTTCCTTATGCGTCCAGTGGTTGCCGACGTGCATCAGGACGAACAGGCGCTTGCTGGCGCGATGCAAGGCGAAGGGCTGGTATCCTCCGGGACGCCAGGCCATTTCCTGCACGTTCGGCCCTGCTTCACGCAACCCCGCAGCGCCAAGGACAGACCATGCCTCTCCGATTGTCGGCGCGGCGCCCGGCACGACACCGAACGAAACCGGATATATTTTGCCGGTAAAGCTCAGCAGCCATCCTTCGCCCGTCGATTTGTCGACCGCGCCCTCTTCGAACACCGGATCGAGATTGGCGTCAAAGAATGGCTTGCTGAACGCGACCTTCGATTCACCCTCGGGCGCGATGGTTGCCGTGCCAACCGTGCCATCACCGCAGATCGTCCCGAACCTGTCGGCCCCAACCGGAAACACTGCGGCACATCCCGACAGACTGATCGAGGTAACGACCCTGCCCTCGACCAGATCGACGACATGGGCCGCAGAGGTGGGGATCATGTCATAGACATACGCGTAGCGGGCACCCTCGCCGATACCGAAGACGCTGGTCTTCGTGTTGACGTGAAGTCGGCCCGGCAAAGGAATTTCCTGCTCAAGCTTCAGCGTCCGCCCATCATAGACAGAGACTATATCGGATCGCGTTCCACGATTGCCATGGCTGTAGTAGGTCTCTGAAACGTAGATCTTCGTGGCGTCCGGGCCGATCGCAGGCGCCCCGCCAACGCTGACCGGGATAGAACCCAGTGAGCGAAGCCGGGCATCGTCGCCATCCAGCACCACGAGGCCGAAAGCCCCTAACAGGAACAATCGCTCCGGCCTTGCCGGTTCCAGGGTCGCCACGTCGCTGCGCTCCATGGGCAGCGCGGGCGGGCGTGCATCGCCTGCATGCCGCTCCTGCGCCCCTGCGGGAGCGGCTAGAACCAGCAGCGCCGCCGCAATGCGGATGAGCCGACTTCGCCCGTGCAACAGCCTCATTTCAAATCCCCGCCCCGCCCCGTCCGTTGGCAAAACGGCAGGCTTCAGGTGAACGTACTAGCAAACCTTCACGCTGAATCGAGGGGCCGAGTTGGGAAGGATTGGTGACTTCCAGTCACAGCCGCTCGAGCTCAGCAGATTTTGTCAGGTGTTGTCAGATTAACTCGCCGGGGGCGAGCTACGCCCAAAACTGGCAATCTCACCTCTCAGCGGCAGACGCAGTTTCCCACTCGCCATTGCAGCGGCTCGAAACTGGCGCATTGTGTCTCGGGATATCAGGTGACGCTTGACGTTGACGGTATTGTAGATTGCGCTGTGGGTTGAGACGAATTTCTGGGGTTGGCCCTGTGACTTAAATCGCTGCATCTTCACTCTCGTCGCCGGACGGGAAGGTGGGAGTTCTCAACCCGATTATTGTCTCGTAATAGGCCAAGTTTGTGACGATGCTTGCACCCCAGCTCGCGCATTACCGCTTTGTATGAGGCGAGACTATCAGTGACGATCGTGTCGGGCACGAAGCCTTGGTGCTTTAGCAGTTTTCGCAGCAATTTCAGTGCTGCAGCTTTATTCCGGCACTTCTGCACCAGGACATCGAGCACCTTTCTCTCCATGTCGGCGGCCCGCCACATGAACATGGGTTTGCCGTTCGCACGATCATCTCGTCGAGATGCCAAACAGAATCCGGCGGGCAACGGCGTTTCCGGATGTTGGCTGCAATTGCCGGACCTAACTTGTTGGCCCAGCAGCGGACGGTCTGTAAGTGGTATCGATGCCGCCTTCGGCGAGTATTTCCTCGATGTCCCGAAGGCTGGTGGTGAAACGGAATACAACCGCACAGCGAGCCGGATCGTGTCGGGCGGAACCTGTGGCGCTTGGAAGGGTCTTCATGCAGGTTTCCTTACCCAGCCGATCGGTGGCTTCGGAAACAAGTTAGCGTTAGACTGACAGCACCCTGACAGGACCCATCGAAGGGTTCAGGTGTTTGACGGGTTGGGGTGATCGGCGCTCCCTGCTAGGGGCCGCGCCGCAATGATTACCATCAACAATCTCACCGTGCGCCTGGGCGGCCGGGCAATCCTGCAGGATGCCTCCGCTACCGTTCCGTCAGGCGCCCGGGTCGGGCTGATCGGTCGCAATGGCGCCGGCAAGTCGACGCTCATGAAAGCTCTGATCGGCCAGATAGAGCCCGATCAGGGTTCGATCGAACTGCCCCGCCGCGCCCGCCTAGGCTACATCGCGCAAGAGGCGCCGAGCGGATCGATCACACCGTTCGAAGCAGTGCTGGCGGGCGATGCAGAGCGCACACTGCTGTTGGCGGAAGCGGAAACCTGCACAGACATGGACCGCCTGGGCGATGTCCACGACAGGTTGCTGGCGATCGACGCCTATGCCGCACCCTCTCGCGCGAGCATCATTTTGACGGGGCTCGGTTTTGACGAAGCGATGCAGGCACAGCCGCTCGACACCTTTTCGGGCGGTTGGAAAATGCGCGTCGCGCTGGGCGCGCTGCTGCTGTCGAATCCGGACGTGCTGCTGCTCGACGAACCGTCGAACCACCTCGACCTCGAAGCGACGCTGTGGCTGGAAGGTTTCCTCAAGGCCTATCAGGGCACGCTGGTCGTCATCAGTCACGAACGCGACCTCCTGAATAACGTGGTCTCCGCGATCCTGCACCTGCAGGATGGCAAGCTGACGCTCTATCCGGGCGGGTATGATGCGTTCGAGAAGCAGCGCGCGGAACGGGCGGCGCAGCTTGCGGCGGCAAAGGCATCCCAAGAAGCTCAGCGCGCCCGGCTGGAGGACTATGTCGCGCGTAACAGCGCCCGCGCGTCCACCGCCAAGCAGGCCCAGTCGCGCGCCAAGATGCTGGCGAAGATGCAACCGATCGCGGCGTTGATGGAAGATCCGAGCCTGAGCTTCGACTTCCCCAGCCCCGATGAGATGCGCCCGCCGCTCATCACGCTCGACCTGGCGGCGGTTGGCTATGGCGACACGCCGATCCTCCAGCGGCTCAACCTGCGGATAGACCCGGACGACCGGATCGCACTGCTGGGCCGCAACGGCAACGGCAAGACCACGCTCGCGCGCCTGCTGGCCGCCCAGCTCGCACCGATGGATGGGGCAATGCAGGCATCGGGCCGTATGCGGGTGGGCTATTTCACGCAATATCAGGTCGAGGAGCTGTCATCCGAGGGGACTCCGCTTGATCATATGACGCGGGCGATGGAAGGCGCATCGCCCGGGGCTGTTCGGGCGCAACTCGGCCGGTTCGGCTTTTCGGGGCACCGGGCCACAGCGAGGATCGCCACGCTTTCGGGCGGGGAGCGGGCGCGGCTGGCGCTGGCGCTAATCACTCGCGATGCGCCGCATCTCCTCATCCTGGACGAGCCGACCAATCACCTCGACGTCGACGCGCGCGAGGCGCTGGTGCAGGCATTGAATGCATTCGACGGGGCCGTCATCCTGATCAGCCACGACCGGCACATGGTCGAGCTTACCGCGGATCGGCTCATCCTCGTCGACGGAGGTATGGCGCAGGAATATCCCGGCAGTATCGAGGATTACATCGACTTCGTGCTCGGACGAAACCAGCCCCGTGAGAACGGCGGCGCCAAGCCGAAGAAAGACAAGCGCGCATCCGCCAAAGATCGCGAGGCCGCTCGCCTTGCCCGCAGCGACGTGGCGGCGGCGGAAAAAGCGATCGCACTCCTTCAGGACAAGCTCGCGGCGATCGATCGGTTGCTGGCTGACCCGTCCGGTGCGTCTGGCGGGTCGCCCGCAGACCTCATTCGCGAACGTGCGGGAGTGGCGGCGCAGCTGGAGCAAGCCGAGCTGCAATGGCTCGACGCGCAGGAAGGACTCGAGAAGGCCGAGGCGTGACCGGAATCATCCTGTTCAACAAGCCTTTCGGTGTGCTTTCACAGTTCACCGACGAGCGGCAGGGGACGCCGCGCCAGACTTTGGCGGCGTTTATCGACGCGCCGGGGTTTTATCCCGCGGGGCGTCTGGATTACGACAGCGAGGGGCTTCTGGTGCTGTGCGATGACGGACGCATGCAGGCACGTATCGCTGATCCGCGCTTCAAGCTGGCTAAAACCTATCTCGTGCAGGTCGAAGGCGAGCCCGATGACTCCGCGCTGGAGGGACTGCGCCGCGGTGTGCGGCTGAAGGACGGCCAGACGAGGCCTGCCGAGGCAAACCGCATCGCCGATCCGGAGCTGTGGCCCCGCGATCCACCGATCCGGGTGCGCAAGACGGTGCCCGACAGCTGGTTGCGCCTGACGATTACCGAGGGCCGCAACCGGCAGGTTCGGCGCATGACCGCTGCGGTCGGCCACCCGACGCTGCGGCTCGTCCGCTGGTCGGTAGGTGAATGGACGATCGACGGGTTGCGCCCCGGCGAATGGCGCCGGGTTTGAAGCCCGGCGTCAGTCGGACGCGTTCAAGGCGATGCAACCGCGATTGACGAGATCGAGGATCAGGTCGGCGACATCGGGGTCGGCCATTATCTCGGGCTCCAGCGCGAACCGCGTATCGGCGCAAATCCGTTCGGCGACCGCGGCTGCGGGGCCACTGCACGGATAGGCCTGTCCGTCGAAGAACAGGGTCAGCGCGTCGTCGCCCTGGCGGATGAAGGAGAAACGGATCGCCGGATTCCGCTCGATCCGGAGCGGCCCCGCCTCGCCGTCCGCGAGGTCGGCAGCGGTGACTTGTACTTCCGGTTCCCAGTCGAACCTCTGGTCTTTGGGAGCGGTGACGTATGCGCCGAACCACGCTGCGAACCCGGCCCGATCAGCCAGCGCACCCGTGACCATGTCGTGCAGCCGCGCGAGAGCCTCTGCGGAGATTTCGCCCAGATGAGCGTCTGCGAGGAGGTCTGGGTCCGTGTACCGGTCGTCCTCATCCAGCGTGTCGAGCACATGGTCGGCAAAGGCAGAAACCAGATCGCCGCGCGAGGGCGCGCGGAAGCCGACCGAATAGGTCATGCAGTCGTCACCCACCGCCACGCCATCGTGCGCGAAACCCGGCGGGACGTAGAGAATGTCGCCCGGCTCCAGCACCCATTCGTCCACCGGCTTGAAATCGGCGAGCAGGCGCAGGCCATCGTGCGGCAAGAGGCGCGCACTCTCGTCGCAGCGCGGGCCGACACGCCAGCGCCGCCGACCCAGCCCTTGCACCAGGAACACATCGTACTGGTCGAAGTGCGGGCCCACCCCGCCGCCGTCGGTGGCATAGCTGACCATGACATCATCGATGCGCCAGTCCGGGATGAAGCGGAACGGTTCGATCAGGGCGGCGACTGCGGGTATGTGATGGTCGACCGCCTGGACCAGCAGGGTCCACGGGCAATCGCCCAGTTCACTGAAGCGCTCGGGCGCGAGGGGGCCGTGTTCGAGGTCCCACCGGCCGGGTGCCGGTTGCCGCACGAGGCGGCTTTCAACCCCTGCCTCGCATGCCAGGCCTGCCAGTTCGTCCGGTTCTAGCGGATTGGACCAGTCGCGGAACGCGCCGCGGATCAGCAGTGGGCGTTTCTGCCATGTGTTCGCGAGGAACTGCCTCGCGTCGAACGCGTGCAGGGACGGCATCAGGCTTCGGACTCGTCGTCGGCGCGGGCGATCATGTCCATGAAGTTGCGGGCCGCATCACGGTCGTCTTCATGGGGGAAAGCGACGTCAAGATCCGGCGCGGCGCCGAGCAGGTAGAGAACCGACCACAGAGCGAAGCGCTGCCCGCGATCGCGCGATAGTCCGAGATCGACCTGCATCTTCTCGATGCCTGCAACACGTGGGCCTTCCTCGAGCTCGTCGAGCGAGCGGGTGCCGAAATATCGATAGAGGAGGTCGTCGAGCTGCATCGCGCGGAGCTACCACGTGCCATAGGGCGCGTCACGCCATCGTGGCAGGGAGGCCGGGCCGCGGTTCTGCGAGACAAAAACCGGGTCGAAAACTGCATCTGCCGATTCGGCGAAGACAGCGAAAGATGCAGCGTCACCTGATATCCCGAGACACCATGCGCCGCTTCGGGGATTTCGCGATGGCCGAATGGAAAGCTGCGTCTGTCGGCGAAGGATAAGATCTGGCGTTCCGGGAACTGCTCGATCGTCCTCAGTTAACCTGACAACGTCGAAACGACGGCGTACAGCCACGCAACAGCGTCGAAATGCGCGGCGTGGCCTATTGGCGCGAATGAGGAAGACGATGCTCGACATCTATCACTGGGAACCCAACGCCAATGCCGGAAAGCCCTTGCTCGCCGCGCTGGAAAAGGGCGTGGACTTCGAAAGCCACTATATCGACATGCTGGCCTTCGACCAGCACAAGCCGGAGTATCTCGCGGTAAACCCCGCCGGCACGATTCCGGCGATGGTGCATGACGGGACGCTGATCTTCGAATCCACCTATATGATCGACTATATCGACATGGCATTCGAAGGGCCGGCCCTGCGTCCCACCGATCCTTATGAGCTGTGGCGCATGCGCTGGTGGTGCCGCTTCTTCGATCAATATGTGGGGCCCGCAACCAGCCAGCTCGGCTGGAGCACCTTCGTCGGCCCGATGGTCCGCGAGCGCGATCAGGAGGAACTCAAAGCCGCAATCGAGCGCATTCCGCTCAAGGAGCGGCGTGTCGCCTGGAGCAAGGCGATCTACGGCACCTTCTCGGAGGAGGAACTGACCGAGAGCCGCGCGCGGCTGATGTCAGGCATCGCGCAGATCGATACGGCGCTGGCTGATCATGACTGGATCGCGGGCAACCAGTTCTCGATCGCTGACCTGGCCGGCTTCATGATGCTGTTCGGCCTGCCAGTGATGTTTCCCGAAGCGGCGAACGACACGCGCACGCCCAACTTCATGGGCTGGCTGCGGCGGACGGCGCGGCGACCAAGCGTGCAGAAGGGTCTCTCGATGGGCAAGAATGCGCGCTTTGCCCAGCGCTTCAAGGAATTGCTGGACGGGGAAGGCGGAGCGGATGCTTGAACTCTATCATTGGGCACCGAATGGACCATGGCTCAAGCCGCTGATCGTGATCGCAGAGAAGCAGATCGACTGCATCCTCCGCCCGATCGATGTGCTTGCCTTCGAGCAATATGGCGACGGTGTGCCGCCGCGCTCGCTCGAGACGAGTCTCAACCAGGAAGGCGAAGGTCCGCTGCTCGTGCAGAACGGCAGGCAGCTGACCGAAAGCTTCTTCATCAGCGAATATATCGACAGCGCCTGCGCAGACGGGCCGGCGCTGCGCCCGACCGATCCGATCGCGTTCAATCGCATGCTCGCCTGGGCGCGCTTCGCCAACGAGGTGTTCATGCCGGGTGTCAATACGCTCGGCTGCCGCAAATATCTGGCGCCGCAGCTGGCGGGCAAGAAAATGCCGGCCGGCGTGCTGGACAAGATCGAATTGTCCTTCGTGCGGGATGCCTGGCAACGCGCTTATGCCAATGACTATCCCAATGCGATGATTGAGGACTCTCGCCGCAAGATTGGGTTGGCTTTAGATCGGATCGAGAAGATGCTTGCCGATGGGCCTTATTTGCTCGGCCAGGATTACTCGCTGGCAGACATTGACGCCTTTGCCATCAGTCGGTCACTCCCCCTGCTTGCTGCGGATTTGGTCGAGGGCCGGACGCGCTGGACCGAATGGATGGCGCGCATCGAAGCGCGGCCTCCGGTTCAAAAGAGTTTGAAGATAGGGAATTGGGAGAAGCCGGAGACGGCCTTCGCGCCCGGACCAGAGCATGCCCGCTGGGGCTAACACTGACCAGCTCAACCCATGGTGCTATCAGTCTAACGCGAACTCGTCTCCACTTCGCGCAGCTGGCGCCACGTAGCACGCACCTCAGGCGGCGAGATTCTGCCACCCGGCCACAGCGGCCGAGCGGCGGTCGTTGTAAGTCTGGCGGTCGACGAGATGGCGTTCTTGGGTGAAGTCATTGTGCATGCTGCCGTGAACGGAGTCGAATTTCTGAAGCGATTTCATTTGTCGATACCGGAGCATTGCCCGCTCTCGTCGTCGGAACGGCAGGTGTGAATTTTCAGCTCGGCTGTTCAGCCACTGCCCCATCTCGCGTCGCTCGAGATTACCCAGTTCGGTTATCGCAGCGGGGTATGACCGGAGTCCGTCGGTGACGATTTTCTCAGGCCTTCCGTGACGTTTCAGCGCCTTCTTCATGAGGGCCAAAGCCGCCGCCTTGTCTCGTTTACGGGTAACGAAGCTCTCGAGAACCTCACCCTCGTGATCAACCGCGCGCCACAGGTACACCATCTGGCCGTTCAGTTTGACGTACATCTCATTGAGGTGCCATCGCCAATGCCGGAATCCGCGCATCCGACTAACCCGTTGGCGGCAGATGTCGGCTGCGAACATCGGGCCGAACCGGTCCACCAGAACGGTACCGTCTCGTGGCAAATATCAATGCCGCGCTCGAATAGCAGATCCTCGACGTTCCGCAGACTCAGCGGAAAGCGAATGTAGCCGCCAGGCGGATGATCTCAGGCGAGGAGTCGAAACGACGAAATGGGCTTGGCGGTAGCGCTCTGGACTTACGGCCCATCCTCCGCCGTTAGCAGCCTCTGAACTCAACTGCCACGTTGCTCTGACAGAACCGACAGGACCACTACGATTGCTCGTCGGGCGCCTTAAGGAAGGCATAAAGCGCGAAGAACGCCAGAGATGCAAACAGAATGAACCCCGCAACATTCGTCAGACTGCTGCCCGGATAAGCATCGTTCACAAGGAAGGCTAGGAAGGTGATTGCCACAACGGCTGCTACTCCGACGAGAAACCGGTATTGAGTACCTTTTAGGCGAAGCCATAGGGCTATCGCGGCTGTTCCGCTGATCAATATTCCTGCGCCGAGCACCATCTGAGACTGGGCTTCCTGAGCAAAGAATACCGCAAAGGCGCAGGCAAATATTACGGACACTGATCGACCGTATGACGAGAAGGCTTCCGTCATGGCGTCCTCAATTCTCAAGGTCCTGTCAGTCTAACGCTAACTTGTCTCCAATGCCGCCGATCCGACGGCTATGGAGACGATCATGAAGCCCCTTTCGTTCAAGCGCCACAGGTTTCCGCCAGACACGATCCGGCTCGCGGTGTGGCTCTATTTCCGGTTCGCCACCAGCCTGCGTGACGTGGAGGAAATGCTCGCGGAACGCGGCATCGACACCACCTACGAGACGGTCCGCTGCTGGGCCAACAAGTTCGGGCCGGCAATCGCAGCGAACATCCGTCGGCGACGTTCACGCCCGGATTCTGTCTGGCATCTCGACGAGATGATCGTGCGCATTAACCTGACAACACCGGCAGGCTCCTGAACGCTTCATCTCGCTTCATATTCGTCCAATTTTGAAGCCAAAAATTGTAATTTTTAAAGCCAAAAATTTGCCAAATTGGTCATGACACAAAGCGCAGATTGTTCGATGATCCTAGCATCGAAGGAGATGTGAGATGTCCAGAATAGACGATGCGATTTCCGCCCACGCTCAAAAGCGGCAACAGCAGAGATCAATCCCGTCTGCAGTTATCGATTGCCTGCTCAATTTTGGCGATGTTCGTCCAGCCGGGGCCGGTACCGAAAGATACTACTTTACAAAGAGGTCTTGGCGAAAAGTAAGCGCTTATTTCGGACCGAGTACCAAGGCGTTCGAAACGTATCGGAATACCTATGCCATCGTCTCGGGCGGGAATGTCGTAACCGCGGCCTATCGGTATTGAGGTTCCATCATGCCTAATGCGATCGACTCACGGTCTCTTTTTGGAAAGCCCACCTCAGTGCAAGCGCCAACTGACCCACTTTCTAAGAAATTCGCCGAGGCGGGAAAGCTCGCGCTCAGCGACCGGCCTACATTGGCGCGCAACTTGGGCAAACTTGCCGCCCGCATCGACATGGCTTTTCCGCTCAAGGCGGCGCGCCTGATGTTCAAGGAAACCGATCGGGAGACGCACTGGCCCAAGCGGAAGCGACTGATGCGCCTTCCCGACGAGCCAAGCGCGGCGGCGACAGGCAAGGGCGACTACGAGGCGTTCTCAGGTCAGTACCTTGCTCTATCGCTCGACGATATGCTCTACTCTATCGAGCTGCCCGACTTCTTTCAGCCAAGCACACCGGACAACCAACCATCAAGACGGGTGTTCGGGTTGATCGAAGGCCACCCGGATTTCAACATCCCGTTTCCTAATACCGTCGATCTCGACGAGGGACATGCAACCGGCTGAATTGAGAGTGCTGCGCTTGCAAAGTTCATCTTCGGTGGAGATGCGACCTTCTACCCGACAATCGAAGTTCCCACCGGCTACGCCGTGCCCGCGCGATCAGGATCGCTCGCGGCCGCCATTCTGCTCAACATGCGATATGCCGATGAGGCACAGCGTCTGAATCGGCTGCTTTCGAACCGGGCCGCAGAGCTTGCGAACAGCGGCCTGCGATATCAGGGGAACCTCTTAGATGCCTATCGCGAAGCGCTTCTGCCGCGCCTGCCTCCCTAGGGGCGGCCTGCACTTACGCTTCCTGTAATCGAAGGAGAGCCAGGATCAATCATTCACCTGGCCGCGCCCGCAGCCGCCTGAATTGATTCCGGCGGAGCGCATTCTCGCGTTGTCCTGGCTTTATCTCTCGGCGGACGCCTGTTGCACGCCGCACCTGATGGAGATTCTCGTGGATATCACCAATGCAATCAATGAGCTGCCGACTGACATCACTGCGCGATCGGGATCCCTATTCTACACAGGTAGGGCCGCATTTTCGGCACCCAGCGATCTGTATGTCCTGGGGCTAAATCCCGGCGGTTGCCCGCGCGCGCAGGCGGGTCAGACGGTCGGCCGCCAGATCGACGCGTGGCGATCCCTTCCGGCGCGATGGTCTGCCTACGTCGACGAATCCTGGCAGAACAAGTTGCCCGGAACTCACGGCATGCAACCCCGGATGCGACACATGTTCGATGTTCTTGGCCGCGACCTCCGCATAGTTCCTGCCAGTAACGTCGTGTTCGTCCGATCATCGACGGAAGCGCAGCTTGCCGAAGAGAAGGCCGCTTTACTGCCCCGGTGCTGGTCCGTGCATGATGCCGTCATTCGCGAAATTGGAGTTCGGACGATCCTGTGCCTCGGTTCCACCGCCGGTAGGTGGGTCCGCGAGCAGCTTGGTGCGGATGAGATCATCGACCGCTTCCGAGAAAGAAACGCACGGGGGTGGGCAAGCGAAGCGCATGTCGCACCGGATGGTCGAGCAGTCGTCACGGTTACGCATCCCGGCCGCGCTGACTGGCGAAATCCTGCGGCCGACCCGACCCCTCTTGTCCGGGCTGTGCTCGACCGATGAACGGACGCTCGCGAGGGCGCTGTCAGTCGGATGACAACTCGTCTCCACTTCGCGCAGCTGGCGCCACGTAGCACGCACCTCAGGCGGCGAGATTCTGCCACTCGGCCAGTGCAGCCGAGCGGCGATCCTTGTCAGTCTGACGATCGACGAGATGGCGTTCTTGGGTGAAGTGATTGTGGATGTTGGCGTGAACGGAAGCGAATTTCTGTAGCGATTTCATTTGTCGAAAACGGAGCATTGCCCGCTCTCGTCGTCGGAACGGCAGGTGTGAGTTCTCGGCTCGGTTGTTCAGCCACTGCCCCATCTCGCGCCGCTCGAGATTGCCCAGTCCGGTCATTGCAGTGGGATATGAGCGCAACCCGTCGGTGACGATCTTCTCAGGTTTCCTATGCCGCTTCAGCGCCTTCTTCATGAAGGCCAAAGCGGCCGCCTTGTGGGTTGCATCTCGACCGCCGTCCGTTAACCTGACAATGCCCTCCCTTGTAGTTAGTCTTGCTGGAGCAGCCAGTAGCGCAGGATTGCAAACGCAAGCCAAACAAGGGCCGCAATGACCAGTGGAACTCCAGCAACTGCAAGCAAATTGGGTTCAGCGGCGACTTTAGATGGAACATCAATCGCCAACCCTGAGCTGATTGCAGCAAAGAGTGCGCAAACCTTAACAAATGTCCAACTGCGTAATAACTTCATGCGCAATACCCACAATAAAAACCGAGAAGCCCCGGAAACGCGCGAATTCGCACCTCGAAATTCGAGACTAAGGCACTGTTTTCAAATTGAAATGCCCAATGGCGGAGCGGGAGGGATTCGAACCCTCGATACGGTTTTGCCGTATACACACTTTCCAGGCGTGCGCCTTCGACCACTCGGCCACCGCTCCGCATGCCTGCTGGCAAGGGGGCGCACCTAGCGGGGGGCGGGCGGCCTTGCAAGCGCCCTCCCGCACGGCGTAACGGGTAAAGTGTGGAACGATCCTTTGGCCTGGCCCCTTCCGCTGACGAGATCGAGGCGCTTGCCCGCGCCGCGATGGCCCTTCTGCCGGCGCAATTCGCCGCGCATCTGGGCGATGTGGTGTTGCAGGTAGAGGAATTTGCGGACCCTGCCCTGCTCGCGGAAATGGGGATCGAGGACCCGTTTGAACTGAGCGGCGTCTATGAGGGTCTGCCGCTCTATGAGAAAAGCGTCAGCCATTCCGGCACGATGCCTGATCGCATCCGGCTGTTCCGCCAGCCCATCCTCGATGAATGGATCGGGCGCGGGGATGTGACGCTGGAAGACCTTGTTTCGCACGTGCTGGTTCACGAGGTGGGCCATCATTTCGGCCTGTCGGATGATACGATGCACTGGCTTGAGGATCAGGCGGAATAGCGGCAGGTTGCCGGGCATGAGGACCGTTCTCGCGCTCGCCCTGCTCGCCGCTTCCGCCCCGCTTTTCGCGCAGGATGCACAGCCGCCCACGCCGGATTCCGTAATCGCCGCCGCATCCGCGGGTGAATGGCGCGCTATCGATCCGGCGGATCTCGCGGTGATGACCCTCGCCCCGGATCGTGACGGTAAACCGCGCCGCATCGTGAT
>DATMGK010000093.1:0-17910 GCA_035555595.1 Croceibacterium sp. | reverse complement strand
GCGCTGGTGCTGGCGGTGGTGATCCTGCCGCTGGCGGTATTCGCGGCGTTTTCCATGGGCCTGCGGCTGAACCAGTATGGCCTTGCGCCGGAGCGGTTGTGGGGCCTGGTCGCCATCGTGGTTGCCTGCGTTTATGGCGGGGGCTTCTGGGTGGCGCTGGTGCGCGGGCGCAAGGGCCAGTGGGCCGCGATGATGCGCCGGGCGAACTTCAACCTTGGCCTGTTCGTCTGCGCCTTCGCATTGCTGCTGGCGCTGCCGGTGTTCGACTTTGGCGCGATTTCCACCCGCAACCAGATCGCCCGGCTGGAAAGCGGCAAGGTGAGCGCGGAGGATTTCGATTACGCCGCGCTGCGCTGGGACTTTGGCGAGCCGGGACGCAAAGCGCTGGCGAAGCTGGCGGCGGGGGGCGGAAAGTCGGCTGAGCTGGCGGTGGCGGCACAGAAGCAGGAGACGCGCCCCTATGGCTGGGCGCGGGAGATTCGCAGTGAGGAGGATTTCAAGCTGACCGTCAGCCCCGACGATGCCGGGCTGCGGAAGCTGGTGGTCGATTACCTGCGGGCGAATCCGTGGACCTGCCGTGAACAGTGTGTGGCGTTGGAAACGGGGGCTGCGACAGGTGACGGCAAGCGCAAGGTAGCGATCGTGGAGGGGCGGAGCTTTATTGAGGTGGCGCTGCCCGAAGCCGCGCAAGAGGTTCCGGGCACGGCGAATACGGATGGCGGCGAGCTGAAGCCCGGCTCCACCGTTGAAATCCGCGAGGTTGAGAAGCGGTATATCTTCGTGGACGGCAAACCGCTGGATCGGCCGCTTGAGTGATTTGTGCCTAGGCGTTGAGCGCGACTATCTTTTGATGAAGCATTCGCACTGGCTTGAAGGTGGCGGGGTGCGCCGCTAACGCCGCGACCATGTCAGTCACCCGCGAAACAGTGGCGAAGATCGCCAGCCTCGCGCGCATCAGCATGGACGAGCAGGCGCTCGACCGCATGGTGCCGGAGTTCAATTCCATCCTCGCCTGGGTCGAGCAGCTGGGCGAAGTCGATTGCGCCGGCATCGAACCGATGACCGCGGTGATCCCGCAGAAGCTGCGCCTGCGCGATGACGTGGTCGATGCCGACCCGCTGACCGGCGGCGGCGTGCGTGACGAGGTGCTGGCCAACGCCCCTGCGCCCGAACACGGGTTCTTCGGCGTGCCGAAGGTGATCGAATAATGGCCGATATTACCGAACTGGGCGTCGCGGCGATACGCGACGG
This sequence comes from Croceibacterium sp., assembly GCA_035555595.1. Taxonomy (GTDB): domain Bacteria; phylum Pseudomonadota; class Alphaproteobacteria; order Sphingomonadales; family Sphingomonadaceae; genus Croceibacterium_A. The sequence continues at coordinate 16,659 of DATMGK010000093.1, read as the reverse complement.
GGTCGCCGGTGGCGAGTTCACCGCGCGCGAGGTTGCTGAAGCGTTCAACGCCAATGTGGCGGCGGCCAGCGCGCTCAACGCCTTCATCGTCGCCACGCCGGAAAAGGCGTTGGAAGCGGCGGACAAGGTCGATGCCGACCGTGCGGCGGGCAAGCCGCTGGGCAAGATGGCGGGCGTGCCGATCGGCATGAAGGATCTGTTTGCCAGCAAAGGCGTGCAGACCACGGCGGCCAGCCACATCCTGGAAGGCTTCAAGCCCGAATACGAAAGCACCGTTTCGCAGAAGCTGTGGGATGCGGGCGCGGGGATGCTGGGCAAGCTGAACCTTGACCAGTTCGCCATGGGTTCGTCCAACGAGACGAGCTATTTCGGCAATGTCATCAGCCCGTGGCGGCGTAGCGGTGGTGACAATGCCGCGCTGGCGCCCGGCGGTTCTTCCGGCGGCAGCAGCGCGGCAGTGGCGGCGCGGCTGTGCCCGGCGGCGACCGGCACCGATACCGGCGGATCGATTCGCCAGCCTGCCGCCTTCACCGGCATTTCGGGCATCAAGCCGACCTATGGCCGCTGCAGCCGCTGGGGCATCGTGGCCTTCGCCAGCAGCCTCGATCAGGCCGGGCCGATGGCCCGCGATGTGACCGATTGCGCGATCATGCTGGAAACGATGGCCGGGTTCGATCCCAAGGATTCGACCAGCCTGGACATGCCGGTGCCGGAATGGAGCGCGTCACTTGATGCGAACCTGAAGGGCAAGAAGGTCGGCATTCCGCGCGAATACCGGATGGACGGCACGGACGAGGAAATCCTCAAGAGCTGGGATGCCGGGATCGCATGGCTGAAGGATGCCGGTGCGGAAGTGGTGGACGTGAGCCTGCCGCACACGAAATACGCGCTGCCCGCCTATTACATCGTCGCCCCGGCTGAAGCATCCAGCAACCTCGCCCGCTATGACGGCGTGCGTTACGGACTGCGTGACCTGCCGGAAGGGGCGAACCTGCAGGAAATGTATGCCGCCACCCGCGCCGCCGGTTTCGGGGACGAGGTGAAGCGCCGTATCCTGATCGGCACTTATGTGCTTTCCGCCGGGTTCTACGACGCCTATTACACGCAGGCGCAGAAGGTTCGTGCGCTGATCGCCCGCGATTTCGAGCTGGCGTTCGCGCAGTGCGACGTGATCCTGGCCCCGACGACGCCGACGGCCGCGTTCCCGCTGGGCGACAAGCTGGACGATCCGCTGGCGATGTACCTGAACGACGTGTTCTCCGTGCCTGCCAGCCTGGCCGGACTGCCCGCCATGAGCGTGCCCGCCGGGCTGAACGGCGAGGGGCTGCCGCTGGGCCTGCAGATCATCGGCCGGCCTTTCGACGAGCAGGGCGTGCTGAACGCCGGGCTGGCGATAGAACAGCGCGCGGCGTTCTCCGCCAAACCGGAGAAGTGGTGGTAAGGAGGCCCTAATGGAAAGAAATTCTGAAGGAATGTTCGACCTTGCGATCGAGGTTTCGTTCAAGATCGGATATCAAGTCGCAAACTATAATGACGCGATCTTCAACGAGAATTTGATCAAGGCTGCCGCGGCAGATGCTGGCATGAGAGCTGCCATGGCTGAAGCAGAAAGGCAGCTTAAAGAGAATCAGCTCGACGGCACAATTCCCGAGAATTGGCGAATTGAGCGTGAGTAGGCTTTCATGATTAGCTACCGCCTTCAGAGCATGACCGGCAACTGGAAGATTGTGGCCGACCTTCTCTACGTGCTGCCTGCTTTCAGTACGGCTATCTACTTCGGCGCCAAGCCGGAGAAGTGGTGGTAACATGGCCAGTGATCCGTTGGGTGTGCCGGCGCGGCTGAAGCCGTTGCCGCTGCTGATCTTCAGTTCGCGCTGGCTGCAACTGCCGCTCTATGTCGGGCTGATCGTCGCGCAGTGCGTCTATGTGTTCCTGTTCATCAAGGAACTGTACCACCTCGTCATGCACGCGTGGGAGTTCACGGAGCAGCAGATCATGCTGGTCGTGCTGGGCCTGATCGACGTGGTGATGATTTCAAACCTGCTGGTGATGGTCATCGTCGGCGGTTACGAGACGTTCGTTTCGCGGCTAGGCCTGCAGGGCCACCCTGACCAGCCCGAATGGCTGAGCCACGTCAACGCCGGTATCCTGAAAGTGAAGCTGGCCATGGCGATCATCGGCATTTCGTCGATCCACCTGCTGCGCACGTTCATAGAGGCCGGTGCACTGGGCACGCCTACCGGTCGCGTTACCGAAACCGGCGTGATGTGGCAGACGATCATCCACATGGCCTTCATCGCATCGGCCATCGGCATCGCCTATGTGGACCGGATGACGCAGACGAAGCACTAAGGGTCAGGACCAGTTCTGGCGGCCGTTCCTTTCTCCATCTCCTGACCGTTGATTGAGCCTAGCCGTGCCCGGCGATGTGCCTGATCTTCTTGACGGCCCGGTCGGCAAAGGCCTGCAGCGTCAGGCGGTATTCTGCGCTGCGGGGTAGCGGCGCGGACTGGCGCAAGTGCCGCAATCCTTCGGCGGCCAGACGATCCCGGTTCAATTCGCCTTCGAGATCTTTCAGCGCGTCCTGCGAATGCACGGTGCGATAGATAAGATCATAGGGTGTGGGCACGGGCAGGGCTTCGATTTCCACGCCTTGCCTGAGCAGGAAGTACGATATCCATAAATCGTCATGGAAGACGAGGTCGCGGCCCTTCACATGATCGCGATAGAAGGCGTCGATTCCCGTCAGGTTCTCGCTGCGGAAAGAGAAACCGTCCGCGCCCTGACCCACCGTCATCCCCCGGAAGCGATAGGCATAGAACGAGAAGCTTTTGCGCGGGGCAGCGAGTTGCGCAGTGTAGAGCCGTTCTATCAGGCAGTCCCGATAGTCCATGTCATCATCGGCGAGGATGATTACCGACGGTGAGGTGATGTAGTTCAGGCAGCCGAGCAATTTGGAACCGGGACCGCAATCTTCATCGATCAGGTTGACGGTCACGCTGTCGCGATAGCCCGGCCCGCTGAGGAAATCGGGAATGGATACCGTGCCGTTTCCGCGAAGCGGGCGGCGCGGCACCGTCAGGATGATCCTGTCAGGCTTGCGCGTATTGTGGAGGAGGGAATCGATCGCCGGACGGATCATGCCGATCCGCGAGGGCAGAGTGGTCATGCCGACGATAACCGGGGGTTGCGGACCAGCCATGTTTCCCTTGCCCCTGCCTGACAATCGATGCGTTAGGTAAGAGAGGCTGCCTTGTCGATAAGGCCGACCGAGTATGCGGCAGCTTTTCATCACGCGCGCAGGCTTCTATCGGCGGCTTTCATGATGTCGGCCCCGGTGGTGAACCCTGCGAGACGCTTCGTGGCGCTGGATTCGCTGCGGGGGCTCGCTGCGCTGGCGGTGGTGCTTTATCATGTCGGCGATTTCGGGCTGATTGGTGGGCTGGCCTTCTTCCGCCATTCCTGGCTGCTGGTGGATTTCTTCTTCGTCCTGTCGGGCTTCGTGATCGCGGCCAGTTATGGTGAGCGGCTGGCGGGCGGGTTTTCGCGTTTGCGCTTCATGGCGTTGCGGCTGGGCCGCGTGGTGCCGCTGCATCTGGCGGTGGTGGCGGCGTTCGCGCTGGCTGAGTTACTGATATTCCGCCCGCTGCTGGGTGAACGGCATGATCTGTTCTATCTGTGGCGCGGGCTGTTCCTGCTGGACGGATTTGCCGAGCATACCGGCAATTTCTTCGCGCCGGTGAGCTGGTCGATATCGGTCGAGGTCGTGCTGTATATCGCGGCGGCGTTGCTGTTCGGGCGTGGGCGCTGGGCGTTGACGATTGCACTCGTGCTGGGCGGTGCGGCGCTGGCCGCGCTGCTGACGCAGTGGAACGAAGCGGGCTTCGGCTTTCTGATGCAGCGCGGGGTGCTGGGCTTCGGGCTGGGCGTGGCGTGTCATGTGCTTCACCGCCGTGCCGAAGCGAAAGGCGGGGCAAACGCGCCGCGCTGGTTGCTGACCATGGTGGAACTGGGCGCGGCCATCGCCGTGATCGTGCTGATCGTCGTGCAGCCATTCTATCGGCAGACGGTGGTGCCCGCCGACTTGCTGTTCGCCGCCGTGGTGCTGGCCTTTGCGCGCGATGGCGGTGCGATCAGCCGTGTGTTGCAGACCCGGCCAATGGTGCGGCTGGGGCAGCTATCCTATTCAATCTACATGACGCACCTGATCCTGATAATCGCGCTGAACCGGGGGCTGCCTCTGCTGTTCGAGGCGGTGGGGCGGAGCGATCTGATCGCTGCGAAGCCGCGCAGTTACGGGTTGTTGAGCGTCGAACTGGGGCCTTTGGCGGAAACCCTGCTGACGCTGGGGCTGGTCGCGGGAGTGCTGGCGCTGTCGGCCCTGACATGGCGCTGGATAGAGGAACCCGCCCGACAATGGTCGCGGCGGCAGGCTTCGCGCATAGGCGGCGCGCCTGCCAGAGAGGCCGTGCCCGCAATCTGACGCTTTCCACGCGGGCGATGGCCCTATATCGGCATGGGCATGACCGAATCCGCTTATCGCATCCGCGGCGCCACCGGCGACTGGGAAGTCGTCATCGGGCTGGAAGTTCACGCGCAGGTGACCAGCAACGCCAAGCTTTTTTCCGGCGCCTCCACCGCCTTCGGCGCAGAGCCGAACAGCCAGGTCAGCCTGGTGGACGCGGCGATGCCCGGCATGTTGCCGGTGCCCAACCGCGAGTGCATCCGCCAGGCGGTGCGCACGGGGATGGCCATCGACGCGCAGATCAACAAGTGGTCGCGGTTCGACCGCAAGAACTACTTCTATGCCGATCTGCCGCAGGGCTATCAGATCAGCCAGCTCTATCACCCGCTGGTGGGCGAAGGATCGCTGACGATCGAGGCGGACGAGAAGGCCGGGATCGCGACGGACAAGGTGATCGGCATCGAACGTATCCATGTGGAGCAGGACGCGGGCAAGCTGATGCACGATCAGCACCCGACCATGAGCTATGTTGACCTGAACCGCAGCGGCGTGGCGCTGATGGAAATCGTCAGCCGCCCCGACATGCGATCCCCGGCGGAAGCAGGGGCCTATGTCCGCAAGCTGCGGTCCATCCTGCGCTATGTCGGATCGTGCGACGGCAACATGGAAGAAGGATCCATGCGCGCGGACGTGAACGTATCCGTGCGCAAGCCGGGCGAGGAGTTCGGCACGCGGACGGAAACGAAGAACGTCAATTCCGTGCGCTTCGTGATGCAGACGATCGAGCATGAGGCGCGCCGTCAGGTCGACCTGATCGAGGATGGCGGCAAAGTGGTGCAGGAAACGCGCCTGTTCGATCCGAACACCGGCACTACGCGGTCCATGCGTTCGAAAGAGGACGCACACGATTATCGTTACTTCCCCGATCCGGACCTGCTGCCGCTGGAACTGGACGATGCCTTCATCGACGAGTGCCGCGGAAGCCTGCCCGAACTGCCGGACGCAAAGCGCCAGCGGTATGAGGGGGAATTGGGCCTTTCCGCGTATAACGCGCAGGTGCTGACGGCTGAGGTGGAAACCGCGCGCTGGTTCGAGGCGCTGTTGCTGGCAGCGGCGAGCGCGCAGGGCAAGCAGCCTGCTGACGTGGCGAAGCAGGCGGCCAATTGGCTGATTTCCGAGTTGTTCGGGGCGCTGAACAAGGCCGGGCACGATCTGGAAGCCAGCCCTGTTTCCCCCGAAAAGGGCGCGGAACTGTTGGCACTGATCGGCAAGGGCACGATTTCCGGCACCATCGCCAAGCAGGTGCTGGAAACGATGATCGAGACCGGCGACGGCGCGGCGGCCATCGTTGAGCGTGAAGGGCTGAAGCAGGAAAGCGACAGCGGCGCGATCGAAGCGGCAGTGGACAAGGTGCTGGCCGACAATGCCGACAAAGTCGAGCAGTTCAAGGCGGGCAAGGAGGCGCTGTTCGGCTTCTTCGTTGGTCAGACGATGAAAGCCATGCAGGGCAAGGGCAACCCGCAGGTGGTGAACGAGGTGCTGAGGGCGAAGCTGGGCTGATGGCTGGCGGTTTGCACATGGTCTGGCCGGCCGTGGCGGCGCTTGGCCTGGCAGCGGGTGTTGCCGCTTGCCAGACGGTTCCTTCGGCGGAGCAGCATCAGCGTGGCCTCGCTTTCGCGCAGGCTTCGTGTGGTGGATGTCATGCGGTTGAGCGGATTGGTGTTTCCCCCAATCCCAAGGCGCCGCCCTTCGCGGCCATCGTCAACCAGCAGGGGCTGACGGATGGGACGCTGGGCACCTGGCTGTTAGACGCGCATAATTATCCGGAAGAGATGGAGTTCTATCTCAAGGGGCCGGAAGTTGATGCGTTGGTCGATTACATGATTACCCTGCGCGATCCGGAGTATCGGCCGGCGATCTGATCCCGGCGCTGCCCCCCTTACTTCGTCATTCCCGCGCAGGCGGGAATCCAGTGGGTTGGGGAGTGTTTTTGCGCGCTGGATCCCCGCCTGCGCGGGGATGACGATTTTGGGGAAATCAGGCCGCGTTCGGGTCGGTTGATCCGCGCACGACCGCGCCGTTATCGTCCACTTGCGGGCCGGGGATCGGCGTCAGCGTGTGGATCAGGCGGAACTTGCCGTCGATGTAGCGGAAGGTGTGCGAATCCGGCGCGTTTTCTCGCCCGCCGAAGCGACAGAACACGTTGATGACGCCCATCTCCTCGTCGATCAGGTAATCGCGGTGGGTGATGTAGAGCACGCCCGGCGGCATACCGAGTTCGCAACTGGCGTGCGGATCGTTGTCGCGATTGGTATAGGCGCCGCCTTCCAGCCGTGAGCAGGGCGTGCCCCACGGGATGTCGGTGAACTTGTCGGCAAATCCATCGAGATAGGCATTGGCCCCGCGGATCATTTCCGACGGGCTGGTCAGCTGGTATTTGAACAGCGGGGTCCAGTCTTCCTGCTTCGTGTATTTCAGGAAGGCATTGGCGTTGAACAGCCAGTCGCCCGTCTGGGTCACGATGCTGTCGACCCGGATCACCTTGCCCTGATGCACATAAAGCCGGGTGCCGATGACGTAGGGCTTGCCCCCTTCGGTGACGATGATTTCAGTGAAAGTCTTGCACCGCCTGTCATCATGAAAGCTCATCGCGTTGGCGATGGGCAGGGCGGTGTTCCACAGCCCCGCGCTGCGTTCCACCGTCTGCATGTTGGTGAGGAAGTGGACCTTGGGATCAAGCGCCAGCTTCGAAATATCGCCTGTCCGCTGCGCCTCAACATAGGCGCCGGTGGCCGCTTTCAATTCGTCACGCGTGCAGGTGGGATGGTCCTGCAACGGGGCGTAAGGGCTGGGCGGCGGCGCGTTTTGGGCCAGCGCCGGGCTTGCCGCACCAAGCATCAGCGCGGCGATGAACAGCTTGCGGATCATGTCTTGTCCTCCCCACGGAAGATTAGCGGGCGTCGTGAATGCTTTCGCTGCGGCACTGTTCGTAAGTGCTCCAGCCGGAGCAGATGCCGTAGGGGCCGCGGATGAAGATCGCTTCGATCCGGCGGATGTCCTCCCCCTCGATCTTGAACAGTTCGCCAAGCTGCCAGCTCCAGTTGATCGGCCGGTGATCGAAGAAGGCGAAGGCGAAGACGATGCCGCGCTCACGATCCACCGCGACGAAGCGGCGATCGCGGATGCTGGTGACGGTGCCGATCAGGGAGGTTTCGAGCTGCTGCTTGCAACCCAGCACTTCCTGTCCCCGCATCCCGATGGTGCCTGGCGGGCCGACAACGATAGTGCCGTTTTCATACCGCAGGCAATCATCGGTGAAGGGATAGTAGCCTTTGCCCGTATTGCGCTGAATCGCTTCAAAATAATAATCGGCGATGCGGACCAGATCGGCGCGGCTGCGGCGTTCACCCTCCGGAATGGCTTCGAGGAAGATCGGGTTCGGTGCGCCCATCGCCTCCACCGCCGCGCCCACGGCGGGGAAGGGGTTGCTGCTGGGCGCGGGAGTGGCGCCGAGCGGGCGGTCGGGCCGTGCCGCGATCTGTTCCACCTCGGTAATCTTGCCGTTTTCGATACGCAGGCGGAGAGAGATGCCTACGGCCTCCGGCTCTCGCGCGGGGCCGGTGGCGGAAGACAGCGCCTGTTCCATCACGGTGCCGAGAAAGGCTACCTGCTGCGTTTCGATGTCGGGAACGTAGAACTTGTAACCGCCGACGCTGGTCGTCGTCGCCCACAGTCCCTCGTTACCCAGAGGCAATTCGATGCCGTTTTCGGTGAAGCGGGCCGCCGGGGCGAACAGTTCGGGATCGACCTTGCCGTCGGCCATCGCCTGCAGATAGCGGTCGACGAAGCCTTCCAGACAGGCCCGTTGGCATTCCTGGGGCTTTTCAGGCGCCTGCGCGGAGGCGGAACCCCCTGCCAGCACGGTGAAGGACAAGGCAAGCGCCACCGAGGCGCAGTGGATCGGCTTGAACATAGGGTTGGCTCCCTCTCCCTGCTCTAATTTTGGGGGAGTAGAGCATTAGCGGGGGCGCTTGGCCAGCCTGTTAATCTGGGCGCAATGTGGGAGCAGCCGCTTTGAGCGGAAGAACGCTGCGAGTGCCTTGTTTGTGCGCTGGATTCCCGCCTTCGCGGGAATGACGGGGTGTTTCAGAAGCGCAGGTGGCGAGCGATGGCTTCGGGCAGGGGATCGTCGAAATGCACCCCGGCGGTATTGCCGCGCCGCCATACGATTTTGCCTGAGACGCTGATCTCTTCTGAAAATTCCAGCACGATCTCATCCTCGCGCGAGAGGCGCCAGTGGGACGAGTCTATGCGGCAGCCCGTGGGCGACAGGTCGAACAATCGTGTATCGTATGCGTGACCGTGAACCCGCGCCATCAGCGAAACGCGTGAATTCCTGCGATTTCCTTCCCTGCGCTCCACTTGAAAACCCGACCCCTCGCAAACCCCGTCACGCCCCGGCTAACGGCGCGTTGGCAAAAACGGGGTTAACGCGGCACGAAAAGAACTGCCGCGCGCGATCAGCGGTTTGGCCGGTTCGCCAGCAGATCGTCCACCACGCCGGGATCGGCCAGTGTCGAGATATCGCCGAGGTTGCCGGTGTCGTTTTCCGCGATCTTGCGCAGGATGCGCCGCATGATCTTGCCGCTGCGCGTCTTGGGCAGGGCGGGGGCGAATTGCAGCACGTCCGGCGTGGCGATCGGGCCGATTTCCTTGCGGACCCATGCGATCAGTTCCTTACGCAGATCGTCGCTGTCTTCGGTCCCGGCGGTGGTGGTGACATAGGCGTAAATGCCCTGTCCCTTGATGTCGTGCGGCATGCCGACGACGGCGGCTTCGGCCACCTTTTCATGCAGGACGAGCGCGCTTTCGACCTCTGCCGTGCCCATGCGGTGGCCGGATACGTTGATCACATCATCGATGCGGCCGGTGATCCAGTAATATCCGTCTTCATCGCGCCGTGCGCCGTCGCCGGTAAAATAGGTGCCGGGATACTGGCTGAAATAGGTCTGGAAGAACCGTTCGTGGTCGCCATAGACGGTGCGCATCTGACCGGGCCATGAATCGACGATCACCAGCGCGCCCTCTGTCGCGCCTTCCAGCACATGACCATTCGCCGGATCGACCAGCGCGGGCTGCACGCCGAAGAAGGGCAAAGTGGCGCTGCCGGGCTTGAGAGCGACGGCGCCGGGCAGCGGGGTGATCATGTGCCCGCCGGTTTCCGTCTGCCACCAGGTATCCACGATCGGGCAGCGTCCATCGCCGACGACGTTGTAATACCATTCCCACGCTTCGGGATTGATCGGTTCACCCACGGAACCGAGCAGCCGCAGCGTGGAGCGGCTGGTGCGTTTCACCCAGTCGTCCCCTTCGCGCATCAGGGCGCGCAGGGCGGTGGGGGCGGTGTAGAAAATCTCTACCTTGTGCTTGTCCACCACCTGCCAGAAGCGGCTGAAATCAGGGTAGTTGGGCACCCCTTCGAACATCACTGTGGTCGCGCCGTTGGCCAGCGGGCCGTAAACGACATAGCTGTGCCCGGTGACCCACCCGATATCCGCCGCGCACCAGTAAATCTGGGGCGTCCCGTCTTCATGGGGACGGTAATCGAACACGTATTCGTGCGTCATGGACGCCCACACCAGATAGCCGCCGGTGGTGTGCAGCACGCCCTTCGGCTTCCCGGTGGAGCCGGAGGTGTAGAGGATGAACAGCGGGTCTTCCGCGCCCATTTCTTCCGCAGCGCACTCATCGGGCTGGCTGGCCACGGCTTCCGCCCAGTCCATATCGCGACCTTCCACCATGGGCACGTCGGCCCCGGTGTGGCGCAGCATGATGACGCGGCGGACCTTGCCGTGGTGTTCCAGCGCGGCATCCACGTTCGCCTTCAGCGGAATGCGCTTGCCGCCGCGCAGCCCCTCGTCAGCGGTGATGACCAGATCGCTGTCGCAATCCTCTATCCGGCTGCCGAGCGCCTCCGGGCTGAAACCGGCGAACACGATCGAATGGACCGCGCCGATCCGCGCGCAGGCCAGCATGGCCACGGCCGCTTCGGGCACCATGGGCAGGTAGATCGTCACCCGGTCGCCGCGCTTTACGCCTTCTGCCCGCAGCAGGTTGGCGAAGCGGCAGGTCGCCGTGTGCAGCTCTCGATAGGTGAGGGTGCGGACGGGCGTGGCGGGATCGTCCGGTTCCCAGATGATCGCCACGGTATCGCCGCGCTCCGCCAGATGCCGGTCAAGGCAATTGGCCGCGAGGTTGAGCGTGCCGTCCTCGAACCAGCGGATGCCGAAGTCCGCTTCGTCAAAACTGGTGTTTTTCACGCGGGTGAAGGGCTTGATCCAGTCAAGCCGCTGCGCCTCATCGCGCCAGAAACCTTCCGGGTCTTCGACGGAGCGGCGATACTTTTCGTGATAGGTCGGCGCGTCGATCAGGGCGTTCTGGGCCCATTCTTCCGGCACCGGGTGGATCACGCCGTCGCTCACTCGTCCTCTCCTCGGATATCGGCCCTTCACGGGCGTCAAGGTCCGCTACGCCCGGAACGATGACAGAGTAAAGGGGGGTGTTTGACGAAGTTCAGTCGCCCTGCCGCCAGAGGGCGGTCAGCGCGGGAAGCAGGTGTTCGCGGTGTTCGTGCGGGATGCGGTTCAGCAGTTCATCCTCGAACTCCGCCACGATGGCGCGCGCCTTCGCCAGTCTGTCCCGCCCCGCGTCTGTCAGATCGAGGCCCAGCGACTTGCCGTCCAGCGGCAGCCGCTCGATCAGCCCGGCATCTTCCAGCCGTTTCAGCAGCGGGGCCATGTTGGCGCGCTGGATATCCAGATGGCGGCCAACAGCGCTGGCGGTGATCCCCGGATTTTCGGAAATGAGCAGCAGCACCGACACGATCGATTGCCGCAGGCCGAGAGGGGCAAGGCGCGCGGAAAGTTCTCCACCGGTCGCATTGGCGGCGCGGCGCAGCACATAACCGGGAAGCGTCAGAAGCGGATCGCGCATCGGGTCTGGGTAACGTTGGCCGATGTTGATGGCAACTTGTCCATGTGAAAACCGATTGCTATAGGCAATAGCGATACTGGCGGATTTCCCGCCACAGAGAGGAGTTTCATCGTCATGGCTATGCCGTCGCAACCCGATCCGCGCCCGGAAGAGGAAACCGTTCGTTTCGATGTCGTTGACGGCGTTGCCTGGGTCTATTTCAACCGTCCGGACAAGCGCAACTGCATGAGCCCCAAGCTCAATCGCCAGATGCTGCGCGTGCTGACGGAACTGGAATTCCGCGACGACGTGCAGGTGCTGGTCCTTTCGGGCGAAGGCAGCGCTTGGTCGGCGGGCATGGACCTGCTGGAATACTTCCGCGAGGCGGAGCAGCAGGGCCTGTACAAGACTCGCCAGCACCAGCGCGAAGCGTATGGCTGGTGGGAACGCCTGCGCTGGTACGAAAAGCCGACCATCGGCATGATCAACGGCTGGTGCTTCGGCGGCGCCTATGGCCCGCTGTTCGCCTGCGATCTGGCGTTCTGCAGCGATGACGCGCAGTTCGGCCTTTCCGAAATCAACTGGGCGATCCTGCCGGGCGGCGGCGCGTCGAAGGTCGCGGCGGAACTGATGGGTTTCCGCGATGCGATGTACCACGCGATGATGGGCGAAAACCTGACCGGGCCGGAAGCGGCCGCCAAGGGCATGGTCAACGAATCGCTGCCCGCCGACAAGCTGCGCGACCGGGTGCAGCAGGTGGCCGACGTGTTGAAGAAGAAGGACAGCCATGCGCTGCGCGCCACCAAGTGGGCCGTGCGCCGCGTGCGCGAGATGACTTACGACAACGCGGAAGATTACCTGATCCGCGCGCAGGAAGCGCTGAACGATTTCGGCGGCTGGGAAACGCGCAAGGAAGCGACCAAGCAGTTCCTTGACGACAAGACCTTCAAGCCGGGTCTGGGCGCGTTCGACAAGAGCAAGGTTCAGGGCGACTGATGAATCCGGTTTCCGGGCGGCCTTGTTCCGCCCGGAACCACCCCCTAGGAAGTTTGGCGTTCGGTGCGCCCCGGCTGGTCCGGGGCGTTCGTTTGGGAGACGATTGAGACATGGGCCAGAGGCGCTTCACCAACCAGCAGATCGACCGGCTATTGCGGCCGAAGTCCGTGGCCGTGATCGGCGCATCGGACCGTCACGGCGCGCTGGGCGCCACGCTGCTGAACAACCTCGTTCAGTATGAGTTCGCGGGCGACATCTACCCGGTAAACCCGAAGCGTGACGAGCTGCTGGGCCTGAAGGTCTATCATTCGGTCGGGGAACTGCCCGAAGGCATCGATTGTGCGGTGCTGGCGATCCCGCGCCCCTTCGTGATCGATACTGTGCGCCAGCTGGCGCAGCGCGGATGCGGAGCCGTGGTGATCTATTCAGCCGGTTTCTCCGAAGCCGGGGAAGAAGGCATGAAGGACCAGCTGGAACTGGCCGCCATCGCCGCCGAATACGGCATGGTGATCGAAGGGCCGAACTGCCTGGGCTGCACCAACTATGTCGCGCGCGTTCCGCTGACTTTCGTCGAAACCAACATGCAGAGCCCGTCCAAGGGCACGCGCGCCGTGGGCGTGGCCAGCCAGTCCGGCGCATTGGCGGCGGTGCTGGCGACGGCGCTGCACCCGCGCGGGCTTTATGTTTCCACCTCCGTTTCCACCGGTAACGAGGCGGCCAGCGGCGTTGAGGACTACGTCGAATGGCTGGTGGATGACGAGGATACCCACGTCATCGCCATGTATGTGGAAAGCCTGCGCCGCCCCAAGGCGTTCGTCGCCGCCGCACGCCGCGCCCGCAAGGCCGGCAAGCCCATCGTGATGCTGCACCCCGGCAAGTCCAGCAAGGCGCAGGAAAGCGCCGCCACCCACACCGGGGCGATGGCGGGCGACTATGCGCTGATGAAGACCAAGCTGGCGCGCGAGGGCGTGATCTTCGCCGATACGCTGGAAGAGCTGGCCGACATCACCGAGATCGCCCTGCGCTGCAAGGCGCTGCCGGGCGCGAACATGGCGGTGTTGGGCGAAAGCGGCGCGCTGCGCGGCCTGGCGTTCGACATCGCCGAGGACATCGGGCTGGACCTGATCGACCTCAACGATGACAATAGCCCGACGTTGCGGGCGGTGCTGCCGGATTTCGTGCCGGTATCCAACCCCACGGACATCACGGCCATCGGCCTGTCAGAGCCGGAGATCTACACCAAGGTTCTGACCGCGCTGCTGGAAGATCAGCGGGTCGGCTCCGTGGTCGCGTCGATCATCCAGTCTGATCCGATCACCAGCAAGATCAAGTTCCCCCACATCATCAAGGTGCTGGAAGACGGCACTTTCGCCAAGCCGCTGGTCTTCGCGGGCGTGGACGAAGGGGCCAAGGTGCCGCAGGAATACATCGACGGCCTGCGCGCCGTGGGCATTCCGTGGTTCCCCAGCACCGAGCGCGCCTATCGCGCGATCGCCCGTCTGGCCGATCTGGCGAAGCGGGACATGTCCGATAACGCGGCCGATCCCGTCGCCGTGCCGGGCCTGAACACGGTTTCGGGCGTGGTGCCGGAATACAAGGCCAAGGAACTGCTGAAGCCGCTGGGCATCGCCTTCCCCGAAGGCCGCTTTGCCGCCGACGCGGAACAGGCCGTGGCCGCTGCCGAAGCCATCGGTTATCCGGTGGTGATGAAGGCGCAGGCTGCCGCACTGGGCCACAAGAGCGACGCGGGCGGGGTGATCCTGAACCTCAAGACCGCGGACGATGTGCGAGAGGCGTTCGCGCGCATGTATCGCAATGTCGAAGCCTATGACGCGTCGATCGTGCTGGACGGCGTGCTGATCGAACAGATGGGCAAGATGGGCACCGAGATGATCGTCGGCGCCAAGAACGATCCCGAATGGGGGCCGGTGGTGCTGGCCGGTTTCGGCGGCGTCACGGCGGAAATCCTGAAGGACGTGAAGCTGTTCACGCCCGAGATGGATGCCGCCGCCGTGGAAAAGAGCCTGCTGGGCCTGAAGCAGGCGGCGATCCTGAAGGGATATCGCGGCGCGCCTGCGCTGGACGTTCCGGCCCTGGCGCAACTGATCGTACAGATCGGCCGTGTGATGGCGGGCAGCCCGGCGATCCGCGAGATCGACCTGAACCCGGTGATTATCCACCCCAAGGGCGAAGGCGTTGCGGCGCTGGATGCGCTGATGCTGGTGGAGGGCTGAGAGCCCGCTATCGATTGAACTCCTCATTGCGACCCCGGCGCAGGGCCGGGGCCGTAATGATAGTTCTTGTCTGGATCAGTTCGCGCTGGTGCTGTCGCGCTGGGACAGGTTCCAGGTCGCCAGCGTCTGCCCTGTCGCCGGGTTTTCTATCGCAGCTTCATCGATGGTGACGGTGATCAGGCAGACCGGGCGCTGCGCCGATGATTCCGCACGGCAGGCGACCGGCTGTGTCCCGATCGCATTGGTCAACCGGCCGCGCAGGCGCAGGTGGAAGCCCTGCGACGTGTTCAGTGCATCCCGCGTGACGCGGGCGACCGTCTGGAAAGCATCCCCTTCGCGCCGGCCGCCCCGGGCGCTTTCGCGCGTGTAGATCTGGCCGATCGCCAGAGCGGGAAGGGCGGCTGGGGCGGGGGTTTCAGCTTCGGCTTCAACTCCGTCCGCGGCCTCGGTTTCGCTCACCGGCTGGGTCGTTGCGGGCGGACAGTTTTCGGACGAGGTCCACGGCCGTTCGATCCAGAAGCCTTCGATTCGTTCGATCGCCGCTTCGTCGCCGTCTGCCCATTCGGTTGCATTCCAGCGCTCGGGGCGAGTGAATACGCGCAACGTTCCGCTGCGTTCGTCATAGGTCCAGCCGCTGGCTGCATTGGCTGGCGCGGGGCCGCCGCATCCGAACGGCAGGCGCAGGTCGAAACGCCGCCCGGCGTTGGTTTGCAGCGCTTCCGGCGAAGGGCCGCCCCCGGCAAAGGCATCGGCCGCCGTGCCTGCCAGCCACAACAGATCGGCGCGCATCAGCGGCCCGGTCAGCAATTCAGCCGGGGGGGTTACGATGGGTTCGGGCTGCGCCGTTGGCAGCGAATGGGGCGCAGGCCCGGTTCCGCGTCCCACGAAGAACCCCACGCCGCCAAGCAGCAGGGCCACGAGTGTTCCCAGTGCAATTGCCTGCCGGCTGGTCCTGAGGCTCGGTTCCTCCATGACGGGGACCCTAACGAAAAATCCCGCGCGGCCCAGAACAATTGAGTCTTTCGTCCACATCGGGCAGGGATGGGCGATGGTCATTGCCACTCTAACGCAAGAGCGCGCGGGTAGCCTGCGCGCGTGACCATCGATCAGGTCCTGACGCTGGCGGTGCTGGCGGCCGTGGTTGCGGCCATGATCTGGGACAGGATGCGCCCGGACGTGGTGGCGTTGACCGGCGCGGCCGTGCTGCTGATGACCGGCGTGGTGCGCCCGGTGGAACTGCAAGGTGCCTTCGCCAGCCCGGCCATCATCGCGCTCGCCTCTCTATTCGTGATTGCCTACGCGCTGGAGCTTTCGGGCCTGCTCGACCGGCTGATCCAGATGGCGGTGGCGCTGTGCAAACGCATCGGCGCGGCGGGTATCTGGCTGATGCTGACGGGGATCGGCGCGATATCGTGCTTCCTTAACAGCACCCCCATCGTTGTGCTGGGCGCGCCGGTGGTGCGTGATGTGGCCACGGCGCTGAACCTTTCGCCCAAACGTTATCTGATGCCGCTGTCGTACATCACCGTTCTGACGGGTTGCTGCACGCTGATCGGCACGTCCACCAACCTGCTGGTGGATGACATGGCCCGCCATTCGGGCCAGCCGCGTTTCGGCATGTTCGAGATTACCCCCGTGGGCTTGCCGATGGCGATTGCGGGCGGGCTTTACCTGTTCTTCTTCGGCGGGCGCCTGCTGAGGAAATCCATCGACGAGCCGGTGGCCTATGCCGAACCCGCGATGTCGCATCAGCCAGTCCGCATCGCCAGCGCGCAGATCGGCGATGCAGACCTGTTCGCGGTTCCGCGCCCGTTCCAGCCGGTGCGTGCGGCAATGGCCTTCGCCGTATTCGTGGGGGTGATTGCGTTGGCGGCGCTGAATGTGGCGCCGATCGCCGCGACGGCATTCGCCGGGGCAGTGCTGCTGATCCTGCTGCGGGTGATCACGGCAGACGAAGCCTATGGCGGGCTGCGGCCCGAAATCCTGATCCTG
>DATMGK010000092.1:0-2290 GCA_035555595.1 Croceibacterium sp. | reverse complement strand
TCCTCACGGCGGTTGATGCGGGCACGCGGGCTGGCCGGTTCATGCTGCAGGATTTGATCGGACTGGTGGTTCCCTCCTTCCGGGATACGTCCGCGCTGGTCCCCGGTCTGACGGCGACCGGGCTGTGCGTCGCTGCATGGGGGTTCTTCCTTTATCAGGGCGTGACGGACCCACTGGGCGGGGTCAACACGCTGTGGCCGCTGTTCGGCATCTCGAACCAGATGTTGGCCGCGGTGGCGCTGATCCTGGGGACCGTCGTCCTGTTCCGCATGAAGAAGCAGCGCTACGCCTGGACGACGATCCTGCCGGCAAGCTGGCTGGTGTTGTGCACATTGGTGGCGGGTTGGCAGAAGGTGGCATCGGCCGATCCGCGCGTGGGTTTCCTCTCGCATGCCAAGGTTTTCTCGGACAAGCTGGCTGCTGGCGAGGTGATGGCGCCAGCACAATCGAGAGAGGAAATGGCGAGGATCATCTTCAATGACCGGGTCGACGCCGCATTGTGCGTCCTGTTCATGGCTGTTGTGTTGTCGATGATCTTCTTCGGCATTCGGGCATGTCGGAAGGCCTATCTGAGTGATCGGGTGACGACGCGGGAAAGCCATGGGGCTCACGATGCCCGCGAGGCAGGAGCACTGCTGTCATGAGACGAGGCCTGAAGGCGCAACTCACCCATGCCGGCCAGATGCTGGTCGGCATGCCTTCCTACGACACCTATCTGGCGCATATGGCGAAACATCATCCTGGCGGTGCGACGATGAGTTACCGCGAGTTTTTCAATAACCGGCAGGCCGCCCGTTTTGGTGGCGGCGGCAAGGGAGGCTTTCGCTGCTGTTAGGCGGTTGGGGCAAATTCGGAGGCCGACAGATGTGGAAGACGGGATATCGGGCCTGCCTGCTGGGCGCAGCCATGGCGGCAGGCGTGGGTCATGCAGCGCTCCGGGTCGGGGGTGATATAGCGATCGCGGATAGGCGGGTGTTTCCCGAAAATATCGCAGCGGGCCCTGATGGCACACTCTGGATCGGTAGCGTCGGCCGCGCCGCAGTTTATCGGGCGCTTCCGCATGAACGCACGGCGACACCGTGGATCGCCCCCGGCGCTCACAATCTCGAGCGCGTCATGGGTCTGTACTATGACAGTGTTCGGAACCTGCTTTGGGTGTGTGACGCCGGTGAAAGGCCGGCCGATGGCGGCAAGGCAAAGGCGTCCATTCGCACCTTCGACCCGACCACGGCCGCGCCGCAAGCCAGCTTTCCGTTCGAGGCGGACGGCGGGTGCAATGACCTGACGATTGCGCCGGATGGAACCGTCTATGTCTCGGATTTCGACGGCGCGCGTATATTCCGGCTGAAGCCCGGTGAAAAGGCATTCACGCCCTGGTTGGGGGATGCGCGGCTGGCGGCGGTCGATGGCCTGGCATTCCTGGCCGATGGCGCTCTTTATGTGAACACGTTTCGGGAAGGTGGCCTGTATCGTGTCGCCGTCAATCCCGATGGCAGCGCCGGATCGCCGGTCCAGCTCACCGTCTCGCAACCGCTGGACCGACCGGATGCGATGCGGGCTATCGCCGCCGATACGTTACTGGTGGCGGAAGGTGGCGGCAAGATCAGCACCATTACCATAAGCGGCGACGATGCGGCCGTGCGTGTCGTGCGCAGCGGGTTGATGGATGGGCCGGCCGCAGCGGTGCTGGTCGGTGACACTGTCTATGCCGTGCAGGCCAAGTTCGCGAAAATGCGCGACCCGACAGCAGATCCCGGCGCGTTCGTCGTTGCGGCCATGCCGCTCCAATAAATGGTTCAGGAAGAGGCGAGATGAGCAGGACGAGAATAGTTGTCGGGACGATCTGCGCGGCGTTGTTGGTGCCGGGGATGGCGCATGGGCAGAGCTGGAACCAGGCACCGGCCAATGCCCCGGGCCAGCGACCTGCCTTTGCTGGGCAGATCCACGCGCCGGAAGCCCGCAGCAACGTCGCCTTCACCACCGTTACCATCGCCGAAGGGTTGGAGAATCCCTGGGGACTGGCCTTTCTTCCTGACGGGCGCATGCTGGTGACCGAACGGGCCGGACGATTGCGGATCATCGCACCGGACGGCCAGGTCTCGCCCGCCGTGGAAGGACTTCCACCGGTCATGGTCAAAGGGCAGGGCGGCCTGCTGGGGATCGCCCTGGATCCGCACTATGCCACTAACGGGTGGATATACTGGAGCTATAGCGAGCCGCAAGCGGACGGGGCCAACAATACCGCCGTTGCGCGCGGCCGTCTGGCCGATGGAGTGACGCCGCGTGTCGA
>DATMGK010000091.1:0-6604 GCA_035555595.1 Croceibacterium sp. | reverse complement strand
CGAAGATGCGGCCTTCGACACGCTTGCCTTCGCCAAATTCGCTTTCCAGCTTGTCCCACGCGGCTTCGCGGCGAGCACGGTCACGGCTGAGCATCGCTTCGCCGTCCGCGTTCTCCACGCGATCAACGAAGACTTCGACTTCGTCACCAACGCTGAGGGGCTGCTGTTCTTCTTCGCCGCGCGCAAATTCGCGCAGGGAGATGCGGCCTTCGCTCTTCAGGCCAACGTCGATCACGGCCATGCCGTTTTCGATCGCGGTGACGGTGCCTTTTACGACGCGGCCTTCAAAGCCGCCGTCGGCGCCGCCGAGCTGTTCATCAAGGAGTTTCGCGAAATCGTCGCGAGTGGGGTTGGCAGTAGTTGCCATAAGAATGGGATTCCCGATTCCGTGTTTTTCCGGCCAGACGGTTGTTTCCGCCGGTCTTTGTGGCCGAACCGCCCGCGGGGCCGAATGCCTTCGCGAGCATTCGCTGAAACCTGCTGCCGGCGCGGGAAAAGCAGAATGGCTGCCACAGGAAGCCCTGCCGGCGTGCCCAATCCGCTTGTTCTGGAGAGCCGTCTCTATCGCGGCCCCGCATCCCCGACCGGGCATCAAGCCCCATCGAACGGGCGCGCACATAGGGAACAGAGGGGGTAAAAGCAAGCAAAAGCCGGTGTGTCCTTGGTCTACCCGCAGGGCGGGGACAGGGGAATCTTTACGGTTGAGCCGTTAGGCCCTGCTGCGACAATCGGGGCGCCGCAGGGTCGCGCGGCAAGAGGGGCAGATGCAACAGCAACAACCGGGCGTATTCAGTCGTTTCGCCGACGACAGCACAGAGGCGCGTTATAATGTGACGGCGCGAACGCTGCGGCTGCCGTTTGTGCGCCTCTATTGCTCCATCTTCATGGTGGCGACGCTCGCCTATCTAGTAGTGAATCCCAATTTCGTTTCGCAGATGGAAAATGCGCAACTGGCGGTTTTCCTCGGTCTGTCGTTGCTGGTGGCTGGTGGATATATTTGCCTGACGTTCTGGGATCAGTACGTCCGTCATCCCGTAATCGATTTTGTCGCGCTGGTGCTGCTTTCGCTTTTGATCGGACGCGCCAATTCGGTGTTGTTTGACTATCTCGAACACGCCGGATCGATGGTTCATTCGGTGACGGTTATCAATCGGCTGATCCTGACGGCGTTCGCAGCCGTTACACTGGCCGGGCGGCCCCGGATGTTCATCGCGTGGCTGGCCGCGGACATGATCGGATGGGTCGGCGCTGTAATCGGCGATCGCGGCGATCCTGCCTTTGCCTTTGCGGTGCTCAGCTATTTCAGCGGTGCGTGCATCATGTTCGCGATAAATCTGGCGGTCGGGCGGACTAGCCGTTCCGCTTTCACACTTGCGGACGGGCTGGATGCCGAACGCCAGCGGAATGAGGAACTGGTGCTGAACATGTTGCCCCCGGCGGCTGTGCAGCGCATCCGCGATGGCCGGGTGGTGGCGGATTCCTATGCTGACGCCAGTGTGATCTTCATCGATATGGTCGGCTTTTCCGCGCTGGCGAAGCGTATTTCGCCGGGCCATCTGGTGGAATTGCTGAACAGCTTCTTCAACCATGCGGATCGCTGTGCGGCCGAATGGAATGTGGAGAAGGTCAAGACCGTGGGCGATTCCTATCTGGCGATCGCAGGCGGGAACGTGGAAAGCCTGAACAGTGCCGATGCGGCTCTTTCCTTCGCCCGCGCGGTGATAGAAGGGGTGGAGGAGTTGCGGAGAGTAGCCGGGGTCGATGCGGTGGGCCTGCGAGTGGGCATTCACAGCGGGCCGGTGGTCGGCGGCGTGATCGGCGCAACGCGCATGGCCTATGACTATTGGGGCGATACGGTGAACGTCGCCGCGCGGTTGCAGAACACCGCGCCGATGAATGGCATTGCCATTTCAGAAAGCACCTGGCTGCGTACGCGCGATAAGGGTAATTTCGGCACACCCGAGGCGATGACGCTGAAAGGTGTGGGCGAAATCATGGTCTATCACACCCATGTCGGCCCTGAGGATGGATTTGGAAAAGTGGCGAAGGTCGCAGGCTGAGATCAGGCGGATCGGCCTCCGATTCGCGTTTCCACCAGCGCAATAGCCGCTGCAACCGCAGCGTTGCGGTCCAGTTCGGAAGTATCGAGCACCACCGCGTCGTCGGCCGCACGCAGCGGCGCCTCTGCGCGGCTGCGGTCGCGTTCATCCCGACGGTGGAGGTCCATTTCGATATCTGCGAGCGTCGGGTTTTCGCCACGTTCGCGCATTTCGTTCCAGCGACGCAGAGCGCGTGCTTCTACGCTGGCGGTGACGAACAGTTTTACCTCCGCATCCGGGGCAATCACCGTGCCGATGTCGCGTCCATCGAGTACCGCACCGCCGGGCTGGAGCGCGAAGCGGCGCTGACGCTCATAGAGCGCCTCCCGCACGGCGGGGTGGACAGAAACGCGACTGGCGAGGCCGCCGCTAGTTTCGCTGCGTAGATTGCGATCGCCGAGCAGGCTGTCGGCAAAGTCACACGCTGCCAGCGCATCGGCTGGATCGTCCGGATTGCCGCCAGCAAGAAAGACCTGCCGCCCCACCGCGCGATAGAGCAGGCCCGTATCGAGATGTGGCAAACCGAAGCGGGCGGCCAGCGCCCGAGCGATGGTGCCTTTGCCAGAAGCGGTTGGGCCGTCGACAGCGATAATCATTACCGCCCCTTAGGGTGGGAAACCGGTCTTGAGAACAGGTGAAGCGGTGGCTATTTGGGCGTCGCGGCAGGCCACGTCCTCCGTGTCCAGCCGGAGCGACCCGCGCGGGCGATCAAGACCGGGACGGCCCGGCAGCTAACCCTTGAAGGAGGCTGCCATGGCTTGGGTCATGCTATTCGTTGCCGGTATTCTGGAGGTCGTCTGGGCTTACACGATGAAGTTGTCGGAAGGCCTGACGCGCCCCGGCCCCCTAGTCATCACGTTTGTAGCCATGACCATGAGCATCGGCCTGCTGGCGCTGGCGATGAAATCGCTGCCGCTGGGTACGGCCTATACGGTATGGACCGGGATCGGCGCTGTGGGCGCCTTTCTGGTCGGTATCGTCGTTCTGGGGGAAGCGGTGACCGTCATGCGTGTGACGGCTGCTGTGCTGATCGTATCCGGGCTGGTGCTGATGAAGCTGTCCAGCCCGGCGTGATCGTCAGACCGCTGCGGTAGCGCCATCCAGCAGCGCTTCGAATTGCGGAAAGCTGGTGGCAATCGGGCGGGTGTCATCTACCTCCACGCCATCGCGGCTGGTGATGCCCGCCACGGCCATCGACATGGCGATACGGTGGTCGAGATGGGTAGCGACAGGTTCCGTGCCGCCGGAAAGTGGATCGCCACCGGTGCCATCGATCACAAGCCCGTCCTCTCGTTCTTCCACCTGCGCACCGGCGATGCGGAGGGCTGACGCCATGACGGCCAGGCGATCGCTTTCCTTCACGCGCAACTCGTCCAACCCGGTGGTAACGGTGCGACCTTGCGCCAGCGCGGCAGCGACGAACAACACTGGAAACTCATCGATCATGCTGGGGGCGAGGGCGGGGTCGACTTCGATCCCGGTCAGCATCGAGTGGCGCACGCGCAGGTCCGCCACTGGCTCCCCGCCAACTTCGCGAGCATTCAGTTCCTCGATCTGCCCGCCCATCTGGCGCAGCACTTCGTAAAGCCCGGCACGGGTGGGATTGAGGCCGACATTCTCGATCACCAGATCGCTGCCAGGCACCAGTAGCGCGGCCACCGCAAAGAACGCTGCGGAGGAGGGATCACCCGGAACATCGATGGTCTGCGGGCGCAGTTCCGCTTCTCCTCGAAGGCGGATCACGCGCTCCCCGTTCTCTTCCTCCACCCACAGGTCCGCGCCGAAGCCTTTCAGCATACGTTCTGTATGGTCGCGAGTAGGGACGGGTTCGATTACTGTGGTCACGCCAGCAGTGTTCAGCCCGGCCAGAAGAATCGCGCTCTTAACCTGAGCGCTGGCCACGGGCAGGCGATAGGTGATCGGCACGGCCGGGCTCAGTCCGCGTTCGGTCAGGGGCAGCATTGCGCCGGAAAAACCCGCGCCCATCAGGCCGAGCGGCTCGGTCACGCGTCCCATGGGACGTTTCGACAGGCTGGCGTCACCGGTAAAGGTTGCCGTGATCGGGTGGCTAGCGATCAGGCCCATGAGGAGGCGCGTGGATGTACCGGAATTGCCCATCTCCAGCGGCGTTTCCGGCTGGAGCAGGGCGCCCACACCGACGCCGTTGATGCGCCACGCGCCTTCACCTTCGCGCTCTATCGTCGCGCCCATGGCGCGTAGCGCGGCGGCGGTGGCCATCACGTCTTCGCCTTCCAGCAAGCCGGTGACGCGCGTTTCCCCAACGGCCAGCGCGCCGAACATCAGAGAGCGGTGGCTGATCGATTTGTCGCCCGGCACGCGGATGCGGCCGGTCAGCGAACCTGCGGGAACAAAGCGGCGGGGCCGCGCGGAAGTGTTGGAACCAGTGTGCAAGGAAGCTCTCTTACCCGTGAAGCGGGCGGCTTTTGACAGCGCCAGTGCCCTGTGGCAAGGCGCGCGCCGCTCTTGATTATGGCGCAAGTCGCCACCATCAAGTCCCGACATTTACCGGCACGTCCGCGGGCGTGCTAACGAGGATATATCCATGGTGAAGCCTGAATGGGGCGCCAAGCGCACCTGCCCGAAGTGCGGTGAACGCTTCTACGATCTCGGCAAGGAAGATCCCGTCACCTGCATCGATTGCGGGAACGAGTGGTATCCTGAACCCGTGCTCAAATCCAAGCAGCCGATTCCTTTTGAGGAAGCGCAGAAGGACAAGGAGCCGAAGGAGCAGGATAACGATCTGGCCGACGACGATCTGGAAGATATCGACGAGGGTGAGGATTCGCCCGACAACGATGTCGACCTGGGCGGCGACGACGATCTGGGCGAGATCGGTAGCGGCGACGATCAGGACGACGACAACTGATCGTGCCGCAAGCCCGGCGATGGTGAAAATCATCGCGATTTGGGGCTTGCGATTTCAAAGCGCCGCCCATAAAGGCGGCGCTCCCGGGCCGGAGCGGTTCGGGATGGCGCGTCTCCCAGGATGCGCCGGATAAATGGATCGGGGCCGTAGCTCAGCTGGGAGAGCGCTACAATGGCATTGTAGAGGTCAGGGGTTCGATCCCCCTCGGCTCCACCATTTGAATGATTTATCGCCACGTTATGAACGTGGCAGCAGTGCTGATCGCCACGCTGGCTGACGAGGTTTCGTCCGCCGGCGTTTTTGGCGTTTGGCGAAATTGGAGTGACGCGAGGCCATGTTCGACACGCTGTCCGATCGCCTGACCGGGGTCTTCGACCGCCTGCGCGGTCGCGGCGCGCTGAACGAAGGTGATGTGCGCGAGGCGATGCGTGAAGTACGGATCGCCCTGCTGGAGGCGGACGTAGCGCTGCCTGTCGCGCGCGATTTCATCGCCAACGTTACCGAAAAGGCCGTGGGCCAGCAGGTGCTGCGCTCCGTCACGCCGGGTCAGCAGGTCGTCAAGGTCGTCAACGACGAGCTGGTGGCGATGCTGGGCGGCGAGGAAGCCGCTCCGCTTGTCCTCGATGCGAAGCCGCCCGTCGTCATCATGATGGTTGGCCTGCAGGGATCGGGCAAGACGACCACGACGGCCAAGCTGGGCAAGCTGATCCGCGAGAAGCACGGCAAAAAGGCGCTGATGGCGTCGTTGGACGTCAATCGCCCGGCCGCGCAGGAACAGCTGAAGGTTCTGGGCGAACAGGTCGAGGTGGCAACCCTGCCGATTGTGCAGGGACAGCAGCCGGTGGATATCGCCCGCCGCGCGATCGAATCGGCCCGGTTGCAGGCAGTGGACGTACTGCTGCTCGATACCGCTGGCCGCCTCCACGTCGATGCCGCGCTGATGGCCGAGATGAAGGCCGTGGCCGGGGTCGCTGCACCTACCGAAGTGCTGCTGGTGGTCGATTCGCTCACCGGTCAGGACGCGGTGAACGTCGCGCAGAGCTTCTCCGACGAAGTGCCGCTGACCGGCGTGGTTCTGACGCGGATGGATGGCGATGCGCGCGGCGGCGCGGCGCTTTCCATGCGGGCTGTCACGGGCAAGCCGATCAAGTTCGCGGGCACCGGTGAAAAGCTGGACGCGATCGAGCCGTTCCATCCCGGCCGTGTGGCGGGCCGCATCCTGGGCATGGGCGATATCGTCTCCATCGTCGAGAAGGCGGCGGCGACGATCGAGAAGGAAGATGCCGACAAGCTGGCGGAGCGGATGCTCAAGGGCCAGTTCGACATGAACGATTTGCGCACTCAGTTGCGTCAGATGCAGAACATGGGCGGTCTCGGAATGCTGGCGGGCATGATGCCGGGCATGAAGAAGGCCAAGCAGGCAATGGCTGCCGGCGGCATGGACGACAAGGTGCTCGTCCATATGGATGCCATCATCGGCTCCATGACCCCTACCGAGCGCCAGCGCCCGGAACTGCTGAACGCCAAGCGCAAAAAGCGCGTGGCGACCGGTTCCGGCACCAGCGTGCAGGAAGTGAACAAATTGCTGAAGATGCACCAGGAAATGGGCCGCGCTATG
>DATMGK010000090.1:0-14827 GCA_035555595.1 Croceibacterium sp. | reverse complement strand
CCCCACGAACTATCACGGCGAAGTGATGACCATCGGGGCTGACGGCAATACCGAAACGGTCGTCCCCGGCCTGTTCGCGGTGGGTGAAGCGGCCTGCGTTTCCGTCCACGGCGCCAACCGCCTCGGCTCCAACTCGCTGATCGATCTCGTGGTGTTCGGCCGCGCGACCGGCCACCGGTTGAAGGAACTGCTGAAGCCCAACGCCGCGCAGGAAGAACTGCCGAAAGACAGCGCCGATTTCGCGCTCACCCGGCTCGATCACTTCCGGCAGGCACAGGGCGGTCGCCCCACCGCTGCGATCCGCACCGATATGCAGCGCTGCATGTCTGCCCACGCCGCCGTGTTCCGCACGGATGAACTGATGGCGGAAGGCAAGGCGCAGCTGGCCCAGATCTACGCCTCCATGCAGGACATCTCGGTCGCCGACCGTTCGCTGATCTGGAACAGCGACCTGATAGAGACGCTGGAACTGGATAACCTGATTTCTCAGGCGGCCGTCACGCTCCACGGCGCGCACAACCGCAAGGAAAGCCGCGGCGCCCACGCGCACGAGGATTTCCCGGATCGCGACGATAAGAACTGGATGAAGCACACCGCCAGCTGGTTCAACGGCTGGGGCGGGCAGGGCGGCGAAGTCCGCCTCGATTACCGCCCGGTCCACGAATACACGCTGACGGACGATGCTCAGTACATAAAGCCCAAGAAGCGGGTTTACTGAGGTTACTGCCGGGATGGACGGTTACCTGCTGGTCAAGACCGTCCATATCCTGTCGGCCACGGTGCTGTTCGGCACCGGGCTGGGCATCGCGTTCTTTTTCCTGATGGGAGTGCGCGGCGGCGATGTGGCCGGGGCGTGGTTCGCCGCGCGCACCACTGCGATAGCAGACATGCTTTTCACCCTCACTGCCGGGATCGTCCAACCGCTGTCCGGCTTCTGGCTGGTTTGGCAGGCAGGGTTCGATCCTTTCGCACCGTGGCTGCTGGCTACTTACGCCCTCTATGGTCTCGCGCTGGCGTGCTGGCTTCCTGTCGTCTGGCTGCAACTGCGTATCCGCGACATGCTTGGCGCCCGGCTGGCGGGCGGCGCGATCGATGAGTCGCGACTGGCCCGCTACTTCCGCTGGTGGTTCGCGCTTGGATGGCCTGCCTTCATCGGATTAGTCGCAGTATTCTGGCTGATGGTGGCAAAGCCCGCTTGATGCTGCGTGTTCTCGTCCTTGGCGGCTACGGTAATTTCGGCGGCTACGTGTGCCGTGCGTTGGCGGCGGACGATCGAATCCAACTCATCGTTGCGGGGCGGAACTTGGAGAAGGCGCGCGCTTTCGCGGAAGGTCTGCACGCGGCGAATCCTGCCGAATCGGCGGTGGTGGATATTCGCCAGCCCGCAGCCGCTATGGCGAAAACTCACCCCCATCTGGTGATCCACACCGTGGGCCCGTTCCAGACGCAGGATTACCGCGTTGCAGAAGCCGCGATCGCTTGCGGCGCGCACTACTGCGATCTTGCCGATGCGCGGGCTTTCGTGGCCGGGATAGGCGCGCTCGATCCAGCGGCGCGTTCGGCCGGTGTGGCCGTGATTGCCGGGGCCAGTTCCGTGCCTTGCCTCACCGGCGCCTATCTCGACGCTGCGCAAGACGAATTCGTTGAGATTCACAGCGTCGATTACGGCATCAGCGCTGCCCAGCAGACCAATCGCGGGCTCGGCACGGCCAGCGCGATATTGTCTTATGTCGGCAGGCCCTTCACGATGTTGCGGCGCGGGCGGATGGCGCGCGTTTTCGGCTGGCAGGGCCTTCATGCAGAGGTCTATCCGGAACTGGGGCGCCGCTGGTTCGGCTATTGCGACATTCCGGATCTCGATCTGTTTCCCGCTCGTTATCCGACACTTCGGACCATGCGTTTCTGCGCCGGGCACGAGATTGCGCTGCTGCACTTCGGCACATGGCTGCTTAGCTGGCTCGTTCGCCTGCGCTTTCTGCCGACGTTGAACCGTTGGTCCGGGCTACTGCTCAGGGCCTCGTTCCTGTTCGATCCCATCGGCAGCGGGCGCAGCGGCTTTCACATGTATATTCATGGCACCGCGAAAACCGGCGGCCCGCTGACGCGACGGCACTGGATGATCGCGCGTCAGGGCCATGGCCCCAATATTCCGTGTATGCCGGTGATCCTGATCGCGCGGAAACTGGCGGATGGTGAGCGGATTGCCGCCGGGGCGCGGCCCTGCCTCGATCTGATCGGGCTTGACGAATATATCGCAGCGCTGGCGGGCCTCGACGTCTCCGTCCTCTCCGAATAGCCCGCGCCTGACTTTCTCCAAGGGCCGGCTAAGGCCGCTATTGCGCGCGCCGGGCGCTGACGATCTTCACCGGTTCCGCCAGCATCTGCCCTTTCATCCAGCCTTCGCCTTTGTCGGGGTCGACCGGGGCGTCGAAAATGGCGCGCACCACGTCCATCCCTTCTATCACGTGGCCGAACGCGGCGTAGCCCTGCCGGAAATCCTCGTCGTCGCTCTGGGGATTGGCGTCCAGCCCCGGCTGGGGGGATACGGTGATGGAAAAATCGCCGGTGGCGGAACCGGGTTCAAGCCGCGCCATCGAAATCGCCCCTACGCCGTGCGTTACACCCGTTTCCCGCGTGGATTCATGCGCGATGGGCGGCAGGATACGGTCGGGATCGTACTGGGTGCCGCCCTGTATCAATCCGTTGGGCTGATCGCCCCAATCCAGCCGCATCGCGCGATAGAATACCGTGCCGTCCAGCCGCTTCTCGTCCACATAGCGCAGGAAGTTGCCGGCAGTGATAGGCGCGCGCTCCGTTTCCAGCGCGATCACGATATCGCCCCGCTCGGTATGCAAAACCACGTTGGTCAACGCCTGCGCGTGCGCGGCAAGCGGGGCGAACACAAGGGCGAGGAATAGTGCGAATCGGCTGGCCATTGCCCGATGATGGCGCGGCGCGCGGTTTCAGGCGACCCCGCATCTGGCCGCGATGGATCACCACGACTTCCAGCGATTCCAGAACGTTGCCAGTGAAACCGGTTTGTCGAGATTCCACTTAGTTCGCGACACGAATTGCTGTAGAATTTCCCCGTTTCCTGTTGGGGGGAAATCCGATGATAGGCACCTACCACTTCATCGCGTTTGGAATGTTCATCGTATTCGCCGCACTGGATATGATCGGCCGGGCGAGACGATTTCCTGATGTCTCATTGTGGAAAACGCGGGGCGTGCTGTTCACGCTGCTTTATTTTGCGGTCGCCACCTATGCGCCCCTGATGTGGGACGGTTTCCTTGGGCAATACCAATTGATCGACGGTTCCGTCTGGCCTTTCTGGCTGCAACTGGTCGTCGGGTTCCTTGCCTATGAATTCCTGATCTATGCGTGGCATCGAACGATGCACAACGTGCAACCCCTGTGGCGCTGGTTCCACCAGATGCACCACAGTGCGGAACGGGTGGATATATGGGGGGCGTTCTTCTTCCATCCGTTTGACATGATCGGCTGGGCTCTGGTCGGAAGCTTCGCGCTGGTCCTTGGCATCGGTCTGACGCCGGAGGCTGTACTGATCGTATTCGTCGCGGCCACGTTTGTGGTGATGTTTCAGCATACCAACATCCGCACACCGCAGTGGCTTGGCTATATCGTGACGCGGCCCGAAAGCCATTCGGTCCATCATCAGCGTGGCCTTCACGCGTTCAACTATGGCGATATCCCGCTGTTCGATATCCTGCTCGGCACCTTCCGCAATCCGCGCGACTGGCAGGATGAAGCCGGGTTCTTCGATGGATCGTCCAGCAAACTCGGCACGATGTTGATCGGCAAGGAGATCGCCTGATCTGCCTCGCCGCGGTCAGGCGGTTTCCAGCCGTCTGACGAACGCATCCGGATCAGGGATCAGGTCGCTGAGGCGAAACCTGTCGAGATGGGCCAGAAAGGCGTCGAGAGCGCCGTGCAGAACCGGTTTCAGCGCGCAGGCGCCGTTGACGATGCACCCGCCGCCATCGGGAAAACACGCTACAAAGCTCTCCAGATTTTCGAACTGACGAACCACCTTGCCGACGACGATCCGATCGGGCGGGACCGCCAGCTGAATTCCGCCCCCGCGACCGCGAAAGGTTTCTATCAAACCTTCGTTCTGAAGCTGCTGGACCACCTTGGCCAGATGATTGCGCGAGATGCGGTAACGCCCCGCGATGTCATCGACCGATAGCCGCCGATCACCTGCTGCAAGCGCCATCAGGACGCGAAGTGCATAGTCGCTGTAGAGGCTGAGCTGCATAAAACAGGTATATCAAATATTGATTTAACCGCAACGAGGATTATCAATCAGTTCATATGATCAGTTAAGCGAGTCGCTTATGTCCAGCGCTGCCGCACAATCCCGCAATCCCGGCGTTGAAGCTGCCGAACATGCCGCCCGCAAACGCGCTGAAAAACGTGCCGCCGCAGAAGGGATCGGGATCGATGCGGGCTATATCGATCATCTGGTCGAAGCGTTTTACGCCAAGGTACAGACGGACGAGATGCTCGGCCCCATTTTCGGCCAGCGGATAGCAGACTGGCCCGCGCATCTTGCCCGGATGAAGGCGTTCTGGCGCTCGGTCTTGCACAACAGCGGTGAGTTCTCGGGAAACCCGATGCTCAAGCATCTCGTCATACCGGGATTGGACATAACCCATTTCTCTCGCTGGCTTGAACTGTTCTATTCCACTTTGAGAGAGGCTGAGGGGCATCCGCAGGCAACGGAGGTGGTCGGTGGCCGCGCGCGAATGATCGCGGACAGCCTCCTGACGGCCATCGCCGTGCGCCGCGATGGTCTTGCTGGCGGTCGCGTCGGCGCCGATCTGCCCCATGTGTGAACCTGCCGATCGGGAGAGTCAGGCATGACCGTCGCCTGCATCGCGCCGCGCGGATTTCTTCCTCCGGGCAGCTTGGCTTATCGCACCATTGGCCCGTTCGATGCGCGAAGTCTCCCGCAGGGTCTGCGGAGCGAACACAGTCTGAAGCAGGGAACCTGGGCGCTGGTCGATCTGTCCGCCGGGCGACTGCGTTTCGTCTGGGATGATGGGCAGGGCGGTGCAAACGATCTGGCTGCACCGGCCACTCTGGCCGTTCCTCCCGGTATAACGCATCATGTAGAGGGCGATGGCCCCTTCACAGTGGCGATCACGTTCTTCCGCACTCAGGCCTGACTTTCAGCGGAACCGCAGCTTGTCGCGCGTCAGCTGGTCCACGCGGGTTACGCCCATCAGCTTCATGCCGCGCAGGATCTCCGCCTCCAGAATGCCCAGCGCGTGTTCAACGCCGGGCTGCCCGGCGGCGGCCAGCGCGTAGAGATAGAGCCGACCGCCTGAAACCGCCTTCGCGCCCATTGCCAGCGCCTTCAGCACATGGCTGCCGCGTCTCACCCCACCATCCATAATCACGTCGACCCGGTCCCCCACCGCGTCCACGATCTCAGCTAATTGGTCGAACGGCGCTCGTGCGCCGTCCAACTGGCGGCCGCCGTGGTTCGAAATGTAAATCGCGTCCACGCCGATGTCCGCTGCCCGCCGCGCATCGCCCACCGACATCACGCCCTTCAGCGCGAACTGGCCGCCCCAGTCGTTCCGCAGCTTTTCCGCCGCTTTCCAGTCCATCCTCTGGTCCAGCATTTCGTTGAAGTATGACTGGATGGAAATTGCCGCGCTGGACCCGGCGGCGACGTGCTTCTCCAGATTGGGCAGCGAGAACTTCTCGCGGAACATGTAATCCAGCGCCCAGCGCGGCTTCGTGGCGTAGGAAAGCACGCTGGCCGGGGTGAAGCGGGGCGGGGTGGTGAAGCCGGTGCGCTTGCACCGTTCGCGATTGCCGCTGGTGATCGTGTCCACCGTCAGCGCCACGGCGTCGAACCGTGCCTCGCGCGCCATTTCCAGCAGCGCGGCGTTCAGCCCCCGATCCTTGTGGTAATAGTATTGCAGCATCTTCGGCCCGGCGAAGCTGGCCCCGATTTCGTCGATGCCGACGCTGGCCAGGCTGGATATGCCGAACCACAGCCCGAACTTCTCCGCGGCAGCGGCGACTGCGCGTTCGCCCTGCCAGTGGAATAGACGCTGCAAAGCCGTTGGGCTCAGCATCAACGGCAGCCGCGTCGTCTTGCCCAGTACGGTTACGGAAGGGTCGACCTTCTCCACGTTCACCAGCACATCCGGCACCAGATCGACATCGGCGAAAGCGGCGGTGTTGCGATCCTTCGTCAGCTCGTCATCGCCGCCGCCGTCGATGTAATGGAACACGGGGAAGGGCAGTTTGCGCTTCGCCAGCGCTCGAAAGTCGGCGATGTTGTGGCAGTCGGAAAGGCGCGCCACACGATGCTTCAGGCCATCCATGCGCCGGGACCCTAGCGGGCCACTTCGACTTGGCAAGCCGTTCATCCACGCTTCATGTTTACAAACGTAATCGATCGCGTGTAAGGCATGCTCGTCGGGAGGACGGAATGACCGAAGCCAGCGAAACCCATAATGACCGGATCAGCGACGCGGAACACGCGGTGATGGAGGTATTGTGGGAAAAAAGCCCGCTGACCGCCGCCGAGGTGTGCGATCAGGTCTGCGACCTTCGCGGGTGGACGATGCCCACGGTCAAGACGCTGCTTTCGCGGCTGGTGGCGAAGGGGGCGGTTGCCACCGCGCCTGACGGGCGCCGTTTCCTCTATCGCCCGCTACTTGAACGCACTGCCTATGTCGGGGGCGAATCCCGGCGGCTGGTCGATCGCCTGTTTGGTGGCCGCGCCGCGCCGCTGATCGCCCATCTTGCGGAAAGCGAGGTGCTGTCCAGCGACGACATCACGGAAATTGAACGCCTGTTGCAGGAGCTGCGGAAATGACCGGCTGGCTGCTTGATACGCTGCTCTATACGGGCATCCTGATCGGCCTCGTGCTCATGGTGCGCCGCCCTGCCGCGCGCCTGCTGGGGCCTGAATTCGCCTATGCGCTATGGCTGCTTCCCTTTCTGCGCCTGTTGATGCCGCCCATCGTGTTGCCCGCCAGCTTCGCTCCGCAGGTCGCAGCAACATCCGTGGATCAGGTGACGGCGCTAACGCCCATCACTGCCAGCGATACGACGGCCGCCGCCATCGCCGCGCCGCTTGGTCTGGTGGCACAAGCGGAACCCGCGTGGACGTGGGAAGCCGTGGCCGCGCCGCTCTTGTCCGTATGGCTGGGTGTCGCGCTGGCCTTTCTCGGCTGGCGCATCGTCACCTATCGGCGGATGCGCCGGGAATTGTTGATTGCCGCGCGCCCGGTGGGTGAATCCGGCCGTGTGCGGCTGGTGGAAACGCTGGCCGTGGCCGCACCGGTGGCGTTCGGCGTGTTCGACAAGGTCGTAGCCCTGCCGCCGCTGTTCATGGCGCAGCATGACCGGCAGGCACGCGATCTGGCGATAGCGCATGAACTGGCGCACCACCGCGGGCATGATTTGCTGGCCAATTTCGCCGCTCAGGCCCTGCTGGCAATGCACTGGTTCAACCCGCTGGCGTGGGCCGCGTGGCGCGCGATGCGCCGCGATCAGGAGGCGGCATGCGATGCGCGCGTTCTGGCCGGTCGGGATCGGGAAGATCGTGTGCGCTATGCCGCGCTGATCGCCAGCGTCGCCGCCGGTCCGCGCTCGATCGCTTTCCACGGCGCACTGGCCGCGCCGATGGCCGGGCCGCTGTTCGAAAAATCGATCATCCATCGGCTCAAGACCTTGTCCCGGTCAGACATCACGCGCCGCCGCCGCTGGCTGGGCAAGGGCCTGATCGCCACCAGCGTTATGGCGTTGCCACTCACCGCCTCGTTCTCTTACGCTGCTTTGGCGGAAGTGCAGGAATCGGAATTGCCTGCCGCTCCTCTCGCGCCAACCACTCCCGCCTCTCCGCAGGCTGGTACGTTCGTGCCACACGCGCCGCCGGAACCGCCCGTTCCCCCGGAAGCCCCTCAGGCGAACCACGCCCAACTGTCGGTGCCTGTCGTGCCGCGCATGCCCGATCTTCCGGCGGTGCCCGAAGTGCCGCGCTTCGATGCGGCCGATCCGCAGTTCGAAGCGAAGATGGAGGAATACGGCCGCCGCATGGAAGTGTGGGGCGATCAGGTTGGCAAGCACTACGCCGCGCAGGCGGAAGCCTACGCTGCACAGGCAGAAGCTTACGCCGCGCAGGCGGAGGCTCACGCCGCGAGCTACGCCGCGCGCAATGTGCCCGAAGTGGTCGAAAGCTGTGACGAGAATGAGAAAGGGCGCAACCGCACTACCAGTGGCCGCGCCCGCGTGGTCATCTGCGAACGCGACTACACGCAGATTGCCCGCAACAACTTGCGGCAGGCTCGCAATGCGATCGCCGCCAACCGGGGGATCAGCGAGGCGATCCGCGCTGAGATTATTGCGGAGTTCGACGAAGAGATTGCCCGGCTGGATCGTTAAACTGACCGGATACCTGATCGGGAAATCAGTCCCCCCGGTCGCGTAGCGGGTCCGCCAGCGGCAATCGCCACGTGGCGGACCCGTTTTCCTTTCGGTCCCTGCTTTCCGTTAAGCTCCGTCAGCCGCCCTGCATGATCCGGTCGCACTGGGTGTCGTCGCCGGTCTGCATGCCCAGCCGCAGCGCCTGCATCCGCTGTTCGCTGCTGCCATGGGTGAAGCTTTCCGGGCTGGCGTTGCGGCCCGCGCGGCGCATCAGGGTGTCGTCGCCGATCGCCGCCGCCGCCTGCATCCCTTCCTCGAAATCGCCGGGTTCGATGGCGTTGCGATTCTTGCCCGCCCACACCCCGGCGTAACAGTCCGCCTGCAATTCCATCAGCACCTGCAACCTGTTGGACGCGTTGGGGTTCTGCTGCTGCGCGCTGCGGATCTGGTTCGAAATACCCGTCAGCGTCTGGATGTGATGGCCGTATTCGTGCGCGATCACATAGTAACGTGCGAAGTCACCCGGCCCGGCGCCCATTTCCTGGTCGAGCTGGTCGTAGAATGTCGTGTCGATGTAGATGCCCTGATCGGCCGGGCAATAGAACGGCCCCATCGCGCTTTGCGCCGCGCCGCAGCCGGATTGGCCCGCCTGCGAATAGAACACCAGCTTGGGCTGCTGGAACGGAATGCCCGCCTGCTGGAAAAGCGGCTCCCACGTATCGTTGAGAGAGGCAAGGGCGGCACAGCTTTCCTGGCTATAGGCGTTGACGGAACAGCTTTGCTCGGTGGTTACACCCCCTTGCGAGGTATCGACCTGGGCCGGGCCTTGCATCTGTTCCATCGTGCCCAGCATCTGTGCCGGGTCGATGCCGAACACCAGCGCGCCGATCAGCGCGATGGCAATCGCGCCGCAGCCCAGTTTGCCGCCGCCTCCGCCCGGAAATCCTCCGCGCTGGTCTTCTACCCTGATCCTGCTGGCGTCGAATGGATTGAGCCGCATTGAATATCCCTTTTGTGCACCCGCGAAATAATGCTGGACCCGGGGCGTTCTGCGCGCTTGGATTTGTGGCAAGGCAATCGCAAGGAGTCGAGCATGTTCCTTTCAGATAAAGTGGCGCTCGTCACCGGTTCGACTTCCGGCATAGGTCTAGCCATCGCCCGCGCGCTCGCGGCAGAGGGGGCGGAAGTGGTCCTCAACGGCTTTGGCGCGCCTGAACAGATCGCGTCACTGTGCGAGGAACTCGGCGCCCGCCATGTCGGCGCGGACCTGACCACGCGCGAAGGGGTGGAATCGCTGATGGCAGGCGCTGGCCCGGTGGACATCCTCGTCAACAATGCCGGAATGCAGCACGTCGCCCCGGTGGAGGATTTTCCGCCGGAAAAGTGGGAAGCGATCATCGCGCTCAACCTCGTGTCCCAGTTCCACACCGCCCGGCTGGCCGTGCCGCACATGAAGGCGAAGGGGTGGGGCCGCATCATCGCCACCGCCAGCGCCCACTCGCTCGTCGCCAGTCCGTTCAAATCCGCCTATGTCGCGGCGAAGCACGGCGTGGCCGGTTTCACCAAGACGCTGGCGCTGGAACTGGCCGCGCACGGCATCACCGCCAACTGCATCAGCCCCGGCTATGTCTGGACCCCGCTGGTCGAAAACCAGATTCCCGACACGATGGCCGCACGCGGCCTGACGCGGGAACAGGTGATCAACGACGTGCTGCTGCTCCAGCAACCGACCAAGAAGTTCGTCACGGTGGAACAGGTCGCCGCACTGGCCCTGTTCCTGTGCCGGGACGAGGCGGAGAACATCAACGGCGCGAACTATTCGATGGATGGCGGCTGGACCGCTGCTTAAGCGCTTCTGTGATGTCGATCCTGTCACCCCCCTAGCGATTGACGCAATCCGCGTTTACATGGGCCGCCACGAATCGCTCAGCGCATAGAAAAGTGGCACCCATGGAAATCGAAACCGGCCTCACCTTCGACGACGTCCTTCTCAGGCCGGCGGAAAGTGACATCGTTCCCTCGCAAGCCAGCACGAAAACGTGGCTGACGCGAGAGATCGCGCTGAACATCCCCCTTATCTCGGCGGCGATGGACACCGTGACAGAGGCCGAAATGGCTATCGTCATGGCGCAGCTTGGCGGCATCGGCGTGCTTCACCGCAACCTGACGGTAGAGGCCCAGTGCGACGCCGTGCGGCGGGTGAAGCGGTTTGAAAGCGGCATGATCGTCAACCCGATCACCATTTCGCCTGACGCCACCCTGGGGGAAGCCACGGCGCTGATGCAGCAGCATCGGATCAGCGGCATCCCGGTCACGGATATCAGTGGCAAGCTGTGCGGCATCCTGACCAATCGCGATGTGCGCTTTGCTGACAATCCCGCGCAGCCGGTGCGCGAACTGATGACCAGCGAAAACCTCGCTACCGTCAGCCTCGGAGTTAGCCAGGACGAAGCGCGCCGCCTGCTGCACCAGCGGCGCATCGAAAAGCTGCTGGTGGTGGACGATGCCTACAAGTGCGTCGGCCTCATCACCGTGAAAGATATCGAGAAGGCCGTTCTCAATCCCGATGCGACCAAGGACGCGGGCGGCCGCCTGCGTGTCGCCGCCGCGACGACCGTGGGCGACAAGGGTTTCGAACGGACCGAACAGCTTGTCGACGCCGAATGCGACGTGATCATCATCGACACCGCGCACGGCCATAACCGCGAAGTGGCGAAGGCCGTGGAACGGGTGAAGCTCCTGTCCAACTCCGTGCAGGTGATCGCCGGAAACGTCGCCACCGCTGAAGCCACCCGCGCGCTGGTCGGTGCCGGGGCGGATGGGGTCAAGGTAGGCATCGGGCCGGGCTCGATCTGCACCACGCGCATCGTTGCGGGCGTCGGCGTGCCGCAGCTTACGGCGATCATGGAAGCCGCCAGCGCGGCGGGCGATGTTCCGGTGATCGGCGACGGTGGCCTCAGGACTTCGGGCGACGCGGCCAAGGCTCTGGCGGCTGGCGCCTCCACCGTGATGATCGGCAGCCTGCTTGCGGGTACGGAGGAAGCGCCGGGCGAAACCTTCCTGTATCAGGGCCGGGCCTACAAATCCTATCGCGGCATGGGCAGCGTCGGCGCGATGGCGCGCGGCAGCGCCGACCGCTATTTCCAGCAGGACATCAAGGATCAGATGAAGCTGGTGCCCGAAGGGATCGAAGGGCAGGTGCCTTACAAGGGGCCGGCGCGCGATGTGATCCACCAGCTTGTGGGCGGCATCAAGGCGGCGATGGGTTATACCGGATCGGCGGAAATCGCGGACCTGCGCACGCGGGGCAAGTTCATCCGCATCACCAATGCGGGTCTCAGCGAAAGCCACGTTCACGACGTGTCGATCACGCGCGAAGCGCCGAACTATCCGACCCGTTGATCCGGCTGGCCGATAGTCCGGTATGGTAGAGTTCCTGCCTTTCCTCCTGATCGTGATCGGTTGGGATGTGCCTTCGCCGGATGAAAGCATGGCCTTGCGCCATTCGCTCCATTCCACGCAGGAAGAGTGTGAGGCGGAAGGGGCGGCCTTTCTGGAGGATCGCCGCGATTTCATGGCGCGGACGACCGCCCGCTATCGCTACTTCTGTATCCCCGCGCCGACGCCCGAGGAATACGACAGCGCGTTCGAGCGTCTGAAATGACGCCCGCCGCGCGAGTGCAGACGGCGATCGAACTGCTGGACGGGATCATCGCTTCCGCGCAGGCGAAAGGCCCGCCGGCGGATCGGATTCTGGCTGACTGGTTCAAGAACAACCGTTTCGCCGGATCGAAGGATCGGCGGGCAATCCGCGATCTGGTGTTCCGTGCGGTGCGCGCCTGCGGACCAGTTCCGTCCACCGGTCGTGCGGCGATGCTGCGGCTGGCTGCTGATGATCCCGTTCTGCTGCCCTTGTTCGATGGTTCATCCTACGGGCCGGGTGCGGTGGAAGCGGGGGAGGCTGCGGCCGAACCGGGCGTCGCCCCGCACTGGCTGACCACGCGGCTCGAACAATCGGACATATCGGGGCCGGAGGCTGATGCACTGCTCGCCCGCGCTCCGCTGGATATCCGCGTCAACGCACTGCGGGCCGACCGCGCCACGCTGGCTTTGCCCGAAGCCGGTGAGCCGTTGCCCGCCGCGCAGGGCCTGCGCCTGCCATTTGGCACCCCGGTCGATCAATGGGATGCCTATCGCGATGGCCTGATCGAAGTGCAGGACGGCGGCAGCCAGCTTGCGTGCGAGGCGGTGGCGGCAAAGCCCGGCGAAACGGTGATCGATCTGTGCGCGGGGGCTGGGGGCAAGACGCTCGCGCTCGCGGCGGCGATGAACAACGCGGGCACGCTGATCGCGGCGGACACCGATCGTGGCCGCCTGTCGCGCCTTGCTCCGCGCGCTGAGCGGGCCAGGGCGCTGGTGGCGGAAACCGTGCTGCTCAATCCGGGGCGAGAGATGGAAAGTCTCTCCGCGTGGCAGGGCAGGGCCGATGCGGTGCTGGTCGATGCCCCATGCTCCGGCGTTGGCACATGGCGTCGCAACCCGGAAGCTCGCTGGCGTCTGGATGCGCCTTCGCTGGATCGGCTGATCGATCTCCAGCAGCGCCTGCTCGGCATCGCGGCGGAACTCGTGCGGCCCGGCGGGCGGCTGATCTACGTCACCTGCTCTCTGCTTGATGAAGAAGGCGCGGGGCAGGCCAGCACGTTTCTTGCCGACAATCCCGGCTGGAATGCGGAGCCGCTGTCGCTTCCACTCGGCCGCCAGCGGGGGCCGGGAACCCGCCTCACCCCGCATCATGACGGGACGGACGGATTTTTCATCGCACGTCTAGGAAAGCCATGTTAGCAACCGGGGTCATGGCTGAAGAACGCCAGATGGAGCGATCCGCGCTCAAGGAGTTCGCGATGCGTTATGTCCCCGCCGCCGTTGCCCTGTCGCTTGTCGCGGCACTTACCGCCAGCGTGGGCTATGGCGCCGACCGCGAGGCTGATCCGCGCGCGGCGGCGCTGATTGCAGAGGGGCGCGGCCAGCTCGCGGGTGGGCAGGTGCAGGCCGCGATAGACAGCTTTGAAGCGGCGCTGGCGATCGATCCCGCCCATACCCCGATCTACCTCGATCTGGCCGAAGCGGCCCGCCGCGATGGCCTTCAGGGCAAGGCGATCCACTATTACCGCGAGGCGCTGGACCGCGATCCCAAGAACTTCGCCGCGATGGCGGGCGAGGGTGAGGCGCTGGTTGAAAAGGGCGCGGTGGAAAAGGCCCGCCGCAATCTCGCGCAACTGCAATCGCTGTGCGGCGATACCTGCGCCGAATCCCGCCAGCTCGCCACCGCGATCGAACGCAGCATTCAGGTGCCGGTGCTCACGGCAGAGGCTGCGACCCCCTCCACAGTGGTGACGCAGAACTAAGGTTTCGTTCCGCGCGCTGTTCTCA
The DNA here is from genome assembly GCA_035555595.1 of Croceibacterium sp. GTDB lineage: Bacteria > Pseudomonadota > Alphaproteobacteria > Sphingomonadales > Sphingomonadaceae > Croceibacterium_A. The sequence goes on along the minus strand of DATMGK010000090.1, from coordinate 979 downwards.
GATCAGCGCGCGAAACCCGTCCACCACGGTGCGATAGATATCGCGTTTGAACGGCACGATCAGGTTCGGCAGCAGCTCCGGATCGACCCATTTCCATTCGCAGAACTCCGCCGGTTCATGCGCGTTCAGGTCGATATCGCTGTCCGTCCCGGTAAAGCGCAGCGCATACCACGTCTGCCGCTGGCCGATGTATTTCCCGCCCCACAGCTTGCCTTTAAGTTCCTCGGGCAGATCATAGAACAACTCGCCCGGAAGGCGGCTAATCACATTGAGGTGCGCCTGCCGCACGCCCGCTTCCTCGTAAAGCTCGCGGAACAGGGCCGAATCCGGGTCCTCGCCCGGATCGACGCCGCCCTGCGGCATCTGCCACCAGTCACCTTCGCGGTTGTCGATGCGCTTGCCCACGAAGGCCCGGCCACCGGCGTTGACCATCATGACGCCCACGCAGGGGCGGTATTGCAGTGGATCGTATTCGTTCATGCGCATTGCGATAGGGGTGCACGGTGGGTAATTCCACCACGCGCGTTGCGTGAACGACAGAAAAACTTGATTGCGGCAGGGCGGGCACGAACCTAGCTGGCCGACATTCGCAGGAAACAGGCGTATCAGGCGCCTTTAGGACGATGGATCCCATGGCAACCCTCGCGGCCGAACGGCCGGTTGAAACTCAGTCACCCGAAGCAGTCGTGGTCCGCTTTGCCGGCGATAGCGGCGACGGGATGCAGCTTACGGGCGGGCAATTCACCCTGTCCACCGCGCTGGCAGGCAACGATCTGGCCACTTTCCCGGACTTTCCGGCAGAAATCCGCGCGCCGCAGGGCACGCTGTTCGGTGTCTCCGCGTTCCAGATCAACTTCGGTTCGACCCAGATCGAAACCGCGGGTGACGCGCCCGATGTGCTGGTGGCGATGAACCCGGCGGCGCTGAAGGTGAACCTCGGCGCGCTGAAGCCCGGCGGCCTGATCATCGCCGACACGGG
>DATMGK010000089.1:0-3927 GCA_035555595.1 Croceibacterium sp. | reverse complement strand
GGCGTGGCGGCGAGATGAAACGCCCATCAGGCCCATGATAGGTTCCCGCTGACGAGCGGGTAATCACCTGCGGCTGCTGGGGCGGCGGGGCGACTGAGCCGCGGTCAGCCGCTTCGCGCATGGCGTTTGCTCTACCCATATCTGGCGTCCGCTTCGGCGTGAGAATCTGTCCGGCCTTGTACCCGGACCAACCGGTCAGCGCGCCGCTTCCGATACGCAGGGCGTGGCCCTGCAGGTCACCTAGCCGTTCGAGCGTGCCGGCGCGATCCTCGTCCGAAAGGTTTGCGTTCGAATAATCTATGACGTCGGGGATAAGCCCTGCTTCAGCACCTAGTACGCCGCCGGCAGCAGCTGCGGCCCCCGCGTCAGCCATGGCATTACGTGTCGTGGGTTGGTTCTGGATGAGATGGCCAAGCTCAGTTGCGCTGGTAGCCATTGCATTCCGGTCGCTGCCGGCAACAGCGGCTTCGGCACGCCCCGCGGCCGACCTAACCCTTCCAGCATAACTTCCGGGAAAGAACGAACCGATGTTTTTCTTAGCGCCCGCGGCGAACGGCAGGCCGAGGCTGGCGGCGTATCCGGCATACGGCAAAGCCCCCGCAATCTCAGGGTAACGCTCACGGAACGGCGTCGCCGCCTCCTTCTCCTTCTGCTCTCGTGCCAGTTCGTCGGCCTTGCGCTGCATCTCCATCTGGTATTCGGGCGAGTTGCGCCTGTTCTCGTCTGAGATCATCGCGTTGAGGCCGGATAATTCCGCCTCCAGGCGCCTCACCTCGGCATCGGCGGCCTGGAATCGCGGCCCCTTACCCGTGGCGCCCTCTCGATCCCGCGCGCGCACTGCTTCATCGCGCCGGGCGGCTAGCGAACTCTGCTGCGCATAAAGCTGCTGCAACGGGCTTTCGGACCCCTGACCGGCATCGCTGACCATGGCGCTCAGCCCCAATCCACCGGCCGCTAGACCTGCAACGCGCGGCAGGGCGCGTGCGATCGCAGCCCCGCCAGGAATGGGCGCGGGCGTCATTTCAGCAATTGGCGCCGTGTATTCCTGCGGGCGCGAGGTATTGCTAATATCACCGTCCGTTCCGGGGACAACCCCGAGCTTCGACATTTGCGTTACCGGCCCAAAACCGTAGTCGGGCAACCCGCCACCAGAAGGGAAGTTGGTGTTGTCGTAGCGCGCCGCCTGCGCCATCGCGTTCGTCTGTGGCTGCTGTCCACCCTGCGCATATCCTGCCATCGCATTGGACGGCTGCTGCACGCTCTGCTGCGGCACGGCAACATCAGGCACACCGTCTCCATCGAGGTCTATGAGGGCGGCGTCGAGTTCTGCGAAGGCTTGTTCGAAGTTCTGAGGCATGGTGTTTCCTGCCGATAGAGCGCCAACGGGCGCTGCACCAGGGGCGTTGGAGAAGAGGGTGTTCCCGCCCTCATCGATCGTCGGCGGAATGCGTGGTGGTTGCGGTCGCGCAGCAAGAGGCGCCGGCGGCAGAAGCTCGGTCGGATCGACCGGGCGCGGGTCCGATGTCGCCCGGAACCCTCCCGCACCGTCTGAGACGAAATCGGCGGGTTGGGCCGGCATTGCACGCCGTGTTGGCGGTGGCACCGGAGACAGATCGCCCCATTGCTGGAGCAGCTGCCGCTCCGGCGGCAACCCCTCTGTTGCCCATGGCGGATTTGCGCGGCGTTCATCCGGCGTCATGTGCTGGCGCGCCTGAACGTTTTGCGCTTCCACCTCTCCTGCGCTGCGCTCATAGGCGCGCCGGTTCAATTCGTCATAAGCCCGCGCCTCGTAATCGCGACGCGCCTTTTCCCACGCGATCTTAGCGTCTATGGCGGCCTCGATCCTGTCGTTTGGCGTGTTCGCGTAGTCGATGTCGGGTCGCCTTGGATCCACTCCATCGCGCTTCATCATCTCGTCCGCGTAGGTGGCCACAGCTGGCCTCGCGTGACTGAAGCGTGGGTGATGCTGATCGTTAAATCCGTCGGCATAGGAATATTCATCGCGTGAGGCGCCGCGGGCGAAGCCTTCGCGCTTTTGAATGGCGTGCTGGGCTTCGTGGAGCAGACGCGATGACCTTCCCTCAGGGTCAAGCGCGTCCGCGAATGGCGATGTCCTGATTTCTTCCGGTTGACGCCATCCTCCAAACCATCCGTCACCGCGCGGTTGATAGTCGGCCCCTGTAGAAATTCCCGTTTTCGACCCCGTTTTCTTTACGGGTATCTTCCCGGCGTCGGGGTACGCCTCGTTGAGTTCGGCGTGCTTCAGAACCTTGCGCAGAGGTCCGGTTTTGCGCCATCGTGAAGCCGTCGCCCCGCTATCGTCGATCTCGAAGCGCCACTTCCCGTCGGCGCCCTGGAACCATCCGGTTTCATGCCAGATCGCATCACGTTCGGCACCTTTGGCGGCCATCTCTTCGGCTTTTCGGAGGGCCGCATGGTCCGCGGTCTTAGCAAGACGGCCGCCGAACATGCCGACGGATCCTACTGGGCGCGGGGCTGCAATGCCGCCTCCCATCACAAGCCCTGCCAGCACGGCGTCTTCGGGCTGCGGAGGTTCACCGCGATGGAACCGGCTCATGGCGTTGTAGGCGTCCACAGCCCCCTGCGGCCATACTGGGAAAGCCACCGAGCCATCATCGTAATTGCCGACGGGAAGCATCGATGCGCGAAAGGCGACTTCACGTCCCTTGGCCATGGCATTCTTTTCGGCCATCTAGCGTGCTACCTTTCTGGCCATGGGGTTCTTGTTGCGAAAAGCCGGGTTCGGGCTGCTGATCGTCGTCTGCATGGTCGTGCCATGGACGATGGGCACGACATCAATTCTCGCCTGGTGGGTTCTGCGCGGGTTGACCGCCGACGAGCGACTGAAGGACGGGAACGAGGTCGGGGTCTGAGGCCGCCATGCGGCCAAGCTCGTTGATGGTGGCAGCCAGCCGTCCCCCGCCCTGAGGCCGCCGAGAAGCCTCCTTGGCGCGTAGATATCGGCTCACCCACCGCACGTAGGACGGCCGCGAGAAAAGCACGGATGCGCCGGCAATGCTCCCGGCCGTGGCGCCTGCGGTGAACATGGCATCGACGCCCGACATGACTGCCGCGCCCGCCGCACCGATAGAGCCAACACCCACGGCGTTGGAGAGCGTGCGCGAACGGTTGGCGAGGTCTTCCACGTTGGCAAGCCTCGAGACGACGCGCACGAGGTCATCCAGCGCCGCCCGGTGCTCACCGTCGAACAGAAGCGCCCTCGCCCGCGGGCTCATGTTCTCCCACTTGGTGAGGAATGAGGAAACGGAGAAACCTATTTCCTGGGTCACACCCCGCGCCGATCCCACGGGGCGCCCCATTTCTGAGATGACCGCCGCTGCGATCTCACCCATTTCCTCAGGGCGCAGCGTGCGGCGCAGCGTGGCCAACAATTGCTCGTTGCCCTTGCCACCCGCCAGTGCAGCATTGGTGATATTGCGGGCGAGCGCCTCGGCACTCTCGGCGCGGAACAGCCGCTCTATGGTTTCGAGCCGCTGCATGGAAAGCCGCGTGAACTGATCGGCACGGCGGAACTCGCGAATGGCGCGTTCGAAGCCCGCAGCGGTTCTGGCATCCCCAGCCGCCCGGTAGGCCTCGGCGTTACGCTGCAAGAGCGCAATCATATCCTCGGTGATGCCGGACTGGATGCGCTCCAAATCGGACAGCTTCAACGTATTGCGCTCGGTGTCCGACATGCCGGCGGCCAAGCGCCGGAACTCGGAACGCATGTCGCGCAAGGTTTGCAGGTTGGCGGTCCAGCGCGGGTTGCGCACCGCCTCGATCATGCTTCCAAGCAGGCCGCCGCGAACCGGATTCGCAACGGCATCCGAGCCCTCGCGTGCCGCCTGCGCCTGGTTCGTCATGCGCAGATTGCGCTGCACGATGTCCTGGATGACAGCGCGCGTG
>DATMGK010000088.1:0-43421 GCA_035555595.1 Croceibacterium sp. | reverse complement strand
TGCCGCTCCGTATGGGATACCTATACCACGAAAAAACCCAGAAATCAGCCACTTGTGGTATCTTCTGGAACCCTCTGGCAGAGGATTTTGGTGACCCCTACGGGAATCGAACCCGTGTTTCAGCCGTGAGAGGGCCGCGTCCTGACCGCTAGACGAAGGGGCCGCAGGCGGAAGCCGACTGCAAGGGCGCGGCGAGTAAGCGGGCGCGCATGTCGAGTCAAGGTGATGGCAGCGGGTTCTTTACCGATAGGAGGGGAAATTTCTTCCCGGAAATTTCTGCCTTTGTAATACATAAATTATACTTATAAGATGTATTACTTAGAGATCATGCCTAGTGAAAAGTTCTTAGTTATATTACCTAATAGAAAATAATATAATGTTTCCACGCGTCACGCTACTTGGTGAACGTCCAGGGGGCAAAACGGGGTGGGCGCGGGCGTGCATGTGATATCGAGATTATCTCGCTTATTTTCTCCAAATGATTTGATTATATCATGTGGCAAACGGGGTAATTACCGTGTGTCATGGTGTGTTTCCCTACATGAACACACTGGAGTTGCGTCGCGAATATTCAGGTCAATCCGCAATTGCGGCCGACATAGTTGTCGTTTTGGCCTTTTACGCCCTTCGTCATCCTTGAGGATGCGGATGGGTTCAGGCTCCGTCCGGTGCCTCCCCGGATATTCCAGCGGGCGACATTCATGATGATGACCGCATGGCCCGTGTCACCTCACGGATTAACTCCGCGACTTCGCTGAACAGGCGGGGCGTGTCCGCTCGGGAATCCGCATTCCTTCCATCCTGATCTGAATAGCAGCGCCGCGCGACGCCAAGGCTGCCGTCGGCTCTCCGTTAAATCGACTTCGTCACGAAAGGCGCTTCATGTCTTTGATTGCTTATAATTCCCGGGCGCGGATGAACGCCCGGCGTCGTATTCTTCTTACGTCAGCATCTTTCAGCATCATGACCGCAGTGGGACAGGGCGTGCGGGAAGCGGCCCGGCGTACCGTTCTTTCTGCCACTGCGGCTGGTCTCGTAATGGCTCCGATCGCCGCTCAGGCCCACACGGATTCTCTCGGATATATCCTCACCGAGAACACGACCAATGCCGGCAACTACGATGTGCAGATCGTTTATGGCAGCTGGCACACAGGAAGCATAGCGCCCGAAGGCGACCTGAATCTTTACAAAGATGGCTCCCTGATAGGGACAGAGACGTTCGCCATTCTTCTTGGCAACGTTGCCGACGGGGTGCTCCCCACCGGACTGACGCCCGGCGAAAACTACTTCTACGCGAATGGCAACGATCTAAGCCCCACGCGAGTGCCGGGTTCGTCAGGCATCTATAATTTCCAGGCCGCTACTTTCCTCGATCTCGCGCCCGGTACCTACACCTTCGGATACGCAACCACTTCAGGTTTGAGCGTAAACTGGGAGCCGGCCAGCGCCGCAATCAACGCGGGCACCTTCACCATAAACGCCGATGGCAGCGTTGGTGTCCCCGGCATCAACGATGACATTGATACCTCGCAGGGCTCCTACGGTTCGAGCCAGCTGGGCACCGACCTCAATCCTGCTTTCAAGGGCGGAACCCTCGCCATTGATGAAGATGGTGAGACGTACTCCAACAATTTCACGCTGGATGGATCCGGCACGAGTACAATCGACGCCAGCGGCAACAGCACCACTCTCAGCGGCTCATTCAGCGACGAGACGTCTGGCACTCCGGGATCGATTACGTTCGCCGACAGTGGCGATGGTGGCCGCGTCACACTGACCGGCGTGAATACGCACACCGGTGGAACAACCGTGGATGGCGGAACCGTTGCCCTCGGCGGCAGCGGAACCTTGGGCGCTGCGTCCGGTACGACCACGGTGAATGGTGGGACGCTCAACCTTGGTGGAACGAGCCAGGTTCAGGCCACGGTGCAACAGAGCGGCGGCACGCTGCAGAATGGTACGGTAACCACCAGCCAATATTCCCTGGATGGTGGCATCCTGGCGGCCAACGCGGTTGTTGAAGCATCTGACAGCTTCGACCTTACGTCCGGCACGGTCAATGGCACTCTCTCCGGAGCCGGTACGGTCAACAAGAGCGGTTCGGGAACGGTCACAGTCACCGGCGCCAATGACTACACCGGAGGAACGGTCGTCAGCGGCGGCGTTCTGGCGATTTCGGGCAGCGGAACGCTCGGCGCGGATACGGGCAGCACTACCCTCAACGGCGGAACACTCTCGCTGGGTGGTACGAGTCAGGTGCAGGCTAACCTCGATCAGGCGGGTGGCGTCCTCTCCGACGGTACGATCACTGTCGACGACTACAGCCTCGCAGGCGGCACGGTAAACGCCGACGCGACAATCGTCGCCAACAACGGTTTCGACCTCCAGGCCGGCGTCGTCGCAGGGACACTCTCCGGCACGGGCGCAGTAGATAAGAGTGGCACCGGGACTGTCGTCCTCACCGGAACCAACGACTACACAGGCGGCACGGTCGTTAATGGCGGTACGCTGGCGCTCTCGGGCAATGGCACGCTTGGTGCGGACACCAACACGACCACCGTCAACGGCGGAACGCTCAACTTCGGCGGCACCGATCAGGTTCAGGCAGCACTGGTGCAAACCGGCGGCGCGCTGGCAGACGGCACCATTACCGTTGACGAGTATGCGCTCTCCGGCGGCAGGGTGAATGCCGACGCGACCGTCATTGCCAACACCAGCTTTGATCTCAGCAGCGGCACCGTAAACGGCCTGCTGTCCGGCACCGGCGCGCTGGACAAGAGTAGTGCGGGCACAGTCACGCTGACCAGCGCCAGCGACTATACCGGTGGTACGACGGTCAGTGCTGGCACGCTCGCGTTGTCCGGCAACGGCAAGCTTGGCGCTGATACCAACACCACCACCGTGAACGGCGGCACGCTGGATTTTGGCGGCATCGATCAGGTTCAGGCGGCACTGGTACAAACCGGCGGCGCGCTGGCTGACGGCACCATCACTGTCGACGAGTATTCGCTCTCTGGCGGCACGGTGAATGCCGACGCGACCGTCATTGCCAACACCAGCTTTGATCTCAGCAGCGGCACCGTAAACGGCCTGCTGTCCGGCACCGGCGCGCTGGACAAGAGTGGTGCGGGCACGGTCACGCTGACCAGCGCCAGCGACTATACCGGTGGAACGACGGTCAGTGCTGGCACGCTCGCCCTGTCCGGTAACGGGAAGCTTGGCGCTGATACCAACACCACCACCGTCAACGGCGGCACGTTGGATTTTGGCGGCACGGATCAGGTTCAGGCGGCACTGGTACAAATCGGCGGCGCGCTGGCTGATGGCACCATTACCGTTGACGAGTATGCGCTCTCCGGCGGCACGGTGAACGCCGACGCGACCGTCATTGCCAACACCAGCTTCGATCTCAGCAGCGGCACCGTAAACGGCATGCTGTCGGGCACCGGTACGCTCGACAAGAGCGGTGCGGGCACGGTCACACTGGTCGGAGCCAGTGATTACACCGGCGGTACGACCATCAACGATGGCACGTTGGCGCTCTCGGGCAGTGGCACGCTTGGCGCTGATACCAACACGACCACCATCAACGGCGGCACGCTGGACTTCGGCGGCACCGATCAGGTTCAGGCGGCACTGGTGCAAACCGGTGGCGCGCTGGCTGATGGCACCATTACCGTCGACGATTACGCTCTCTCCGGCGGTATCGTGAACGCTGATGCCACAGTGATCGCCAACACCAGCTTCGATCTGACCAGTGGTACGGTGAACGGCACGATTTCGGGCGCTGGCACGCTCGACAAGAGTGGCGCGGGCGTGGTCACTCTGACTGGAGCCAACGATTACACCGGCGGTACGAGCGTCAATGATGGCACGCTTGCACTGTCCGGTAACGGCACCTTGGGTGCCGCCAGCAACACGACTACTGTCAACGGCGGCACGCTGGATTTTGGCGGTACCGATCAGGTTCAGGCGGCGCTGGTGCAAACCGGTGGTGCGCTGGCTGACGGCACGATTACCGTCGACGAATATGCGCTCTCTGGTGGCACGGTGAACGCTGACGCCACGGTCATCGCCAACACCAGCTTCGATCTCAGCAGCGGCACCGTGAACGGCACGCTGTCAGGCACCGGCACGCTGGCCAAGAGTGGCGCTGGCGTGGTCACTCTGACCGGAGCTAGCGACTATACTGGCGGCACGACGATCGCGGGCGGAACGCTCGCACTGTCCGGCAACGGCACCTTGGGTGCCGCCAGCAACACGACCACGGTCAACGACGGAACGCTGGATTTTGGCGGCACCGATCAGGTTCAGGCGACACTGGTGCAAACCGGCGGCGCGCTGGCTGACGGCACCATCACCGTTGACGACTACTTCATGAGCGGTGGCCTCGTGCAGGCTGACGCAAGGGTCATCGTCAACAATGCGATCGGTCTCAGCGGAGGTTCCATCGCCGGCAGTCTCGAAGGAACTGCCAGCCTCGAAGTGACCGGTCCCGGCACCACCGTCCTGACAGGGGAGAACAGCTTCACCGGTGGCACGACCATCGACGGCGGGACGCTCCAGATCGGCAACAGCGGTTCCACGGGTTCGATCACCGGAGACGTCGTCAACAACGGCACCCTGCTGGTCAACCGCGCCGGCGAACTGGAGCTGGATGGCGCGATTTCCGGCAGCGGCGCATTCGTGAAACGGGGTGAGGGGACGACCATCCTCTCAGGGCCAAACAGCTACGAAGGCGGCACCTTCATCGAAGAAGGCACCTTGGCCCTCTCCGGCAACGGCACGCTGGGTTCAATCACCGGCACCACTTCGATCAGCGGGGGGACGCTCGATCTGGGTGGCACCCATCAGCAGCAGAGCCTGCTCGCGCAGACCGGCGGCCTTGTCGACAACGGACGCATCGATGTCGGCAGCTATCAATTGCTGGGCGGCGAGGTCGGCGAGAATGCCGTTATCGATGCCGAAGATGGCTTCGATATTCGCAGCGGTCTTGTCGCGGGCCAGCTAACCGGTAGCGGCGCCCTTGCCAAGAATGGCCCCGGCGCCGTCGTGCTCACGGGCGCGAACGATTACACCGGGGGTACGACCATCAACGATGGTGCGCTGGTGCTGGGCGATGGCGGCTCCGTCACGGGTGACGTCGTCAACAACGCGGTCTTCGCTTTTGACCAGTCGGGCGAACGGTTGTTCGAAGGTGCGGTTTCGGGTTCTGGCGCGGTCGCTCAGACCGGATCAGGCGTGACGCGTCTGGCCGATGGCAACAGCTACACCGGCGGCACGCTGATCACCAAAGGCGTGCTGATCGGATCGGCAACCAGTTTCGGCACCGGACCTGTCAGCAACCAGAGCGCACTGATTATCGATCAGGCGAATAATGCTGATTTCGCCAATGCGCTGAGCGGGGCGGGGTTTGTAATCAAGGGCGGGGCAGGAACGCTAAATCTGATCGCTGACAGCGGCATGACCGGCGCCTTCAATATCGGTCAGGGTGGTGTCGCGGTAAACGCCGCATTCGCGAACAGCACTTTCACCGCGAATGGCGGAACGACCCTTTCAGGCGCAGGGACCGTTGGCGGCCTGATCGTGCGTAACGGCGCTACGCTGGCGACGGGCAACAGTATCGGCACGCTGATCGTGGCCGGAAATGTCCGGCAGGATGCCGGTTCCAACTGGAACGTCGAAGTGGGCGCATCGGGCGTGAACGACGCCGTGGTGGCTTCTGGCTCTGTGCAGATTGCTGACGGTGCGGTTCTCACGGTCGTCAACACCACTGGCCAGCGTTACGCTCTGGACACGCGTTATACTGTGTTGACGGCTGCCGGTGGCATCACGGGGAAATACACCCTTGCTGGCGATACGCAGATCACCGCGTTCTTCGGCCTCTTCGGAAACTATGACGATCCGAATGCCGTAGTTCTCGAAATCAGCCAGAACGTCCGGTTCGATGAACTGGCCGGGCTGACCTTCAACCAGTCGGAAGCTGCCTCAGCCGCGCAGAGCCTCGGCATGGACAGCGCGCTGTTCAACGCGATCGCCTATCTGGAAGACGAAGGTGTCGCGCGGAATGCGTTCGATCAGCTTTCGGGTGACTTCCACTCCTCGCTGAAGGCTGCCGTTATCGAGGATAGCCGCTTCGTTCGTGAAGCTACCACGCTTCGCCTGCGTAACAGCACCGGCGGTATTCCCGGCAATGGCCAGACCAGTTCCGGGGAGGAAGGTGGCCTGTCGCTGTGGACGCATGCTTTCGGTTCATGGGGATCGACCAAGAGCCCCAGTTCGAACAGTGCCGCAAAAATCAGCCGTTCACTGGGCGGCGGTCTGGTCGGCCTGGATGGTATGTTCGGTGAGGATTGGCGCGCCGGTATCGTCGGTGGATACAGCCGCACCAGCCAGCATACCGGCGGCGGGGCGGGCGACGCCACTGTCGAGAATTACCACGCCGGGGCCTATGCGGGCGGCCTGCTGGGACCGGTTCAGGTCAGTGTGGGCGCGGTGCATAGCTGGCATCGGTTCGATACCAGCCGTGCGGTAAACTTCACCGGCTTCTCCGACAGTCTGGCGGCGGATTACGACGCGCAAACCACCCAGATCTTCGGTGAGCTCGGGTATCGCATGGACTTCGGCAACGGCGCGATCGAGCCGTTCGCCAACCTGTCCCACGTTCATCTCAGCAGCGACGGGTTTGTCGAAAGCGGCGGAGAGGCGGCCTTGCGGTCGGCTTCGTCCAACGCCGACGTTACCTTCTCGACCGTCGGAACGCGGATGATGAAGGCGGTGTCTGGCGATGGGGCCACCAGGGTCCATGGCACGCTGGGCTGGCGTCATGCTTTTGGTGATCGCGCTGAAATCTCGTCGTTCCGCTTCGCTTCCGGCAGCGATGCTTTCTCAACGATGGGTGTGCCCGTTGTTGGCGACGCGGCCACGCTGGAAGCCGGGATTGAACGTAACGTTGCGACCGGCCTGAACATCGGGGTGTCCTACTCCGGCCAGATCAGCCGGCGTCTGGACGATCACGGCTTCCGCGCCACGATCGGCTGGAGGTTCTGATCCTCATGGCCATTTTCCCTTCACACGGATGGCCGCGGTTCACGGGAAACAGGGCGGCGCCCACCAGCGCCGTCCTGTCCTTCGCAACGCGGTTTCGCGCTCTGTCCGCAGCCATGCTTTTCGCCTGGCTCTCCGCGCCCCTTCTGCCTGCCCACGCTGCGACGCCGCCCGCTGCGGATGATGTCCAAAGGGAAACATTCGAAGACTGGCAAACCGTCTGTGCCGTGCGGGATGGAAAGCGCCTGTGCGCTGTCATTCAGGAACGGGCCGCATCTCAGGCCGGCAGCGACCTTACGCAACGCATCTTCGCCATCGAGCTCAAGCCAGAGGGCGATGGCGCGGCGGGGACTTTGATCCTGCCTTTCGGTCTGGATCTTACGCAGGGCGTGACGCTGGTGTTGGGGGAAGGGCAGGCAGGGCCGGCTCAACCTTTCCGCACCTGCCTGCCTTCGGGCTGCATCGTTTCCCTGCAATTCGGGCCTGAGGCGCTCGTCAGGCTCCGTACGGCTGGAACACTGGAACTGCGCGTGACGGCTCTGGCCGACGATGCGCAGAAGACGTTGCCAGTGTCACTCAAAGGGTTCGGCGCGGCGTTCGATCGCGCCCGAGAACTGGCGCGGTGAAAACCGGCGCGCTTCTCCACCCCCTCCTGCCTGCACTGCAGGCACCGAGCGTCCCTCGTCGCGGGGCGATCCATTGCAAGCGCGGTCAGCGACGCAGGCCTTCAGATGATGCCTCCCGCGCAAATGAAACCTCCGCACGCCCGAACAACGATTGCTGAGAAATCGAGGAGAGATTCCGATGATGTCCAAATCAAGATTTGCTTCCGCAAGCAGCATGCTGGCTCTTTCCATCCTGATGCCGGGGATCGCGTCCGCGCAGTCCGGCGCCGCGGTGGTGGCCCTTCCGACGGCTGTCGATACCGATCCTTCCGCCTGGACGCTTGACCGATCCGCGCCTGCCGAATTCGAAAAGGTAACATGGCAAGGGCGCCAGAACGTCCTGCACCTTGGCGTAGAACCGCCTTCTACGGGAACGAGTTTCCGCGACTGGCAGGGTTATCATCAGAAGCTCGATATGCCCGCGGGTGCCGGCAGCATTCGCGGGGATCTCTGGCTCGATACGGGCTGGATGGAGAGCGGATCTTCAACCGATTACGTTCGCACCGGCATCTGGGGTTCTGTGCAGCCCGATGGCCTGCCCGGATATGTGGATGCCCAGGCCGTGTTCCCCATCATCAGTTTCACCAATCAGGACGGCGTTGGCCGTCTGGAGGTGTGGGACACTACGGTGAACCCCTCCGGCGGTTGGGTCGATCTTGGGGTGTCTTCTGCCGATGCTCTCAACTTCGGCAGCTGGAACCGACTGGAAATGCGCGTCCTGCCGGATGCCGACACGATCGAATATCTCGTGAACGGCGTGAGCGTTTACACCTGGCAGATGCCGCGTGGCGATCAGGATAATATCGCTGACGATCTGTGGGCCGTCTATCTGAAGCCCCGCAATAACGGCGTCACTGCTTTCGACACTTACTGGTCGGACCTCGTCAAATCAGAACTGATTCTGGATGGGGAGAGCATTACCGCAGCCCCGAACGGCATCGAAGTCATCGCCGGAGGCGTCGGCACGGTGTCCGTGGCTGACGGTGTTATCGTTCAGGGCGGCATCACCACCGGTCAGAATAGCGATGCGACGATAGAATTCGGCAGCGGTAGCGGGGTCCTGACCACCGGTAATGGCGCGATCGGCATAGTATCGGCCGAGGGCTCTGTTCTGACCGTAAGCGGTGGCTCGGTGTCCACGTTAGGCAACAATGCGGCCGGATTGCAGGCGAACGGAGCAGGCAGCGGAATTGTCGCTCAGGACATGACGATTGATGTGCTTGGCCGCGCGCACGGCGCCGTAGCTAGCGAGGGTGGTTCGGTAACGCTGACCGGCGGGGAGATCACCACAGTCGCCGGCTATTCATACGGCCTTCTGGCTGAGGATAGCGGAAGCACGATCACCAGTTCGGCCGATGTCACCACATCCGGTGAGTGGGCCTTCGGCGCTTACGCCCGCGATGATGCCTCGATCACGCTGACCGGCGGCAATGTCGAAACCGGCGGCCTGCGGGCCCATGGCCTGCTGGCGGATCAGGGTGGCACTGTCACAAGCGGCGCGAATGTGACCACGCGAGGCGACAGGGCGCACGGCGCAGTTGCCGGAACGAGCAGCGGCAGCGGCGATATTGTCCTGACCGGAGGCACGGTCAGGACGACCGGCAGCATGTCCTACGGCCTTCAGGCTTACGGAAACAGCAGCATCACCGGGACAGCGGATGTAGTTACCGAGGGAGCAAGTTCCTTCGGCGTTTCCGCAGACGGAGATGGTAATATAGCCCTGACCGGGGGGAGCGTTACGACGAGCGGCGATTTCTCCATCGGCGTCCGGGCGGTCTACGATGATCGCGCAGCGGCGGCGGGGGTGCTGGAAGCCGAAGATCTCGCGATCGCAACCTCTGGCAACGGTGCGGTGGGTGCATTTGCGGGGCAGGGCGGCTCCGTTTCGCTGAATGGCGGCTCGGTTTCGACGACTGGTTCCGCCGCACACGGTCTGGCTGCGCAGAACGCGGACAGCAAGATCGACGTAACGGGCACCGAAATCACAGTCAGTGGCGCGGGCGCGGTTGGTGCGGGCGTGCTGGATGGCGGCGCAATCACGCTTTCTGGCGGCTCTGTAACAGCCGGAAAGGCCGCTCTCCATGCGGAAGGCGGGGAGATACACGCTACCGACGTCGCGTTGAAAAACACCGTATCGGCAGGCAATACCTCTGAAACGGGCGCGGCCTATGCCGCCAATGGCGGTTTCGTCGGAATTTCGGGCGGCTCCATCGAGGCGTCGGGCGGTCGCCAGAGTGGCCTGTTCGCAAGCAGTCAGGGTGCAATCGGCGCCACTGGCGTAGAAATCACGGTTTCGGGCGATCGGGGGCGCGGCGTTTATGCAGCCGCTGGCAGCAATGGCGCGGGCATCGTGAGCATCACCGGGGGCAGTATCGTCACCGACGGGCTGCTGTCCCATGGCCTGTTCGCCAAGAAGACATCGGGATCGACCGGTGACTACATCGCCACCATCTCCGCCATTGATGTGTCGATCACTGTCGATGGGACAGATGCGAACGGTGTCTATGCTGGCGTAGGCGGCAGCATAGCCGTTACCGGCGGCACGGTGTCCACTGCCGGTGAACGTGGCGTGGGGCTCCACGCGCAGGCGGCGGATGACGGGATGATCGGTGGTGGTTCGATAGAGGCCACTGACGTTTCCATCACGACCACTGGCGCCAACGCCATCGGCATCTTTGCGGAGAAGGGGGGCGCTGTCTCGCTGAATGGAGGGTCGGTCACGACATCGGGCGCGGGCGCTCATGCCCTCGTTGCCGCAGACAGTGGTGAGGCTGGCCTTTCACTCATTGATATCAACGATGTGGACATCCAGGCCGGTGGAGAAGGTGCCGCCGCTGCGGCAATCGTGGCCAGCGGCCAGATCAACATCACCGACAGCAGTCTGGATGCGGCGGGCGCTGCCCTTGCGGTCTTCTCTCACGAAGGAAGCCTCGCGGAGTTTTCCGTTGCCGGTTCATCCGTAGAATCCGGCAGCGGCATGCTTCTTGCGGTCGATCGGTCCAACGATACCGCTGGCACTGGCATCACTCGCCTCGTTCTTTCCAATGACACGGAAGCGAAAGGCAATGTTGCAGACCTTGGCGTACGGACCAGCGGTTATACGGACCTGACGGTCGATTCCTCCCGTCTGGAAGGCGCTGTTCATGGCGTCCGCAATCTCGACCTTTCGAATGGCGCCACATGGGTCGCAACCGGGGCCAGCGGCATCCAGCAGGTAAATATCGGCACTGGAGGGGCCACGTTGAACGCGGCGTCAAATCTGGTTCTCGATGGAGAGCTCACAGGCGCTGGCGATCTGACGAAGGATGGCACCGGGCGGCTGACGCTTTCCGGTGATGGGCAAGACTACACCGGCGTGATGTCGATTGATGACGGCAGCGTTCTTCTCACCGGATCACTGGCAGGCACGGTCATCATAAGCACCGGCGGAACCTTCCAGGTCGGCGACGGGCAGGTCAGCGGCGATCTGCTTGCGGATACTGTCAATGGTGGCACCCTCATTTTCCATCAGGTTGGCGATTACGATTATACCGGCGCGCTCTCGGGCGATGGCGGACTGGTTAAGCGGGGCAGCGGTACGCTGACGCTATCGGGCGAATATCGATATACCGGGTCGACCACCATTGAAGGGGGCCTGATCAAGGTCGCGTCCCAGTTGGACAGCGAAACCACGCTCAACCTCGATAACGGAACGCTCGATCTGGGGGATACGCAGCAGGAGGTTTCCGGGCTGGCGGGTTCAAGCGGTACACTCGCGATCGGCCAGAGCGGTTCGCTCACCGTGAACCAGTCCACCAACAGCGTGTTTTCCGGCAATATCAGCGGGAATGGCAGCTTCGTCAAAACGGGCAGCGGTTCGCTCAACCTTACCGGCATCAGCGATTTCACGGGTGAGGTTGGCGTCAACGATGGCCGACTGGCGGTTAACGGCGTGCTGCCGGGTACCATCATCGTCGGGCAGGGCGCTGTTCTGGGCGGCAGCGGAACCGTGGGGCAGATTCAGGCTGGCGGGGGTGCCACGGTGGCCCCCGGTAACTCGATCGGCACGCTGCACGTCACCGGAGACGTCAATTTCGCCGCTGGCTCCGTCTATGAGGTAGAGGTCGATGCGGACGGCAACAGCGACAAGATAATTGCCAGCGGCACCGCCCATATTGATGGTGCCAATGTCTCTGTCCTGGCTGCCGCAGGCAACTATCGCTGGACTAACGACTACGTCATCATCTCGGCTGCAGGGGGTATCGACGGACGTTTCGCCGATGCGGATGTCGACCTTCCGTTCCTGAATGTCGATCTGGCCTACGAAGCGACAGATGTGATCCTGACGCTCTCCCGCAACGACCGCTCATTCGCGACTGCCGCGGTTACAGGCAATCAGTCGTCTGTTGCCGCTGCGCTGGACCAGAGTTCGCAGACTGACGATCTCTACCGTGCAGTCGCCGCGCAAACTGATGAGGCGAATGCCCGTGCTGCGTTCGATGCGCTTTCCGGCGAAATCTGGGCGACGGCATCGACGTTCGTGGTCGATCAGTCCCGTCTTGCCGGCGAGCAGGTCATGGGACGTTTGCAGCAGGCTGATGCTCTCAGCGCGGCTCTCGCATCGGGTGGCGCTGCAACCTCCAGCAGCGGCGGCACCGCAATCTGGGGTCAGGTTACCGGCTCCTGGAACAAGGTGAAGGCCACCGCGAACGCCATGCGTGCAACGCAGGATCAGGTCGGGTTTGTTACGGGTGTCGATACCGTTGTAGGCGATTGGCGGATCGGCGCGGCGATTGGTCACGCCGAACGCGATATCGATGTGAACGCCATCGGCTCGACCGCCGAAGTCAGCAGCACGAATGTGTCGATCTATGCCGGGGGCGGCTGGAACGCGCTCCGCGTGCGTGCAGGCGCAGCCTATGGCTGGAACGATATCGACGGAGATCGCACGGTTGAATTCGAGGGCTTCCTCGAAAACATAACCGGCGCGGCTGACGCGAAGAGCGTCTCTGCATTCGGTGAGATCAGCTACGTTGCCGATCTCGGAACCTACCGGGTCGAACCGTTCGCCGGCATCAACCACGTCCACGTCCGGACCGGTGCATTTGAAGAGACGGGCGGCGGGGCCGCGTTGCAACTCGCGAAGGCGACGCGCGACGTGACGTTCTCCACGCTGGGGCTGCGTCTGGGAACGGATATTCCTGTGTCCGCCAGCGCCTCGATCAGCCCGCGGCTTTCCGTCGGCTGGCAACATGCGTTCGGGGATGTCGAAGGGTGGAGCGACAACACCATGTCCACCGGCGAATCGTTCCGCGTCGCAGGTCAGTCAGTGGCGAAGGATACCGCGCTGATCGAAGCGGGCCTGCACGCAAACATCGCGCCCGGTGCGTCCATAGGCGCCTCATATGTCGGCAACGTCTCCAGCCGCTGGAAAGACCACGGCGTGCGCGTGGGGCTGTCCTACAGCTTCTGACGCCTGAAATTACGTCAGGGCGCTCTCGGGCGTCCTGACGGGATCTGAAAGCCGGCTAGTTGGTCGTGTCGTATCGGCACGGCAAACTGGCCGGCTTTGCCGTGTTACGAGGCGGTCAGATTTCCGAGAATTGGCCGTATCGGCGCAAACCACCATCCGCCTCGAAAGAGGCAGGAAAAATCAGCGAATATAGAGATTTGCACCATCTCATCCGCATCCCGAAGGGAAGAGAGATGGTGACCCCTACGGGAATCGAACCCGTGTTTCAGCCGTGAAAGGGCCGCGTCCTAACCGCTAGACGAAGGGGCCACGCCAGAAGGCGAGCGGCGCAATTAGTGGGGGGCGGGCGCGCGGTCAAGCCCTGCTTTGTGGTCTATTTTCAATCGGCCCACGCCGCGTCCTCCAAATGGAGTTCAGCCTGCCGTCGATTGCCCCAGTCGTCGATTTTTGCGCGGCCCGCCAGCCACAGCCTCCGCCCTCCGGCGCCATGTAGCAGGGACTGCCCCATCTCGCTTTCCGCCGCGCGAAAAGCGATCGCTTTGAATGACCCGCCGTCCTGCCCACCCGCGATCAGCCTGACGTGATCGCTACCCACAAGGTCGGCCTTGATCAGATGCACCGGGCCCACCGCCACGCGCGGTCCCGGCCAGCCCACGCCAAAGGGCCCCGCACTGTCCAAAGTCTCGACCAGTTCGGGGGTAAGGCCCGCCGGGGCGACCGATACGTCCAGCACCGTGGTCTGCTCGGCAGAAGCTCTCGCAACCTGCGCGGAAAGCCGTTCGTCCAGCCATTCGGCAAGGGCTTCCGCCTTGTCTGCCGCTACCGTCAGTCCGGCCGCCATCGCATGACCGCCGCCCGCCACCAGCAGGCCATGATCGCGCGCTGCGATGATCGCCGCACCCAGATCGACGCCCGCGATCGAACGCCCCGATCCTTTGCCCTGGCCGCTCTCCTCGTCCAGCGCGATAACGATGGCGGGCCTGCCGGTCTTTTCCTTGATTCGGCCGGCGACGATGCCGATCACACCCGGATGCCAGCCTCTGCCGGCCAGAGTGACGACGGCGCGATTGTGCTGCGCCGCCAGTTGCTCCTCCGCGGCTTCCTGCACCGCAGCCTCAACCGCACGGCGTTCTTCGTTGAGCTGCGATAGCTGGGCGGCGATCGCGTGCGCCTCTTCCGGGTCCTCAGTGGTCAGCAGACGCACGCCCAGCGTCGCCTCTCCCACGCGCCCGCCTGCGTTGATGCGTGGCCCCAGTGCAAAGCCGCAGTCGCTGCAACTGGGCGGGCGGGAAAGCCTGCTGGCGTCGATCAGGGCCGCGATGCCGGTATTGGCGCGCCGGGCCATTACCTTCAGCCCCTGTGCCACGAAGGCGCGATTGAGCCCGCGGATCGCCGCAACATCGGCCACCGTTCCCAGTGCCACGAGGTCCAGCAGCGACATCAGGTCGGGTTCTGGCCGATTCGCGAAGAAACCCTTTCGACGCAGTGTCCGCACCACCGCGACCGCCAGCAGGAACGCCACGCCGACTGCCGCCAGATGGCCGTGCTCCGCTGCCGCTTCCTCTTCATCCAGCCGGTTGGGATTGACCAGCGCTAGCGCGCGGGGAAGCTCTGTGGAGCACTTGTGGTGATCGACCACGATCACGTCGACTCCGGCCGCATGCGCCGCCGCCAGCGCCTCATGCGCCATCGCGCCGCAATCCACCGTCACGACAAGGCTCGACCCCTCTCGGCCCAGCCGGACCAGAGCCTCTCCACTAGGGCCGTAACCTTCCAGCAGGCGGTCGGGGATGTAGTGCCTTGCCGAATGGCCGAGCATGCGGAACAGGCGGATCAGCAGGGCCGCGCTCGTGGCGCCATCTACGTCATAATCACCGTAAACAGTCACCGTTTCGCGCGACAGGATTGCCTCCGCAATCCGATCTGCCGCAAGGTCCATGTCGTTGAAGATCGACGGGTCCGGCATGAATTCGCGCAGGGTGGGGCTGCGATGGCGTGCCAGATCCTCTCGTATCACTCCTCGTGCTAGCAGCAGTTGGGTTACGATATCGTCTTCCAGCCCGGCGGGACCTGCTGCCAGTTCCATGTTGCCGCCGCGCCAGCGCCAGATTTTTCCTGACAGCGAACGTTCGATTCCGAATGCGGCGGGTCGGGTGGCCATATGCAACCCCTAGACTGGCCGGGGCATGTGGGAAAGCGCCGCCCGGCCACCATCGACAGCGTCAGTGTGGCCTGTTTGCTTTGCCCTGCGAAGGAAATGATCCATTTCGGAGTTGATAACCTACTGAAGACTCGACCTTGGGACTCTTTGGCGTCACATCGGGGATCGGGTCCATTCTGTTTTCCTTTATTTTCTGGGGGGTGGACACCATGAACGGCGGAGCGCGGACCACTGCGGTTTCACTGCTGTTCGCAGAAGGGCAGCGGCCTGTTCTGTCCAGTGTTGCACGGCTCGCCGATGCTGGAGCCGGTTTTTCCATCAGCCATGATCCGGGGGATAACGGTGCGATCGCAACGGGCGGAACGCAGTGGGTAGAACTTATCGCCAATGGGCTGACTTTCGATATGGAAGGCTTGGCAGGTGGCCCTCCGGCCGATCTTCCCGCGTCGGGGCACATTTTCGGCATCTCTTCTGATCTGGATGGCGCAAGGTTGCGCGCGGTCACGATGAAACCTGGCAAGCACCTGGCTGCAGGCGCGACTATGCTGCCCGTGCTGCGCACGCTTGCCCATCTCGCCGCGCAGATGACAGCATTGGAGGGATTGAGGGCAGTGGCCTGGCATCCCGCACGGTGCTGGTCCGAACCGGAAAAGTTCAGAACTGGCATAACCAGTTGGGTGGAAGGCGGCGTATTCCCGGCTTTCAGTCTTGTGGCGCTGGCGCCGGTTCTGGATGGCGGAATGCAAAGTGAGGGGCTGGCCCTGTTTACAGGGCAGGAACTTCGCCTCGAACCCGAAGTCGCCGGCGACGCTGCCGAAGCCGGCAAATTGGCCGTCCGGCTGCTTCACTGGCTGTACGAACGCGGGCGGCTCACTGCCACCGAACATCTAGCTCTTCCGGGGCGCGTTCGGCTTCGGCTGGAGCCTTCGGCAAATGGTAGGTTCGTTCGGGTCTGGAAAGTCTGAGGGGAAGGATGCCGGGCAGGCAATTGTTTCGTGTGCCTCGTCAGCGGCTTCCATTCCGCCGTGTAAATCGTCGGGGCGATCCGGATTATCAGCAAGGAATGCAGCGACATCACCTGCTCCCCAGGCAATTGATATCGCAACGCTGCTTCGGTGCACTCTTCGATGCGGTGGGTTGGGATCGGCTCGGCTTCGAGGATTTCCGCCGTAACGGACTATTGCTGCCATGCGATGCAGAAGCCGCCGTGCGGATCGGCCTGCCGCTCCACCGTGGTCCGCACAGGGCTTACAATGGCCTTGTGGCTGAACGCGTGGGGCAAATAGAAGATTCATGGGCGCGGCAGCGTCGGGCTATTCCCGAAAGGGCAATCGATCAGGTGTTCATGCGCCTTAATCTCTTGCAAAGCGCGCTCCGGCGAAGGCTCCTCAGCGCGGATTGGCCGCGCCGACGTATGTCCCCTGCCGTTGCTCTCAATCCCACACTGGATTTCAGCGAATTGGATGCGATGGCCGACATGCTGTGGGCCGAAACCGATCCGATGCGCGCATGAAATATGCTTCCGGCCTCGTTGTCGCGGTGGCGGCGGATGGAGAGCATCGGTTCGCCAAGCCCACTCATTCCCGGATAGAGCTGGTCGCCGGGCTGGGTGTCGCAGGCGACGCTCACTATGGTGCCACAGTTCAACATCGCTCACGCATCGCCCGCACGCCGGAGGTGCCCAATCTTCGGCAGGTCCACATAATCCATGCGGAATTGTTCGAAGACCTTCGCGAAGCTGGCTTTTCCGTCTCTCCCGGAGACTTGGGAGAGAACGTCACTACTCAGGGTATCAATTTGCTGGCTTTGCCCCGCGGGGCCCGCTTGCGCCATCGGTGATGGCGCGCTGGTTGAGCTAACGGGGCTTCGTAATCCCTGCCGCCAGATAGATGAAAACGTCGGGCTGGGCGCGATGGCTGCCGTGCTGGGGCGGGCGAGCGACGGTTCGCTGATCCGCAAGGCTGGCGTGATGGCGGTGATACTGGAAGGCGGCTTGCTGACGGCCGGAGACAGGGTGACGATTGAGTGGCTGCCGGATCTGCGGCAGCCACTCGAACCCGTTTAGCTTACAGCGGCGTTGGCCGCGCTCAGAATGGCTCTGACGCTGGCGGTGGCCACATCTTCGTCGATGCCGACACCCCAGATCGTGCGGCCGTCAGGCAGCGCGCATTCGAGATAAGCCGCCGCCCGCGCATCGCTGCCTTTACCCAGCGCATGTTCGAAGTAATCGGCCACCTCGATTTCCAGCCCGAAGGTCTGCCGCAAGGTCGCCAGCACGGACGATACCAGCCCTTTGCCACGCCCGCTCACCTTCTGGCTCTTGCCGCCGACGCTGATGGTTCCGGCAAACAGCCGGGTGCCGTCGCTCGCGCGGGTTTCCTCGTAATCGACCAGTTCGAATGTCGCGCCTTCGCCGTCGATGAAATAGGATCGCAGGAAGGTGCGCCAGATATCGTCGGTATCCAGTTCCCGCCCCAGTTCGTCCGCCAGCCGCTGCACATGATGCGCGAAGTCCGCTTGCAGCTTCTTGGGCAGCTTGACGCCCTGCGCTTGTTCCAGAACCCAGGCGAAGCCACCTTTTCCGCTCTGCGAATTGACCCGGATTACAGCCTCATAGTTGCGGCCCAGATCGGCAGGATCGATCGGCAAATAGGGGACGCGCCACAGCTCGTCATTGCGCGCGTCCTGCGCTTCGAAGCCCTTCTTGATCGCATCCTGATGGCTGCCGGAAAAGGCTGTAAACACCAGCTCGCCGCCATACGGGTGGCGGGGGTGAACCGGGATCTGGTTGCAGTATTCGACCGTCTCGATGATTCGATCGATATCCGAAAAATCCAGACCCGGATCGATACCCTGCGTGTACATGTTGAGCGCGACAGTCACCAGGCAGCAGTTGCCGGTGCGTTCGCCGTTGCCGAACAGGCAGCCTTCCACGCGGTCCGCTCCGGCCATCAGGCCCAGTTCCGCCGCAGCCACACCCGTGCCTCGGTCGTTATGCGTATGCAAGCTAATCGCCGCCGCTTCACGATTGGGCAGGTTGCGGCAGAAATATTCGATCTGGTCGGCGTAGATGTTCGGCGTCGCCGCTTCGACAGTCGCCGGCAGGTTCAGGATGATCGGCCGCTCCTTGGTCGGGCGCAGCGCGTCCATCACCGCCTCACATACCTCCAGGCTGAAATCGAGCTCGGTGGTGGAGAACGTCTCGGGCGAATATTCGAAGTGCCATTCGGTATCCGGCCGCTTCGCTGCTTCATCGCGCAGCAGTTTGGCCGCATCGATGGCGATCTGCTTCACCTCGTCGCGGGTCATGCGGAACACGATCTCACGCCACGCCGGGCTGACGGCGTTATAGACATGGACGATCGCGGTCTTTGCGCCCTCAAGGCTTTCGAAAGAACGCTGGATCAGATCCTTTCGCGCCTGAGTCAGCACCTGCACCACCACATCGTCAGGAATACGGCCGGATCGCACGAGGGTCTGGATGAAGTCGAACTCGGTCTGCCCGGCGGCCGGGAAGCCAACTTCGATCTCCTTTGCGCCGATCCCTACCAGCAGATCGAAGAAGCGATTCTTCTTAACTGCATCCATCGGATCGACGATCGCCTGGTTCCCATCGCGCAGGTCGGTGGAAAGCCAGCGCGGCGGTGCGGTTATCGTACGGTTGGGCCACTGCCGGTCAGGCAGGTTTATCGCGGGGAAGGGCCTGTATTTGCGGCCCGGCTCGGTGAGCATCGTCATGGCATGCGCCTTATCGCCTGAGCGCCGCGCGGCAAGTGTCGCGGCGAAGTTTCGACTATCTATTGAAAAGCCCTTAGGCGGTTCCCGGCGCGGCAGGCGCACGGGCAGATAACGCGCCTAAGGGCGCGTAAGTCGAAGCAGCGACAGAAGCTCGCGACGGTTCATGCGGCGAGCATATGAGTGAAAGATTACCAATTGTCCAGCGGCTGCGGTGCGGCGGCCAGCGCCGCACCGCGCCTGAATGCTGGCGTTACTGCTTTTCGAACGCGGCGGTGATCTGCAGATGCACGTTGTCGCCGATGCCAAAGGGGATGCCCCAGTCGATGCCAAAATCGGAACGCTTGATCGTCGCTTCGCCATGGAAGCCAACGGTCTTCTTCTGATTCATTCCGTTGGTGCCAGCGCCGCTCAATTCCGCCTCGACCGTCACCGGCTTGGTCACGCCATTCAGCGTCAGGTTGCCGGTGATCGTGGCTTCGTCGCCATCGACTGCCACTGCAGTAGAAACGAAATGCGCGGCCTGCGGGTTGGGGCCGAAGAAATCAGGCTTGCCGCCGTTCTGGCCGGCGCGCAGCAAATGGTCTTTCAGGCCGGAACTGGCGACAGTGACCGAAGCGATCGGAATCGTCACGTCCACCTTGGAGGCAGACGGGTTGGCCGGGTCAAGCGTCAGCGTGCCGGTAACATCACCGAAAATGCCGAAATAATCGTTGAAGCCCAGATGGCTCACGCTCCAGCCCACAAGCGAGTGAGAGGGGTCGGTCGCGTAATTGCCCGCTTCGATCTTGCTCTTGTCGACGGCCGCCTGCGGGCCACCCTGCGCGTGCAGCGATCCGACAGAGATTACGGCAAGGCTGGCGGCTGCGGCCAGAGGTAACGTCCATTTACGCATGTGGTATCTCCCATGAATCTGGTCGCTGGCAATCTGACGAGCCATTGTGACATTGTCTACCGCGAAGCGTTGACGGGGGCGGCATGGCGCCGCCCCCGTCGTGGCCTCAGTTCTTTTCCTGATCGACCAGCTTGTTGGCCCCGATCCACGGCATCATTGCACGCAGGCGGGCACCGGTCTGTTCGATCGGATGCGCTTCGGCAGCCTTGCGGGCAGCCTTCAGTTCCGGCTGACCGGCGCGGTTGTCGAGCACGAAGTTCTTCACGAAACGGCCAGACTGGATGTCGGCCAGAACGCGCTTCATTTCTGCCTTGGTTTCGGCGGTGATTACGCGCGGACCGGTCGTGATATCGCCGTACTCCGCCGTATTGCTGATGGAATAGCGCATGTTTGCGATGCCGCCTTCATACAGCAGGTCCACGATCAGCTTGGTTTCGTGCAGGCATTCGAAATAGGCCATTTCCGGCGCATAACCGGCTTCCACCAGCGTTTCGAATCCGGCCTGGATCAGGTGGGTGATGCCACCGCACAGCACGGCCTGCTCACCGAACAGGTCGGTTTCGCATTCCTCGCGGAAATTGGTTTCGATGATGCCTGAACGGCCGCCGCCAACGCCGCTGGCATAGGCCAGCGCCACGTCATGCGCGTTGCCGCTGGCATCCTGATGCACCGCGATCAGGCACGGCACGCCGCCACCCTTCACATATTCGCTGCGTACGGTGTGGCCGGGGCCCTTGGGCGCGATCATGATCACGTCGATATCGGCCGGCGCTTCGATCAGGCCGAAGTGGATGTTCAGGCCGTGGGCGAAAGCCAGCGCCGAACCGGGGCGCATGTTGCCCTTGATGTCGTTTTCCCAGATCGCCGCCTGATGTTCGTCGGGCGCCAGGATCATCAGCACGTCGGCCCACTTCGCCGCTTCGGCGTTGGCCAGCACCTTGAAACCAGCGGCTTCGGCCTTCTTCGCGCTGGCCGAACCGGGGCGAAGCGCGATCGCGATTTCCTTCACGCCTGAATCGCGCAGGTTCTGCGCGTGGGCGTGGCCCTGGCTGCCGTAACCCAGGATGGCGATCTTCTTGTCGGTGACCAGATTCAGGTCAGCGTCGGCGTCGTAGTAAACCTTCATGGTGTTTTCCTTGCCATATTCGTCATGCCGACCGAGGTTCGGCATCATTTTCTATTCCGCACCGTGCGCGCCTTAATCGGAATGGCCCCCGAAACAAGTCAGGGAGACGGTGCGGGGTGAAACTGTGGTGTCAGGCCCCTTCGGCGCCGCGCATCATGCCGACGATGCCGGTGCGGCCCACTTCGACCAATCCCAGCTCGCGCATCAGCGAAACGAAGGTGTCGATCTTGCCCGGGTCGCCGGTCAGTTCGAAGATGAAGCTGGAAGTGGTCGTATCCACCACTTTCGCCCGGAACACATCGGCCAGACGCAGCGCCTCCACACGGTTTTCGCCTTTCCCGGCGACCTTGATCAGCGCCAGTTCGCGTTCAACGTGCGGGCCGGCTTGCGTCAGGTCCACCACCCGGTGAACCGGAACCAGCCGTTCAAGCTGCGCCTCGATCTGGTCGATCACCTGCGGCGGGCCGTGGGTGACGATGGTGATGCGGCTGACGGCGTGGTTCTCGCTGATGTCAGCAACCGTCAGGCTGTCGATGTTATAACCGCGCGCGGTGAACAGACCGGCGATCTTCGCCAGAATGCCCGCCTCGTTATCGACGGTGATGGTCAGAACGTGGCGCTCTGTATCGCGATGCTGAATTTTCATCACACCAGTGCCTTTGCTTCGTCGTCCATCGTACCGGCGACCATATCGCCATAGAGCAGCATTTCGGTATGCGCCGCGCCGCTGGGGATCATCGGGAAGCAATTTGCCTCCTTCGCCACCATGCAATCGACCATAACCGGACCGTCATGTTCCATCATCGCGCGGATACCAGCGTCGAGGTCGGCCTCGTTCTCGATGCGGATACCCTTCCAGCCATAGGCTTCCGCCATCTTCACGAAGTCGGGAAGGCTGTCGGAATAGCTGTTCGAATAACGGCTTTCATAGGTCAGTTCCTGCCACTGGCGGACCATGCCCATGTATTCGTTGTTCAGGATGAACACCTTGATCGGTAGCCGGAACTGGCTGGCCGTGCCCATTTCCTGAATGTTCATCTGGATCGATGCTTCGCCAGCGATGTCGATCACCAGACTTTCCGGATTGCCGAGCTGTGCGCCGATGGCGGCAGGCATGCCGTAACCCATGGTGCCTAGGCCGCCGCTGGTCAGCCACTTGTTCGGCCCGAAGAAGCCGAAGTACTGCGCCGCCCACATCTGGTGCTGGCCGACCTCTGTGGTGATGATCGGATCACGTTCGCGCGTCAGTTCGAACAGCCGTTCTATTGCGTATTGCGGCATGATCGAGCCGGAGCGTTTCGGATAGGCCAGGCTGTCACGCCTGCGCCATTCGGTGATGCGCGCCTTCCAGTCGCCCAGATCGCGCGTGGGGCGGTTGCCCCATGCGGCGATCAACTGTTCCAGCACCGTGGCGCAATCGCCGACGATACCCAGATCGACCGGCACGATCTTGTTGATGCTGGCGCGGTCGATGTCGATGTGGATCTTCTTCGATCCGGGCGAGAACGCGTCCAGCCGCCCCGTCACACGGTCATCAAACCGCGCACCGATGCAGACCATCACGTCGCACTCGTTCATCGCCATGTTGGCTTCGTAAGTGCCGTGCATCCCCAGCATGCCCAGCCAGTCGGCATGGTCGGCCGGGAATGCGCCAAGGCCCATCAGCGTGGAGGTGACGGGCGCGCCCGTGGTCCGCTGGAACTCGCGCAGCAATTCGCTGGCGCGCGGGCCTGAATTGATGATTCCACCCCCGGTATAGAATACCGGGCGCTCCGCGCCGGCGATCAGGTCGATCGCTTCCGCAATCTCGTCTGCCGAAGCGACGGTGCGTGGGGAATAGCGCTTGGGCCGCTGCACCTTGGCATCGGGAAGAGGCGCGGTCGCGACCTGCACGTTCTTCGGGATGTCGATCACGACAGGGCCGGGGCGGCCGGTCGTGGCGATCTCGAACGCCTCGTCGATCGTGGCGGCAAGCTGCGCCGGGTCGTTCACCAGATAGTTGTGCTTCGTGCAGTGGCGCGTGAGGCCGACCGTGTCCGCTTCCTGAAACGCATCCGTGCCGATCAGGTTGGTGGCAACCTGTCCGGTGATGACGACCATCGGGATCGAATCCATGAACGCGTCGGCAATGCCGGTGATTGCATTGGTCGCGCCCGGGCCGGAAGTGACGAGCACGACGCCCGGCTTGCCGGTGGAACGGGCATAGCCTTCTGCGGCATGGGCCGCGCCGGCTTCATGCCGCACCAGAATGTGGCGGATGCGATGATCGCCGAACAGCTCGTCATAGATCGGCAGCACCGCGCCGCCCGGATAGCCGAACACATATTCGACACCCTGACGAACCAGGCTTTCGACCAGTATCGCAGCGCCGCTGCGTTCCTCGGACACGGGTAATTCCTTCCTTGCTTCCTTCAAAAAGACGGACCCGGCGCGATTGCCTCGCGCCGGGCCGCTCCTCTCCAGATGGGTGAGAGCAAGCGCCCTCGTCGATCAGGGCGATTAGGTGAAAGGATATGTCATGTCAACCGGCAATGGAGAAATAATCTTTCAAACAGATTGCTATCAATGAAATTTACATTCTCAATGCGGGTCCATTGTTCCGGTGGCTGTCTTCGGAACCAGGTATATTGCCGCTTGGCGTAATTTCTGGTTGCCTGCTGCCCGCGTGCCAGCGCTTCCTCCCGCGACCATTCGCCGCGCAGCCAGCCAGCGATTTCCGGAACGCCGATTGCGCGCATGACGGGCAGGGCAGGGACCAGATGCCGCGCAAGCAGGGCTTCCACCTCGGCAACGGCGCCATTGTCCAGCATCCGCCCGAACCGTGCGTCGCATCGGCGATAAAGCTCTTCACGCTCCGGCAGAAGGATCAGGGGGAACAGTTCGACAGAGTCACCAATCCCACCCTCACGTTCTTTCTGCCATTCCGCCAGCGGCCTGCCGCTCGATCGTACAACCTCCAGCGCGCGCGCCACGCGGGTGCTGTCGGCGGGGTTCAGCAGGGCTGCGCGATCCGGGTCTTCGACTGTCAGCGCCGAATAGGCCTCGGCGGTCGGAAGCGCGCGTACGGCCTCGCGGATAGCCGGATCGATCGGCGGGACCGGCGCGATTCCGTCCAGCAGCGTGCGGATATAAAGGCCCGTACCGCCCACAAGTATGGGGACCGCGCCTGCCTCCCGAGAATCCTCTATTTCGCGCTTCGCTGCGCTGGCCCAGTCGGCGGCGGAACAGGCCTCCGCGCCGTCCCATTCTCCGAACAGGTGGTGGGACACGCTGCGCATCTCCTCTGGCGAGGGGCGGGCGCTCAGCACCGCCAGATCGCGATAGACCTGCGCGCTGTCGGCATTGATCACGCGCGCCTTTGCGCCGCGCCGTTCCAGTTCCAGCGCCAGATCGACTGCCAGATCGCTCTTGCCGCTTGCCGTCGGCCCTGCAATTAGCGCGACCGCCATTTTATCCGGAGATTGAACCTTGCTCATTGCGAGGCTGATAGCAGACCCCGCCACGCTGGAAACGCGCCTCGATGCTACCGTCGCGGCGTTGAAGGTTGAAGGCATTGCGCTTGCAGAGGCGACGATGCTCGACGCCTGTTCAGAAGTGCTGCAACTCGCGCTGCCGGGCGCCGATGCCGATGTGCTGCGCCGCGTGCTTGACGCTCACTTCCCGGGTTCCGACGGATTGATAGCGCGCGATGAAATTCGCGTGCCCGATGTGTTCGTGTCGGACATGGATTCGACCATGATCGGGCAGGAATGCATCGATGAACTCGCCGATTTCGCGGGTCTGAAGCCACAGATCGCCGCGATCACCGAACGCGCGATGCAGGGCGAACTGGATTTCGCAGAGGCTTTGCGGGAACGGGTCGGCCTGCTGGCGGGGCTGGATGAAGGCGCCATCGCCACCTGTCTTGCCGATCGCATCCGCCCGATGGAGGGCGCGCGCGCGCTGGTCGCCACGCTGAAGCATCGCGGTTGCCGCACGGTGCTGGTCACGGGCGGGTTCCATCATTTCGCTGACCCTGTGGCGGCGAATCTCGGCTTCGAACGCGTGGTGGCGAACCGGCTGGCGGTCAGCGAGGCCCGGCTTACCGGGGGGCTGGTCGGCGGGATTACCGATTCCTCGGTCAAGGCGCGGGTTCTGGCGGAAGAGGCCGAAGTGGCCGGCAAGGGCGCGGTCACGCTCGCGACGGGTGACGGGGCGAATGACATCCCGATGCTTCAGGAGGCCACTTACGGCGTGGCCTTCCGCGCCAAGCCCAAGGCGCGTTCGGCGGCCAACGGCTGGATCGATCGCGGCGACCTCACATCGCTCCTGAAACTGCTCGATATTCCGGAACGCGACTGGGTGGCGGCATAACCTCAGGCCGGGGTTCGCATCCGTCGCATCGGTTGCCATTCCATGCGTGAAAGCGAACGCCACACCCATTCGAACGGGCCATAGCGATACCGGTCGAGCCACCATTTCGACCACAGCAGCATCAGCGCCCAGACGAACGGGACGAACAGCCACAACTCTCCGCGCGAGAGTTTCCCGTAAAGCCCGCCGAACGTGCCGTTGAACAACAGCACGCCGATCACGGTCGCACCCAGATAGTTGGTGAAGGCGGCGCGCCCCACTGCAGCAAAGCGATCTGCCAGCGCGCTGCGATGATGGAACATCAGGATGATCAGCGCGGCATAGCCGATCGCACCTACCGGGTGCAGTGGGCTGACGTAGGAACGTGTCCACGGGAAGTAGACCTCCGGCGCGAAGTCCGCTCTCAGCGTCAGCCAGACGCCATAAGTATGCGCCAGCAGGTCCACACCCAGACATAGCGCCGCGACCAGGACATACCGCCGCCGCGACCATGCACCGGTCAGGAAGCCGGACTTATATCCAGCCATCCCCAGCAGCATCAGGCCGAGCGTTTCCAGGCCATAGCCGGGTATCGAATCCCACGGTCGCATCGCTGCGGGCATCGAGGTAGATGCACGAACATGCGCGGCAAGGCTGGCGTTGTTGGCCTTGTCCTCTTCTATCTGCTCGTCAAAATCGGCAGGCGCATCGAGCATCTCCTTCACTTCCGCGATCAACTCGGGAGAGGCGCCGGGCTCGCGACTGGCTTCGACTTTGGCCAGTTGCACTTGCGTTTCAACCAGCGCGGGGGCGTAATAAACGATCAGCATGACCGCCGCGATGCCTGCCAGCGCTTTGGAATCCAGGCGCCAGAACAGATAGGCGATCATCCCGACCAGTGCGTAGTTCACCAGAATGTCGCCCCACCACAACAGGTAGAAGTGCGCCATGCCGAACAGCAGCAATACCGCCATGCGCGGATAGTGGACCTGCCACCCTTCCTTGCCGGCCGCCACCGCGCGTTCCACCACCAGGGTCAGCGAGGCGCCGAACAGAATTGAAAAAAGGCTGCGAAAACGCCCGTCGACGAAGATCGAATTGAGTGCCCACATCACCTTGTCGCCCACGGAACCGAATCCATAGTCGGGCGGGTAAAAATAGGCGCTTTCGATCATCGCCATGCCGACGATATTGACGGAGAAGATGCCCATCACCGCGATGCCGCGGATCACGTCGAGTGAGAGAATACGATCGGGTGAAGTGGTCGCCATAGGCACGCTACTTTCAGGCCCAGGGTGCGGGTTCCAGTTGCCAGCTATGACGAGGCGCAGCCGAACGCCAGAGCGGCGCCGACTTGTTCACCGATTTCATACGAAACCAGCTGCGAGCGCCGTTCAGTCTTCCATCCAGTCGCGGAAAAAGCCCTCATGCGCGCCGCGTAGCGTGGAGAGGGTCACTCCCAACACATCGCCGCCGCCCACTGTGCCGATTCGCCGCACACCGGAAGATGCCGTATCCGCGTCACGGGTGCCCTTGGCGAGCTGCGCCTGGAAGGCGGCCACGTCGGGCACCGTGAACAGATAGCGGCCCTGATCCTCGCCGAACCACCATGAAGTAGGCGTATAGTCGGCGGGCACATTGTCGACCTCTGCGCCGATGCCGCCAGCCAGAGCCATTTCCGTCAGCGCCACGGCGATGCCGCCGTCGGACACGTCATGCACGGCGCTGACCAGCCCGGCTTCGATCAGTTCGCGGATGAATTCGCCGGAATTCTTTTCCAGCGTCAGATCCACATGCGGGGCGTCACCGTCCTCGCGCCCATGGATTTCGCGCAGCCACAGCGATTGGCCCAGATGGCCACGCTTCAGGGCGGGGGAGGCCCATGCCTCCTGACCCATCAGATAGATCGCTTCACCCTCAGCCTTGAAGCCGATGGTGGCCATCTTGTTGTAATCGGCCATCAGGCCAACGCCGCCGATCGCGGGCGTGGGCAGGATCGCGCTACCGCCGCCGGTCGCCTTGCTCTCGTTATAGAGGCTGACGTTCCCGGAAACGATCGGATAGTCGAGCACCTGACAGGCCGCCGACATGCCTTCCAGACAACCAACGATCTGGGCCATGATTTCCGGCCGCTGCGGGTTGGCGAAGTTCAGGCAATTGGTAATCGCCAGCGGCTTGGCGCCCACGGCGGAGATATTGCGATAGGTTTCCGCAACCGCTTGCTTCCCGCCCTCATAGGGATCGGCATAGCAATAGCGCGGAGTGCAGTCCGTGCTCATCGCCAGCGCTTTCAGCGATCCGTGAACACGCACGACCGCCGCGTCACCGCCGGATTTCTGGAGAGTGTCCGCGCCCACCTGGCTGTCGTACTGCTCCCAGATCCAGCGCCTGCTGGCGAGATCGGCGCTGCCCATCAGCTTCAGCAAGTCCGCGCCGATATCCGTGATTTCCGGAACGTCGCCCAGCGGCTTCACTGCCGCCCACGCCTTGTATTCCTCACGGCTGACATGCGGCCGGTCATAGAGTGGTGCTTCGTCGGCCAGCGGGGCGAGCGGGATGTCGCAAACCACTTCGCCGTTCCATTCCAACACCATATGCCCGGTATCGGTCACTTCGCCGATCACCGCGAAATCGAGCTCCCACTTGCGGAAGATCGCTTCGGCCATCGGCTCCTTGCCCGGCTTCAGCACCATGAGCATCCGCTCCTGGCTTTCGCTCAGCATCATTTCATAGGGCGTCATGCCTTCTTCGCGGCACGGCACCTTGTTCATGTTCAGCCTGATGCCTGCGCCGCCCTTTGACGCCATCTCCACGGACGAGGAGGTGAGGCCCGCCGCGCCCATATCCTGAATCGCGACGATGGCATCGGTCGCCATCAGTTCCAGACAGGCTTCGATCAGCAGCTTTTCGGTGAAGGGGTCACCCACTTGCACCGTGGGGCGCTTTGCCTCTGCATCCTCGCCAAAATCGGCGCTGGCCATGGTCGCGCCGTGGATGCCGTCGCGCCCGGTCTTGGACCCGACATAGACGATCGGATTGCCCAGGCCGGTGGCCGCGGAATAGAAGATCTTGTCCTGATCGGCGACGCCCACCGTCATCGCGTTGACCAGGATGTTGCCGTCATAAGCCGGGTGGAAATTGGTTTCCCCGCCAACGGTCGGCACGCCCACGCAGTTGCCGTATCCGCCGATGCCTTCGACCACCCCTTTGACGAGGTGCTTCATCTTCGGATGGTCGGGCCGCCCGAACCGCAGCGCATTCAGATTCGCTACCGGACGCGCGCCCATCGTGAATACGTCGCGCAGGATGCCACCCACGCCCGTCGCCGCGCCCTGATAGGGTTCGATGTAGCTAGGGTGGTTATGGCTCTCCATCTTGAAGATGGCGGCCTGCCCGTCGCCGATGTCGATGACGCCGGCGTTCTCGCCGGGCCCGCAGATTACCCACGGGGCCGTTGTCGGCAGCTTCTTCAGGTGCAGGCGACTGGATTTGTACGAGCAATGCTCGCTCCACATCACGGAAAAGATGCCCAGCTCGACCAGATTGGGCTCTCGCCCCATGGCCTTCAGGACATGCTGGTATTCGTCGGGGCTCAGCCCGTGCGATTCGACGATTTCGGGGGTTATCGCGGTCATGCCAGCGCCCTTAGCGAGCGCGTCCGAGTCTCGCCAGTCCCCCTTATTTTCGTAGAGGCCCGCGCTTGACCACGGGAGGCATCGCAGCCAAACCCGCCGGATCATGACAGAGACCGCACCCGCCATCGCCGAGATGTCTTTTGAAGAGGCGCTGCGCGCGCTGGAAGATGTCGTGCGCCGGCTCGAAACGGGCGAAGTGCCGCTGGAAGAATCGATTTCGCTCTACGAACGGGGCGAGCAGTTGCGGCGGCATTGCCAGGCACGCTTGGATGCGGCGCAGGCGCGGATCGAAAAGATCGTCGCCGGGCCTGATGGCAGGCCCACCGGCGCCGTGCCGTTCGACGCGGATTGAGCTTGAGGGCGGCGGCCGTGCAACTGGTCCCTTCCAGCAATCAGCTGGCGCGCGCTTTTCAGCGGATTCAGACCGATATCGACAAGGCGTTCGATGCGCTGCTCGCTGTGCCGGAAGACGGGCGGCAGCGCCTTGTGCTGGCCATGCGCCACGCGGCCATCGGCGGCGGAAAGCGGGTCAGGCCCCTGCTGCTGACGACCACGGCCGAAATGTATGGTGTCGCCCGCGCGGCTGCCATGCGCGCGGCCTGCGCGATTGAGGCGATCCACTCCTATTCGCTGGTGCATGACGATCTGCCGTGCATGGACGATGATGATCTGCGCCACGGCAAACCCACGGTGCACCGCGAATTTGATGAAGCAACCGCCGTGCTGGCAGGGGATTCGCTCATCTCGCTGGCGTTTGAACTGCTGGCCGATCCGGCGACCAGCACCGACCCTTTCGTCCGCTCGGAACTCGTCCAATGCCTCGCCGTCGCCAGCGGGGCGGGGGGCATGGCTGGTGGACAGATGATGGATATCGCGGCCGAAGGCGCGGACTTCGATGTGCATGCCGTCACTCGCCTGCAACAACTCAAGACCGGGGCCCTGTTGGGCGCTGCGGTGGAGATGGGCGCGATCCTTGGCCGCGTGCCAGAGGAAGGGCGGGCTCACCTGCGCGCCTATGCCCGTGACATCGGCCTGGCCTTCCAGATCGCCGACGATCTGCTGGATCATGAAGGGGACGAGGCGAAGGCGGGCAAGGCGCTGCGCAAGGATGAAGATCGCGGCAAGGCGACTTTCGTTTCGCTGATGGGGCCGGAAAAGGCGCGCGAACAGGCGCGGGCGCTCAGCGAACAGGCTGTCGGCCACCTCGCGGGGCATGGTAAGGAGGCTGATCTGTTGCGGGCTCTGGCGCGTTTCATGGTGGAGCGGGAAAATTGACCCAACACGTCGGCCTCTATCCCGGCACTTTCGATCCGGTCACGCTGGGTCACGCGGACATCATCCGCCGCGGGGCGAAGCTGGTCGACCGGCTGATCGTGGGCGTTACGACCAATCCGTCGAAAGATCCGATGTTCACGCCGGAAGAACGCATGGAGATGGTCCGCGCGGAAGTCGCGCGGCAGGGCCTCGATAATGTCGAAGTGCGCGGTTTCGACGCCTTGTTGATGAAGTTCGCCGAAAGCGTCGGCGCCAGCGTGATCGTGCGGGGCCTGCGCGCGGTGGCTGACTTCGAATACGAATATCAGATGGCCGGCATGAACCAGCAGCTGAACGGCCGGATCGAAACCGTATTCCTGATGGCTGACGTTTCGCTTCAGCCAATTGCCAGCAAGCTGGTGAAGGAAATCGCCCTGTTCGGCGGCGAAATCGCGCCGTTCGTCAGTCCGGAGGTGCGCGATCAGGTTGTTGCGCGCGTTAACAAGCTCGGACGGCGGGGAGAACTTTGAGGGTGAACCCGCCGTTCATTGCACTGTCAGCGGCCAGCCGGTAGGGCGGCCCGACATTTCAAGGATCCTGTCGCTGCGATGATGACCCGTTCTTTTGTTGCCGCGCTCGCGCTGCTTTCCTTCATGGCGCCTGCGGCCCACGCTCAGGAAGAGGCGCTGCAGGACCAGGCGGTTACCGCGCCAACGCAGAATCGACTGCCGATCGCGGTGAATGCCGATGTGACGCAGGATCTGGAAAACATCCTGTTTCTCGACCTGTCGAATGGCAAGCGCGTGGCGATCCGGTTGATGCCGCAATGGGCGCCCAAGCATGTGGAGCGGATCAAGACGCTGACTCGTGAGGGCTTCTACGATGGCGTGGTTTTTCACCGCGTGATCGATGGCTTCATGGCGCAGACCGGCGATCCGACCGGAACCGGGCGTGGTGGTTCGGAACTTCCCGATCTTGAAGCGGAATTCAACGTTCTGCCCCACGTTCGCGGCACAGTGGCGATGGCGCGCACCGCGACTGACAAGAACAGCGCCAACAGCCAGTTCTTCATCATGTTCTACCCGCGTTTTTCGCTCGATCGGAACTACACCAATTTCGGCCGGGTCATTTCCGGGATGGATGCGGTAGACGCGATTACACGGGGGGAGCCGCCGGCCAATCCCACGGTGATCGTCCAGGCATCGATCGGCGCGGATAACAAGCCGCCGAAGTTTGACGCACCGGTGCCGCAGCCTGCGGTAGAGGTGCCGACGATCACCGCGAACTAGCGTCGCACGCCGTCCTGGCGGGCGCCGTTCGCCATCTGGCGCAAGGGACTCTCATGCGCGTCGACCTGTTCGACTTCGACCTGCCTGCCGAACGCATCGCTTTGCGCCCCGCGCGGCCGCGCGATTCCGCGCGGATGCTGGTCGTTCCCGGTTCAGGGCCGTTCGATGATGCGAAAGTCAGCGATCTGCCGCAGTTCCTGCGGGCCGGTGATGTGCTGGTTTTCAACGACACACGCGTCATTCCCGCCCAGCTCGAAGGGCATCGCGGCATGGCGCGGATCGGGGCGACGCTGCACAAGCGGATCGATCTGCGGCGTTGGCAGGCCTTCGTGCGTAACGCGAAGAGGCTGCGGGAAGGGGATCTGATCGAGTTTCCCGCCAGCGTCTCTGCCATCGCCGAAACACGGCACGAAGATGGAAGCTGGACTCTTGCCTTCCTGGGTGAAGAGCCGGTCGAAGTGCTGCTCGAAAGAGCGGGCCGTATGCCGCTGCCCCCCTACATCGCAGGTAAACGCCCAACCGATGAGGCGGACCTGTCAGATTACCAGACCATGTTCGCCAGCAAGGACGGTGCCGTCGCCGCGCCAACGGCAGCGTTGCATTTCACAACTGGCCTGCTGGGCGCGCTTGCTGACGCGGGCATCGCGCAGGAAACGCTGACGCTTCATGTCGGTGCGGGCACATTCCTCCCGGTGAAAGCAGACGACACCGCCGACCATGCGATGCACGCTGAATGGGGTCGCATTGACGCCGCTACGGCCGAACGCCTCAATGCTGTGCGCCGCGCGGGTGGGCGTGTCATCGCCGTGGGCACCACCAGCCTCCGCCTGCTGGAAAGCGCGGCTGACGATCAGGGCGTGATCCAGCCGTTCGAAGGTGACACATCCATATTCATCACGCCTGGCTATCGCTTCAAGGCGATCGATGGCCTGATGACGAACTTCCACCTGCCGCGATCGACGCTGTTCATGCTGGTCAGCGCACTGATGGGGCTGGACAGGATGCAGGCGGCTTACGCTCACGCCATCGACAACGATTACCGCTTTTATTCCTACGGCGACGGATCGCTGCTCCTTCCCTAGGGGTCAGAGCATTCGCGACAGTATCGGGTACTTGTCCACCCACTGATGCTTCACCACCGCGGCGATGTGTAGCGCGAGCATGAGGCCCAACGCGATGCAGCTCGCGCGGTGAAAGGTGAAGAAGAAGTCGTTCACCACATCCGAATGAACCAATCGCGGAATTTCGATCAGGCCAAAGAACGCGAAGCCGTGCTTCAGCATCAGGAAGCCGCTGACAAGCACGCAGAAGATGATGATGTAGAACACCTCATGCGCCAGGTGGGCTGCTGCTTTGTGGGTAGAGGGGATCTTGTCGCCGTGCGACAATGCCGGGCGGAAGAAGCGCCAGATGAATCGCACGACCATCAGGCCCGCCACCACCGTCGCGACAGACATGTTGAGCATCGACAGAACATCGTGAACGGCAGCATCTGATACGAAGTGCATGCCGTATCCCACTAACATCGTGTAGATAATGCCGGCTGCAACCGCCCAGTGCAGAACCCGCGAAAGGCGATCATAACGATCCAACGATGCGATCGCGTGGGCTTTCTTCGGAACGCCCGAGAACGCCCGCTCTGTGCCGAATTCGCCCAGCATCCTCCCGAGATTGCACGCAGGGCCGAAGGCCTGCGCTACCGCCGAAAGGTCTGACCGAACCGGATAACCGGCATTCTGCTGATACATTTGCGCGCTTCTCCCATACGCACTGACCCATGATCGATCCGGACTATGGATTCCCGGTACAAATCTTTGAGCAGCAATATTTCCGTTCAGTCCGCGCGCCACGCAAAATTTGTAAGAAAATGTCGCGATGGGGGTCGGAACCCGTCTCGCGGTAAATGCGAACATCCGGGCATGAGAGGCTGGAGCAAGCTTGCATTGGCGGCGGGTCTCGCCCATTTGATGCTCCGTGAGCGCGCCCATCCTCGACATCCGCAATTTGTCGAAGACCTACAAGGGCGGGACTACCGCGCTTGCAGGGGTCGATCTGCAAATCCGTCGGGGTGAGATATTTGCGCTGCTGGGCCCCAATGGCGCCGGCAAGACTACCTTGATCGGTGCAGTTTGCGGCCTCCTGCGCCCGACTGGCGGCACGATAGAGGCTTTCGGCACCGATGTTCTGAACAACTGGCGCGACGTTCGTCGGCGCATCGGGCTGGTGCCGCAGGAACTGTCGTTCGACATGTTCGCCCACGTTGAACGATCCGTTCGGTTCTCACGCGGGTTGTTCGGCGCGCCCGCAGATCCGCAAAGGATCGAACAGGTGCTCCGCTCGCTCAGCCTGTGGGACAAGCGCGACGCCAAGATCCGAGAGCTTTCCGGGGGCATGAAGCGCCGCGTCATGATTGCCAAGGCGCTCAGCCATGATCCGGAACTGCTGTTTCTGGATGAACCCACCGCTGGCGTTGACGTGGAACTGCGGCGGGACATGTGGCGCCAGATCGGCGCGCTGCGCGATGCAGGCACAACGATCATCCTGACCACCCACTACATTGAAGAGGCCCAGGAAATGGCCGACCGTGTGGGTGTGATCAACAAGGGCAAGCTGCTGCTGGTAGACGAAAAAGACGCCATCATGGCCAAGCTTGGCAGCACGGAAGCGCGGATTTCCCTTGTTGAGCCGCTTTCCG
Source organism: Croceibacterium sp. (assembly GCA_035555595.1). Lineage (GTDB taxonomy): Bacteria > Pseudomonadota > Alphaproteobacteria > Sphingomonadales > Sphingomonadaceae > Croceibacterium_A. Next base: position 9,135 of record DATMGK010000088.1, on the reverse strand, counting down.
CCCTGCCTGCACCGCTGTCTGGCTATCCGGTATCCATAGAGAGCGACGGTCGCACACTGCTTTATCGCGGCGGCGACGGCACGGGGAAGGGCAAGCGAGAGGCTGCCGAACTGGTGAAGGCACTGGTCGATCTCGGTATCGCTTTCGAAGGTATCGAAACGCGCGAATCCAGTCTGGAGGACATCTTCGTCGATCTGGTCGAAAACGGCGAGGTTGCGGCATGAACTTCCGCAGCGCGTGGGCCATTTTCAACAGCGAACTGACCCGGTTCTTTCGCACCGCGTTCGGCTCGATCCTCTCGCCGGTGCTGACGACCTCGCTCTATCTCGTGGTGTTCGGCGCTGCCATCGGCGGGCGGATGGATCCGGGGCAGTTCGGTGGCGCCAGCTACGGCGCGTTCATCGTGCCGGGCCTTATCATGCTGACTTTGCTCAGCGAAAGTACGTCGAACGCCAGCTTCGGCATCTACATGCCGCGATTTACCGGTGCGATCTACGAATTGCTCAGCGCACCCGTCGGCGTGGCAGAAACGCTAGCCGGGTTCGTAGGCGCTGCAGTGGCCAAATCGCTCATTATCGCGCTGATCATCCTGCTGACGGCCATGCTGTTCGTGGACTACTCGATTGCCCACCCTATTTTTGCGCTCGGCTATATCATCCTCGTCGCCACGGCATTTTCACTGTTCGGCTTCATCCTCGGCATCTGGGCTGATGGGTTCGAAAGGCTGCAGATTGTCCCGATGCTGATCCTCACGCCGCTGACTTTCCTTGGCGGCACGTTCTTCACCATTGATATGCTGGCGGAACCGTGGCGCACGGTCGCGCAGTTCAACCCGATCTTCTATCTTATCAACGGCCTGCGCTGGACTTTTACCGGAACGGCTGACGTGCCGATCGGCCTGGCGTTCGGGATAACGGCGGGTTTTATCGCGCTATGTATCGCTGTTGTCGCTTTCATCTTCCACACGGGGTGGCGGCTGCGCGATTGAGGCGTTAGCAAGCGGTCGCATGACGCTGCCAATTCGTTATCCCCTCATCCTGACCGTGGCCCTGTGCGCCACCCCCGCCGCTGCCGAATTGCCGGAGCCTGTGCGGAAGATGGTCGAAGCCGCGATCGCCACCGGCGATGCGGCAAAGGTCCGCACCGTGGTGGAGATCGCCAAGCAGACCAATCCGGACGACGTCGCTGAAATCGATGCCCTGAACGGCGCCTTCCAGCAGAAGCGGCGCGAACTGGCGACCGCCGAAGCTGCCCGCAAAGAGGAGGAGATCCGGACCGCCGGCATCTTCGAACGATGGAGCGGGCGGGGCCAGATCGGCGCGTTCCAGTCCTCAGGCAACAGCAGCAACGTTGGCGTAACCCTGTCCCTTGCGATGGAACGCACCGGGATCGACTGGCAGCACCGCTTCAAGGCCAATGCCGATTATCAGCGCAGCAACGGCCGCACCTCGCGCGAACAGTATCTCGCCGCTTACGAGCCGCGCTATCAGATAGATAGCGGCCTGTTCGCCTACGGGCTGGGGCAGTTCGAACGGGATCGCTTCCAGGGTTTCTCCGCGCGCTATTCGCTCTCCGGCGGGCTGGGCTACAAGGTGATAGACAGCAAGGCCGCGCAGCTTTCGATCAAGGCCGGCCCCGCCTGGCGGCGCGTGGATTTTCTCGATGGCACCAGCGACACCAGTTTCGGCGCGCTGGCCGGGGTGGATTTTGACTGGCAGCTCGCACGTTCGATCAAGTTCACGCAGGATGCCGATCTGGTCGCCGATGGCGGCGGTTCTGCAACCGTGCTGATCGATTCAAACAATACCAGCGTTGTGCTGACGAGCGGGTTGGAGGCGAAAGTCAGCGACCGTCTGACCACGCGCCTTTCCTACACGCTGGACTATGACAGCAATCCCCCGATCGGCGCGGTAAAGACCGATACCCTCAGCAGGTTCACGCTTGTCTATGGTTTCTGAAGCGCCCCGCTTCGCCTTCACGATCGATGCAACCGACGGCAAGGCCCGGACGGGCCGCATCGCCATGCGGCGCGGAGAAATTCGCACCCCGGCGTTCATGCCCGTGGGCACGGCGGCCACGGTAAAGGCCATGAAGCCGGAGTCCGTGCGCGCTACGGGGGCCGACATCATCCTAGGTAATACTTATCACCTGATGCTGCGGCCCGGTGCGGAACGGGTTGCCCGGCTGGGTGGATTGCACCGTTTCATGAACTGGTCGCGCCCGATCCTGACAGACAGCGGCGGCTATCAGGTGATGAGTCTGTCCGATCTCAGGAAGCTGACCGAACAGGGCGTGGAGTTCCGCAGCCATCTCGATGGTTCGAAGCACATGCTCACGCCGGAACGGTCGATGGAAGTCCAGCGCCTGCTGGGTTCGGACATCGTCATGGCTTTCGACGAATGTCCACGTGCAGACCGGCCGTTGGCGGAAATCCGCTCTTCCATGGAATTGTCGATGCGTTGGGCCGCGCGCAGCCGGGCGGCGTTCGACGCTGGCGGCGAACACGCCGAAAATGCAGCCCTGTTCGGCATTCAGCAGGGCGCGCTGGATGAAAGTCTTCGCCGCGATAGCGCCGATGCTCTCCGCGCCATCAGCTTTGACGGCTATGCAATCGGCGGTCTCGCCGTGGGTGAGGGGCAGGAGGCGATGTTTGCCACACTGGACTTCGCGCCTGGCATGTTGCCAGCCGACCGCCCGCGTTATCTGATGGGCGTGGGCAAGCCCGATGATCTTGTGGGCGCGGTCGAGCGCGGCGTGGATATGTTCGATTGCGTGCTACCCACCCGTTCAGGCCGCAACGGTCAGGCGTTCACCTGGAATGGTCCGCTCAACCTGCGCAACGCTCGGCATTCAGAGGACACCGGCCCGCTGGATGAACGGTGCCCGTGCCCGGCCTGCACCAGCTATTCGCGCGCCTATCTCCACCATTTGCAGAAGTCGGACGAAATTCTCGGCGCCATGCTGGTGACCGAACACAACCTGACTTTCTACCAGCAGTTGATGCAGGGGATGCGCGACGCGATCAGCGACGGGCGCTTTGCCGCGTTTGCTGGCGATTTTCGCCGGAACTACAGTGGCGATCCAACAGTGTTGACGTGAGGAGCAGGGCTGGACACCGGCCCGTTGCCTGTGAGAGCGTTGGCATCCTGATATTCTGATGAGGATGGTCATGAAATACTCACCCCTCGCAATGCTCGTGCTTTTCGGTGGTTGCACGGCCACTCAGGACGAGCCAGCACCTCCTGTGGGGTTGGCCAATCCCGCTTCTGTTCATTGCGTAGAGAAAGGTGGCCGGCTAGAAATCCGCAAGGAAGCTGGCGGCGATGTGGGGTATTGCCATCTGCCGGATGGCCGCGTGATCGAGGAATGGACGTTGTTTCGCGCAGATCGGCAGCAGAACTGATTTTGCTCTCGGCAGAAACGGCCACGCAGCAGGCATAAACGAAAAGGGCGGCCCGCAAGGACCGCCCTTTCGTGTTCGTAACCGGAAGCCGGATTAGCGCGAGTAGAACTCGACGACCAGGTTCGGTTCCATCGTGACGGGGTAGGGCACCTCGTCCAGCTTGGGAACGCGGGTGAAGGTCACCTTGTCGGTGCCATCCGGCGCCACGTAATCGGGAATGTCACGTTCCGGCAGGCTCTGCGCCTCGATCACCAGCGCCATTTCCTTGGCCTTGTCACCCAGGCTGACGACGTCGCCCGGCACGACCTTGCGGCTGGCGATGTTGCACTTCACGCCGTTCACGCGGATGTGCCCGTGGCTGACGATCTGGCGGGCGGCGAAGATGGTCGGCGCGAACTTGGCGCGATAGACGATCATGTCCAGGCGCTGTTCCAGAAGACCGATCAGGTTCTGGCCGGTGTCACCCTTCATGCGGGTGGCAGCCTTGTAAGTCGCCTTGAACTGCTTTTCGGTGACATCGCCGTAATAGCCCTTGAGCTTCTGCTTCGCGCGCAGCTGCAGGCCGAAGTCGCTCATCTTGCTCTTGCGGCGCTGGCCGTGCTGGCCCGGGCCATAGGAACGGCGGTTCACGGGGCTGTGCGGACGGCCCCAGATATTCTCGCCCATGCGGCGGTCGAGTTTATGCTTGGCGCTTTTGCGCTTCGACATGCGTCGTACTCCAAATTTGCTGTCACCGCCCCAGTGGCGGCGCTTCAACCCGGCATCGCACCGCATGACCTGTTGTCATGCGCGGCCACCGCTTCACCGGGATACGGGACCAATCGCGAGCGGCGCCCTTGGCCGCTTGGCGAGGAAAAGTCAATCAGAAGGGTGTGCGATCAGCCGCCCGCCCCACGGTTATTCTGAACCGCGGTGCCGCCTGCGGCACTACGCCCCATTTCATCAAGACCTCTACGGGTTCGGTCATTGACTTCGCGCCATTGTGCTTCGGTCAGGCAAATTCGGGTACTTCGGGTCAGCGAGCCTGTCATTCGCTCAGTGCGGCAGATCTTTTTCTCGCTCTTTTCTTCGGCATTTTCGGTTGATTCTGCGGCGATTGCACTCGTTGCTGTCATGGCAAGTGCTGCAGCGGCAATAGCAGGAATTCTCATGGCCGATCCTATCCCCTCGTCTTTTTGTTGTCGTTCGTTACCATGGCCTATCCCGCACCACAAACGAAGAGGGCATATTAATTGTCGCGCGGCGGCTTCTGCAAATAGCTTAACACCCCGCGCAGGGTGCGTACTTCAAGATGGTTCCAGCCGGGCTTGGTCAGGACGCCTCGCAGGGTTCGTTTCGTGGCCTCTGCCCGGGCTGGCGGCAGAAAGTACCCCTTGGGCTCCAGCAGTGCTTCGAAATGGCCGATCAGGCCCTCCAGATCGTTCTGTTCCGCCGGGGGCAGGATTTCCTCCAGCGTCGGCTGCACCAGATCGCGCGGGCGCGCCCATTCGTAAGCCATCAGGATTACGGCCTGCGCGAGATTGAGCGATCCGAACTCGGGATTGATCGGCACGGTGACGATCGCCCGCGCCAGTGCCACGTCCTCCGTTTCCAAACCGGAACGTTCGGGCCCGAACAGCAATGCGCTCCGTCCCGGTTGGGCGTGAATGTTCACCGCGGCTTCTTCCGGCGTCAGCACTGGCTTGGTGACGCCGCGTTTGCGCACCGTGGTGGCATAGACGTGCGCGCAATCGGCCACCGCATCTGCCACGCTCTCAAATACCCGCGCCTGTTCCAGCACCACGTCTGCGCCCGAAGCGGCAGGCCCAGCAGAGGGGTTGGGCCAGCCATCGCGGGGAGAAACCAGCCGCATCTCGGTAAGCCCGAAGTTGAGCATTGCCCGCGCCGCCTTGCCGATGTTCTCGCCGAGTTGCGGACGGACGAGGACGATTACCGGCGGTTCACTGGTTTCCGACATCGCGCACGCTGCTGGCGAACTCTTCGAAATCGCGCGCTTCGGAGAAATCGCGATAGACAGAGGCGAAGCGGATATAGGCCACGGCATCCAGTTGCCGCAGGCCTTCCATCACCATTTCACCGATCCGCGCCGAGGGAATTTCGCTTTCGCCCGCCGTTTCCACCTGCCGCTGGATGCGGGAAACGAGCTGGTCGATCCGCTCCTGCTCGATACCCCGCTTGCGACAGGCGAGGGCGACGGATTGTTCCAGCTTGGCCCGCTCGAACGGTTCGCGCCTGCGGGTGCCGTCCACGGCGCCGCTCTTTATCACGATGACTTCGCGCAGCTGAACACGCTCAAACGTCGTGAAACGTCCGCCGCAGCCGTCACATTGGCGCCGCCGCCGGATCGCCGTGTTGTCCTCGGTAGGGCGCGAGTCCTTTACCTGGCTGTCGTCATGGGCACAGAAGGGACAGCGCACCTTAGGGCCGTATTCTCTTGTAGAGCATGAATCCCGCACCCGCGAGCATGGCCAGCGGCCAGGAACCGCCCAGCAGCAACAGCCCGGCCGCGCTGCCCACCGCTCCGCCGACGATCACCGGTTTACTTGACGGGTGGGCGAGCCCTTCCTTCGCCATGGCCTTCACTTCGGTCACGGCATCGGTCAGCAACTGGTCATCGATCGGCTTGCGGGGCATTGCTTACCTCCCGGGATAGACGGGGAACGCTTCGCACAGTTCGTTTACGCGGCGGCGCACGCTTTCTTCCACCTGCGCGTCGCCTTCGTCGCCATTCCTGCGCATGCCTTCCAGCACTTCGGCGATCAGGCCGCCGACCTTGCGGAACTCTGCCGGGCCGAACCCACGCGTCGTCGCAGCCGGGGTGCCCAGGCGGACGCCGGACGTCTTCGTCGGCGGCAGCGGGTCGAACGGGATGGAGTTCTTGTTGCAGGTGAGGAACGCCCGGTCGAGGCCGACTTCCGCTGCTTTGCCGGTCACTTCCTTGGGACCCAGATCCACCAGCATCAGGTGGTTGTCGGTGCCGCCGGAAACGATCCGCAGGCCGTGTTCCTCAAGGCTCGCCGCCAATGCCTTGGCATTTTCGACCACGGAACGGGCATAGATCTTGAATTCAGGACGCAGTGCTTCGCCGAATGCAACCGCCTTGGCCGCGATAACATGCACCAGCGGGCCGCCCTGCATACCCGGGAACACAGCGCTGTTGAACTTCTTCGCCAGCGCTTCGTCATTGGTCAGGATCACGCCGGAACGCGGGCCCCGCAGGCTCTTGTGCGTGGTCGTGGTAACGACATGCGCGTGGGGGAAGGGAGAGGGGTGCGCACCGCCAGCCACGAGGCCGGAGAAATGGGACATGTCCACCAGCAGATAAGCACCCACTTCGTCCGCAATCTCACGGAAAGCGGCGAAATCCCAGTGGCGCGGATAAGCGGTGGCGCCCGCGATGATCAGCTTCGGCTTGTTCTCCTGCGCCAGCCTGCGAATCTCGTCGAGGTCGAGCCGCTGGTCTTCCTTGCGCACGCCATAAGGTACGGCGTTGAACCACTTGCCGCTCATGTTCACCGGCGAACCATGCGTCAGGTGTCCACCGGCCGCCAGGTCGAGACCCATGAACGTGTCGCCCGGCGTCAACAGCGCCAGAAACACCGCCTGGTTCATCTGGCTGCCGCTGTTGGGCTGCACGTTGGCGAACTGGCAGCCAAACAGCGCCTTGGCGCGTTCGATGGCCAGCGTTTCCACCTCGTCCGCGTAATCACAGCCACCGTAGTAACGGCGGCCGGGATAGCCCTCGGCATACTTGTTGGTGAATACCGATCCGGTCGCTTCCAGCACCGCGGGGCTGGCGATGTTCTCGCTGGCGATCAGTTCGATCCGGTCGCGCTGGCGGCCCAGTTCGCGGCCCATGATGGCGGCGACTTCCGGGTCGGCGTCTGTCAGGCTGTCATGCCAGAAACGGCGGAGTGGATCGGCGGCGGCGGCGGGGTTGATCTGCGAACTCATGAAATCAGGCGTCCTGCGGAGTCTGGGAGAGCTTTTCGACGCGCCGGACATGCCGGTCGCCAGCGAAGGGGGTGTAAAGGAAAGCTTCGATACAGGCTTTGGCCATGTCGATACCGGTCAGACGGGCACCCAGCGCGATCACGTTGGCATCGTTATGTTGCCGGGCAAGGCTGGCGGAAAGCGGTTCGGAAACCAGCGCGCAGCGTGCGGCGGGCACGCGGTTTATGGCGATGGAAATGCCGATCCCGCTGCCGCACAGGGCCACGCCATAATCCGCCTCTCCGGCCGCGATGTGCTGCGCCAGCTTGTAACCGTAGTCGGGATAATCGACCGACTCGGGACCATTGGTACCCAGGTCCGCAACCTCGTGGCCAAGGGCGCGAAGCCAGTCCGCAAGCTCTGCCTTCAGGGTAAAAGCGGCATGGTCGGATGCGATGGCTATCTTCATGGGAGCGCACATAGTGATTTGCGCCGCGCCGTTCCACCGCAAATGCCCTTTGTCCCCGACCAGCGTGGCTTTCCGGCACGATTGCGCCGCATTCGTCCCTGCCGTAAGGTCCCGGTCGGGCTGGGGTGGATCATCAACGCGTTTACAAAAACGGAGAATCTCCAATGCCCAGCCGCATCAGAATCCTCGCCGCTTTCGTCCCCGCCATGGCGCTCGCCGCATGTGGTCAGTCCCAGCAGGGAAATCAGGAAGAAGGCGTAGTGGCCGATGTCGCCACGGGCGCCCCGTCACAGGCCGCGACGGAAATAACCGGCCCGATCTCCTATGATTGTCTACCCGCCCAGCGGCTGACGGCCACTTACGACAACAGTGTCGAACCATCCAAAGCCACGCTTGTGCTGGATGGCAAGACTTACGAATTGACGGTCGGCATTTCCGCCAGCGGCGCCCGCTACGTTACCGAACAGGGCCGCACATCGGGCAAGACTCTGGTGTGGTGGACCAAGGGGCAGGACGGCACCCTTTATGAAGGCACCGCGGGCAACCCCGACGCGGCGGAAACGAAAATCGCCGAATGCAGCCCCTCCGCCAGCACCGCTGCGCCAGCCGCCAGTTAGGCACCCTTTGCCAAAAACAGGAAAGCCCCGGCACTATGAAGTGTCGGGGCTCCTGACGGTCTCTTCAATTTCTTGATGAAACGTCACCACCAAATGATTTTCATCGTTTGGTTAAGCGTAAACGAGGTAAGAGCCGCTCTGTTCCCGCTCTGCGAAAAAAATGCCGCGGAACGGGGTAGGGAGCAATCATGGAGATGACGGCGGAAAAGGCTCTGGCTCGTCTGTTCGCTGACGCCGCGCCCTGGCGCTTCGGCTCGGGCTGGATCAGCGGCACCCTTGCAGTGGTTCTGGGTCTGCTGTCGCTTTTCGCGGTGCTCTGCCTCCATTTTCCGCAATGGCTTACAATTCCCGAATTGCGCTCCCGCTATCCGCTGGAATGGGTACGTGTCGCGATCGACTTGTCGATCCTGACGACATTGGTCCTTGCAGGTCTGTCCATGCTGTTGCGTAGGCGGAAGGCGCTGGGTCTCGCCGCATTGGCTCTGGCCACTCTCGCACTCGCGCTGGGCGCGGGCGGTGTGGAAATCCCGCGTGCGGGTGACGGCAAGGTCTATATCGGGCTGGACTGGTTCGTGCTCGGCACCATCTCCACCGCCGCAATCTTCGTTCCGTTGGAAAGGCTGTTTGCCCTGCGGCGGGAACAAGGCCCCTTTCGTCCGGGATGGCTAACGGACACACAGTATTTCTTCATGAGCCACGCTCTTGTTCAACTG
>DATMGK010000087.1:0-19272 GCA_035555595.1 Croceibacterium sp. | reverse complement strand
GGCGCGTTCGATGCCGGCGTTTACCGCGTGTTCGATTATGGCGGCACCCTGACCGACAACGGCCTTGCACTCGGGACGATGCCGGTTGGCAGCAACACCATCGTCCAGACCTCGGTCGCGGGTCAGGTCAACCTCGTCAACAGCGCCGGCCTCACGCTCAATTTCTGGGACGGCACGGACGGCATCAGGAACAACGGCGCGATCGAGGGCGGCAACGGCGTCTGGCAGAACAGTGCCGGCGACGATAGCTGGACCGAAGCCACCGGCGCGGTCAACGCGGCCTATGCCGACGGCGCCTTCGCCATCTTCAGCGGCACCGGCGGCACCGTCACCGTGGACAACAGCCTCGGCGCCGTCACCGCGTCGGGCATGCAGTTCACGGCCGATGGCTATGCGATCGGTGGGGACGAACTGACCCTCGTCGGCGCCCAGAGCGTCATCCGCGTCGGCGACGGCTCGACCGCGGGCGCAGACATGACGGCGACGATCGGCGCGGTCCTGACGGGCGACGCGCAGCTCGTGAAGACCGATCCGGGCACCCTCGTGCTTGCGGGCGCGAACAGCTACACCGGCGGCACGGCTGTCCAGGGCGGAACGCTTGTCGTCTCGGCCGATGCCAATCTGGGCGACGCGGCGGGCAATGTCACGCTCGATGGCGGGACCCTGCGGACCACCGCGGACTTTACAAGCGATCGTTCCGTCGCGCTCGCGGGGGACAGCACGATCCTGACCGACGCGGACACGCGCTTCACGCTGAACGGCGGGCTCTCCGGTACCGGCGTGCTCACCAAGGCCGGCGCGGGCACGCTGGTTCTCACCGGGGACAATGCCGGCTACACCGCCGGCGGTCTGGTCACGGGCGGCACCCTCGCGGTCGACGGTATCTTCGGCGGCAATGTCGATGTGGCGAGCGGCGGACGCCTGGAAGGCAACGGGTCGGTCGCGAACATCGTGAATGCCGGCGTCGTCGCGCCGGGCCGCGGGATCGGCACGCTGACCGTGGCTGGCGACTATGTCGGCGCTGGCGGGGCGCTGGAGATCGAGGCCGTGCTTGGCGGCGACGGTTCGGCGACGGATCGGCTGGTCGTCGGCGGTGGGACGTTCGGCACGACGCGGGTGACGGTGATCAACCGTGACGGGCTTGGGGCCCCGACCGTCGAGGGCATCAGGATCATCGACGTCGCCGGCGCCTCGGACGGCAGCTTCGTCCTCAATGGCGACTATATGTTCCAGGGCGAGCAGGCCGTCATCGCCGGCGCCTATGGCTACCGGCTCTACAAGAACGGCGTCGCCGATCCGCAGGACGGCGACTGGTATCTGCGCTCGTCGCTGCTCAATCCCCCCGTGGATCCGGTGGACCCGGAGGAACCCGGCGAGCCGGGCGGGCCGGACGAACCCGAGCAGCCGCAGCCGCTCTACCAGCCCGGCGTTCCGGTCTATGAGGGCTATGCGCAGACCCTTCAGGCGCTCAACGGCCTGCCCACGCTACAGCAGCGCGTCGGCAACCGTGCCTGGGCCAATGTCGCGACGCCGGACGGCATTGGCATCTGGGGCAGGATGGACGCGTCGCGCCAGCGGCCTGAGGCTCTGGTCTCGACGAGCGGTGCCGATCAGAATATCGACAGCTGGCAGATGCAGATGGGCCTCGATGCTGTCCTTGGCCAGCGCAGTGACGGGGCGACCCTGATCGGCGGGATAACGGCCCATTATGGCGAGGCGGACAACAGCATCGCCTCGATCTTCGGCAACGGCAAGATTGATACGCAGGGCTATGGCCTCGGCGCCACGCTCACATGGTATGGACCGGAAGGCTTCTATACCGATGCGCAGGCCAAGTTCAGCTGGTTCGATAGCGACCTTAAGTCCGATACGCTGGGCACGCTGGTCAAGGGCAATGACGGCAGGGGTCAGGCCTTCAGCCTGGAGGTCGGCAAGCGCTCGCCGGTCGGCAATAAGCTGACGCTGACACCGCAGATCCAGATGATCTATGCCCATGTCGGATTCGATAGCTTTGCCGATCCGGCCGGTGCGCAAGTCTCCGCCGCGCGCGGCGACAGCCTCAAGTCTCGCTGGGGTCTGTCAATCGATCGCCAGAACAGCTGGGACAGCGCAGGCGGCACCCGCCGCAGCCATGTCTATGGCCTCGTCAACCTCAGCTACGAATGGCTCGATGGCGCCCAAGTCGATGTGTCCGGCACGCCGATCGCAAGCCGCAACCGTCGTCTGTGGGGTGAGTTGGGCCTTGGCGGAAGCTATAGCTGGGGCAATGGCAGGTACACGCTCTATACCGAAGTGTCGGGTGACACGCCGATCGCGGACTTCGGCAAGGGCTACAGCCTCAAAGGCAATGCCGGCTTGAGAATCCAGTTCTGACCGCACTGTGGCGTTCGCAGATTCCAGGAGATGTCATGACTATCGATAAAACCAGAGGCGCAGAAACGCGCACGCTGCCGCTTTTCTATCGCGAACCCGTCGTCCTTCATTCGGCAGCCCATGCGGCCTGGCGTCTCAAGGATGGCGACATGGCGTTTGCAGCCGACACGCCCTATATCCCGCTCGTGCTGGGCGAATTTGGCGAGGCGGGTCGCTGCTACCCGATCGTCTTTGCCGGGGAGACCCTTCTCCCTGTCGCATTGTTCGGCCTTGCCGAGGGCCAGAATCTTTTCGTCAGGGATAATACATGGGCTGAAGGGTATTATGTGCCCGCTTATGTGCGCCGTTATCCATTCGGCTTTGTCTCGGTCCCGGGAGCGGACCGTTTCGCGCTGGCGATCGATACCGCTTCGGAACGTCTGGTGCGCGAAGGCGAGGAAGGCGCGCCGCTGTTCGAGCAGGGCGAGCCCGGTGCGTTGACGCGGCAGGCCCTGCAATTCTGCGAAGCCTATCAGGTGGAATTCGAAAACACGAAAGCCTTCACGGATGCGCTCCATGACAAAGATCTGCTGATCGTGAAACGCGCAGATGCCACACTCCCGGATGGGCGACAGTATGCGCTGGATGGCTTCCGTATCGTCGATGCCGATCGTTTGAGAGAGTTGGACGATGCCACGATTGTCGACTGGCATCGCAAGGGCTGGCTGTCGCTCATCAGCCAGCATCTCGTTTCGTTGGGAAGGCTTACCGCACTGATGGATCGACAAGCACGGAACGCTCCCTGACGTCGATTATAGCGTCGCCAAAAGGGTCCCTGGCCAATCCATTCCTGTCAATCGGCGCGCAAAAGGGACCCCCTATCTCGTGCTCAACAAGCTGGTCGTGCAGATCGCGATGCGCGACGAGCTGTGTCGCCGCTTCATGGCGATCCCCGGTGTCGGTCCCATCACCGCGCTCAGCTTCAGTAGCGCAATCGACGATCTCGCGCGCTTCCGCCGCTCACGCAATGTTGCGGCCTACTTCGGCCTGACCGCGAAGCGATGGCAGTCCGGGACCTCGATCGACGGGCAGGGGCGCATCAGCAAGGCTGGCGATCCCGATGTCCGCCGCGCGCTCTACGAGGCGGCGTCCGCGCTGCTCACCCGCTTCAAGGGGCGCGACACGCTGAAGACATGGGGGCTGAAGCTGGCGAAGACCAAGTGCCACGCCAAAGCGCGTGTCGCCGTTGCCCGCAAGCTCGCCGTCATCATGCACGCGATGGCGTGACGGCACCTTTTACAGCGGCGATCCTGACGCATCGGTACAGGATATCGCCGCCTGGAATGCAGCCAAGGTCCAGCGTCTGAGCGCTGCGAACTCATGATGACACCCTCTCTCTTACCGGCCAACTGACGGCTGACCAGCTCACGGAGGTCCACGAAAGCGGCGCAAGGAATGATACAGACCAGGAGAACGGGAAGCACGATATCTTGCCTGTGGCCGACCGCGTCGGACCACGCGCGATTGCCTGTGATGGTGCCCCGTAAATCCGATAGCGACATGTGCCGCGACGGTTCGAACGCTGCTGTAATGCAGCCCGGATACGCCGTCGATGAGCCGGAAGACTGCACGGCGTATCAGACCTGAACCACTTCGCACGACTTCGCAGTCCGGCGTCGAATAGGCCGCGATTACTTGCTATGGAGGAGAAATGGCGATGGCGAAAACTCGCAGAATCACGAACCCAAATAAGACGGCGAGATAAAAGGCCTGCCACCTGTGGGGCCTGTGGTGGTTGTCTTTCCGCGATTCCTGCCGGTGGCAGCCTGTTCAGCCGGATGGCACGATTTCTCGATTTTCCGGTAATTTCAGCGTCTCAGCGGGTGGCACGGCCTGATTTGGCCATTTCCGCCCCATAAACCCAGCGCTGACCGGCAACAGGCCGGGAAGCGGGAGCGGCCGCAGGGGCGGCCGCTCTGCTGGCGCGCGTGTCGCGCTGCTTGGCGGGGGGAATCCTCTCTGATAGGGTGGGTCTGCGCTGCGCAAAGGGCAGTGCCGGGACTGGTAATCCCGCCAGTGATGCAAACTCGGAAACAGATGTTGTCCGGGGTGCCGACGCGTATGTCCAAGCCTTCGGGCTAAAGGCGGCGGCGCATGTCACTGGCATGTTACCAGCCCCGGCTCCCGCGCCCAGCGCGCGGGAGCATGGAACCTTGCCGCGTCTGTCCATCTCTCCCGCCGTTCGCTCCGATGCGGATCGGAAGGTGCATATGGACAATCTCGTTCCCACGACATCGCGCCGCGCGCTGCTCGGTGCCCTCACCACCATTCCCGCCACGATCATCGCCGCACCGACGCAGAGCGCTCTTGCGGCGCTGTGGAAGGCGCATGAGGATGAACCCGTCACGCTGCTGCGCACGCGCGAAGGGCGCAGCCTCAGCCGCCACCGATACCGGACGGCGAAGGAGTTTTTCCCGGAGGCCGATCATTGGTCGCTGGGGAGTCGGAACGACTTTCTCTATCAGGCGGGCATCACCGCCCAGCTCGGCCTAGCCTCCCATCTTCTCGATGTGGGTTTTCCCGACCCGTGGGTCGCCGAGCATATCGGCCTGCATGTCTCCAAGTCGCTCGCCTAGGCCAATGCCACCGGCTTCGGCCATGATTGTCCCCGCATGGCGCGATTGGCGGATGTGCTGACGCCCTACTGGAAATGGAACAGCCCACGCCTGTTCGGCGAACCAGCGCCCGACGATGGGGGATTTTCCCGAGAGGAGGTGCGGAACCTGCTCCAAGCGCTGCTAAACCGGGTAGCCCAGGTGACAGGGCATGGCGCCAGGCGCGGGAGGAAGAGCCATGGCCGAGCCTCATGACGCCCTGCTTGCCGTCTATGAAGCAGCGGTCGATGCGTTGACGCCGCTCCCCCGCATCGTCTTCCTCCTGCATCGGGTGGATGATCTGTCCTATCGGGCAATCGCCGAGCGGCTGTCGCTGGATAGGGCGATGATCGAAGCCTGCATGGTCCATGCGCTCAAGGTCATCGCTTGCCATGTCGATGGACGATCCGGTCCCCAAACCGTGCCGGAACCGATCTTCCGGGCGGAAGCAGCGCTGCTTGGAAGGCATGGGAGGTGGGGATGATGGACGATCCGTCCCCGTGTCCGCCGAGCGGAGCATACGCCGCCCTTGGCGATCGCCTGTATTCCTTCGTTGTCCTGCGAAGGCGTTGGAGCGGCGCGACAAAATGGTTTTCTCGCCTCCCGTTTCAGACGACTCTTCGGGCATGGCCAAGCCCGACCGCCCGCCCGCGCCAACCGCATCCGAGCAACTTGAGGCGCTGCTTGGCGAACCCTGGCCCTTTCCCGGCCGACCGCCAAAGCATGAACTTTGTGCATGGACCGTCACCGACGACTGGCCGAATCCCGTGCCCGTTGCCGAAGCCGAAGTCACCGCATTCGAGCGCTGGTTCGGCGACCTGTTCGATGACCTGTTCGGCCGAACCCCATGACCTGATGCCAAGGAGCCTGCCATGACCGTCCCGCTGCGCGCCGCCCTCTATCTGCGCGTCTCGACAGCGCGGCAGGCCGAGCATGATGTTTCCATCCCCGATCAAAAACGGCAGGGCGAGACCTACTGCCTCTCGCGCGGCTACCAGCTTGCCGAAACCTTCATCGAGCCGGGCAACACCGCCACCAATGACCGCCGCCCCGAGTTCCAGCGGATGATCGAGGCGGGTACGTCGAAGCCCGCGCCGTTCGATGTCGTCGTGGTCCACTCGTTCAGTCGCTTCTTCCGCGATGCCTTCGAGATGGAATATTACTACCGCAAGCTGGGCAAGAACGGCGTCCGGCTCGTCTCCATCACGCAGGAGCTTGGTGACGATCCGATGCACGACATGATGCGGCGGATCATGGCGCTGTTCGACGAATATCAGTCGAAGGAGAATGCCAAGCACGTCATGCGTGCGTTGAAGGAGAATGCCCGCCAAGGCTTCTGGAACGGCTCGCTGCCGCCCATCGGCTATCGCACCGTCGCGGCCGAGACACGGGGCGTGAAGGTCAAGAAGAAGCTGGAGATCGACCCGCTTCATGCCGACACGGTGCGGCTGATCTATCGCCTCGCACTGGAGGGCGACGGCACCACCGGCCAGATGGGGGTGAAGAACATCGTCTCCTATCTGAACTCCCGCCGCATCTTCACCCGCGACGGCGGGCGCTGGGGCATCGGGCAGGTCCACCGCATCCTCACCCGCCGCACCTATATGGGCGAGCATGAGTTCAACAAGCGCAGCAAGACCAAGGAACTGAAGCCCAAGGCCGAAATCGTCACCGTGCCGGTCCCGCCGATCATCGACAAGGAGACGTTCGATGCCGTGCAGACGCTACTCAAGGCCCGCAATCCCAAGGTCATGCCCGCCCGCGTCATCAGCGGGCCGACCATGCTCACCGGGCTGATCCATTGCGCCAAATGCGGCGGAGCCATGACCATCCGCACCGGCAAGGGCGGGCGCTACCGCTATTATGCCTGTTCGATGAAGGCGCGGCAGGGACCAACCGCCTGCACCGGCATGGCGGTGCCCATGGAGAAGCTCGACGATCTTGTCGCCGACCATCTGGAAAAGCGCTTGCTGCAACCCGAACGGCTGGAAACCATTCTCGCCGCCGTCCTCGACCGGCGGCAGGAGCAGGGCGAGCGTCGCCGCGAACACATCGCCGAACTCAACAAGCGCGCCGCCGAGGCCGAGCTGCGCCTGAAGCGTCTCTACGACGCCATTGAAGCAGGCATCACCGATCTCGACGACCCGGCGCTCAAGGACCGGATCGATGGCCTCAAAGCGCTTCGCGATCAGGCCAGGGCCGATGCCGAGCGGGCGCGGGCCATGCTCGACAGCAGCGGAGCCAAGGCGATCACCCCGCAGATGGTTCGCACGTTCGCCAAGGCCGCGCGCGAGCGTATCCGGCTCGACGGCGGCGGCTATCGCCGCGACCACCTGCGCGCGCTCGCCCAGCGTGTCGAGGTCGCGGACAGCGAGGTTCGTATCGTCGGATCGAAGGCCCGGCTGCTCCAGACATTGCTGGGAAAACCGGGCGCAAACACAGTGCCCACTCAGGGACTGAACTGGCGGACAGGGTGGGATTCGAACCCACGGTGGGCTTGCACCCACGGCGGTTTTCAAGACCGCTGCCTTAAACCACTCGGCCACCTGTCCTTGCGCGATGCCGCTAACGCCGAATGGCGGGCTTGTCACCTCGTGACTCTCTTTCGGCCATGAGTTAGGCAAGAGAAGCGCACATTGTGCGCGGCTTCGGAGAGGGGAGCACAGGATTTATGAAGCGTTTTGTCATCGGCGCCGCTGGCGCAATCGCCGCAGCCGCCATCGCCAGTCCCGCCTTTGCCCAGGCTGGCTGTACCCGGGAAAGCCTGAAGGAAACCGCCGCGCAATACATGAAAGCGCAGGAAACCGGGCGGCTGATTATGCACGTCAGGCCGATGGGTGAATGGGTCAACTACAACGAGAATTTCGAGCTTTCCTCAATGAGCTTCGGCGGTGTGATCGCCACCCCGCAGAAAGTCGACTGGCACCGGGCGTTCTACGACACCGTGGCCTGTTCCGTGTATGTCGAATCGATCATCACCAATCCGGAACATCCTTATGTGCTGGCCACGATGATCAATCGTCGCGGTGCTTCGGTGAACTCGTTCGATGTTATCGTCAGCGATCAGGACGATTGGCTCTTCGACGCGGAAAAGACGCTGTATTACGCCCAGCGCGAGGATTGGGGCGTCATTCCAGAGGCGGAGCGGAACACGCGTGAGGAACTTCGCGCGGCTGCGGACGCCTATCTGGATCTGTTCAAGGACAAGAGCGTGCAGGTGCCGTGGGGCACACCCTGCGCCCGGCTGGAAGGCAGCGCCTTCACCGGCAAGGGTCAGCCGGAAGATACCTGCAATGTCGGCGTTCCGGACAACATCGAGATGGCGGATCGCCGCTACATCATCGATCCCGTTGTCGGATCGGTCGCTGTGTTTCTCCGCATGGGCGAGCACCGCCGGCCAGATGCGCATGTGTTCCGCATCGAACATGGCAAGCTACGCTACATTCATACGGTGACGAACTGTGGTGAAGATGAGAACTGCGGATTCGGTCCCTTCAAAGACATGCTGGCGCGCAATCCGGACTTCTATCCAAATCTGGACCATGTGCCGGTAGTTACCACTCCGCAGGATCAGTAGGCTGGCTGTGGCCGGAAACGTCTGGCCGCACTGAATCGGCAAGAGGGATTCCCACGCGGCGCGCGACATGCCACAGTACCCGGCATGTTTGCGCGCCGTTTGTTTACCGCCCTTTCCGCCATAGCCTTGGCCGGGTCGCTCTCGTTGCCCGCCTGTGCGCAGGATGGCTCTTTCGACGCCTATATGGGGCAGGTGGCGGCGAAAGCGCGGTCTCAGGGTGTCAGTGAGGGCACCATTTCGGCGATGCTGGGCGGCCTGACTCCCAATGACCGCGTCATTGCGCTTGATCGCGGCAACCTGTCTGGCGCCACGCCCAGCGGATTTCCGCCTCTCGCGCCCTATCTGCGTGATCACAACACCAGCGCCCGGATAGAAGGCGGCCGTCGGGCCTATGCGCGACTGCGCCCTCTCGCAGCCGAGGTGGAGGCGCGTTACGGCGTGCCGGAACCAATCGTGTTGGCGATCTGGGGCCATGAAACCAGCTACGGCGCGGTGAAGGGCAATTTCGACCTTGCCCGTTCCCTTGCGACTTTGGCGTGGGAGGGCCGTCGGCGCGATCTGTTCGAGGCGGAACTGATCGATCTCCTGAAGATCGCCGATACTGGCATTCCTCGCTCATCTCTGGTGGGAAGCTGGGCCGGGGCATTCGGCAACCCGCAGTTCCTCCCCAGCGTCTATCTGCGCCTCGCGGTCGATGGCGACGGCGATGGTCGCCGCGATATCTGGAACAGCGAGCCGGACACGCTGCATTCCATCGCCAACTACTTCCGCGATGCTGGTTGGCGCCGTGGAGAGCCGTGGGGCGTCAGGGCCTTTACGCCCAACAGCGTCGACAGGGCAGCGATCACCACGGAAATGGTCTCCCCCGTATGTCCGCGCGTCCATGTGCGGCACAGCCAGTGGAAGACCGTGCGCGAATGGCGGGGACTGGGCGTGATCCCGCAGGGGCCCATCGCTGACAGTACGCTGGCCGCGCTGTTCGAACCGGATGGCCCGGCTGCGCCCAGCTATCTGCTGACCCAGAACTATCGCGTCATCCTCGAATACAACTGCTCGAACTACTACGCGATGAGCGTTGGCCTGCTCGCGGATGAGATAGCGCGCTGACCCTCCACTGTTGCGGGATAGGCCTTGCTCGCCAAGTTCCGGACCGCAGGATATACCGTCGGCCGAATCTTTTCAGAGCAGCTGATCGTTCCGGCGCTCCGTCGCGCCGGCGGTGGGAGCGAACTTGACCTACAGTACTTTCGTAAAGGCCTCGCTGGCCGCGTTGACTCTGGGCGCTGCGCCCGCGCCCGTTCCTGCGCCTCCTTTGAAGGTTCCGCAGCTACCGGCAGCTCCGCTCGCCGCACCGGTAGACCCGGCAATTCCCGTGGCCCTGCTTGTCGATCTGTCCAGCGGCCAGACCCTGTTTGCAAGAGAGCCGGATCGGCGATTTGTGCCGGCATCCGTCACCAAGGTGATGACCGCCTATACCGCCTTCCGCCTGATTGAGGCTGGCCGGCTGTCGCTCGATAAGTCGGTCACTATCAGTCAGGAGGTGGCTGACATGTGGTCGGGCGAAGGCTCCTCCATGTTCCTCAAGGCTGGCGATCAGGTCACGGTGGGCCAACTGCTTCTGGGCGTGACCACGGTTTCGGCCAATGACGGGGCGGTCGCGCTGGCGCTTGAGGCCGTTGGAACCATGGATGCGTGGCTTGCACTCATGAACCGCAACGCCGCCGAACTGGGGATGAAGAACACGCATTTCGGCACGCCGAACGGTTGGCCGGATGAAGGGCGCACTTATACCAGCGCACATGATCTGGCCCTTCTGGCCGAAGCGCTGACCACTCGCTATCCCGGTCTCTACCGCCGCTATATTGGCCAGCGCGGCATGCGCTATCGGGATATTGCCCAGAACAACCACGACCCCATTACCGGCGTGGTGAAGGGGGCGGACGGGATCAAGACCGGTTATACGCGTCAGGCGGGCTACAACTTTCTCGGTTCGGCACAGCGTGGATCGCGCAGGCTGGCGCTAGTCATCGCTGGCGCGCCAAGCATCGCAGTGCGCAACAGGGCTTCGCGCGATCTCATCAACTGGGGTTTCGATGCGTTCGACAGCAAAGTGGTGCTCCCGGCCGATACTCCCGTCGGGGCTGCTCTGGTCCAGGAAGGTTCGCGGCGCAGCGTCCCTCTGCGGACGAAGGGAGAGGTTCTGGCCAGCGTGAAACACGGCGAAAGGGCCGATGTTACGCTTTCCGTGCGCTATCGCGGGCCGGTGCAGGCGCCGATTGCCAAAGGCCAGCAGATTGCTGTCTTGCGTGTGGAAGTGGCGGGACAGCAGCCGCATGACGTGCCTCTCGTCGCCGCGGAAGAGGTGCCCGCAGCCAATCCGCTGATGCGACTGTGGAACGGCGTGTCAGGGCTGGTGAGTTGACGCGCGGCCGCTTCATTGCGCTGGAGGGCGGGGAGGGGGCCGGCAAGTCCACCCAGGCCCGCCTTTTGGCCGAAGCGCTGCGTGCTCTGGGCTGGGACGTGCTGTTGACGCGCGAGCCGGGCGGAACACCGGGTGCGGAGGCAATCCGTGCTCTGCTGCTTGATCCTCCCCGCGCAGGCTGGGGCACTCCGGCAGAAGCGTTGTTGTTCGCCGCTGCGCGGGCCGACCATGTCGCGAAAGCGATACTGCCGGCGCTTGAGGCTGGGCAGTGGGTCATCTGCGATCGCTTTCTCGATTCCTCGCTTGCTTATCAGGGCGGGGCAGGGGGCGTTGAAGCTGCCGATCTGCTGGAACTTCACCGTATCGGGTCCGGCGGATTGCTGCCCGATATCACCCTGCTGTTCGAAGTCGCCGAAGCCGAGGCTGCAGCCCGGCTCTCCCGTCGTGACGGGGGTGTGGCCGATGCGATCGGGGGCAGGGGCGCGATATATCACTCCAACGTCGCCGCCGCCTTTCGCGCGCTCGCTGAAGGTGAGCCCCGTCGTTTCGCCCGGATAGAGGCATCCGGATCGCCGGAGGCAACCCACGCCTTGGTGATGCAGGCCCTTGCACCGCTGCTGGGAAAACCGGCGTGACTTTCGCCGGTCATGATGACGCCTGGCGGGAATGGCGCGCGGCGATGGACGGCCCGCGCATGCACCATGCGTGGATGCTGGCTGGACCACGTGGGTTGGGCAAAGCGAGCTTTGCGATGCAGGCGGCGCGCGAACTCGTGGCTGAACCCGGCGTGCCTCAACCGCCGGGCGATCATCCCGATGTGATCGTGCTGGAGCCACTTCCGGCAACCGCCGATGACGAAAAGAACCGGGAGGCTGGCAAACCCTATCAGCGTAAACGCAATATCTCGGTGGAGCAGGTCCGCGCGATGCAGCAGCGGCTGACGACCCGGCCAACGCTCGGCAGCCGCCGCGTGATCGTGATCGATCCGGCGGACTTCCTGGAAAAAAGCGCTGCCAACGCCCTTCTGAAGAGCCTTGAGGAACCGCCGGTCGGCAGTTTCTTCCTGCTGGTGGCACACCGCCCGGGCCGACTTCTGCCGACCATCCGGTCGCGTTGCCGCATTTTGCGCTTCGCTCGCCTGACCGATGTAGATATCGACGCGATCCTGCGTCGCGAAGCGCCGACAGCCGATGATGCAGTCAGGCGGGCGGCGGTCGCGGCCGGCGGCGGATCGCCGGGCGCGGCGCTGGAATTCGTCGATCTCGGTCTTGGCGTGATGCACACCCTGATGTGCGAAATCGCGGAGCACGGCGATCCCGACCTCAGCCGTCGCGGCCGTCTGGCCGAAGCGATCGGAACGCCGCCGGACCGCCGCAAGCAACTCGCTGCGATAGATTTGGCGCGCGGTGTCGTGGGTGCGCGTATGCGCGAAACCGACTGCGCTTCGCTGCCCGCGCTGACGGAGGCGCACGCCTCTCTCGTCCGCCTCGCCGGCACTGCGCCGACCTACAACTACGATGCAGGCCTGTTGCTGCTCGAAATCGGCACCTTGCTCGCCTCGGTCGCCGCCCCTAGGGAACCGGCCCATGGCTGAGCCTTATTATCTTACCACCGCGATCCATTACCCCAATGGGCGGCCGCATATCGGCCACGCGTATGAAACCATTGCCGCCGATGTCATGGCGCGCTTCCAGCGGCTGCGTGGGCGCGAGGTGCGTTTCCAGACGGGCACCGACGAACACGGGCTGAAAATGGCCCAGAAGGCGCGCGACCTTGGGGTTACCCCGATCCAGCTTGCTGATGAAATGTCGGGTTATTTCCGTGATTTGTTCGACAAACTGAACATATCTTACGATCGCTTTTTTCGCACTACGGAAGAGGGACACCACCGCGCCAGCCAGGCGATATGGAAGGCGATGGAGGCCAATGGCGATCTTTATCTGGATCGCTACGAGGGCTGGTATTCCGTTCGTGACGAAGCCTACTACGATGAAAGCGAATTGGTCGACGGGGAAGGGGGCGAACGCCTCTCGCCGCAGGGCACGCCGGTTGAATGGACGGTGGAGGAAAGCTGGTTCTTCCGCCTGTCCAAATATCAGGAACCTTTGCTGCGCCTCTACGAAGAACAGCCTGATTTCGTCCGCCCGCAATCTCGCCTGAACGAGGTTCGCAGCTTTGTCGAAGGCGGTTTGCGCGATCTCTCGGTCAGCCGCACCAGCTTCGACTGGGGTGTGAAGGTTCCGGGCGCGGAAGACCATGTGATGTACGTCTGGGTCGATGCGCTGACCAACTATATCACCGGCGTCGGCTATCCCGATGATACAGAAGAATTCTGCAAGTTCTGGCCGGCCAACCTGCACCTGATCGGCAAGGACATCGTCCGCTTCCACGCGGTCTATTGGCCAGCTTTCCTGATGAGCGCGGGGCTGGCTTTGCCCAAGGCCGTTTTCGCCCACGGCTTCCTTCTCAATCGCGGAGTGAAGGAATCAAAGTCCCTCGGCAACGCGACCGATCCCGGCGAACTGGCCGATCGCTATGGCGTGGATACCCTGCGCTATTTCCTGCTGCGCGAATTCAGCTTTGGGCAGGATGGAAGCTGGTCTCACGAAGCCATCGTGAACCGCAATAACGCCGAACTGGCCAACAGCTTCGGCAACCTCGCGCAGCGGGTGTTGAGCTTCATCGCCAAGAACTGCGACGGCGCGATCACGGCCGAAGCTCCTATGCTGGAAGCTGACAAGGCATTGCGTGATAAAGTTCACGCCGCCTGCACACGCGAATTGCCCGATGCGTTCGAGAAGCTGGCTTTCGCCGCCGGGCTGGAGGCATGGATGCAGGCGGTGTTCGCATGCAATGCCTATGTCGACGAGCAGGCGCCATGGGCGCTGCGCAAGACTGACCCGGCGCGGATGCAGCGGGTGCTCGCCACGCTGTGCGGCGCGATCCGCGATCTGGCCATTGCCGTTTCACCAGTAATTCCAGTGGCTTCCGGCAAGATTCTCGACGCATTGTGTATTCCCGCGGATGCGCGCGGTTTCGCTTCGCTGGACGATGATTTCTCGCAACAGCCGATCCGCGTGGAAAACCCGTCACCGGCTTTTCCGCGTCTTGAACTTCCTGCAGAGGCCGCGTCCTGATGCTGGTCGATAGCCACTGCCACCTCAATTACGAAGGTCTGGTGGACGATCAGCCCGCGGTGCTGGAGCGGGCGCGTGCGGCGGGGGTAGGGGCCTTCCTCAATATTTCGACCCGGCGCAGCGAATGGGAAGCTGTTGTCGCTACTGCGGAACGCGAAGCGGATGTCTGGGCCAGCATCGGTATCCATCCGCACGAGGCGGAGCAGCACGCTGACCTTGGCGAGGCGGCTCTCCTCGAAGGCACGGCACATCCCAGAGTGATCGGCATCGGCGAAACCGGGCTGGACTACTATTACGACAAATCCGACCGCGCGGTGCAGCGGGCGCTTTTCCGCACGCATATCGCCGTTTCGCGGCAGACCGGCCTGCCGCTGATAATCCATACTCGCGATGCAGAGGAAGACACGGCCACGATTCTTGAGGAAGAGATGGGCAAGGGCGCATTCCCCGCGCTGATCCACTGCTTCACCGCATCTGGCGATTTCGGGCGCAAGGTGCTGAAACTGGGGCTTACCATCTCGCTTTCAGGTATAGTGACTTTCAAGAACGCCCGCGAACTGCAAGAATTCGCGCCGGAAATTCCGGCTGACAGGATTCTGGTCGAAACGGACAGCCCGTTCCTCGCGCCCATTCCCTATCGCGGAAAAACGTGCGAACCGGCCTATGTCACCAGCACGGCCAGCTTTGTCGCACAACTTCGCGGTGAAACCGCTGAAGCGCTCGCCGCCCAGACCACGCGGAATTTCTACGCGTTGTTCAGCAAGGCAGCGCCATGAAACTGGTGGTACTCGGTTCCGGAACATCCACTGGTGTGCCCCGTATCGGCAACGATTGGGGCGAGTGCGATCCGGCGGAACCGAGAAATCGGCGAACCCGCGTATCTGTCTTGGTGGAAAGCGACGAGGGGGCCCGCCTCCTGGTCGATACGTCCACCGATATGCGGCAACAGCTTCTCGCCAACGATATCGACAAGGTCGACGGGGTGTTCTGGACCCACGACCATGCCGATCACTGCCACGGCATAGACGATCTGCGACCAATGCGTTTCGGTCGCCACGCGCCGATTCCCGGTTTTGCCTCGAACGAAACTGCGCGGAGCCTGCGTCAGCGGTTTGGTTACGTATTCGCCGGTCGATATGGCTATCCCACCATATGCCAGCTTGAAACGCTGGATCTGGTCAAGATCCACGCCGGGTTCGCCGTTGGTTCGGTGGAAATGCCTCATGGCCCCACCAAAAGCACCGGATACCGTTTTGATGCGGACGGAAAATCAATCGCTTACGCGACAGATTTCAGTGAGATCACGAGCGGAATGCTCGACTTGTTCTATGGCGTGGACATTCTCGTGACGGATTGCTTGCGCCGCGAACCTCATCCGACGCACGCCGGCTTGGCAACCGCGCTGGAACTTCATGAGCGTTGCCGCGCGGGAACGACCGTTCTGTCGCATCTGGATAAGAGCATGGACTATGCGACGCTGTCTGGCGAAGTGCCGCCGGGCGTGCTCGTAGGCTATGACGGCTTGGTTCTGCGCGCATGACAGGCACCGGCTGGGCCTCGCTGATTGCGCTGCTGGCCTGGCTGATACTGGCGTTCAGCGCCTTACGGTCCCATCGGATCGGCGCGCGAAAGGCGATAACGATGGCGCTGGCATGGAGCGCGATCTTCATGCTCTGCATTCTGGTTTTCACCGCCATAGGGCACTGACGTGCTTCTGAAGCCCTTCATTATTTAACATAATATATATTATCATCCTGATATGTCGAAGCAGATAGACCGCCTTCTCCGCATCATGGCCACCCTGCGCGATCCGGTGAACGGATGCGAATGGGATCGCGCGCAGCGGTTTGAAACCATTGTGCCGCATACGATCGAGGAAGCTTATGAAGTTGCCGACGCAGTTAAGCGCGGCGATATCGACGAAATCCGTGGTGAGCTTGGCGACCTGCTTTTTCAGGTAATCTTTCAATCGCGCATTGCAGAGGAAGACGGTCACTTTGCTTTCGACGATGTAGCCCGCGCGATTTCCGACAAGCTCGAAGCGCGCCATCCGCACATCTTCGGCGATGCATCACCTCCCGGTGAAATGCGCGATCATCGTTGGGAAGCCTTGAAAGCATCGGAGCGCGCAGAGAAAGGCGCCACCAGCGCGATGGATGGTGTCGCCCGCGCGCTGCCGGCATTGCTGCGCGCGGAAAAGCTGCAAAAACGTGCGGCGCGTGAAGGCTTCGACTGGCCCGATCCCAGCGGACCTGCGGCAAAACTGGCTGAGGAAGTTTGCGAGCTGGCAGAAGCTGAGCCGGATAAGCGCTTGGAAGAAGCGGGCGATTTGCTCTTCGCCGCGGTCAATCTGGTCCGCGCCTATGGCCTGGGCGCGGAAGAAGCGTTGCGAGCGGCCAATGACAAGTTTGAACGCCGCTATCGCCGCATGGAACAGCTTGCGGACGGCTCCTTCGCCAGGCTCGATCTGCATGGTCAGGAGGGCCTGTGGCAGCAGGTAAAGCGCGACGAAGAAGGCGGCGCCTGAAGAGGCTCGCCGTGGAGCCTTATCAACCCAAGGCTTCGTAACGCCCCAGCTCTTTCTCGGTCAGTTTGACGTCAAGACGCCGCATCGGCCCTTCGTCTCCCTGCCCCGCATCTTCCTCGGCCAGCACTTCTCCGTGCCGGTGCAACCATGCAATGCGCGCGCCGTCGCTCGCAGGCAACGTGATCGAATACAGGCGCGCGCCTCGGGTCAACAACTCGCCGAGGCGGGAGCGTAGTGCTTCCACGCCCATTCCGGTCTCTGCCGACAGCGGCAGCACATCCGGATCGCTCTTCGCGACGGCCGCTAGTTCCTCGCGGCGATCAGCCTCAAGCAGGTCCCACTTGTTCCACAACTCCAGAATGGGCCTACCCTCGCCCGTCCCGGCACTATCTTCGTCGTCCTCAACTCCAATCCCCAGTTCGCCGAGCACGTCCAGCACCTGGCGTTTCTGGTCGGCGCTGTCGGGATTGGCGATGTCGCGCACGTGCAGGATCACGTCGGCCGCAGTTACTTCTTCCAGCGTCGCACGAAACGCAGCGACCAGTTGTGTCGGCAGATCGGAGATAAAGCCCACCGTGTCCGACAGGATGGCTTTCTCCACGCCGGGCAGATCAATCGCTCGCATGGTGGGGTCCAGCGTTGCGAACAGCAGATCCTCCGCCATCACATCAGCGCCCGTCATCCGGTTGAAAAGAGTGGATTTCCCTGCGTTGGTATAACCGACAAGCGCGATGATCGGCCACGGCGCCCTTCCCCGCCGCTGGCGATGCAACTCGCGCGTCTTGCGAACGCCGTCCAGTTCTCGCCGCAACTTGCCCATGCGGGCGCGGATCATCCGCCGGTCGGCTTCGATCTGCGTTTCGCCCGGGCCGCCCAGAAAGCCGAAGCCGCCGCGCTGGCGTTCAAGGTGGGTCCAACTGCGAACCAACCGGCTTTGCTGATAATCGAGATGC
This sequence comes from Croceibacterium sp., assembly GCA_035555595.1. GTDB lineage: Bacteria > Pseudomonadota > Alphaproteobacteria > Sphingomonadales > Sphingomonadaceae > Croceibacterium_A. Next base: position 1,650 of record DATMGK010000087.1, on the reverse strand, counting down.
GCCAGTTCCACCTGCAACCGGCCTTCGGCCGTGGCTGCGCGTTCCCCGAAAATCTCCAGAATCAGGCCGGTGCGATCGATGACCTTGCGCTTCAGCCTCTCTTCCAGATTGCGTTGCTGGATAGCGGTAAGCGCCCCGTCGATGATGACGAGTTCGGCCTGTTCCTGCTCGCACTCGGTGGCGATCCGCTGGATCTGCCCCTCGCCCAGCAGCGTGCCCGCACGTACTTCGCGAACGGGCAGCACGAAGGCTTCGGCCACGACGATGCCGATCGCCTGCGCCAGCCCTTTGGCTTCCTCCAATCGCGCGGCAGGGTCTTGCGACTGGCGGCGCGAACGGATGTCAGGACAAACGACCAGCGCACGCGCGCCGCGGGTGACTTCGCCTTCGATATCGTCGCTGGCTGTCAGACGCCCTCGCCTTCATCGTCAAAATCGCCGGTAAGGTCGACAGGTGCCGCAGGCTGGATGGTGGAAACGGCGTGTTTGTAGGCGAGCTGCACGAAGCCTTCACGTTCCAGCAGCATGCAGAACAGGTCGTAAGCAGCGATACGCCCCTGAAGCATCACGCCGTTGACGAGGAACATAGTCACCTGAACGCCGGCATCACGCACACGGGAAAGGAACACGTCCTGCAACAGGCGCTGCTTCTTGCTGCCTTCGCCGCCGTTGCCGAACTGAGCGGCATCGACTGGTGTGCCCGGCATGATGGTGGAAATCGCATGCTTGTATACCAGCTGCGATTGCCCGTCCCGCCGCAGCAGAATGGAGAAATTGTCAAACCACGTGACAATTCCCTGCAGCTTCACGCCCTTCACCAGAAACATCGTCACCGGCGTCTTTTCGCGGCGCAGGTGGTTCAGAAACAGATCCTGAAGGTTGCCGGTCTTGGAAGCATTGGCCGATCCGCCATTTGCGGCGGGCTGCGGCGCGGGCTCAGGCGCCGGACGCGGACGAGCGGTAAGAGTACCTTTGGTCATTCAACTGACTCCTTCTTGTTGGCGGCCGCATTGTGCGGTCCGCATTCTGGCGTCCGTGTGCGACAACAAGCGGACAACCGAATTCTGTTATCGTTTCCTAGGGTTTGCCCCTTCCCAGCGCAAACAGGAAATTCAAGCGGAAGTTCCCGGACACATTTGGATATAGCGACGGTTCATTCCTCGCCGCCCTCTCCTCGCTCGCTCATGCCCAGCAGCTTCAGCTTCCGGTGCAGGGCCGAACGTTCCATGCCGATGAAGCCGGCCGTCTTGGAAATGTTGCCTGAGAAACGGCGAATCTGGATTCGCAGATATTCCCGCTCGAAGCTCTCCCGCGCCTCGCGCAGCGGCACGCCCATCAGCGCAGTGATGCCCGAACCGGCGTCGGATGAAGCCCCGGTTATCTCGTCGGGCAGCATGTCCGGTTCGATGCGTGTCATGCGCTCACGCGGGGCAAGGATGACGGTGCGTTCCACCACATTGCGAAGCTGGCGGACGTTGCCCGGCCAGTCATAGGCTTGCATCGCGGCCAGTGCCTCTGGCGAAATCTCGGGCGCGACGATCCCTTGTTCCCGCGCGTACCGTGTGAAGAAATGATCCGCGAGCGCCGGAATATCGTCCCGCCGCGAAGCCAGCGACGGCACCGAGAGCGGTACCACGTTCAGCCGATAGAA
>DATMGK010000086.1:0-9841 GCA_035555595.1 Croceibacterium sp. | reverse complement strand
CCGATCATCGCCTTGACCTGCGCGGCGATCCGGTCGGCCATCCGCCGCTCCGGCTCGGATATCCAGTCCTGCGGTTCCTCCCCGTCGTCGCCCTCGTCGATACCGGCTTCGACCGGCTTCCACAGGGCGACCAATCCGGGCCGCCCGGCATCGCCCACATGCGGTTCGGGATCGTCTTTCAGCCCGAACTGCGCCGGGCCGATCGCTTCGATGGCCTTGTCCACGAAATCCAGCACATGCTGCGCGGTGCGGTAAGACCGGCCCAGCCCCAGATCGAGCAACTCGCGCGCACGCGGCGGCCGTTCGCGCAGTTCCAGCGCCATGGCCTGCGCGTTGCGCGCCCAGTCCCCGATCTCCTGCGCATAGCGTCCGCGCGCCACGGCGAAGTTTTCCGGGCTGGTCCCCTGAAAGCCGAAGATCGCCTGCTTGTAATCGCCGACCACGAAGATCGTCCGCAGCTTGCCGTCGCGCTGCCCCTCGCCGGTGAAGAAATCGCCCGTCAGCGCGCGGATGATGGACCACTGCGCGCTATTGGTGTCCTGCGCCTCGTCCACCAGAATATGATCGAACTGCCGGTCGAGCTTGTAGCTGATCCATTCGCCGATCCCGTCCTTGGCAAGCAGGCCCGCCGCGCGGCGGATCAGATCGTCGAAATCGACCAGCGCCTCTCGCGTTTTCGCCTCCTCCCACGCCAGCGCGAAACGGCGGCCGACAGAAAGCGCGGGGGTGAGCAGAGCCGCCAAATCCAGCAGCGCCCGATGCTCCACCACCGCGCCGATACACACCGCCACCCGCTCCACATGCTGGCGATAGGCAGCGTCAATCTTGTCCTGCGATGCCGATGCGCGAAGCTCGCCCGATTTCGTGAAGAACACATCGAACAGATCATCAATCGCGTCCGCCCGCGCCGCGGCATCGCCCGCCAACCACGCGGCGATGCGCTCCGCATTGCCCTGCCCGGTCTTGGCAGACCACGCCGCGTTGATCGCGTGACACAGCCGCAGCGCGCCGCTGTCGAACACATCGTCCGCGCACAGCGCCGCCAGCGATTGCGGCCCCGCATCCGCCGCCAGCCCGATCAGTTGACGCACGCGGGTTTCCAGCGGCTCCTGCCAGCCGCCGGGGCCGAACCACGCATCGCGCGCCTCGGCACAGCGCATCAGCCACCGCCGCGCGGCATTCGGGCCCATGCGCAGCGACAGCATTTCCAGCGCGGCGATGGCAGTGCGGTCGCCATGCTCCTCCCAGTCGACCAGCAGGTCGGCCAGCACGCGGTGTGCCAGCAGTTCCCGGTCGCGGTCCTCCATCGGCCGGGTGCCGGGGATCAGCCCTGCCTCTTCAGGGAACGCCGCCAACAGCCATTGCGCGAAGGCGTGAATGGTATCGATCCGCAAGCCACCGCCGGGACAGTCCAGCACACTGGCGAACAGCGTGCGCGCCCGCGCCTGCGTGTCAGCATCGCCCGGCGCGCCGATGGCGAACAGATCTTTCGCCAGCGCCTCCGGCTTCATCCGCACCCAGCTTGCCAGAACGGCGTTCACCCGTTCCGCCATTTCCGCCGCGCCCGCCTTGGTGAAGGTCAGGCACAGGATCTGTTCCGGCCGCACATCAGGGTGCAGCAACAGGCGCAGCACGCGGGCGGAAAGCACCTGCGTCTTGCCGGTGCCTGCGCTGGCGGACAGCCACACGCTTTCCACCGGGTCGACCGCGCGCGCCTGATCTCCGGCAAGGGGGTGGACCAGCCCGCTCACGGTTCGCGCCCCATCCATTCGTCCAGCCGCATCAACTGGTCGTAGGTGGAATATCCCGGCGCATCGGGGTTGAGCCGCGCGGTGAACGGCTCGTCACCCAATATCCAGCGGGTCAGCGCCTCATCCAGATAATCTTCCGCCTTGGGCAGGAACTCTTCCAGCGGCAGGCCGCTGCGTTTCCTGCCTTCAAGGATCGGGCTGGTGACATAGCCGAAGCCCGTTTCGCTGTCCTTGCTGGCGCCCAGCGACCAGTATTCGAACCGCACCGCTTCACCCTGCGCACCGTCGAACGCACCGCGCTCCGCCATCAGGCCCAGCGTGCCCAGTTGCAGCGCGAAACCCTGTTCCACCTGCTTGCCGCTGGGCGGGGCGCCGGTCTTGTAATCAACCACGGCCAGTTGCCCGCCGGGCAGCACGTCGATGCGGTCGGCCTTGCCGAATATCTCCACCCCGCGCACGTCCATACGGCCCCAGCCCTCTATCACCGTAGGCACGCGGTCGGGATCGGCGGCGATCTGCGCCTCGATCCATTCCAGCGCCTTCAGCAGGCGGGGCCGCCACAGCGCGCGCATCAGGGGGTGGGCGTGCATCGTGCGAAGCTCGCCGTCGGCCAGATCGGACAGCGTCCCTTCGCCCTTGTGCCACCGCTCCAGAATCCGGTGCGCCACTTCCCCGCGCCACGCGGGCGAAGGTTCCGCATCCAGACTGTCGAGTTCCCCCAGCCGCATGATTGAGGACGCATAGAACTGGTATGGGTCCGACCGCAGCCGGTCGAGCGCCGTCACGCTGACGCGGACCTTGCGCTGGTCGGCCGACGGCATCGGCTTCGGGCGCGGGTGCGGTTGCACCTCTGGCGGTGCGTTCAGCGCGTGGACCAGATCGGGAATCGCCGTCTCGCGATGATCCTTCGCCAGTTCGCCCAGCAGCGCCTCTACCCGCAGCCAGAAACGGCTGGCGATGGCCGGGCCGCCTGCTTCCCGCCGCGCCCGGCTCAGTACTACCTCCGGCGCACCCAGCGCCCCGGCCAGATCGTGCGCGGCCAGCCCGATGCGGAAATCGGCGCCCGGCACACCCATCGCGCGCAGCACGGCGGGGGCCAGCAGCGGATCGGTGGCGGGAGTGGCGGGCCAGCTTCCTTCGTTCAGCCCGGCGCAGATCACCAGTTCGGCGCGCGTCATGCGCGATTCCAGCAGGCCATAGATCGCCACGCGCGGATGGCCGCCCCACGGTGGGCGCACGGCCACCCGGTCCATCGCCTCGCGCAGCACGGCAGGAAGGTCTTGCGGGTCCAGTCGCGTGCCCACATCGCGCGCCTGCAACCGCAGATCGTCGATGAAGGATGACAGCGACCGCCCATCCGCGCGGGACCACAGCGCATCACCGCACAGCGCCTCGCCCGCCGCGATCAGGCAGTCGATCTGGTCGGCCAGCAAAGCCTCGCCATCCGCCATCAGCGGGGAAAGCAGGGCTTCCACCTCTTCCCACCACGGCTCCACGCCAGCCGCCCGCGCGACTGCACGCAGCGGCGCCAGCCCCGGCCCGTGGCGCGGGCCGCGCAATTCCAGTTCCAGCGCGCGAACCTGATCCAGCCAGTCCGCCCGCCCTTCCCCCGCGCGAACCAGCGGATGGCCCAGCAGCGCCATCAGCGGCACAGGCGCCGCCTGTTCCGCCGCCACTTCCGCCAGCAGCAACAGCACCCGCCCGGCGGCGGTCTGCGGCAGGGGCCGCCCGGCGGAATCGTCCGCCTCGATATTCCAGCGCCGCAGATGCTGCACCACGCGCCCGGCAAGCCCGCGATCCGGCGTAATCACCGCCACGCGCCGCTCCGGCATTTCAAGCGCCTGCCGCACCAGCAGGGCAATCGCCTGCGCCTCTTCCTCGGGATTGGCGGTTTCCATCAGCCGCACGTCGGAAAGCCTGCGCCGGTCGGCGGGCAGATCGGCCCATGACCGGCTCGCTTCCGGCGGCAGGAACAGGCTGGAAATCGCGTGGCTGCGCTCTGGCGGGCCCTTGCCCATCCCCGCACGATGCCACGGCTGCACCTCGTCGCGCGAAATCCACATGCGGTTCAGCAGCAGCTTCAGATGATACTGCGGATGCGTGACCGCGTCGTCGCGGCCAAAGGGGACATCGGCATCACGCGCGCCCGCCGTGCCCAACTCGTCCCACGCTGCCGCGTCCATCGACAGGTCCAGATCGGGCAGCACGACCGCGCCTTGCGGCAGACGCGCCACGCAGCGCAGCAAGGCGGCCACGCCCTTGGCGGCGCTGGTCACACCCGCGGCGACCACCGGCGTCGGTGGCGGCTCCGCACGCCAGCGTTTGGCCGCATGGCGGAACAGGCGGTTGCGTCGGTCGGCCGGGTCGAACTCCCCGCGTGCCTTCAATTCATCCAGCCAGCGCGCCTGCACCCGCGCGAACACGCGCAGGCTGTCTCGCCAATGGCCCGCCAGATCGCCCAGCAGGCCGATCACCCGCTCCTGCAACAATTCTTCCGGCCCGATTTCCTCGGCCAGAAGGCGGTCCATCGTGCGGCCCAGTTCGAAGGCCAGCCGCAACAGTCCGCTGCCCTTCAGGCCCGGCTGCTCCTCACGGATCAGTTCCGCCAGCCGCAGCCACCGGCGCGTAGGGTCCGCGGCGGCGGGAATCGCTTCCCCAGCGCCCAGCGGGTCGAGCAGGGGGCCAAGCGTTTCGTCCAGATCCAGATCGCCGATCACCACCATGCGCGGCATCAGCAGGCCCGCCCCGGAATGACGAATAAACGCTTCCTGCACCGTGCGCGCCGCCCGTCCGCTGGGCAGCAGCAAGGTCAGCCGCGCCAGCCCCAGATCGGGGTCGGAGTATCGCGGCACCAACCCCGCCACCAGCGCATCGGCGAACCCGCGATGGGCAGCGATGGAAAAGACCTTGGGCGCGGTGCTCTCAGCCACCGGTCAGCGCGGCTTCCGTCGGGGCGATGCTTTGGGGGTTGCCCACTTCGAACCACTGGCCGGTAAAGGCCACGCCGAACAGCCGCCCTTCTTCTATCGCCCGGTCCCACAGCACATTGGTGGAAAACGGCCCTTCCGGCGCATCGCGCAGCAGCCGCTTCGATACCAGTTGGATGCCGGTGAAGATGAACGGCGCGATCCGGCCTGACCGGCGGCGGGTCAGCCGCCCGCGCCCGTCCATGTGGAAATCGCCCTTGCCGGTGAAGTTGCGCGCGCCCGTGTGCGGCACCAGTAACAGCAGGGCATCCATCCGCGCCGCGTCCCACGCGCCGGAAAGATCGCTGAAGGCATCGCGCGGCCCGTCCAGCCAGATATTGTCGCTGTTCAGGCAAAAGAACGGATCGGGCAGCATGTCCTGCGCCTTCACCATGCCGCCGCCGGTTTCCAGCAACTGCGACCGTTCGTCAGAAACGGTCACGGCGGGCACGGCGCGCGGGCGCACATGCGCTTCGATCGCGTCGCCCAGATAGTGCACGTTGACCACCGCCTTCGTCACACCGGCTGCGGCCAACCGGTCCAGCGCATGATCCAGCAGGGGCTTGCCCGCCACGCGTATCATCGGCTTCGGCTGGCTGGCGGTCAGCGGGCGCATCCGCTTGCCCAGCCCGGCGGCCAGCACCATCGCCGTATCGGAAGCGAGTTTCGTCACGCGGCCGTTCTTTCCACTAAAGTCCTGATCCCGGCCATCACCGGATTTCCCCGCCGTGCTTATCGCGCAATTCTTGCGGAATGTTGGCCGCGAACCATTCGGCCACCGGGGCCAGCGCCGGATGCTTCATGTCGCGTTCCATCGCTTCCCACACGCGCGGCACCATCGGCAGATAGCGCTGCTTTCCGTCGCGCAGAAACAGGCGCACGAATATGCCCACGATCTTCGCGTTCCGCTGCGCGCCCAGCCGGGCATAGTCGGCCTCGAAATCCGCCCGCTCCTCTGGCCCGGCGTCGACCCGCGACAGGTATCGATCCAGCATCCGCCGCTCCAGCTCGGGCGAAACGTCGCGCCGCGCATCCTGCAACAGCGATACCAGATCGTATGCCGGGTGGCCCACCAGCGCATCCTGAAAATCGATCAGGCCCTGTTCCCCACCGGGCAGCAGCATGATGTTTTCCGCGTGGTAATCACGCAGCACCGTCACGCCGGGGTGCTGGCGCGGCAGCAGCGGTTCCAGCGCCGCGGCCCATGCCTTGTGCCACGCGCCTTCATCCACTTTCAGCCCGGCGGCGGGGCAATACCATTCCACGAACAACGCCGCCTCGCGCTGATAGACCGCCATGTCATAGGGATCGAACGGCCCCGGCGGCAGCGCGTGAAGATCCACCAGCGCGTCGATCGCCCCGGCATAGACCTGTTCTTCCGCCTGCGGATTTTCATCCAGCCAGTCGCGCATCCGGTCGGTGCCGAAATCCTCTATCAGCACCAGCCCGCGCGCGGCATCTTCCGCATGGATTACCGGCGCGCGCATACCCTGCGCGCACAGCCATTTGCCCACGTGCAGGAACGGCCCCGGATCTTCGTGCGGCGGCGGCGCATCCATCAGCATCGCGCTGCCCCGCCCATCGCGGCGAATGCGGAAATAGCGGCGGAAACTGGCGTCGCCCGGCAGCGGCTCCACCGCCGCGCCGCCCCAGCCTGCTTGTTCGAGGAAGGCATCCAGACCTTCCGGCAACCCAGCGTTCATGGCACGCGCCCTAGCCAATCCGCACCGGGTTCGACAATCGCCCGCCGCCCGTTTCCCGCCATTTCGACGTGGATGGACAGACATCCCGCCTCATGGGCAAAGCCGCCCGCACTTTCCGGCCATTCGGCCAGCAGCGCGGCGCCATCGCGGTAATGGTCCAGCCCCAGCTCATCCGCTTCCGATGGATGTTCGAGTCGATAAAAATCGGCATGAACCAGCGGCAGCCGCACGGCGGGCGGATCGTATGTCTCGATGATCGTGAAGGTGGGCGACGGCACTTCACCCACGTGGCCCAGCGCGGCGATGATCGCGCGCGCCAGCGTGGTCTTGCCCGCGCCCAACCCGCCCGAAAGCGCCACCACGTCACCCGGCCGCAGGTTGTCGGCGATCCGGCGGCCATATGCCTCCATCGCCGCCAGATCGGGCAGTTCGACGATCACGGCAGGCTGACGGTGGCGGTGGTTCCGGCGCCCTTTTCAGATTGCAGGTCCAGCCGCCCGCCATGCGCCTCGATCAGTTGCCGGGCCAGCGGCAGGCCAAGGCCACGGCCCGATTCGGCATCACCTTCCGCGTCGATGCGATACCCGTCCAGCGCGCGGGCCAGTTCGCTGGGCTTCATGCCGGGGCCGCTGTCGGAAATAACGATGCGGACGCCCTGCTTGCGCCGGTTCAGCGCCATCAGGATGCGCCCACCCTCCGGCGTCGCGGTGATGGCGTTATCCAGCAGGTTGCCGATCGCGCGGCCAAGCTGGCGATCGTCCGCCATGATCTTGCCAGCGGTCTTGTCTCCGCGCAGGTCCAGCGACAGCTTCTTCGCCTCCAGCGCCTCTTCCCGTTCGCGCGCGATGCGGGTGACGAAGCCCAGCAGTTCCACCTCTTCCGTCTGGATCGGCAGCAGCCCGGCCTCGCTCTGCGTCAGGTCCAGCACGGATTCGATCTGCAACCGCAGCCGCTCTACCGCCGAAAGGATCGCCGCCACGTATTCCTGCGCCTGCGGCGACAGATCACCGGCCACCCCGCCCTGCAACAGTTCCGCGAAACCGCCGATGGAGGTCAGCGGAGTGCGGAATTCATAGCTCATGTTGGCCAGGAAGCGGGTTTTCACCGCGTCCGCTTCTTCCAGCGCGCTCGCCCGCTGACGCAGCGCATCCTCCGCCTTGCGGCTGTCGGTCACGTCCAGCACCGTCAGCAGCCCGTTGCCATCGGGCAGCGGCACCCCGGCGAATTCCAGCGTCCGCCCGTCAGACAGTTCCACCTGCCCGCCGCGCTGCTTGCGATCCAGCGTCGCCGCGCGCACCGCCTCGCCAATCGCCTGCCGATGTGCCGGGCGCGCCAGCCGCGATCCGATCCGATCCAGCAGCGTCTCGATCCGGGGATGTTCGTCCAGCCATTCTTCCGGCAGGCCCCAGATTTCGGGGAAACGGCGGTTCCACAACTGCATCCGCCCGTCAGGCGCAAACACCACCAGCGATTCGAACAGGCTGTCGAAAGTCGCCGTGCGCGTCCGCAACAGGGTATCGCGCACTGCGGAAAGGGCCAGTTGCTCCGAACGGTCCTCCGCGATGATCATCAGCCCACCGTCCGGCTGCGGCTGCGCCACGATCCTCAGGTGCGTGCCATCGCTCAGCGTCCAGGCATCCTCGGTCGTCGCGCCGCTGGTGAACCAGCCACCCAGCTCGCGCCGCCAAGCAGGGAAATCGCGCGTTTCGGGCAGCCGCCCCGCATCGCGTGCGGTGTCCAGAAAACGATCGAACTCCAGCGGCTCCAGCCGGGCAGAGGGCGGCAGAGCGAACAGGCGCTGGAACGGTTGATTGGCGAAAGTCATCCGCCGCTCGCCGTCGAACTGCACCACGCCGATGGAAAGCTGATCCAGCATGGACCGCTGCGCCTCGCGGAACGCGCGGAAGGCGCGCGCCTGCTCCTCCATCTCCTCAACGTCGATGGCGTATCCGGCCACGCCCTCGCTCCCCAGCGGCAGGTCGCTGACGCGCAGCGTGCGGCGCTGACTGCCCACGGTGGCCTGCACCGACCGCTCCATCGGCTTGTCCTTCTCGCACGCCTTGCGCGCCACTTCAGCCGCCGGAACACCGTCGACCGGCTCGATCAGTTCCACCTGCCGGCGCACGACTTCATCCGCGCTCGCCGCGCCCACGGCATCGACATAGGCGCTGTTGACCAGCCGCAGCTGCATCTCAGGCCCACGGAACCACATCGGCATCGGCGCGGCTTCGATCAGGCCGACCAGCGCCGCAAAATCCTTGCGCGCGCGCGATGTTTCCGCGCGCAACCGCGACAATTCCTCGTGGCTGTCGGTGAAATCGAACCACCACACCAGCGCCGCCCCGCCCGGCGCGATCACCGGATCGGCCAGATGGCCCCTCACCGCCAGGCTCTTGCCCGAACCGCGCGGAGAAATGACCATGGTGAACGGCGCCGCCGTCTTCTGCGTCTTGCGCACCGCATCGCGCAGCTCGTTCAGATCTTCCGTCGAAAGACCGGCCGCCCCACTATCCAGTTCGCTCAGAAATCCCGGCAGGCCATCCAGCCCCAGCCATGCGGCCAGCCGCTCAGGCCCCTCGATCTTGCCATCGACTCTCACCAGCAGGGGAATCGCTGGCGAATCCTCGATCATCTGGCCAAATCGCCGCGCCGTGCTCCGCGCCGCCCGCGCCTGCCGCGCACGCCCCTGCGCCGCCAGCACCAGCCAGACCGCGCCAAAGGTCCACGCGGCCAGCAACAGACCAAGAAAAACCAGCGCTGTGGGAGACATTTCCATGACCCGTCAGCTATGCGGGCCGGGGTCCGGATGCAATGGCCGCGCACGCAAACCCACCCCAGGCGCTGCATAGTCCGCCAGAAACGCGACAGACTGCGGCTAGAAACCGCACATCCAAACTCGTCCTCGGGCTAATCCCACGAATGGGCGGTATTGGTCGTGATGATAGCGCCGCCGCCATCAAACGCGCAGACAGCCTCTCCCCGCAGCCGCTCGCCAGATCCACTCAGGCCATGGAAAGTAACCGAATACCGCGCGAACTTGGGACGATAATCTCCGTTCACGGAAACCCGCGCATATGACGCAGGATCGTCCAGCGATGCCCTTATCGCGTCATCACACTCCGCCAAGTGATCGTCCAGCCCCCCGCAGCCAGCCAAAACCAGCATAATCAAAGTGATAGTATATATCTTCATAAATCCCCCACGTATGACTTTATACCTAAAGGGAATATTCGCAATATCTGTCCCAATAGGGGGTGATGCGATGCACCACCCCCTCATGTTACTTTAACTTACAATCCAGAAAATCAGACCAGCCACCACGGCCAGCGCCACGATAAGTATTGCGATGTCGCGAAGGCCGAACTTGTCGATGTGCTCTTTGCGGAAGCGGGCATAGCCGCTGCTGATGGTCGGATCGCTG
>DATMGK010000085.1:0-72038 GCA_035555595.1 Croceibacterium sp. | reverse complement strand
GCCGACACGGGTGAGTTTTCGAAGCGCAACCTTGAAAAGGCGAAGTACGACAGCAACCCGCTGGAAGACGGCAGCCTCGCAAAGTGGGACGTGCTGGCCTTCGATATTTCCGCCCTCACGGTGGAAGCGGTGAAGGAACACGGCCTTGGCAACAAGGACGCCCTGCGCTGCAAGAACATGTGGACGCTCGGCCTCGCGCTGTGGATGTTCGACCGTGACCGGCAGCCGCTGATCGATTGGCTGAATAACAAGTTCAAGAACAAGCCCGAACTCGCCGCCGCCAACGTGGCGGCGCTCAACGCCGGCCATGCCTATGGCGAAACGGCGGAAATCTCCGGCCCGCTGAAGAAGCTGACGATCGCCCCGGTTGAAAGCGAGCCGGGCCTCTATCGCACCATCACCGGCGCGGAAGCAGTGGCGCTGGGCCTCGTCGCAGGCGCGCAGCTTGCCGATCTGCCGATGTTCTTCGGCGGCTATCCGATCACGCCCGCCAGCTCCATCCTGCATTACCTGACGCGGATGAAGGAATTCGGCGTCACCACCTTCCAGGCGGAAGACGAAATCGCCGCTATTTGCGCCTCCATCGGCGCCAGCTACGCCGGGCAACTGGGCGTCACCAGTTCCTCCGGCCCCGGCATCGCCCTGAAGACAGAGGCGATGGGTCTGGCGATCATGACGGAACTGCCGCTGGTCATCGTCAACAGCCAGCGCGGCGGCCCCAGCACCGGCCTGCCGACGAAGACTGAACAGAGCGATCTCTATCAGGCGGTCTATGGCCGCAATGGCGACGCGCCGATGCCGGTCATCGCCGCCCGTTCGCCCGCCGATGTGTTCGATGTCGCTATCGAGGCATGCCGCATCGCGGTGGAATACATGACCCCGGTCATGCTGCTGACCGATGGCTACATCGCCAACGCGGCGGAACCGTGGAAGGTGCCGGACCCGGCCACTTATGAGCCGTTCCCGGTCAGGTTCCTCGAAGAAAAGAACGCCACTGATGCAGAAGGGGCTGAAACCCTGCTTCCCTATCAGCGCGATAACAAGGGCGCCCGCCCGTGGATCAAGGCCGGCACACCCGGCCTGATGCACCGCATCGGCGGTATCGAAAAGCACGCCGGCACCGGCAATATCGATTATTCGCCCGCCAACCATCAGGCGATGACCGATGCCCGCAAGGCGAAGATCGATAACATCGTCGTTCCCGATCAGGATGTCGTTCTGGGCGACGCCACGGGCCGTCTGGCCGTGGTCGGCTGGGGCAGCACCTTCGGCCCGATCCACCAGGCCGTCCGCCGCGCGCGCAAGCGCGGCCTTTCGGTCAGCCACATCCACGTCCGCAACATCTGGCCGCTGCCCGCCAATCTGGGTGATCTGCTGAAGGGCTTTGACCGTGTGCTGGTGCCGGAAATGAACACCGGCCAGTTCAAGACGGTGCTGCGCGATCAGCTTCTGGTCGATGCGGAAAGCCTGACCAAGACCAGCGGCCAGCCGTTCTCCATCGCCGAGATGGAGGATGCGATCGCAAAGTATTTCGATGGTATCCCGAACAATGAAGGGGGCGAGGTTCCGGCCGATGCAGGCCAGCTCCCGGTGCCGGAATCCGGCTATGACGATGGCTCGCTGAAGGGGGAAAACGCGTGAACGACATGACCCCGATCCAGACCACGCTGAAGGACTGGGAAACCGATCAGGAAGTGCGCTGGTGCCCCGGTTGCGGGGACTATGCGATCCTGAAGGCGGTGCAGCGCACCCTGCCGCAATTGGGTTCGGACCCGGCGAAGACGGTGTTCGTCAGCGGCATCGGCTGCTCCAGCCGCTTCCCTTATTACGTCGAAAGCTACGGCTTCCACACGATCCACGGCCGCGCACCCGCGTTCGCCACCGGGATCAAGCTGGCCAATCCGGAACTGGATGTATGGCTGGTAACGGGTGACGGCGATGGCCTGTCCATCGGCGGCAACCACCTGATGCACGTTCTGCGGCGTAACGTGAACCTGCAGATCATGCTGTTCAATAACGAGATCTACGGGCTGACTAAGGGCCAGTATTCGCCCACCAGCCGCGTCGGCACCACGTCACCCACCACGCCGCAGGGTTCGGTGGATCGCCCGGCCAACCCCTGCGCCTTCGCGCTGGGCGCGGGCGCGCGTTTCGTGGGGCGCGGGTTCGACGTGTCGAAGCATTTGCCTGATGTGCTCAAGGCCGCTCACGCCCATCAGGGCGCGGCTTTCATCGAGATTTTCCAGAACTGCATCGTCTACAACAAGGACGTGTTCAACGATTTCGCCGCGCCCAAGGGTGCGGAGGACCGCCAGCTCTGGCTGGCCGATGGCGAACCCATGCTGTTCGCGGGCGGCACGAAGGGCATCAAGCTCGATCTCGACACTCTGTCGCTGCAAGTGGTCGATGTCACGGATGGTGACTGGCAGGCCGCTGGCGTGATCGTCCACAACGTGAAGAACCGCGCCATCGCGCACATGCTGGTCGAAATGCCGTTCGGCCCGTTCCCGATGGCCCTCGGCGTCCTCTACGACGACCCGCGCCCAACCTTCGAAGGCGAAGTGCTGGCGCAAAACGCGGCGGCCAGCGCGGGCAGGGACACCAGCCTCGCCAAGCTGCTGGCCAAGGGCCAGACCTGGACGGTGGAGGCTTAGCCTCCACCTCACTGGTCCTTGCTTCGGGGCTTCAGGTCCGGCGCAATGAACGCCCCGAAACCCTCTGTCCTACCTCGCCTTTCCGTGCGACGTTGGCCGGATGGCGGGAACAGATGATATTGGTCGAGGGGGCTCCATTGGGAAGCGCCTGAAAGGCGACACGCGCCGATCGAAAGCGACACCTGCCTTCGGAAAAGCGACGCCTCGCGCACGCCAAGGCGACGGTTTTTCATCAAAGGCGACGCTTCGGGGGCGAAAGGTGACGGATTTCGCCCTTTTGCCCCTGAACCGTGTCAACAGTGTCAACATCCCCGGCTACCGCGCCGTGCGGGTCGGATAAGGGCGGCTGATGGACAACCTCACTCACAGTCTCGTCGGCGCGCTGATCGGCCAGACTGGCCTCAAGAAGAAGACCGGCCTTGGCATGGCGGCGCTGGTGATCGGCGCGAACATTCCGGACATCGACGGCGTCTGCACGTTCTACGGCATCGAAAGCCTCGCGATGCGGCGCGGGCTTACGCATGGGCCGATCGCGTGGGTGCTGCTGCCGCTGGCACTGGCGGCGATCCTCTATGGCTGGGATCGATGGCAGGCGGGGCGGGGCAAGCGGCCGGACGCGCGCCTGCCCGTGCGGTTCGGTTGGCTCTATGTCCTGTCGCTGATTGGCTGCCTCAGTCATCCGGTGATGGACTGGATGAACAGCTATGGCATCCGCCTGTTCGAACCGTTCAGCCATCGCTGGTTCTACGGCGATGTGCTGTTCATCATCGATCTGTGGCTATGGATTGGCCTCGGCTTCGCCACATGGTTCTCGCTGCGGCGAGAGAAGCGGGGCGGTGAATGGCGTCGGCCCGCTCTCCTGACGCTTGCCGTCCTCGTTGCCTACATGGGCGGCAACAAATTGCTGACTTTCACGGCTGAGCAACGCGCGCGCATGACGGAACCTTACCCCGCCGTGGCGATCGCCAATCCCACACCGCTCACGTTCTGGCGGCGGGAGATGATTACGGGCGACGGTGCAGGCGGGTGGAGCATCGACGGTGTCCCAATCGATACCGTGCCGCTGGCCTCGTGCGATCTGGCGACGGCGCGTCGTGCCGATCCGCGTGTTGACGCCTTCCTGTTCTGGTCCCGCGCGCCCTACGTCGCACGCGGGGCGGACGGCCACTGGGTGCTTGGCGATGCGCGGTTTGCATCCCAGTTGGGCGGGGGCGGGCGGTTCTCGGTGGCCCTGCCGCCGCAAACCTGCGTCAGCGCCTTACCGAAGCTTGCGCTAGACCTGCCAGCAACAAGGCCCAGCCGACGCCACCTAGCCATCCCGCGATGACATCGGTAGGATAATGAACGCCCAGCCACACGCGGCTCCACGCTACTGTCAGAGAGATCGCCATTGCTCCGGCTATCAGCGTCCGGCTCGCTGCCTTCGAACGGGCCAGCGCGCAAAGCGCGAAGGCGATGGCAAGGTAAGTGACCGCCGAGTTGAAGCTGTGCCCGCTGGGGAAGCTGGTATCGCTGACTTCCACCAGATGCGGCAGAATGTCGGGGCGCGGGCGATCGAACAGCAGCTTCAGCCCCGCCGCGACCGCCGTGCCGGAAAGTGCGGTGAACACCAGCAATGCCGCCTCTCGCTTCATTCGCAGGAACAGCAGGGTGATAACGACGGAAATGGCGATGACATTGCGAACCACCGCGCCGCCCATCGCGCTGATATCGCGCACCATCACGGTCATGCGGGGCGAAAGTGTATCGGCGGACCGCCACAGCACGGTTCCGGCATGATCGAAACCCGCGCCTCTGCCCGCGATGACGAGCGCCGCAACCACGGCAAAGCCTGCCCAGCACAGCAGCGATATCGAAAGCGCCGCTCGGCGAGAGAGGTAAGGGGCAGGGGTCATCCCGCCGTCATATCGGCGGGGGCGGTGCCTGTCGCCTGCCGATGGGGTTGCGGACCCGGCGGGTCGGTGTCCATATAGCGGCCATGACAGGGGAGAGCGCACGGCGAGGTAATGTGCTGCTCCATTCCGGGCAGCGGTTCGGCTTTGCGCCGGGCCTGCTCGCGCGGCTGTTCGCTCCCGGTTTTCACAAGCTGCTGGATCGGATCGACACGGGGCTGGAACGCGGAACGCTTGTGGCCGACCTGCCCGATGGCACCCGTCGCCGCCTGGGTGGCCGGGCGCCCGGCTTCGAAGCGCAAGTGCAGATCAGCGACTGGCGGGCCCTACTGCGGCTCGCCACCGGTGGCTCGATCGGGTGGTATCAGGCGTGGGAGGCAGGCGAATGGGCCAGCTCCGACCCGGTCGATATCTTCGCGATCTTCTCCGCCAACGGCTCCGCTCTCGGCGAAACCGGCCGCGCAAAGGGGCCGTGGCGAATCGCTCTCCGCACACTGCACTGGCTCAACCGCAACACGCGGGTGCAGGCGGAACGGAACATTCACGCGCACTACGATCTCGGCAACGACTTCTACGGCGCATGGCTCGACCCGACGATGAGCTATTCCAGTGCCTACCGCGTGGCCGCCGATCCGCTGGACGCCGCGCAGAAGCGCAAGTGGCAGCGATTGGCCGATCGGCTGGGAACGCCTGAAACTCTGCTGGAGATCGGCTGTGGCTGGGGCGCACTCGCGGGTTACTTCGCGGACCATGGCAGCCGCGTCACGGCAATCAGCCTGTCTGACGAACAACTGGCATGGGCCCGCTCACACCATCCTCAGGTTTCGTTCCTCAAGCAGGACTATCGCGATACCTCCGGCCAGTTCGATGGCATTGTCAGCGTGGAGATGGTGGAGGCACTGGGGCGCGAATACTGGCCCAAGTTCATGGACTGCGTGGCCCGCAACCTGAAACCTGGCGGCCGCGCGGCGATCCAGTTCATCGCCATGCAGGATGATCTTTTCGAAGGCTACGCGCGCAACGCGGACTTCATCCAGGCCTACGTATTCCCCGGCGGCCTGCTGATCAAAACCAGCGAGTTTCGCACCCTTGCGGAAGCGCGTGGACTGTCATGGCAGGACCAGGAGGACTTCGGCCTCGACTATGCCGAAACGCTAAAGATCTGGCGCGCAAACTTCGAGGCTGCGGTTGCGGAAAACCGCCTGCCCGCCGGATTCGACCAGCGATTCTGCGATCTATGGCGCTTCTATCTGATGTATTGCGAAGGCGGCTTCCGCGGCGGCGGTATCACCGTCAGCCAGGTGACGCTGGTGAAGCAATGAGACAGCCGATCAGCCGCCAAAGCCTCCATCACGATACCGCGCGAGAATATTGTCATGAACAATCGGGCTGAGCAGGTTCGCAAACGCACACCCGCACAGATTGTTTTCCCACCAGACAACCTCACCCTGCAGCGCCTCAAGCCCGGGCAGTGTCAGCCAGCACACGATACCGGGATGCATACGGGTGATGGCCGTGGCGGAAAAGCCCGACAGCGAAAGATCATTCACCACCGTTTGAAAAGCCCGTGCACCCGATGCCCGCAGTTGTGCGGGAATGGCCAGCTTAGTCCGAGGCGCGGAGCGATCCTCCTGTGCCGCAACATGATAGCGGCCGAGCGTGCTCTGCAGGGGCATGGTCCTATTCCTCATCACGCATAGTGGGTGCTGCGTGCCTTGAAAGTATGGGCCAGATGGTTGCTGAAGAGTCCTCGAAAATGGTTAAAGCGCTCTTTCTGACCGATCTTGGTGAGTTATCTATTCCCGATAACTCCACGAAAATAAGCAATGGTACGGTCCAAACCCTCATCAAGTTGAACCTGTGGCTGCCAATCGAGCACTTCCCGTGCTTTTGTTATATCCGGCTTGCGCTGCATGGGATCATCCTGGGGCAGGGGCATCTGCACCAACTTCGATCTACCGCCGATTTTGGATATGACCTTCTCAGCTAGTTCACGGATAGTGAACTCGTTGGGATTGCCAATGTTGATCGGGCCATGAACTTCAGGGCCTGCGTCCATGAAGGCGAGGAAGCCACGCACCAGGTCGTCCACGTAACAGAATGAACGAGTCTGCTGGCCATCTCCGTATATTGTGATGTCTTCGCCCTGCAACGCTTGAACGATGAAGTTGGACACCACCCGACCGTCTGCAGCATGCATCCGCGGGCCGTAAGTATTGAAGATACGCACGACTTTGATGTCTAGTCCATGTTGGCGGTGATAGTCGAAGAAAAGCGTTTCAGCGCAACGCTTGCCCTCATCATAGCAGCTGCGAATGCCTATGGGGTTCACGTTGCCCCAATAGGCTTCGTTTTGCGGGTGAACCGCTGGATCACCATAGACCTCGCTAGTGGAGGCTTGAAAAATCGGCACTTTCAATCGCTTGGCGAGGCCCAGCATATTGATCGCACCGATTACACTCGTTTTGGTAGTTTGCACTGGATCGTGCTGATAGTGCACTGGCGAGGCAGGGCATGCCAGATTGTAGATTGCGTCCACTTCTACATAGAGTGGGAAGCAGACATCGTGGCGCATGAACTCGAAGCGCGGCTCGTTGGCCAGATGATCGATGTTGGTCTTGTCGCCGGTGAACAAGTTGTCGACACACAACACCTCATCGCCACGCTCAAGCAGCCGGTCTATAAGGTGTGATCCGAGAAACCCGGCGCCCCCTGTCACGAGAACACGACGGCGGCTGAATGATTGTCGAGTCAAATCAACTTCCCCCTGGATTTGATCGTCAGCAGACGCTCTTATCCTGCCGCGACGCTACTTGTTGGCCTCTACGCCCGTGCCTAGACTGCGTCAGCCTCCGACCCGCTCTCGATGCAGATTGGGACACTCTTCGGCCAGCATTTCCACAATCCGCTCCGCGACTACTTCCGGCGCTTTTACCGAACTTGGATCTTCGCCCGGATAGGCCCGGGCGCGCATCTCGGTGCGGGTGGCGCCGGGATCGATCAAAGCCACGCGGGTGTTTGATATCCGCTCTATTTCTTGCCCGTGGCACAACAGCAAGGCTTCGAATGCTGCTTTGCTAGCCGCATAGGCGCCCCAGTAGGCCCGGGGTTGAGTGCCTAGGCTGCTGGTCATGCCTATGATTCTGCCAGCTTCGCTGCGTTTCAGAAGAGCGTCGAACGAGGAGATCAATACCTGTGTAGCTAGAACGTTGAGCGTGAGGGCTTGATTGAAGCCCCTCTGCTCGATCTGCGCGACGGGTGTCAGCTGGGGTAGAACTGCAGCGTTGATCACGAGAATGTCGAGCCGTCCCCAGCGTTCGGCCACGGCGGTGGCGAGGCGGCCGATCGAATCGCTCTCTGTGAGATCCATCGGTGCGATGGTGGCTGTTCCGCCGGCCTGATGGATGGTTTCCTCCACCGTTTCCAGGTCGGCCGGGGTGCGAGCGGTGAGCACCACGTGTGCACCAGCTTTTGCCAGAGCGCTTGCGGCTGCGGCGCCAATGCCCCGGCTTGCGCCCGTAACAAGCGCAATGCGCCCTTCCAGAGGCTTGTCACCCTGCATCAGGCGACCTTGTTGACGGGGAGCGAAAGTTGCGCGTCGCTCTGCCGGCGTTCCCCAAGATCGGTCAACGCCGTTGGGTAATCCCCGGTGAAGCAGGCATCGCAATACTGCGGACAAACATTGTCGCGCGAAGGCAGGCCGACCGCACGATAGAGGCCGTCTATCGATACGAAGGCCAGGCTATCAGCATGGATGAATTCGCACATCGCGTCGACATCCATTCGCCCAGCCAACAGCTTGGAGCGCTCCGGCGTGTCCACGCCATAGTAGCAGCCGTGACCAGTGGGCGGGCTGGCTACGCGGAAATGAACCTCGCTTGCGCCGGCATCCCGCATCATCTGCACGATTTTCATCGAGGTGGTGCCACGCACGATGGAGTCGTCGATCAGGACGATGCGCTTGCCTTCGACCAGTTTGCGATTGGCGTTGTGCTTGCGCTTTACGCTGGCGTGTCGGGCACCGTCAGAGGGTTGAATGAAGGTCCGGCCGACATAATGGGAGCGGATGATCCCTAGCTCAAACGGGATTCCCGACTGCTGAGAATAACCGATTGCCGCCGGAACTCCGCTATCCGGGACTGGCACGACCAGATCCGCATCAACCAAAGCTTCGCGCGCCAGCTCCACCCCGATCTGCCGACGCGATTCATAGACCGAGCGGTCATTGAAGATCGAATCCGGGCGACTGAAATAGACGTGCTCGAAAATGCACGGACGGGGTGCGATATCACCGAAGGGACGGTGCGAGCGGATCGATCCGTCGAAATCGACCTCAACCAGTTCGCCCGGTTCTATCTGGCGTACGAATTCAGCGCCAACCACGTCCAGTGCTACGGTCTCGCTGGCGAACACCACTGCGTCGCCCAGCTTGCCCATCACAAGGGGACGGATGCCGAGCGGATCGCGGCAGGCGGCCATTCCACGAGGGGTGGTTACGATGAGGGCGTAGGCGCCTTCGACCAGCCGCAGCGCATCGACGAAACGATCCAGCATCGACTTGAAGCGGCTTGTAGCCACCAGGTGGATGATGACTTCGGTGTCGGATGTCGACTGAAAGATCGCGCCGCGCTGAACCAGATCGCGCTTCAGATGCCCGGCGTTCGATATATTGCCGTTATGTGCCACCGCGAAACCGCCGCTGGCTAGATCCGCGTAGAGCGGCTGCACGTTGCGCAGGCCGGCGCCGCCAGTGGTGGAATAGCGCACATGGCCCACAGCCATCGTGCCGGGCAGTTCTGCAATGGATTCGCCGCTGGAGAAATTGTCGGCCACATGACCAAGCCCACGGCGGGAAAAAAATTCCGCGCCGTCGAAGCTGGTAATGCCGACAGCTTCCTGCCCGCGATGCTGTAGTGCATGCAGGCCGAGCGCACATATGGCAGCAGCTTCGTGCGCGCCAATCACGCCGAAGATGCCGCACTCTTCGCGCAGCTTGTCGCTATTCGCGTCAAGCCCATCCGCTTCAAGGGTGTGGGTCAGGTTCATCAATCCGCTGTGGGTGGCAACCGCGCCCCCAATGGCGATGTTGCAGCAGAATTACAAGGGTGGCCTATTCCTGATGACGCTGGAATCCACGCAAAGCGGATGGGTTGCCAAGAGCGGAAGGGACACAGCCTCAATGGCCGAATGTCTTTATGCCTTTGCGCCGAAGCCTCTGCCGTTTTATCCTTATCCGGACAATCGCCAGCCATGGAACGCCGATAATTATTACCGCCAAAATCAGACCATATGCGATCAACTCGCGCGATAAATCCATTGTTTGCCCCAACGTTATATTTCTGCGTCTCGCCCTGCCAAACTCGCAACCGTTTCCCGGTTTTGTGATCCATTCAGCCAAACGGCGGCAATTACCACGATCGCCATAATCATAGGAGTGCGAGCAGGATAGTCCGTAATACTAGCGAGAAAGGTAAGGAACAACAACATGGAGCCAATACGGGGTAGGAGCAGTCGGGAGCCTTTTGAACGCCAAGCCTTCAGGCTTTTCACGAGCCACCAAACAACAGCGCCAAGCAAGAGGATCAAGCCGGGCAAGCCGGCGTCAAGGATAATCTCCAGAAAATCATTATGAGCGTGATTGAAGTAGTTGAAGCTTAAGAGGTTTTCTGGTTCGTGAATGCGATAGACCGGATCAAAAGTTCCAATTCCGGATCCAAAAGGAAAATAGAGCTTGGCCATTTCCCATACAGTAGGGAGGGCGAGGCGACGTAGATCCTCTCCGGCATCAAGGGCAAACGCCCGGTCCAAGGAGACGGCTCTGCCAAGCGAGATGCTGAGTGCAATCGCGGTGACGAGCAAGACTACGCAGGTTCCGATCAGGACGAGTGAGGTGCGCCGGGGAAGGCGGTTAAGCTCTGAGCGAATCTGCAACCGGACATTTAGCAGCCCTAGGCATATCGCCAAGGCGCCAAGCAGCATTCCTGTACGCGATCCAGTAGCCAGGATGATAAGTGCAAACAACATCAGCAGGGCTAATGCGATCGGTATTCTCCACCTTCCGCGGCGTTCCTCTCGGAATGCCCATGCTGGTGCAAGGATGCAGCCGAATGCCGCAAAAAGCGCGAAGTGGTTTCGATTGGCAAAGGAGGCGCTGACGGAGCCGCGAACATCATTGATTAACGGATGATCGAAGTGCCCGCCAGAAAACTGCAAAAGCCCCAGCAGGGATGACGCGATAATTAACCCAAGAAGGAGTGTCAGCATACGCCAGTGCTCTGCGGTTGCGAGGGCTGCAAGCAATAGGCACATGGTCGCTGGCACTATCAGAGAAGAGAGCGCGTTGACCGTCCAGCCGGGCGAAATGGACAAGGGGCGCCAAGGCTGGTCTTGACCGGTAACTGTTGCGGCCTGCTCCAATAATTGCCTGCCAGGTAGCGCGGTCCACACGGAAGGGGGAAGGGGGAGCAATTGCAGCGTTAGCAATATCGCAGACGCGAGAATGAAAAATGCCACGGGCTTTACGGAGCTCAAAGCTGGACGCTGTCCGAAAAAGATAAAGACGATGAGGACTATCCAGGAAGCTGCCCTTGTGATGATTTGTCCGCTAACGTCAGCCCGGGAGGCTCCACCGCTGATCCACAGCATTATCAGCAGAACTGCGATCAAAATGAAGCAGAAGCGGGATTGTGCACGGGTGCTCGATCGGTCTTTGCTCAACATGGGGAGCAGCGTTTAGACAAGTACCGTCTTGGAGGAAACCGTCATCGGCCCTAGAGTGTGGATCATGACGAGAGCTACTTTCAGGACAAATTTTTTTGTCGCTATTCCTTTACTGGCGCTGACGGCTTGCTCATCGGGCAGAGGTGAAGCGCCTGAAGCCGTCCAGAAAATAGAGTTTGGACCTGAAGAAAAGCGAGTCGCTCAGGCTCTCTCGGTCAGCAACAATCAGGCGGTCATGAACGCCGAGACTCCCTATGCTCGTGCGCTATTATGCAAGAGCGGAATTGATGTTCTTGCTGACCGGTTCGGGGAAGCGCGTGGACTGAGTTCGGAGCAGAAATCCGGTATGGAGCAGGCGCGTGTCTATTTTGACGAGCAACTCCAGCTTTTGGCAACGCGTGAAGGTAAGTCGGGCGCAGATTTGGCTGCCGACTTGAAGGCGGTCACTGAAGACGGCGCTATCAGTGGGGAGAGCGCTCAGATCGTCGTGGCCTGCTTGCGAAGGCTGCAGAGCGCTGGCTGATTCTGCTGACTGTGAATCTGCTGCTGCTTTAGAATTTGGGTGTTAAGTGCGTCGAGCCGCCTCTACCGCGAGATGGGTGGAGTGCGGTCATTGTAGGGCTATCCAGTGACTTTACCTGCGTCTGGTTGCTATCTATGACCCCGTGCTCATTCCCAAATGAATGGACATTTTTGGATCGCATGCACAGATATTTGAGCGTCTTTTTGCCTGCTATGTTTCTAGCTGCTTGCGCGTCCGGTCCGGGAGTGCAGTCAAGCTCTCGGCTGACGGTTATTGAAGGGGAATCTGTGCTTCCCTCTCCTCGCCGGGAAGATTTTGCGGCTCCAGACCGGATATCACTGATCGGTCCCCTCGATTCGATTGAGGTGAATGTCTTTGGTGTAACCGAATTGAGTCGTGAAATGCAGGTGGATGGCAGCGGTCGCATCTCGATGCCGTTGATCGGTACCCTTGATGCGGGTGGCAAGACGGCTGGCGAATTGGCGAGCGATATCGAAATTGCGCTCGCGGGCAGATATGTTCGCGATCCAGATGTGACGATCAATATTCTAAGTTCTGTGAGTCAGGTTGTTACGATTGATGGTGAAGTGATGGAGCCGGGGCTTTACCCTGTTACCAACCAGATGACGCTCCTTCGCGCCATTGCATCTGCTAAAGGATTGGCTGAGTTCGCTGACGAGCGGGATGTTGTTATCTTGCGTACAGTTGATGGAAAAAAAATGGCGGGCTTGTATAATGTAACTGCCATTCGACGTGGACTTTATGATGATCCCGCGATTTACGCCAATGACGTAGTAGTTGTTGGCGATTCTCCGCAGCGACGTCTGTTTCGCGATTTCGTTTCCATTGCTCCGTTTCTGGCTTCTCCGCTGGTTGCGATATTAAATTAAGTCGATTGGCCAGCATGAATATGATCACCCCATTGAATGCCGCTGGATCGCAGATGCCTCAGGATTCTGCGATGGAGTTTCGGGAGGGGGAGGCTGTGCCTTCGCTCCTGCAGGATTATCTGCGCATCGCAATACGTTGGCGCTGGGTTATTATTGGCGCCACCGTAGCCTGCCTTCTGCTTGGCATGGTTGTAACTTTGCTGATGACGCCGAAATACACGGCGGTGTCTACGATCGAAATTTCGCGCGAAGCTGATCAGGTGACAAATTTTCAAGGTGTGGAGCGCGATGTTAGCACCGCTGATCAGGAGTTCTATCAGACGCAGTACGGCCTGCTCAGATCGCGAACGTTGTCCGAGCGTGTAGCGAATGAGCTTAACCTGATTGATGATCAGAAGTTCTTCGAGATGTTTGGGGCGCCCAACCTGCCTGCGTTTGAGTTGAGTGGTGGTCGTTATCCTGCGTCCGGCCGTAGCGAGCGCGAGAGGGTTGCAGGGGAAATACTGCTCGATAACCTAAGCGTCCAACCTACGCGTTTATCGCGCTTGGTCGACGTTCATTTCACGAGCCCTGATGCGCAGTTTTCCACACGAGTTGCCAATGCTTGGGCAGAGAACTTCATCGAAACAAACCTGGAGCGCAAGGTTCAGAGCACCGCATATGGCCGAGATCAGCTTCAGCGACAGCTGGCTGAATACAAGGACCGGCTGGACGAATCTCAGCGGCAACTCGTCGCGTACGCGTCTAACCAGGAAATTATAAACCTTCCGGCCCAGAATGAAGGGGCGGCCGAGCGGCCTATTGTTGTAGATAACCTCGCGAATCTCAATTTGGAACTTTCCAAGGCAACTGCGGCAAGAATTCAGGCTGAAGCTCGTTATCGCCAGGCGGGTGCCGAAGGAGCCTCTCCGGAAGCTCTCGGAAATCTGGCAATCAACAATATGCGGACGCGGCGTGCGGAGCTTGCTGCGGAATACGAGCAGCTTATGGTGCGGTTTGAGCCCGGCTATCCTGCTGCTCGAGCTATTCAATCGCAGATGGAGCGGTTGGACCGTTCGATTGTGCAGGAAGAGGCTCGCATATCGACTACTTTGCAGGCTGATTTGCGGCAGGCGGTCGATAGGGAAAGGGTATTGCAGGGGCAGGTTGAAAAGCTGAAGCAGGACTATCTCGATCTTCGTCGTCGCTCCATCCAGTACAATATTTTTCAGCAAGAGGTTGATACTAACCAAGCACTGTACGACGGGCTGCTTCAGCGCTTCAAGGAAATTGGTGTTGCTGGTGGCGTAGGGGTCAACAACATTTCAATAGTAGATCTGGCGGATGTGCCGCAGCGTCCTTCAAGTCCTCGGCTGCTTTTGAATCTTGCGATTTCTATTCTTGCCGGCTTGATGATCGGCGCGGCCCTCGCCTTGGGTCTGGAGCAGCTTGACGAGGCGATCGCTGATCCTGCCGAGGTCAAGCGTCGTGTTGGCTTGCCGCTATTGGGGTCTGTTCCCAAGACGAGAGACGAGACTCCACGAGAAGCGCTTCTCGACCGGAAGTCTGAACTGGTGGATGCCTATCTCGCCGTTTACACCAGCCTGGGCTTTACGACGGAGCACGGTGTGCCGAGGTCTTTTGCAGTCACTTCTACGCGCCCAGCAGAAGGTAAATCGACCACAGCGCTGGCATTGGCTACTACGCTCGCTCGAGCGGGCAAGCGGGTTGTCTTGGTCGATGGGGATATGAGATCGCCATCTGTCCACCATCTGGCTGGCGTTCCGCTAGGCAGGGGGCTGAGTAACTTTTTGGCAGGTGATGACAACCTTGATGGTCAAACCGTACATATGGAAGATCTTGGGTTGACAGTAATGCTCGCTGGGCCGGTTCCGCCCAATGCTGCGGAGCTACTGACCGGGGATCGACTATCGTTGCTTATTGAGCGTCTGCACCAGAGCTATGACCATGTGGTGATTGATACGCCGCCGGTTATGGGTTTAGCTGACGCGCCGCTTATCGGTAGCAAGGTAGAAGGCGTGATATACGCCGTTGAATCCCACGGTATTAGATCTTCTCAAGTCAGGACTGCGTTGGCTCGGCTCAGCAATGCCAACGTGCGCATTTTTGGCTGCGTGCTCACCAAGTTTGAAGCGCGCAAGTCGCATTATGGTTATGGATACGAGTATGGTTATGGTTATGGCCGAGATCGGGATGCGAAGGTGGCTTGATGGCAGTGCCGCGCTTCGGTCCGCGTCGTAACGCTTCGAAAACTTCCGTTCGAACGTTTTTCACTCGAGGGCGGGTTTTGCGTGGGGTTGTAGGGGGGGGGGTCTTAGCCCTAGGTTTGGCGAGTTTGATCACCACATTGGCAAATGTTGTGGTGAAGGTGGACGCTAACCGGGCTCATTCATTCGCTCCTGGTGACGGAAGATTTACCGCAGCGGCTGCTCTGCAGAGTTTTTCTGCCAATCCTGAAACAGAATTGAGTTCTGATCAGGCTAGGCTGGCTATACTTGCTCTAAAACAGGATGCCACTGCGGTTGATGCTTTAAACGTTCTCGCCCTTCAGGCGCAGCTTCGCATGCAAAGTGGTGCGGTCGATCAATTATTCGGCTATTCGTTCGCGTTATCTCGGCGAGAGTTGCAACCGCAGATCTGGACGATCGAAAAGGCCGTTGAACGAGGTGACATTGAGCAGGCTCTAGATAGCTATGATCTTGCGCTCAAAATCTCACGAAGGGCTCAGAGAGATCTGTTCCCCGTCCTCTCATTCGCAATTGCCGAGCCAGTTATTAGGGAAATGCTTCTGCGAAGATTGGCAGAAAAGCCTGTTTGGGCAGCAGCTTTTCTTAATTACTTGTCTGCTCAAGGTCGTGATCCTTTGGCTACAGCGAATTTATTGCAAGCAAGATCTATTAGTGCTCAAGTGAGGCCTGCTCATAGAGCGCAAGTGATCAATACATTAGTTGCTAAAAACTTAATCGATGAAGCGTGGGATTTCTACAAAAGTTATCGACCAGATGCTGCTCGTGACAGATCAAGAGACCAAGATTTTGATATGGCTGTTGAAGCCCCATCTGCTTTTGATTGGGTTGTAGGGCGAAGCGCAGGACTATCCGCTTCAATTTCCTCGGACGCGAATGGAGGGTTCCTAGATTTTGCGGTTCCGGCCAGTACCAGAGCGGTTGTGGTAAGCCAGACTCAGTTATTGCCATCAGGTAGATATCTGTTGGAAGGAACTAGTGCGGGTATAGATCAAGCCGATCGATCCCAGCCCTATTGGTTGCTTGCTTGTCGCAACGGTCCTGAAATAGGCCGGGTCAATGTGACGAACTCTTCTGAGATGAACGGGCATTTTTCCGGCGATTTTAATGTACCTTCGGATTGCGCGATTCAGACTTTGAGTTTGATACTGAGGTCATCGGATAAGGCCTCAGGGGTGTCCGGGCAGGTGGAACGGGTTCAGCTGACCCCCGTGCGAAAATGATAAGGCGTTGGGTTCTCTCAGTTGCGATTGGGTCTTTGTCGGCAATAGGTTGCTTGTGGCCATCAGCGGCAGCGGCGCACCAATCTGCCTCGAATGGGCAGGCCATGATGCAGGAGCAAGGACTAAGGGATATTGGCCGGACTGCGGAGGCACCGGCTGGAGAAATTGGTAAGTCTCGCGCAGAATCTATTACAAATCCTCTATCCCGCGTGAAAAGTCGAGTTCAAAATAGAGTAAAAAACAGAATATATAATAGAATGGATCGGCATTACAATACAGAAAAAAGTTCTGGTGATCCTTTTGAAGCTGCCAGTGAGCAGCGGGGCGAGAAGTGAAAATTGCCTATATTTTTTGGACGCTTCCGTTTTCGAAATAACTCGGCGGGCGATGGTATCAGTTAAGTGAATGGTGCGGAGGGGATTCGCACACGGTTATCGCAGGCCACCGCGCTGATCGTGAGCCTATTCACATGACCGGCAAGGTGGCGCCTATGGTTCTGATTGGCTGATGAGCGGCGACTGGTTCGAAGCCTATCTGACGCAGGTGTTGGTGTCTGAATTGCGGCCTTGGGACGTAGTCGCCATGGATAAGCTCTCGAGCCACTAACTGGCGGTGTAAGGGAGATGTCAAAGCTGCTAGCATAATTTCGCGCGTCCCCCCGCCATACGGCCTGGACTTCAACCTGATCGAGTAAGTCCTCTCCCCTCCCGAGGCCATGCCCCCAAACGGGTTAGCGAACCCTCGTCCGCCAATCGCTTCAGATCGTGCAATTATGAACCGGAATGGTTGGAGGCCGTTCCGGAAGAGTAACGCTTGGTCCTGCTCTGATTCAGCATATCGTCGTGCAATGTGCTCCAGCATAAGCCTTGCGGTTATGTTCCAGGCTGCCGGACCAACTCGCTCTGTCGAGCATCTTTCCGAGCTCGCGGGCTCGGCGGGCGCATCTATAAAGTATGGTAGCTAACTACTCAAACGTGGCTTTCTCGAGATATCATCCCTCTAGGTCAGCCCGTTGCTAAATCCCTGCTATAGGAATGACCGCGCTAGGTGACCTGCGTCATCATATTTTGCCTGAACCCATTGCAGAAATTGGGCCTCCCATCTTAGCGCTGGCATCAAAAAATCAGCGCTCAAGTGACGGGAATTCAACATTTATTTCAAAGAGATAAACTACCTCGCCCCTCTTCCGGATAGCATTATCTCAAATGTCTTCAGGGTAATTAGAAAGTCTAGCCAAAAGGATACATTCTTTATATAATAAAAATCATACTGTGTTTTGTGGTATATATCTTCTATACTTGTTACGTGACCTTGGTTTACTTGAGCCCACCCGGTAATTCCCGGCCTTATTACATGTCGATATTCATAAAAATCGAGTCTCTCATAGTACCACTCTGATAAAGATTGCGCTTCAGGTCGTGGTCCGATGAGGCTCATTTGACCCACAAGTACATTCATCAATTGGGGTAATTCATCTAGTCGCGTTCCGCGAAGAAAAATTCCAACTTTCGTGATACGGGGGTCGCCGTCGACCGTAATCTGACTCTCAAGATCATCCTCGTCATAATCCCGTTGTTTCATAGTTCGGAACTTATAAGTTTTAAATATCTGCCCCCTATATCCTACTCTAGTGTGCGCAAAGATCGCAGGTCCGGGAGATGTAATTTTTATTGCTAATGCTATAATTATCATTGGAATTAATAAAATTAATAAAGATGCAGCGGAGATGATGATGTCTATGGCGCGCTTAATGGCGAGATAACCTAGGGAAGGGACGAGGCTGCCGAAATGATTCTCAGAAAGATGGTCAAAACGCACTTTTCCCGTAAGAGATTCATAGGCTTGCTTTACGTGATAAACGGGGATCCCCCTCAGAACGGCGCGCGCGATTTCTCTTTCCCAATCCGGAGCAAGATCCTCGCGGAGATCGACAATAATGGCGCCTTTTGATAGCTCCGCGAGGTTTCCTGGATGTTGGATCAGTTGAAATGGTAATTGCGGCAAATCATGCATTAGCTCGATGGTTTGGGTGCTCCTGATGACATGAAGCCCGCCCGCTGGGGCTGGCCGCATCCGGCTATTAAATACCCATAGGATGGCCAAAGCTCCAACATATCCCACGCTCATCAGCCAGACGCTGTAAGGAATACGGAAGGTAAAAGCCGTTAGAACTAGAACTGCATAAACTGCCGTAACCGTCGGCAGGATAAACCCCAGCTTTCGGGTTCCGGGAACACGCTGGATCGCTCGAAAGGACAATGCACCGGCCAGATTGGCGGCTTGGGTTGCGGCTAATGTGACCCAAGCTTGAGGGTCGGGAGTGAACGACCCTGTTAGCAGTCTAAGCGTAAGAAGTTGGAGCGCGGCTATCAATATAACCATGATTGGTAATTGCACGCGGAAGCGATGCAGCCAGCGATGCCCACTCAAAGCAGATTCCGACGCATCCTGAGAAAGAGGGACGGCTCGTCCCTGATCATCAGGCGTATTGGCGGGTGTGTTGGAAAGTGTCATTTATTTGCAATATTCTTGTTTGAAACTCTAAATAAAATGATTTATTATTGAGTTTGCAGTGTTTGTTACGGAAAATTTATTTTGAAATAGATTCAAGCATCTTCTTCTTTTTTCTATTGCATCGCTCTCGGAAATAATTTGGCAAGCCGCCTCCGCTAACTGTTCCGGATCGCTATTTTCGCAAGCGATCCCTACTTCATGCTCTCGAATGAGGGAAACGAGATCATTGCCAGCGTTCACATTGGCTAGTGCGGGCAAGCCACATTGCATGTAAGTTAGGAATTTACCCGGGATATTGTGCGACTTATGCCGAGGATCCAAGGATACAATGCCAACGTGGCATTGATTATAAAGCGCGGGGATTTCGTCGGGATCTATCTCATCATAAAATAGGACGTTCTTTAGGCCATTTCTTTTTGCCTGACTCTTCAGTCGACCAGCTTCGCTCCCTCTACCTACAAACAAAAATCCCATATCATCGCGATGCTTCAAGCGCTCGGCGAGTTGGAGAATCTTATCCATATTTTGAGCTACGCCCATATTTCCAGCGTAGACGAATATTTTCCGTCCTACGAGGGAGGTCTGGTCAATCTGGATGGCGCATTCTTTTTTGCCGGCTTCTCCAAGCCAATTTGGGAGGACATCAAGGCACCTACCGGGCTGCGACGCCCACGCTCGAAAGTAAGGCAGATTACCTGGTGTCTGGACACCAATCACATCCGCAACAGAGTATTGATACCGTGCAATGGAGCGAAAAAAACGGAATGCCGGACCACGCCCCATCAATTCCATATCTGCTGCCCATTCCGGAAAAATATCGCGAATGATAAGGTAGCTTTTGCAGTCGCTCGCTTGCTTTATATATTTAACCAACGGGCCATGGAATATCGATGGTGAGTACCAGATTACTCCGTCCCATTTGCACGAAGCGAAAGGGCTTTTTCTCAGTCCACGACGCATCGCGAAAGGCATTGCAAATTCCGCAAGTGTGCGGCGAACATGGCGTACATCTTTCGTTTGCGGGGCTCGCAGACGTAAAACTGTGGCGCCCTCGAACTCCTCTACTTTCCAGTTTTCACTCAGTTCCGGAGCTGGCAGCATTACTACAAGTTCATGACCGTTACGGGCGATCTCTCGCGCAAGGTCGCGCAACTGTACAGCCCCTGAGTTCCTCAGTGGTGGAAAGGTATCCGCAATAAGAGCAAATCGCACGTATGACCCTCAGTAGCGCTTCCAGACAACGCGGTTTACGTAGTCCGTGTAGCTGTGGATGATGCGTACGACCTTCTCGCTTACGTCGGGCATAGTGTAGTCTGAAACGATCCGAGGATTGGGGGCGCGAGCCCGCGGCATTTCTTCTAAAATGGCTAATCCCTGTCGAACGCGCTCGATCGACAATCCCACCATCATCACGGCGGCTTCCTCCATTCCTTCCGGTCGCTCATGCGCTTCGCGCAGATTCAGCGCGGGAAAGTCGAGGATAGAAGATTCTTCCGTTATGGTTCCGCTGTCAGACAAAACTGCTTTGGCGCTCATCTGCAGACGAACATAGTCGTGGAAACCTAATGGTTTCAAAAGATTAACGCCGGAATGGAACCTAGCTCCGGTTTCTTCTGCTCGGTTGCGGGTGCGCGGATGAGTGGAAACAAGAATTGGCAGCCCATTTTCCTCCGCGAGGGCATTCAGAATATTTACTAGACGGGTAAAATTAACGTCTGACTCTATGTTCTCTTCACGGTGAGCGCTGACAACGAAATATCTCTCTGGTTTAACTTCCAGCCGCGCCAGCGCGTTCGAACTCTTGATCTGAGGCATGTAGTGCTCGAGTACTTCATACATCGGGCTTCCAGTTTTGATCACCTGATCAGGGGGGCAACCTTCTCTGAGTAGGTATTCACGCGCTATTGCACTGTAGGTAAGGTTAATATCAGCCACATGGTCTACTATGCGACGATTTGTTTCTTCTGGTACGCGCTGGTCGAAGCACCGATTGCCGGCTTCCATGTGAAAAATAGGTATTTTGCGCCGTTTGGCGGGAATCACAGACAGGCAACTGTTCGTGTCTCCCAAAACCAGCATCGCGTCGGGTTGCGCCTCAGCCAAGACCGGATCGATAGCACTGATCAGATTGCCGATCGTATTGGAGGCACTGGTGCTGCCATCGGCACTGTTCAGAAAGTAGTCTGGTTTTCGAACGCCGAGATCATCAAAAAAGACTTGATTGAGCTCGTAATCATAGTTTTGCCCGGTGTGGACCAAGACATGCTCGCAATAGCAATCAAGCTTTGCCAAAACGCGGGAAAGCCGGATAATCTCCGGTCGCGTCCCCACAACTGACAAAACCTTGAGTTTTTTCATCACATAACCTTACTTGAAATGGTGTCGGGCCTATTCCGATCGAACACCTCGTTCGCCCAAAGCATCACTATCATTTCCTCATCGCCGATGTTGGTGATGTCGTGCGACCACCCGGGGATGGTTTCTACAACTTCGGGATGATTCCCTGAGGTGCGTAGCTGCACCTGCTCCCCCGTCAGGAGATTGCGATAGCGGAAGAGGGCTTCACCGCGGATTACCAGGAACTTTTCTGTTTTGGTATGATGATAATGCCCTCCGCGCGTCACTCCCGGTGGAGCAGTCAGAAAGCTGAATTGCCCACAATCGGGCGTCTTCAGCATTTCGACGAAACTTCCTCGCGCATCACGGTGGGCGGGTATTGCATAGGAAAAGCGGCTTGAAGGTAGCGCGCTGACGTATGTCGCATAGAGAGCTCGTGTTAGCCCGGAGCCGACCTCCTCAGTATGAAGATCAGCCCTGCCGTTGTGAAAAGTCGCTATCTTTTCTGCGAGTTCACCCACCGTGATAGCGCTTTCGGGCTGTACCTTGCCGATCATGATGCCGGCGGGCGGTGTGCGCAGAGCCTCTACGAACTCCGCAACTACATCGTCTATATAAACGAGGCGGATTTGGGCGTCGGGAATATCTACACGAACCGGCAGGTCGCGGGCTATGTTATGACAAAAGGTGGCTACGACTGAGTTGTAGTCAGGCCGACACCATTTCCCGAACACCCCGGGAAGACGATAGATTCTTGCCGGGTTACCAGTTTCATCTCCTAATGCGCGCACGGTCTGTTCTGCGGCCAGTTTGCTGCGACCATAGGGGTTGTCGCATTCTGCTTGCGCAGAGGACGCCAGGATCAACGGGATGGCGCGCCCTGTGGAGCGGTTAACGCCCCTTATCGCATCGCAAAGCTTGATCGTTAGCCCGGTATTGACCTCAGTGAAGGCGCTTTCATCTGCGGGGCGATTTTCACCCGCCAGATGAACCACGGCGTCTGCCCTTTCAACCAATGCGGGCAGGGCCGCTGCATCATCTCCCCGAATAAAGGGGGTGACGGCGAATTCATCCAGTTCGCCCAGGCGTACGCTGAGATTGCGGCCAATGAAGCCATTGGCGCCTGTGATGAGAACACGAAGGGCCGGTTGGGTCACGCTTACTCCTCAGGCTCCACTTGTTCTCCGCGCACAATGGCCTGCATGAAACGCAGTTTCATCAGCAATTGCTGCATGCCTTCTACATCCAGCCGTGCAGTATTGTGAGAATTATAGTCCTCTGCCTGAGAGATCCGTATCTCTCCCTGCTCCACATACTTGCCATAGTTCAGATCGCGCAGATCAGGAGGGACGCGATA
Organism: Croceibacterium sp.; assembly: GCA_035555595.1. Classification (GTDB taxonomy): domain Bacteria; phylum Pseudomonadota; class Alphaproteobacteria; order Sphingomonadales; family Sphingomonadaceae; genus Croceibacterium_A. Next base: position 49,682 of record DATMGK010000085.1, on the reverse strand, counting down.
GTAGCCACCCAGATCCTCAGCGGCTGCCATCTCCTCTCGGCTAAGCAGGACTTCGAAGAGCTTCTCGCCATGACGAGTTCCGATTGTGTGGATTAGATGTTCAGTCACGCCTAGCAGGCCAGTGAGTGCCTCAGCCAGAGTATGTATCGTGGCTGCAGGTGCTTTTTGCACGAATATCTCGCCGGGATTGCCGTGGGTGAAGGCATAGAGCACCAGATCCACTGCATCATCCAGCGTCATCATGAACCGGGTCATTTCCGGGTCAGTGATGGTGATAGGTTGCCCCGCGCGGATCTGGTTGGTGAATAGCGGGATCACCGATCCACGCGATGCCATCACATTGCCATAACGGGTGACGTTGATCACCGTCTGACTGCTGGAGCGCGATTTGGCGACCGCGACCTTTTCCATCATTGCCTTGCTGATACCCATGGCGTTGATGGGATAAACGGCCTTGTCGGTGCTGAGACAGATAACGCGCTTCACACCGCAGTTGATGGCGGCTTCCAAGGTATTTTCCGTGCCCATTACGTTGGTCTTCACCGCTTCCAGCGGATAGAATTCGCAGGAGGGCACCTGCTTGAGCGCCGCGGCGTGAAAAATGAAATCAACCCCGCGAACCGCGTTGAGCACGGACTGATAGTCCCGAACGTCCCCAATATGAAACTTCAGCTTGGGGTCATTGTACTTCTTGCGCATGTCATCTTGCTTCTTCTCGTCGCGACTGAGAATGCGAACTTCGCGCAGATCGGAATCCAAAAAGCGACGTAGCACGGCATTGCCGAATGACCCGGTTCCCCCGGTAATGAGCAGGATTTTATCGGTGAACATCCATTATTCCATTTTTGTTTCGATCAGGACCGAAGGATTTCCAGATACCTTTGCGCCCGCTCTTTAGGTGACGCGAAGCTGATTGCGTGTTCACGGGCCCGCCGCAACGCCTCATGGTCTGGTCCGGAGCCACCGAATGCGCTTGCGATGCAATCTGCTGCGGTTTCCGGCGCCATAGGATCGAAATACCATGCGTGCTCGCCACAGATTTCCGTGTTGAACAAACGATCAGAGGCGAACAGAGGTCGCTCCATGGCCATCGCTTCCAGAGGGGTGGCTGAAAAGCACTCGAGCAGAGAAGGAAACACGATACCGTCCATTGCGCGATAGAATGTGGGGCACTGATCAACATCCAGCGGCCCGACATTAACGCAGACCTTGCGAAACTCTGGTGTGCAGGCCCGCCATTCCGCTTCCGTGAACGTGACATAACAGCGCGCATCGATGCTATGCTGATTTTTCAGAGCCCGGATCATATCTGGAAAGATCGCGGTATTCTTGTGAGAATAGTTCCGCCCCACAAATCCGAGCCGCAACGCCCCCTTGCTTGGAGGTATCGAAACCGGTCGCCAACTGGTTTCGTCAGCGTAGAGGGATGACAGGCAATTGTGGACGACATGAATGCGCTCGGGTGCGATGCCTAGTTCGCGGATTAACCCCTCTTTAACGTGCTCCAATTCCACGACCAACTCGTCGGCGCGCTTGAAGAATATGCTCTGCACCTTGAACTTCAGTCGGGTTGGTAGCCGACGCAGCAGGGGGAGGCGGGCGTAGCATTCGTTATCGGGGTATATGATCCATGGTTGGGCGAAGCCAACAATGCTCTTGAATGGTGTGCGCCAGCGATAAAGAGGCCCGAATACCGTGAAAACGCGGGTGTGCTTATTCGTATATTCACGAGCGCCTCTGCTCAGGGGGCGCCAGCCGAAAGTGTCAACCACTTGTATGGGAAAAGCAAACGGCGCGTCGAAAGACTTACGATGCAAATGGCGCACGACCTCCGCAGATGCGATGATAGATAATGAAAAATCACCATCAAAACTATTCTGCAACTCATTAACAAAGGAGCATGCGACCTGAACCCCTCCGCCAACATGAAGGTTTGAGCAGTCAATAGAATATGTATCGCCAGACATCAATTTTCTCAACTAAATCGAACAGCATCTTTGGCCTTCTTATTATTTACACCGAAAATAAATATATATACTATTGAAAATATTAATGCAAATACACTCCCTATAATGGCTGAATGTATTGCGCCAAACCAGGCAATGGCTATTCCGAGTTGAACTTTATACAATAAAAACGATGTGATAAAATTCTCTCTTTTTATTGATATATGGATTGATTTTTGTATTGCCCCAAGGGAAAGGCAGGCCAATATATTTAATATGTATGCAATAAAAAATCCAAAAGTTAACATCGGAAGAGCTGGAGTAAATCCGGAAAGATTGGTTCCGTTGTCATAATAAAAACTATAAACATTATTTGGAAGATATCTATGTGATATATAGTCACTCCCGCTATCAAAATAGCCGCACTGCCAAAAGCAACTCCAATCAGATGAAGGGAGCATGCTTAAGCCATATTGATCGGAAGATAAGCTCCACATCAATTGAGATTGAAGGGCTATTCGTGAAAATATAAACGAAGAATCCCTCCCGGATATGGCGTAATTTACGGAAATAAGGGAAATAATAAGGAGCGAAATTATAGAGATATACAGTAATTGCTTTGAATTTATCTTAAAGCTAGGAAAAGTCCCTGAAATTATGGTCATCCATGCGCTTATGGCCAATATAAAGGCCGAAAATTTTTCCCCTAAAATCATGATGGTGATGAATATGTAGGAAATTATTATTATTGATGGTATGAATATTTTCTCTCCTTTCATCTTCATGTATAAAAAATAGTACGATAAGAAAAAGTAAGTTTGAATAACTAGTGATGGAAAAAATGAAAAATTTTCTGGGACAATTGTTCTCCAAAACGTAACCCTGTCTACTCCAAGTAGAATTGGGCTTCCAGATGTAAAAAATATAAAAAATCCAAGCAATATAACTGTAAAAACTATGGGAAGTATGATTATAGATGCCTCTTGCTTGGATTGGTTTGGTGATTTTTCTCCAAAAAATATAAATATATTTGATCTGAATCCTAGGCATGTTGCCTCAATTCCGGCAAAAAAGAATGCAAGAATAATCCAAAATGAGCCGTTGGCATCGCCAAACGCTCCCACTTCAATCATGTCGGCGCCTGCTGAAACAACTGCAGCACTTAAAAGAATGCCAATCATAAAATATAATTGGTAGAAATTGTTCAATAATACAATTTTGTTTTCTTTGTAAAAGGTGTGTATATAAAATAATATATATATAAACGACAATAAAATAATCGGAATTGTGTTGGTGTATATTCTGTTATGTTCTATAATGAACATTATGCAGCTAACTGCTGTTCCAATAAATGCCAAGGCTGAGCGTTTTTTTGTATTAGCGCATTCGGCGATCATGATGTGACAACTCTTTTTTTATTGGATGTCTCTATCATAAATTTAATTCTGGGATACAGTTCGTTAGCGTGGGCGCAGGCTTCCTGAGCGTCCTGAATGAGATTTAAGGATCCACTCAGAGTGTAGTGGTGATAAGCGCACACGAAGTTGTGGTTGTAATTATCGTCCCAACTCTGCGGATTGCGCAGACGTTGGGCCAGGAGGGGGCGTAAAGAGGATGGGTCCGTGATGCGCGTCACTCCCTTGTGAAACTCGTAGAATACGCGGCCATAGAGGAATACCTGCTTATGTAGCAGAAGGGCTTCATAGCCCACTGTGCTGGTTAGGGTGATGACGGCTTCAGAAGCTTTGATAAGTTGCTTGGTCGGCTCGTGAGGCCCCAAAAGTCGGACGTTGGGCAGTCGCTTCAGTTGGCGATAGAAATCGGAGGAGGGATAAGCCCATGCGCTGATGTGATCTTTCACATATAGCCGGACTCCCTCGGGAAGGCTGAAAGCGATGTTCCGGATTACCTCATATTCGTTTAGATATGTGCCGGCCAGGATCGACGTGGAGGATTCCGGGTGAAAGTGTAGAGGGTAGAGCAGGAAGCGTTCGCCTTGCAACGGGGGTTGGTATAGTCGGCTCACCTGTCCTGCCCTTAGACGCCTTCTAGCGTTCCGAAGGAACAGGTTGAGGTGGGTTCTTAGCGGATTCCCTATCTGGAATGCGTTCGTGCGACTGTCGGGTGTATGGCGAAGCAGGGTGGCGATTTTTCTTAGCCGCTCCCGCTGGAAATAGCGGCCGAAAAGACCGATGCGATCCAGCCCGTTGACCTTCATGTAGTCGGGAGAGATGCTTTCTATCCGTCCGATGTAGTCACGCACCCAGTCATGTACGGCGGGCTCTATAATCAGTTGGCCGTCCTGAATGGCTTGAAACGCTCTTTCGGTTTTATCGTCATGCAAGGGGTCTGCTGTGATGGAAAAGCGGCCAGGCAAACGGGAGCCCGTAAGGCCGCAGTAAAATGCTCCCATCTTCTGGGCCACAAACAGCGCATAGTGGGAAAAGGTGTTAGACACATTCTCATAAAGAACGACGTCTATTGAGTGCCGATCAAAGATATGCTCGAAATAGCTTAGGAGACCGCTCTTCAGGCGATCGAAAAAATCGATATTCGCAGCATTGCCCCAAATCCCATAAACTTGGGAGCGCTCGAAATCCGAAAGAAGGGCGCCATTCAGATCGTATTCGGAATATCGAGACAGGATTTCTCTATCGGCCTGATGGTCCTTAAAAAAATCAGAAAATTCATATACCGAAGAAAAGCCCACATCGCCTAGCTTATTTTCTAAGCTTGAGTAGCTGCTGTCTACCGCAGCTACTACATTTTCTCCATCTTGCATAAAAAGTTTCGCAAGGGCGTTGAAGAAGTTGTAATATTTCGGGGCGCTGTTTGATAGCAGAAGGATATTCATTGGTTAGGCCAATGGTTTAATACTTCTCGACGAACGGGCGTCATCGCCTGAACATCTTCGGTGACTGTTTTGCCGATAACATCATCCAGAAACTTCGGAGCCAGCCCAAAACCGGGACGCACGCTACGCACCGTATCGGGTGTGATCGTCTCACCCGCCTTCAGGTCGCGCACGAAGTAGAGCGAGCGGCGGAACTGCGCGTTACCTTGTTCGCTAGATTTGCGACCGTAATCCACCTTGCCCAGTGCCGCCCACGCAGTTTTCGCGCCGGTGCACAGATCGGCCAGTTCCGCTGGTTCTAGCGAGAAGCTGTCGTCCGGGCCGCCGCCGTTGCGATCCAGCGTAAAGTGCTTTTCGATGATAGATGCGCCCAGCGCTATGCTGGCGAGGGCGGTGGTGTTGTCCAGCGTATGATCTGACAGCCCCGTAACCAGGCCAAACCGTTCCACCAGATCTGGAATTGTGCGCAGGTTATAGTCTTCCGCTGGGGCGGGGTATCCGCTGACGCAATGAAGCAGGGCCAGCTCGTGACAGCCGCCATCGCGCGCGGCTTCAACTGCCTCCGCGATCTCTTCTGCATCGGCCATGCCAGTGGAAATGATCATTGGTTTGCCAGTGGCTGCTGCATATCGGATAAGTGGCAGATCAACCGCTTCGAACGATGCGATCTTGTAAGCAGGTGCCCCCAGATTTTCCAGCATGTCGATCGCGGTGGTGTCGAAAGGCGAACTGAAGATCGTGATGCCGAGCTTGCGGGCGTGTTCGAATAAGGGAGCGTGCCATTCCCATGGCGTGTGCGCCCACTCGTAGAGGTCATAGAGAGTACGTCCCGCCCATAATCCGCCCTCTATCCGAAAATCGGGCATGTCGCTTTTCAACGTGATTGTGTCAGGACGGTAGGTTTGGATTTTGAGTGCGTCGGCGCCAGCTGCCTTGGCTGCGTCGATAATGCTGAAGGCTTTATTCAGATCTCCGTTATGATTGGCGGACATTTCCGCTATCACATACGGCGAATGCGTGCTGCCGATAGCGCGCCCTTCGATGACGAGTTCATTGGCCATCATACTTCTCCAGTTTTAACACGTAACGATGGCCTCTGAGATGGAAGTAGGCGGGAAACCGCTGTGGATCACAAACCCGGATAAGGTCAAATTGCTCCGCGATGGTCCGATTTGGGTCAATTTCGCTGTCGCTGGGTGTACGGCGACGATGATATGAAACTCCCTCTGCGGATTGCTCAAATAGAGATATCTTGCGGAAATTCTCTAGTGCGAACGTCATCAGGGCAATTTCTGCGCTGAACAGAGCTTCGTTGATTTCTGACCATAAGGCGTGGCGGGGAATTGGGATGCTGCGTTGTGTCCAGACCCGCCCGCTATCTACGGAATCCTCTGCTTCCAAGAGGGAGAGGGTTATGTTTTCCGCGCCTTCGATGAGTTCCCATATGTGAGGGCTCCATCCACGGCCCTTTGGAAGAGCGCTCGCGTGGAGGACTAGGCTAGCGCCGTATCTGTTTCTCTCTTCTCGAGTTACGACTTCGGTGCATGAGATGAGGAAAAGGATATCACCACCGCCAGCATCCTGCACTTTGCGGACAATCTCAACATTTGCAGCGTTCGCGATCTGGGCCGCCCAATCCTCAAGCCAAATGTTCACCGGGTGGGTGGCATCGCTGCATAGAATCGTGATTTTCACAGGATTCTTCCCAGAATTTGCTCTGACACTCGCTCCGCACCTAACCCATCGGTGATTTCGCAGGCCAGTTTGCTTATTTTTTTCAGCAGCTCTGGGCTGTCTGCTCCAGTTATTTGAGAGAAAACGTCAGAAAAATTCTGTCCATCCGCGCAAACCGCCGCACCAGCCTTCGCCAATGCATCCGCAATGCCGATCTGATTGTCTGCCAGAATAAATTGTATGGTTGGCAATCCCATGCAGCATCGCTCCCATGAGGTTCCTCCCGCCGCACCGATCGCCAAGTCGCTGGCCGCCATCAACTGAGCCATATTATCCACGGCTACCAAAATCTCCGTTGGAACCGGCATTCTCGCAGCCGCAGCCTGAATGTCATCAAGCCAAGGTGCATTAGGCCCCATTATAACAGTGATTTTCAGATCGCGAGGGACGGAGCTTCGTTCGAGCGCGCCTAAAACGCGCCCGGTCGCGTTAACTTTGTCTACCCCGCCCATGGTGATCAGTAGCCGCTGGAACAAACCTTTTGTCCTGCGGGCCAGACTTTCGTTTCTGTGGGCGGCGAATTCTGGCCGCAGAAGAGCGTAGTTCGGGCCGAGCAGAACTTGCGTGCACGAGGAAGTCCAGGGACCATAATCGGTGCGCTCTCGTCCGAGACTGGGATCGAGGAGCAGATCACAGTCATGCGGGCGGTCCGCCAGATCATCCATCACCATCAGTCGGTGGCAGGCGGAGCGCAATGCTTTCTCCCACGAACGATCCAACCCGTAGTGATCTACTACCAGATAGTCGAAAAGGACCTGTCCTAACGCTTCGCGCGTTTGCTCCGCGTCCACTTTCCAATCCGCCCCTAACCAGTGGGCGTGTCCTGCAGATCCGGAAGATGGGCATCCAATGGAACTTGATCCCGAGAGTGCCTGTACGCGATGTCCTCTCTGGCGAATATAATCCAACAGATGGCCATCATGGGCACGGCATATGAACGTACAGTCCGCCCCACGCTGTCGCAGAACGTCGGCCAGCGTAAGGCAACGCATTACGTGCCCCGTACCTATCTCCAGCGAGGCATCCGTGCGAAAGGCGATTTGTGGAATAACAGGGGGCGGGGTCATCAATCGGCTTTTGCTGCAGATCGCTGCAGAATTTCCAGCATCAGTTCCGCACGCTGCCAATCTTCTGGCGTGTCGATATCCTGGACCCGGAAACGGGGCAGAGGCACAGGGGCACTCTCTTTGGTAAATAACGGGATGCCATTCATCCACGCAGTCGCGCGACCCCAGTAGAACTGGCCCGCATCATGCCAGGCTTCCTCAAGATCCTGTGACCGTGATTGGGCATGAGCGGGCTGAAACATCTCAACCCGTTGTTCTGCCGTGATTCGGATCGCGCGCTGGATGGGGAAAGCATAACTGGTGACAGAGAAAGTGTATTCGGCGCCAGTTTTCTGCAAAGTGGTCAGCCCGCGCCGCAGGTCCTCAGCGTCAATGAAAGGCGCAGTAGCATAGATACAGCACACCTCGTCTGCCGGCGTACCGTGATCGGCCAGCCAGTTTGCGGCGTGGGCTATGACTGGCACCGTGCCACAATGATCGTCTGACAGCTCAGCTGGCCTAATGAACGGAGTCTCTGCGCCGTGATTCTGGGCGATTTCGGCAATCTCCTCGTCATCGGTGCTGACAATAATTCGGTCGAAACAGCCGCTTTCCTGTGCGGCCCTCAATGACCATGCAATCATAGGGCGCCCGCCGAAGATCTTGATGTTCTTACGCGGGATGCGCTTACTTCCCCCACGTGCAGGGATGATCGCCGCTTTCATCGATCGCCGATCGCTTCGCGCAACGCCTCGATCACATAGTCTTGTTCTGCTTCGCTCAGCGAGGGGTGCATGGGGATGCTTATGGCTTCGCGATAATACTGTTCAGCCTCCGGGAAGTCGCCCGAACGGAAACCAAGTTTTTGATAATAAGGCTGGGTATGAACTGGGATGTAATGCAGGTTCACCATAATCTCTTTCGAACGCATATGCTCGAAAACTTCGCGATGGCTACGCGTGATGTGATTCAGTTTAAGGCGGATAACATAAAGATGATAAGCGGAATGGGAATCCGGATGCTGCCAGGGTAGGGTGAGTGGCATGTCTGAGAGCAGCCTATCGTAGCGCTGTGCAATCTCATGGCGCCGGCTGATAAATGCCTCCAGCCTGTTCAACTGGCTTAAGCCGAGTGCGGCTTGCAGGTCTGTCATCCTGTAATTGTATCCCAGCGCGACCTGCTGGTAGTACCACGGGCCTTCCATCGGTCCGGTCATGAGATTTGGCTCTCGTGTGATGCCGTGGCTGCGCAGCAGACCCAAACGCTCCGCGATCCTGTCGTCATTGGTAATCGCCATGCCGCCTTCAGCCGTGGTGATAATTTTCACAGGGTGGAAGCTGAAGATGGTTATGTCGCTATAGCGACAGTTGCCTATCGGCTCGCCTTGATATGATCCCCCGACTGCGTGGGAAGCATCTTCGATTATGCGAAAGCCATATTTCTGCCCCAGAGCATGAACGGCCTCCATGTCGCAGGGTTGGCCTGCCAGATGGACGGGAACAACGACCTTGGGCAATTTGCCGTGGCGTTCTGCGTCTATCAGCTTGGCTTCAAGTGCTTCCGGGCTGAGGTTATAGGTACGGGGGTCTATGTCTACAAAATCGACCTTGGCGCCGCAGTAGAGCCCGCAATTTGCCGATGCCACGAAGGTGTTGGGCGTAGTCCAAAGCCAGTCACCGGGGCCAAGATCCAGCGCCAGACAAGCTATGTGCAGCGCCGAAGTTGCGCTGTTCACGGCGATTGCGTGCTTTGCCCCCACATGCGCCAGCAGGCCGTTTTCGAACTGGGGAATCGTTGGCCCTTGCGTGAGGTTCACTGAGGTCAGAACGCTTATTACAGCGTCGATATCATCCTGGCTGATGTCTTGCTGGCCGTACCGGATCATCTACTTCAACCGCTCCTTGCGTTCAGGTCGGGTCTTCACGCTGGATGCGCGATAGAACGTTTTCAGGTAAGCAATCGTTTTCCACATAAGGACCGTGGTCATGGCAACAAAGACGCCTGCCGGCACGGCCTCAGATGGCGATATCCTCAGCATAAGCCAGGTCGTTGCGCCAAAGACGGGCAGGGCCGCGAGATGGCTCGCAATGATCGTCCGGTCATTGCCACGGGCATAAAGCGCATAGTGCGGCACCATTGACAGTGAGTATGAGATCATGGCTGCCAAGACCCAGTAGTACAGCGATATTTCAGATAGATAGATTTTTTCTCCAATCCATGAGAGCAGGATTGGCAGCAAAAGCGAGCTTGCCACAGAAAAGGCGAGGCAAGCGCCTATGGTGAGAAGGGCCATTATGTGAACGCGGCTGCGCATCTCGGTGTATCTTTGCTCGTGGCTCAACCTGATCAGTTCTGGATATCTGAAAGAGAAAATAGCGGCATCCAGGAAGACATTAAGCGCGCTGGCTATTCCAAAGAAAAGTACATAGGCGCCTACAACTTCGATGCCGGCGATATCTTCCAGCCAATAGCGGTCGAAAGTCTGCACGCCTCGGATAGCCATTGTCGCTGCGAGAAAAGCGCCGCTGACGCCAATACCGTTTCTGATCCACCGCCAGTCAATGCGCTCTCGCCAACCGCCCATTCGCAGACCATGCAGCTTCCGCAATCCAGCCGCTGCGGCGAACACACCCGCTGTGGCCCAGAAAGCCATTACCACTGTCAAATTGCGGCTGTCCTCGCGGACTATCATCAGGCCAGTGATGGCTAGCGCCCAACTGCCCTGCCTTATGAAAAGTAGAGTGCTTGCCGCGATCTGCCGGTGCAGGATTATCAGCAGGCGATAAAGTTCCTGATTAATGTGTTCAAGAAACAGAATTGGTATAAACCAGTAGAGAATTATTTTAGGCAGTCCGGTTGTCGGCAGTAATATAATGGCAAGAGGGGTTAGCGCAAAATAGAGTAAGACAACTAATGCGGCCTGATTTTTCAGCAAATGCCCCTGACGATTGGCGTCAGTCTTGGCTATCTCCCTGGTGGTATAGACGTAAAGGTCGAGGCCAACGCATAGCAATGCATATCCGATGGCGGCTGTGAACAGGCCGTAATAGCCGACCGATGCGACGTCGAGATACCTGGCGAGAACGAAGATTAACGCGAAACGCGTCCCTAGCGTGGCTACTCGCAGTGCCACATTTAGCATCGGGGCCATCCGGAGAGGCATCAGATCCCGCTACTCGAACAGAAGCATGCAACGCCAGACACTACAGTGACTCGCTAAATACGAAGTAGTAAGCGGTGCATCTCAATGCCATCCGCAAATATTTGGTCGGGGAGAGAGGATTCGAACCTCCGGCCCCTGCCTCCCGAAGACAGTGCTCTACCAGGCTGAGCTACTCCCCGACCGGAGCCTCCGGAAAGACCCGGGGGCAAGGCAGAGGCGGCCCTATAAGGGGGGGGTCGCGGGCTGGCAAGCGCGGTTTTTTGCCATCAGGCAGATGGTTATAGACAAAGTTCCCACTGCCTATTTCGTTGGGCAAATTTTCGCCGCGTTTTTGCCGTGTAGAGATTGCATCCATGAGCAACCGACCGATCTTCGCCGTTCCTTCGAACCCGGAAGGCCAGTCCCGTAATTGGGAATGGCAATACCTCCATCTGATGCGGCGCATCTGGGAGGAAGGGGATGAGCGAGTCGACCGCACGGGAGTGGGCACGCGTTCGCTATTCGGGCCGCAGCTTCGTTTTGACCTGTCGGATGGGCGCATTCCCCTACTCACCACCAAGCGGGTTTTCTGGAAGGCGGCCGCGCGGGAAATGTTGTGGTTTCTTACCGGGGAAACCAACATTCGCCCTCTGTTGCAGCAGGGCGTCACGATCTGGAGCGACTGGCCACTGGCGAAATATCGCAAGGCCAGCGGTGAAGACATCTCGCAGGCCGATTTCGAAGCGCGCGTGGTGGATGACGAAGCTTTCGCACGGCAGTGGGGCGACCTCGGGCCGGTCTACGGCAAGCAATGGGTGGACTGGCCGACATACGAGTCGGCAGGGGAAGGGCTGTTTCGCTCCGGCGCCGGTATCAATCAGATCGCGCAGCTGATCGAGGGCTTGCGGATCAGCCCTGGTGGGCGCCGACATATCATTGAGGGGTGGAATGTCGCCGAGCTGGACAGGATGGCACTTCCTCCGTGCCACAAGACCTATCAGTTCCACGTTTCCGGCGATCGGCTCAATTGCCTGCTCTATCAGCGCAGTTGCGATGTTGCGCTTGGCTTGCCCTTCAACCTGTTCGGCGCGGCAATGCTAACGCGGATGATCGCGGATCAGGCGGGTTATACGGCAGGTGAGCTGATATGGGCCGGCGGCGACACGCATCTCTATCTCAATCATGCCGATCTGGTGGCGGAACAGCTCTCTCGCGTACCAGAGGGCGAACCGCGGCTGGCTCTTCTTCGCAAGCCAGCCTCTATCTTCGAATACAGGATCGAGGATTTTGAAGTGAGCGATTACTCCCCGCAGGGAGTGATCAGGGCGCCCGTTGCCGTCTAGACGCGGTAGAAATCCCGATACCACTGGGCAAACGCCCTCACGCCTTCATTGATATTGGTCTGGGGGGCATAGCCGGTCAGGGCGCGTAGCAGGCTGGCGTCGCCAAAGGTTTGCGGCATTTCCCCCGGCTGGATCGGCATCATGTTGAGCTGCGCTTTCCGGCCGAGGGTTTCTTCCACCACGGCGATGAAATCCATCAGCTTCACCGGCGCACCATTGGCGATGTTGACTGTGCGAGCCGGAACGCCGTCAGATAGCGTATCGCCTTCCGCCCGGTTCTTTTCGGCCGGTGCCAGTGGGGCAAGGCGAATGAGCGATTCGACCAGATCGTCCACAAATGTGAAGTCCCGCGCCATCTCGCCGTGGCCGTAAACGTCGATCGGCTGCCCTTCGAGAATTGCGGAAACGAACTTGAACAGCGCCATGTCGGGCCGTCCCCAAGGCCCGTACACGGTGAAGAAGCGTAGCGTGGTCGTGGGAATGTTGAAAAGCTGGGCGTAGGACCAGCCCATCGCCTCCATGCCTTTCTTCGTCGCTGCGTAGAGATTCAGTGTTTCATCCGCCTTGTCCTCCTCCGCAAAAGGCACCTTCCTGTTTGCGCCATAAACGCTTGAAGTGGACCCCAGCATAAGGTGCTGAGGCTTCAGTTCGCGCGCTAGTTCCAGGACGTTCCATGATCCGATCAGGTTGCTGTCCACATAGGTGCGCGGTGCCTCGATCGAATAGCGCACCCCGGCCTGGGCGGCGAGATGGACGATCACTTCGGGATTGGATAGGGAGGCCGCCCTGTCGAGCGCAGCGCGGTCCTCCAGCATAGCGGTCACGTGTTGGTAACCGTTGCGGCGTGAGAGTTGCGCCAGCCGGGCCTGCTTCAGACGCACGTCATAGTAATCGGTCATCCCGTCGTAGCCCGTTACCTCGTGCCCTTCGTTCAGCAGCCGCCGGGATAGATGAAAGCCGATAAAGCCGGCGGTGCCGGTAATCAGGAAGCGCATCGCGGGTTGGCCTCTCCGTTCAGGTCGGGCACCATAGCGCGTAAGAGTAGTTGCTCAATCGGAGGGAACGGTAGAACCTTCGGTTCCGTTGACCCAATGTCGAGTTTGTAATAAAATACCAAACGAATGGAATTAAATTCCAGCGTGGAGAGATCGATGGACCAGCAGGATGGAGAAGCCGGCACAAATCGCCCGCGCCTGTCGCTGCATGTGCCTGAGCCTCAGTTCCGTCCTGGCGACGCGGTGGACTTTTCTGGCCTGAAGATTCCCCCTGCGGGTGTGCAGGTCCGTCCAGACGAAGGGTGTGCCGCCTCGGAAACCTGGCCTCTTTGCACGGACATGATCCGGGTGCTGGGTGAAGACGATCAGGCCCACGGCCCTTGGGATCCGCGGCTCTCGCCCGGCAAGATGCGCGAATTGCTGCGCCAGATGGCGCTGGTGCGCGCATTCGACGGGCGGATGTATCGCGCTCAGCGACAGGGCAAGACCAGCTTCTACCTGAAATGCACGGGGGAGGAGGCAACCTCGGTCTGCGCCACGCAGGCGCTGGATTTTGAGGACATGATCTTCCCGTCCTACCGCCAGCAGGGATGTCTGATCGCGCGGGATTATCCGGTGCTGGAAATGGTCAACCAGATCTATTCCAACCGGGCGGACAAGCTGAAAGGCCGCCAGTTGCCGATTTTGTATTCGGCCCGGTCGGTCAATTTTTTCACGATCTCGGGCAACCTCGCCACCCAGCTTCCTCAGGCAACCGGCTTTGCGATGGCCAGTGCGATCAAGGGTGACAGCCGGATAGCAGCGGCGTGGGTAGGGGAGGGTTCGACGGCAGAGGGCGACTTTCATTCCGCGCTGACTTTTGCCGCTGTCTACAATGCGCCGGTCATCTTCAACGTGATCAACAATCAGTGGGCCATTTCCAGCTTCTCGGGCTTCGCGGGGGCGGAACGAACCTCGTTTGCCGCCCGCGCCATCGGCTATGGCATCGCCGGGCTACGGGTGGACGGGAACGATGCCCTCGCGGTCTATGCTGCTGAGCGTTGGGCGGCCGATCGGGCACGTTCCAACAAGGGGCCGACGCTGATCGAATTCTTCACTTATCGGGGGGAAGGGCATTCCACGTCGGACGATCCGACAGTGTATCGCAGCGCACATGAGCGGGAAGAATGGCCGCTGGGCGACCCTGTGGCTCGCCTGAAGGCGCATCTGATCGCCTTGGGCGAATGGTCGGAAGACCAGCACGAAGCGATGGACCGCGAACTGGATGAACACATTAAGGCTTCTCAGCGAGAGGCGGAGAAGAACGGCATCCTTGGTCACGGCCTGCATCATCCGTTCCATACGATGTTCGAGGATGTGTTCGAGGAACTGCCCTGGCACTTGCGCGAACAGAGCGAGCAGGCCATTCGCGAAAGGCGGATCAAGTGGCCGGAGTGAACCCTGATGACGAGCCGGTGACGCTGGCCGACGCGCCCGCGCGCAGCATGACGATGATCGAGTCGATTAACGACGCGCTCGATACGATGCTGGAACGCGATGCCGACGTTATTCTGATGGGGGAGGATATCGGGTATTTCGGCGGTGTGTTCCGCTGCACCGCGGGCCTGCAGGCGAAGCATGGCAAGACGCGCGTGTTCGATACGCCGATCAGCGAATGCGGTATTATCGGCGTGGCGGTGGGCATGTGCGCCTATGGCCTGCGGCCGGTGCCGGAAATCCAGTTTGCGGACTATATCTATCCGGGGTTGGACCAGCTGATCAGCGAGGCGGCACGCCTGCGCTATCGCTCTGCCGCTGAATTCATCGCCCCGATGACGGTACGCAGCCCGTTTGGCGGCGGTATCTTTGGCGGGCAGACGCATAGTCAGAGCCCGGAGGCGCTGTTTACGCATGTTTCGGGCATCAAGACAGTGGTGCCCAGTACGCCGCACGACGCCAAGGGCCTGCTGATCGCGGCGATCGAAGATAACGATCCGGTGATCTTCTTCGAGCCAAAGCGGATCTATAACGGCCCTTTCGACGGCTACTATGATCGCCCGACAAAGCCGTGGAAGGACCACCCCGATGCGCTGGTACCCGAGGGTTACTACTCGATCCCGCTCGGCAAGGCGCGCATCGTGCGTGAAGGCGCGGCGCTGACCATTCTGGCCTATGGAACCATGGTTCATGTGGCAGAGGCAGTATGCCGAGAGAAGGGCGTGGATGCCGAGATAATCGATCTGCGAACGCTGGTGCCGATCGACATGGACTGTGTGGAAAAGTCTGTGGAGAAAACCGGGAGATGTATGGTCGTGCACGAGGCGACCCGAACCTCCGGTTTCGGTGCCGAACTGGCTGCTCTCGTGCAGGAACGGTGCTTCTATCATCTGGAGGCGCCGGTGGAGCGCGTTACGGGCTTTGACACCCCTTATCCCCACAGTCTCGAATGGGCTTATTTCCCCGGTCCGATTCGTGTGGGGGAGGGGATCGACAGGTTGCTGGAGGCCTAGATGGGGCGTTTTGTCTTCCGCTTGCCCGATATCGGCGAAGGCATCGCAGAAGCCGAGATCGCCGCCTGGCACGTCAAAGTCGGCGACCGGGTGGAGGAAGACGGCCGGATCGCCGACATGATGACCGACAAGGCCACCGTGGAAATGGAAAGCCCGGTTGCAGGGACGGTAATCGAGGTTGCTGGCGAAGTGGGCGACGTGATCGCCATCGGTACTCCCCTGGTCGTGCTGGAAACTGAAGGTGAGGCAGGGCCGGACGATCCTTCTCCCGTTCAGGGGAGTGTGTTGGAGGAGGGTGAGGCCAAAGAGCCGGCAGCAGCTTCAATCCCGGTTCCTCCCGAAACGCAGCCTTCTCCCCCGCAGGAACAGAAGCGGGAAATCCCTGAAAGTCCCCTGCAGCGAACAGAGCACCACGCTGCGCCAGAACGCGAGGTCATCGTCAGCTCGGCCACCAAGGTTCTGGCCAGTCCGGCCGTCCGCCAGCGCGCGAGGGAACTGGGCATAAACCTCGCAGATGTTCGCCCGGCGCAGGATGGCCGCATCCGCCACGCGGATCTCGACGCATTCCTTTCTTACGGCGGGGCGAAAGGCTTTGCCCCAGCAGGGCAGAGGGGACTTGATGAGACGATAAAGGTTGTCGGCCTGCGCCGCCGAATCGCGGAAAACATGGCCGCCTCCAAACGCAGCATCCCGCATTTTACCTATGTTGAGGAATGCGACGTCACCGCGCTGGAACAGCTTCGTGCCGATCTGAACGACCATCGCGGTGATAAGCCGAAGCTGACCCTGCTGTCGCTTCTGATTGTCGCCATATGCCGCGCTATCCCCGACTTTCCCATGCTCAATGCACGCTATGATGATGAAGCGAACGTCGTAACCCGCCACGGCGCGATTCACATGGGTATGGCCACGATGACGGATGCCGGCCTTATGGTTCCCGTGATCCGCGATGCGCAGGCAAAGAACCTGTGGCAACTCGCTGCGGAAATCCTACGCCTGTCGGAAGCCGCGCGGGGAGGGACGGCAAAGCTGGAGGAACTTTCCGGCTCCACTTTCACGCTTACTTCACTCGGCCCGCTAGGCGGGGTCGCTTCCACACCGGTCATCAATAAGCCGGAAGTGGCTATCCTTGCGCCCAACCGCATCGTGGAACGGCCAATGTTCGTGCCTGACGGCATGGGCGGTGAACGGATCGCCAAACGCAAGCTGATGAATCTTTCCATCAGTTGCGATCACCGCGTTGTGGATGGCTATGATGCCGCGGCCTTCGTGCAGGAAATAAAGCGGTTGCTCGAAACGCCGGTCCTGTTGCTCGCGGATTAGCGCACTACTGCGCGATAGCTCAACCGCCCGTCGCCGCCCGATATCGGCCAGCGCAGGTGAGTGATCCCTGCGGGCGCTGCGTCAGCATCGGTCAGCGCCTGCCAGTTCCTGCCGCCATCGGTGGATATTTCCAGCCCTTCACGGCTGGTGCTTTCGATGGAGAGGCGTGCCGGGACGGCGCTGACCGCCGTGTAGCGACCGGCAGTCGGGGCCTTCCATGTGAGAATCGTCACCACACGATCGCCGGCCGCGAGGCGGGTTGCGGGCACGATCCGCATGGCTCCATGCTGATTGTGCTCGCGGTAGACCATGCTTTCCACAGCGACCGGCTCAGCTCGCGCGGGCATCGCAGCGGCGAGAGCGGCAAGGACGATAATCCGGCGCATTTATAGAAACCCCGTGCAGTTATGCAGCGCGGATGTGGGGTAGGAAGGAGGCTGCAAAATATGGTTAACGGAGCGGCGATTTTTTTAGCGTTGAATGATCGTTGGCAGCACTGTTGACACCGCTCGGAGGCTGGCTTAGGGGCGCTGCTCCCAAGCGGTGCACCACCCAAATACGCGGGTGTAGCTCAGTTGGTTAGAGCGCCGGCCTGTCACGCCGGAGGTCGCGGGTTCGAGTCCCGTCACTCGCGCCACTTGGGACATTTTTCAGAAAATTCAGTATTTTCCGGCCTTTTTATCAGGGCTGGCTTGAGGCTCTGGCAATGCGCGCTATGGGCCTGCCATGCCCGCGCCGCGCCGGATCCTTGTTGTGTTCGGCACCCGGCCAGAGGCGATCAAGCTCTTTCCCCTGATTCACGCGCTGCAGTCCGATCCGCGCTTTACCGTTCGCACCTGCGCCAGCGGTCAGCATCGCGGGATGCTGGATCAGGTTATGGCGATTTCCGGTGTCACACCGAATCACGACCTCAATCTTATGCGGGCAGGCCAGTCACTTGATCAACTGACCGCGGCCCTCGTGACCGGAATCGGCCGCGTGATAGATTTGGAGCAGCCGGACCAGATTATCGTCCAGGGCGACACAATCACGGCCATATGCGGTGCGATGGCCGCCTATTACCGCAAGATTCCAATCATCCATGTCGAGGCCGGGTTGCGGAGCGGCGATCTGCATCATCCCTGGCCGGAAGAAGGCAATCGCAAGCTGATTGCCGCGATTGCCACTCTGCACTGCGCGCCCACGGAAACCGCGGCGGCTGCATTGAGGGGAGAGGGGGTCGATCCGGCGGCTGTCCATGTCACGGGCAACACGGTGATCGATGCACTGCATTGGGCTGCGGGCCGAATCAGCCGCGATCCTCAGCTTGCTTCAGGCCTGGCCAATCTGGAGCGGCGATTCACGGGCCGGAAGATTGTTGCCGTCACCACCCATCGGCGAGAAAACCTCGGCGATGGTATGGAGCGTATCGCACAGGCGATCAGACTTCTGGCCGCACGGCCTGATCTGGCGGTGATCTTTCCGGTCCATCTCAACCCGCAAGTGAAGGGGGTGATGCACGACAGGCTGGCCGCGCTGGATAATGTCGCGTTGATAGACCCGCTGGATTACCCGCATTTCGTGCGCCTGCTTGATATCTCCTATCTCGTGTTGACGGACAGTGGCGGCGTTCAGGAAGAAGCGCCCGCGCTGGGCAAACCTGTGCTGGTCATGCGCGAGACGACGGAACGGCCTGAAGGTATCGCGGCCGGAACTTCCATGCTGGTGGGAACCGATCCTGACCGTATCGTAGCCGAAGCCAGCCGCCTTCTGTCCGACAAAGAAGCCTATGCCCGCATGGCTCAGGCTCACAATGCTTTCGGTGATGGGAACAGTGCCGCGCGTATCGTAGAACTGCTGGTGGGATAGTGATCGGTCAGCGCCGTTAACGCCAGCGGCCGGTTTCCATCCAGATCAGGTAACGCCGCAGGGGGAGCAGCCATATGACCCCCAACACCAGATATATTGGCGCCTGCGCCAGCACCGGCAGCCGTTCTATCCACTGGGAAGCCCACACGACCGCAAGGGTATAAACGGCCAGCGCAGCCAGCAGGCCCAGAATACCGAGCGGAATCCGCAGGGTTGGCTTGCTCCGCATCAGAACGGGCCGAGCACTCGTGTGGGGGTGACGATGGCAGACAACGACATGTCATGGGGCTCGATCGGCAGTTCGGGCACTTCCTGCACATCCCAGGCCATGCCGATGGCCTTGACCTGCGGGTTCGCGGCCAGATAGCGATCGTAATAGCCGCCGCCCTGGCCCAGCCGGTCGCCGCGGCTGGTGAAGCCGACCAGCGGCATGAACAACACGTCCGGGATCACCACGGGCGCGGCCAGTCCCGGCTGGCGCAGGCCCCACACGCCGCTTTCCAGATCGCTTTCTTCCCACGGATCAGTGTGAACGCGGAATTCCATCGGCTTGTCCAGCGTGGTCACACGGGGCAGGGCGATCCTGTTCCCGCGTTCGAAGAAGAAGCGGATATAACTGCGCGACGGCGCCTCGCCTTCGTCTGACCGATAAAGGCCCACCGTTGCACCTTCCGGCACAAGTTCCAGCAATTGAGCCGGAGGACGGTTGAACACCAGCGCGCTGACCTCTTTGGGAAGAGCGGCCGCGTGATCCTTGCGCTTGCGGCGCAATTCGCCGCGAAGCTGCTTTTTGCGTTCGATGATATCCATACGACGGCCCTATCGCGTCGTGCACTGCGAAGTCGAGGGCTGGTTGCTGCGGCTCCTTAAAGCGCAGCTTGCCGATGGCGATGATTGGGTGGAGTGGCGGAACCACCATGGGTCTTGCCGGGGAAATCCTCTGACGCCTCAACGTCAGGTGGGCGCCGTATGCACCGAACCTCAGGACGAACCCGCGATCCGGGCAGGGACAGCTCCCATTGGATTGCTTATAGCCTCAGGGATATTCTGTCGGCTCGTGCCGGGCAGTCCCGCCGCAGCCTATGTAGGCGCGGCAGCGTCAGGCCTCAAGCCGTTCTGCCAGCGATTCCAGCCGGTCTGCCATAGTTTCCAGCGCTTCGGCCGTGGCTGCGGTTTCGCCGCCTTCATTCCGCGCCGTGGTGGCAGAGCGCAATTCGTGAACCTCGTCCGCCAGAAACAGGGCTGCGAACAACAGCGTCTGTGCTTCCGACTGCCCGGCTAGGTTTGGCATGGTGGAAAGCTTGTCGTCGATCGTCCGGCCCAGCCGCTCCACATGAGCTTCCTCCCCGGTGCCGCACGCGACGGTATACTGCCGTCCGGCAATGGTCAGCGTCACGTTGCTCATGGTTCAAGGGATCCGATAAGCCGGTCCAGATCGGCCAGCGCGGCACCTGCTTCTTCCCGCAGCGCCGAATACTTCTCTTCCAGTTCCGTGTCCGCGCGCGATCTCGCGGGCGCATGCGCAGCGGCTTCGATCCGGCCTGCCGCCGCCCCAATTCGGGCGAGCGCCCGCGAGATGCGTTCCCCGTCCATGCGCGGTCATTTATCGGAAACAGCGTTGTCCGGCAAAAGCTTGGCGGCCTAACCTGTGAATAAACCGAAACGGCACGATGGCCTGCCGCGCTGATGCGTCAATCCGTGGCGCGCTTGACGGGAGGGGTTGAGGTTCCCAAGGAACCCCCAGCCGAATCGCGGCCCCCGTTCACGTATTCCGGAGCCTTTTGCATGAGCCTCGATCCAGCCCGTCTCGCGCCTATGGCGAATGCCATTCGCGCACTGTCGATGGACGCTGTACAGGCGGCCAACATCGGACATCCGGGCATGCCGATGGGCATGGCGGACGCTGCAACCGTGCTGTGGTCGGAATTCCTGAAGTTCGATCCTACCGATCCACACTGGCCGGATCGCGATCGCTTCGTGCTGTCGGCCGGTCATGGGTCGATGTTGATCTACGCGCTGCTCCACCTCACCGGGTACGAGCGGCCGACGATGGAAGACATCCGCAATTTCCGCCAGCTCGGCAGCCCGTGCGCCGGCCATCCGGAAAACTTCCTGCTCGACGGAGTGGAGGCGACGACCGGTCCGCTGGGGCAGGGTCTGGCCATGGCGGTGGGCATGGCGATTGCGGAACGGCATCTGAACGCCCGTTTCGGTGACGATCTGGTCGATCACCATACCTGGGTGATCGCCGGCGACGGCTGCCTGATGGAAGGCATCAACCACGAGGCTATCGGCCTGGCCGGTCATCTCCAGCTCGGCCATCTGATCGTGCTGTGGGACGATAACCGCGTGACGATCGATGGGGCGACCGATCTTTCCACCAGCGAAGACATCCCCGCGCGCTATCGCGCCACCGGCTGGCATACCGTTGAATGCGATGGCCATGATCCCGCCGATGTGCGCCGCGCGCTTGCGGAGGCCAAGGCCGATCCGCGCCCGTCGCTCGTCGCCTGCCGTACCGTGATCGGCAAGGGTGCGCCTAACAAGCAGGGCACTTCCGCCGTCCACGGCAACCCGCTCGGCGCGGAAGAGATTGCTGCCGCGCGCGAATATCTTGGCTGGACCGCTGAACCGTTCGTCGTGCCCGATGACATTCTGGCTGACTGGCGCGCTCTGGGCGAACCGGGCAAGGAAGCGCATGCGGCCTGGGCCGATCGACTGGCCAACAGTGCGGACAAGGCGGCATTCGAAGCGCAGTTCGCTGACGTGTCGAAGCTGGCTGCCCCGGCGCTGGCCGATCATTTCGCCGCGCTGGCGAAGGATCCGCCCAAGGTCGCTTCGCGCAAGGCTTCGGAAATGGCGTTGACGCCGCTGACGGAGGTTCTGCCTCAGCTCATTGGCGGTTCGGCCGATCTCACGGGTTCGAACAATACCAAAACTCCGGCCACCAAGCCGCTGACTAAAGACGATTATTCGGGCCGTTACCTCTATTACGGCATTCGCGAATTCGGCATGGCGGCGGCCATGAATGGCATGGCGTTGCATGGCGGCGTGGTGCCTTATGGCGGCACGTTCCTGATCTTCAGCGATTATGCGCGCAATGCGATCCGCCTTTCCGCCTTGCAGAAGGTTGGCGTGGTCTATGTCCTGACCCACGATTCCATCGGCCTGGGTGAAGACGGCCCCACGCACCAGCCGATCGAACAGGTGATGAGCCTGCGGCTGATCCCGAACCTGAACGTGTATCGCCCCGCCGACGCTATCGAGACGGCGGAATGCTGGGCGCTGGCGCTTGCCACTCCGGAAACGCCTTCGGCTCTTGCGCTTTCGCGTCAGAACCTTCCGCCCGTTCGTACCGATGCGGGCGAGAACCGCAGTGCGCGCGGCGGATACCGGCTCCGCGCCGCCACGGCTGCCCGGCAGGTCGTGCTGGTGGCGACGGGTTCCGAAGTGGCGGTGGCTCTGGCCTGCGCCGATCAGCTTGAGGCTCAGGGCATTGGCGCGGACGTCGTTTCCATGCCCTGCGTCGAACTGTTCGAAAAGCAGGATGCGGCCTATCGCGAAGAACTGCTTCCTCGCGATACGGTAAGGGTATCGATAGAAGCGGGCGTTACCCTCGGCTGGGAACGTTTCGTCGGGCAGGATGGCCTCACTATCGGTCTCGACCGTTTCGGCGCTTCGGCTCCGGCTGAGGTATTGTTCAAGCACTTTGGCTTCACGGCCGAGGCGATTGTTCCACAAATTCTAACCAAACTAGGCAAATAGCAGGAGCTCTTCTCATGGCGACGAAAGTTGCGATCAACGGTTTCGGACGCATCGGGCGGCTCGTCGCACGGGCCATTCTGGAGCGTACCGATCACGATCTTGAGCTGGTCGCCATCAACGATCTGGCCGACCCCAAGGCCAATGCTCTGCTGTTTGCCTTCGATTCCACCCACGGCCGTTTCCCCGGCACGGTCACCTCTGATGGTGACAGCATTCAGGTGAATGGCCGCGACATTGCCGTCACCAAGGAACGCGATCCGGGCAAGCTGCCGCACAAGGAACTGGGCGTCGATCTCGTGCTCGAATGCACAGGATTCTTCCAGTCCGACGAAGCCAGCCGTCCGCATCTGGCTGCCGGCGCGAAGCGCGTGCTGATCTCCGCGCCCGCCACGGGCGTTTCGAAGACTGTGGTTTTCGGCGTCAATCAGGACACACTGACCGCCGATGACGTGATCGTTTCCAACGCCAGCTGCACCACCAACTGCCTGGCCCCGGTGGCCAAGGTGCTGCACGAACTGGTTGGCATCGAACGTGGTTTCATGACCACGGTCCACAGCTACACCAATGACCAGCGCATTCTGGATCAGATGCACTCCGACATGCGCCGTGCGCGCGCTGGTGCGCTGAACATGATCCCGACGACCACCGGCGCGGCGCGTGCGGTCGGTCTGGTTCTGCCGGAACTGAAAGGCAAGCTCGATGGATCGTCGGTTCGCGTTCCCACTCCGAACGTCAGCCTGATCGATCTGGTGTTCACCCCGTCGCGCGATACGACGGCGGAAGAACTGAACGCTGCGCTGAAGGCTGCTGCCGAAGGCGCGATGAAGGGCGTGCTGGACTATACCGACCAGCCGCTTGTCAGCACGGACTTCAACCATCAGCCCGCCAGCTCCACGGTGGACAGCCTTGAAACGGCGGTGCTGGAAGGGAAGCTGGCCCGCGTGGTTTCGTGGTATGATAACGAATGGGGCTTCTCGAACCGCATGATCGACACTGCGGGCGTGATGACGAAGTTCCTCTGAGGATTTAGCGGGCCGGGCCTTCGCATCGGCGGGGCCCGGCCCGGTGATCCCGCAGCATCGGCTGACCTTTCCGCCGCGTGGTGATGTCGGGAAGGGGGTCGGTTCAGCCTCCTTGGGACCGGCCAGAATGGAGCAAAGGCTAAATGGCGAATTTCCGCACCCTTGATTCACTGGGTGATGTGCGCGGGAAAGTCGCGCTCGTGCGTGTCGATCTCAATCTGCCGATGGCCGATGGGCGGGTTACCGATCTTACGCGCGCCCGCGCTGTCGCTCCGACCATTCTCGAACTGGCCGACGCAGGCGCGAAAGTCCTGCTCCTCGCCCACTTCGGCCGCCCGAAGGGGGAGCGTAGCTCTACCCAGTCGCTCAGCCTGATTCAGGGCGCGGTGGAAGACGTGCTGGGCCGCGAGGTCATGTTCATCCCCGAAGTGCAGGGGCCCGTGGTCGAACAGGCCGTCGGCATCCTGCGCCCCGGCGATATCGGTCTGCTGGAGAATACCCGTTTCTGGCCGGGCGAGGAAAAGAATGATCCCGCTTTCGCGCAGGGCATTGCAGCGAACGGCGACTTCTACGTCAATGACGCGTTTTCCGCCTCTCACCGCGCGCACGCCACCACAGAGGGTCTGGCGCATCTCCTGCCCGCTTACGCCGGGCGCTCCATGCAGGCGGAACTGGATGCGTTGGACAAGGCGCTTGGCAATCCGCAGACCCCTGTTGCGGCGGTTGTCGGCGGGGCCAAGGTTTCGACCAAGCTGGCGGTGCTCGAACATCTCGTCGCCCGGGTCAGCCATCTGATCATCGGCGGCGGCATGGCCAATACCTTCCTTGCCGCTCGCGGCGTCGATGTCGGCAAGTCGCTGTGCGAACACGATCTGGCGGCGAAGGCGGAAGCGATCATGGATGCTGCCGACGCTGCGGGCTGCACCGTGCATCTGCCGTATGACGTCGTGGTGGCGAAGGAGTTTGCCGCCAATCCGCCCAGCATGCGGACGTGTAACGTGCACGAGGTCGCCGCTGACGAGATGATTCTCGATATCGGCCCGCAGGCGGTTGAGGCGCTTGGTGATGTGCTGAAGACCTGCCGCACGCTGGTGTGGAACGGTCCGCTGGGTGCCTTCGAGACCCCGCCTTTCGACGCGGCCACGGTTGCGTTGGCGAAGACAACCGCAGCTCTGACCCGCGAAGGATCGCTCGTATCCGTCGCCGGGGGTGGAGACACCGTGGCGGCGCTGAACCATGCAGGGGTGGCGAGCGATTTCACCTACATTTCAACGGCAGGCGGTGCCTTCCTCGAATGGATGGAAGGCAAGGAACTGCCGGGCGTGGCGGCGCTTTCAGCCGTGTGAGGCAAGTGAACGCGGTGCATTCCGGTCATGAGCCGGACGATCGCACCGGTAGTGGGGAGGATAGCATATGAACCAATCTGAAATGACCGCGAAGATCGCTGGCGGGCGCGGCTTCGTCGCCGCGCTCGATCAATCGGGCGGTTCTACGCCGAAAGCCCTCCGCGCTTACGGCGTCACGGACGATGAGTGGAATGGCGAGGACGAGATGTTCGCCCGCATCCACGAAATGCGCTGCCGCATCATCCGCTCCCCCGCGTTTACTGGCGACAAGGTCGTCGGCGCGATCCTGTTCGAAAAGACGATGGACGGCGCTGTCGATGGCGTGCCGGTTCCTCAGGCGCTGATCGCTAAGGGCGTCGTGCCGTTCCTGAAGATCGACAAGGGCCTGGAAGACGAAGCCGACGGCGTGCAACTGATGAAGCCGATGCCCGGTCTGGATGCGTTGCTGGAACGGGCAAGCGCGCTAGGCGTGTTCGGCACCAAGGAACGTTCGGTCATCAATTCCGCCAACCCGGCCGGTATTGCCGCCGTAGTCGCGCAGCAGTTCGAAGTAGGTAAGCAGGTGCTCGCGCACGGCATGATGCCGATCCTCGAACCGGAGTATTCGATCAAGGCGCCCGACCGCGCGCAGGGTGAACGCATTCTGCACGAAGAAATCTTGCGCCAGCTGGATGAACTGGCCGAAGGGCAGCAGGTCATGCTCAAGCTTTCGCTTCCGGTCGAGCCTAACGCTTTCAAGGCGCTGGTCGATCATCCGCGTGTGCTGAAAGTCGTTTCGCTTTCCGGCGGTTTCACGCGTGACGAGGCTTGCGTTGAACTGGCCCGCAATGACGGCGTGATTGCCAGCTTCAGCCGCGCGCTGCTCGACAGTCTTCGTGCTGGGATGAGCGAGGCAGAATTCGATGCCGCGCTGGGTGAAGCGATTGACGCGATCTATCGTGCGAGCACGGAAAAGGCCGCCGCCTAGATCCCCCCGGCGAACCGGAAGCCGAAGCGATAGTTGGCCGGTTCGCCCGGCTTTTCGGCGATCTTCTCCGGCTCGATCTCAACCAGTGACAGGCGCCCATCGGCCACTTCGATGGGCGCATCACTGGCGATTTCCCGCGTTTCGCTGCGAGAGCCGAGGTCGATACGCACCGACAGCTTCACCCGCCCGGCCCATACGCATTGCATCCCTTTCGGGCAGCGGCTGTCCTCCAGCACTTCCAGCGGAGTGACATGGGGGCCATCGACGTAGACCTTCTGCCCCAGTGCGGCCCGTGCGATGCCGTCTGGCGTAACAGGCGTAGGATTGGCAAGCGGAGCCGCCGCGCACCCGACCAGTGCAAACAGGGCAAGGACAGGAAATGAGTTCTTCATTTCGCCACTAACGCATCAGGCCCGATTTCGGGTCGCTGAACGGCGCGGCTTGGCGCGGCCCGACTGGGGGGATAGAGCGCAAGGCCATGAACCAAAGCCAACTCTACCTGATCTCCCCGCTCGATGTGGGCGGCGATTTTTCCACGCGGCTGGAACGGGCGCTGGACGCCGGGCCAGTGGCGGCATTCCAGTTCCGGGTAAAAGGGGTTGACCAGCACGAGGCGGCGAGGCTGGCGCCACCTTTGCAGGAGATATGCCGCCGGCACGACGTTGCCTTCATCGTCAATGACAGCATCTCGCTGGCAAAGCGCCTGCAGGCCGATGGCGTGCATCTGGGGCAGGGCGACGGCACCGTGGCCGAGGCACGCGAGGCCCTTGGGCGAGATGCGCAGATCGGCGTTACCTGCCACGCCAGCCGCCATCTGGCGATGGAGGCGGGTGATGCGGGGGCGGATTACGTCGCGTTCGGCGCGTTCTTCCCCAGTACGACAAAGGAAAGCGAACATCGTGCGGAACCGGAATTGCTCACCTGGTGGCAATCGCTGATGGAAATCCCATGCGTCGCTATCGGTGGCATCACCCCGGAAAACTGTGGCCCGCTCGTTTCTGCCGGCGCTGATTTCCTGGCGGTAAGCGGGGCGATATGGGGCGGTGACGAGGCTGAGGCGGTACGTGCCTTCGCAAACCGCCTGGGCTGAATTAATACGAATACCTTGTGGGATCTCGCCATCTGTATTGGAAAATGCACATTAATTATAAAAATGGTGCAGAACCACGCGTGTTGATTGTCGATGGGCCAGTCCTATGTCAAAAGTTAGTCTCCTTTGATCCGATAAGGGGTAAAGCATGAAATTGGGTAATGTTCTGGCTGCCACGGCAGCCGCAGCTCTCGCGAGCGCACCGGCCGTGGCCCAGGCGGCCGCAGCTCCGTCCGCGCGTCAGGGTGCCGCAGTGGAGGGTGAAAACCTCGGCGGCTCGCTGTTGCTGCCGCTGCTGGCCGCGCTGGCTGCTGGTCTCGCGATTTTCCTTCTCGTGGATGATGGGGACGATTCCCCCGCGAGCCCGTAGTAATATAGCGAATATCTCCGCCAGTTCAGGCTGGCGGAGCTGCCATATTGGCATCCGGGCCCGTTCGCGGGCCCGGACTTGTATTGAGGCATAGGCGCGAGCTTATCCGCCTTTGCGGATACAGCGCAGATCCCCCGGCTCTCCATTGTCGATCCGCCGCAGAAACGCCGGGGAGAAGACCGCATAACTCTCTCCCTTGCGCGGGCCGCTGGTGAACGTCACCACGTTCCCCCGCCGCAGGTAGATTCCGCGCCCTTGCTCGCTCCGGTAACGCGATGCGGTGATGATCCGGAAATTTTCGTGCGGCTGCGCGATTCCAGCCTCTCTTGACGCGTCGCCGGGCAGTTCGCAGGCGTAAGTCCCTCGTTCCAGCGTGCCGATGGCCCCCTGCGCCAGTACGGGGCCAGCGGTCAGCAGGGCGGTGAGGCAACAGGCGATTGAGAGTTTCATGGCAGGGGCTTTAGCGCTCTGTCGCTTGCATTGCCATTAACTCGACGAACCGCTAGGGCGCGCGCTTTATTCCAACGCATCCGTTTCAAAGGCACTTCGCATGAAGATCAGCGGCGTGGACATCCGTCCCGGCAATATTCTGGAGTATGAACGCGGCATCTGGAAGGTCGCCAAGATCCAGCACACCCAACCCGGAAAGGGCGGGGCCTATATGCAGGTTGAAATGAAAAACCTGCAGGATGGTCGCAAGACCAACGTGCGTTTCCGCAGTGCCGATACGGTGGAGCGGGTGCGGCTGGATACCAAGGATTTCCAGTATCTCTACGCCGATGGCGACATGCTGGTGTTCATGGATAACGACACTTACGAACAGATCCAGCTTCCCGCCGATCTGCTCGGCGATGCGGCGGCTTTCCTGCAGGATGGCATGGAAGTCATGCTGGAAATGTGGGACGAAAAGCCGATCAGCGTGCAACTGCCGGAACAGGTCGAAGCGACGATCGTGGAGGCTGATGCGGTGGTGAAGGGGCAGACGGCCTCTTCCAGCTACAAGCCGGCGATTCTGGACAACGGCGTCCGCGTGATGGTGCCGCCGCATATCGAAAGCGGCACGCGCATCGTCGTGGATGTGTACGAACGCACCTACGTCGGCAAGGCAGCGTAACAGCGGCGAGGGCGGGCGGACTTTCTCTGTCCGCACTCCTCTCGACTGACGAGGAATTGAAGTGGCAGCAGTTTCGGGACTTATCCGGGTGAT
This sequence comes from Croceibacterium sp., assembly GCA_035555595.1. Taxonomy (GTDB): domain Bacteria; phylum Pseudomonadota; class Alphaproteobacteria; order Sphingomonadales; family Sphingomonadaceae; genus Croceibacterium_A. The sequence goes on along the minus strand of DATMGK010000085.1, from coordinate 21,195 downwards.
GGAGCGCGCGGCGCGCAAGGCGGGATCGCGCCTGCGCCGTGACTTCGGCGAAATCGAACACCTGCAGGTCAGCCGCAAGGGGCCGGCGGATTTCGTCTCCAAGGCTGACCGGGCGGCGGAACGCACTCTGTGGGACGAGTTGCGCCAGGCGCGTCCCGATTGGGGCTTCGTGATGGAGGAAGGCGGCACGATCGAAGGCGATCCGGACAAGCCGCGCTGGATTATCGATCCGCTCGATGGAACCAGCAATTTCCTGCACGGCATGCCGCATTTCGCCATCTCGATCGCGGTGCAGGAACCGAAGCTGGATGGTTCCGGCTGGGGTGATGTCGTCGCCGGGCTGGTCTATCAGCCGATCACTGACGAAAGCTTCTGGGCGGAAAAGAGCCGCGGCGCATGGCTGCATGATGGTCGCCTCCGCGTTTCCAGCCGCCGTCATTTATCGGAAGCTCTGGTTGCCACTGGTATGCCCTATCAGGGGCATGGCAATTTTGCGGAATGGACGCGGATTTTCTCCGCAGTTGGCCCGCAGGTTGCCGGTATTCGCCGTTTCGGTTCTGCCTCGCTGGACCTCGCGTGGGTTGCGGCTGGGCGCTACGACGGTTTCTGGGAAAGCGACCTCAACGCGTGGGATACGGCAGCGGGCTGCCTGCTGGTTCGCGAAGCGGGCGGTTTCGTGACCGATTACCGCGGCCGTTCTCTGCCGATTTGCGATACGCAGATCATCGCGGGCAACGATCCGCTGCATTCCCGGCTGCACAAGCTGGTGGCAGAAGCGGTAAAGAGCTGACGCTTGCTTGAACCGCGCCGCACGCGCCGCTAAGCGGCTCGTACCGGCCGGAGGATTTGCCCCTGTGGCGGAATGGTAGACGCGATCGACTCAAAATCGATTGTCGCAAGACGTGCCCGTTCGAGTCGGGCCAGGGGCACCATCCGGCTTTGACCGACCCGGCGCAGCCGGCCGTTGACGCGGTGGTAACCACCGGGTGTAAAATTTACCGACATTTCATCTCTCCGCGATAGCCCCGGCCTGATCTGAGGCAGATCAGCGCCACGGGCCGGAGCGATGGTTCATCAGCTAGAATTTCATGCACTGCACACGACTGCGCCCTCACGCGTGGGCGTGATGCGGCGGGCGATACGCTGATGATCGGCGCCTTGTCTGCCGTCATGGCGTTAGTTCATCTGCTGTGCGCGGGTTTCGCGTTGGCGGCAGGTGGATGGATACTCTCCCGTCGCCAACGGCACGGACCGGTGGCGATCGCGCAAGCCGCGGTAATGGCACTGATGGCGTGCTGGGCGATGGCCGTGCTCGTGACGGGCGGAGCGTCGATCACTACGGCGGCTTTGTTCGGCCTGTTGCAGCTCGCGTGGCTATGGATGCTCTATCGCCTGTTCGGGCAGGATCTGCGCGACCGGGGTGTGGGCCTTGTTCGTCCGGTGGTGCTGTCCCTCGCACTCGTGGAAATGTTGCAGTTCGCCCTGCTGCTGGCTGCACACAACGCCCGGGATGCCGCGTCGATACAGGCCATTGCGGGCTATTCGGAGATGTTCCGTCTGCTGTTCTGCATTGGCGGGCTGGTGCTGGTTCACAATCTCTATGCCGGGGCTTCCCAACAGACCCGGCAGGCACTGGGCTGGCCCGCGGCTGCCCTGGCGCTGGTGTGGTTGTATGAACTGAACTTCTCCACCATTACCTGGCTGCACAACGATACGCCTGAAATCCTGCGACAGTTGCGGGGCGGAGTGATGCTGGCTGCGGCGGGCATGCTGGCGATCGGTGGCATGCGGCACGACGACAACCTGCGCTTCGGCCCATCGCGATCGTTCGCGTTCCAGTCGTTCTCGCTGCTGGTGATTGCCGCGTATTTTATCGCCATGATGCTCGTTTCGCGCGGGTTGACTTATGCCGGTGGGGAATTCGCGCGCGCTGCGCAGATCGGCTTTCTGGCGCTTGCAGGAGCTATCGCGCTGGCGGTCCTTCCCTCTCGCCGGTTGCGGGGGTGGCTGAAGGTTACCATCACCAAGCACCTGTTCCAGCACCGTTATGATTACCGCGCGGAATGGCTGCGGTTCACCAGCACGATGGGCCGCGCGGGGCCGGATTCACCGCCACTGGGCCAACGCATCGTGCAGGCCGTGGCCGATGTGGCCGACAGCCCGGGCGGCCTCCTGCTCACGCCGGATGATGAAGGCGGGCTGGCTCTGGAAGCGCGCTGGCAATGGCCGGATGTTGACGTTCCGGCGCAGGCGTTCAGCCGATCTGGCGCGCGTTTTTGTGAACAGAGCCAGTTCGTCATCGATCTCGACGATCTTCGGGGGGGAAGGGCGGAAGGTATTCCGGCCAGCGCCCATCCCGAATGGCTGATGCAGGAAACCGTGGCCTGGGCCATCGTGCCGCTGCTGCATTATGAACGCCTCGTCGGTGTCGTTGTGCTCTCTCGACCCGCGATTGCGCGACGTCTCGATTGGGAGGATTTCGATCTTCTGCGGGTCGTCGGCCGTCAGGTGGCCAGCTATCTGGCCGAACAGGCCAGCCACGATGCACTGGGCGAAGCGCGCCGTTTTGACGAATTCAACCGGCGCATCGCTTTCGTGATGCACGATATCAAGAACCTCGCCAGCCAACTTTCACTGCTCGCCCGCAATGCTGAAAAGCACGCGGAAAATCCTGCGTTCCGGGCGGATATGCTGGTTACCCTGCGCAACAGTTCGGACAAGCTGCAGACCCTGCTGGCGCGGCTCGGCCGCTATGGCCAGCACGGTGGAGACGCGCTCACGCCTGTGGCGCTGGACGATATCCTGTCCCGCATAGCCGATCGTTATCGCGGCCAGCATGAGGTGATCGTTGTCGAATATCCCGGCTGTACGGTGACGGCGGATCGGGACGGGTTGGAACAAGCGCTGGTGCATCTGGTCCAGAACGGCATCGACGCCAGCCCGCCGGGAAGCCCGGTCTTCCTCGATGCACGGGTCGTTCACTCGCAGGCGATCATCGCGGTGGTCGATTCCGGTGCTGGAATGAGCCCGGAATTCGTCCGCAGCCAGCTTTTCAAGCCCTTCCATTCGTCGAAGGCCGGCGGTTTCGGCATCGGCGCGTTCGAAGCGCGCGAACTGGTGCGCGGAATGCGCGGAAAACTGGAAGTGGAATCGCGCGAGGGATTGGGAACCCGCTTTATCGTCCGCCTGACGCTGGCCGGCGGGGACGCGAGTCAGGAAAAGGGAGCGCAGGCGGCATGATGGCCGAAGTCAAACCGAAGCTGCTGATTATCGAAGATGATGAGGGGCTGCAGGCACAGCTCAAATGGGCCTATGACGATTTCGACGTGGTGATCGCGGGTGATCGCGCATCGGCCATCGCCGCGCTGCGTGCGGACGAGCCATCGGTTGTCACGCTTGATCTCGGCCTGCCGCCGGATCCCGATGGTACCAGCGAAGGCTTTGCCGTGCTGGACGAGATCATGGCGCTGAAGCCGGACACTAAGGTCGTCGTCGCTTCCGGCCACGGTGCGCGTGAAAGCGCGCTGACCGCTATCGAGCGCGGCGCATATGATTTCTACCAGAAGCCGGTCGATATCGAACAGCTTGGCCTGATCGTGCGGCGGGCGCTCAATCTTCACCGCATAGAGGCGGAAAATCGCGCGCTTTCCGAACGCGCGGACGAGGGGAGCCGGGTCCTAGGTGGGCTCATCACCGCCGCACCCGAAATGGTGCGTGTGGCGCGGACTATCGAACGTGTGGCCAATACCGGCGTTTCAGTGATGTTGCTGGGCGCCAGCGGGACGGGCAAGGAATTGCTGGCGCGCGGCCTGCACGATTCCAGCAATCGCCGGACCGGCAGTTTCGTGGCGATCAACTGCGCGGCGATCCCGGAAAATCTGCTGGAAAGCGAACTGTTCGGGCATGAAAAGGGCGCGTTCACCGGCGCGATCAAAACAACCGAAGGTAAGATAGAACAGGCTAACGGTGGCACCCTGTTCCTTGATGAAGTGGGCGATATTCCGTTGCCCTTGCAGGTAAAGCTGCTGCGTTTCCTGCAAGAACGCCAGATCGAGCGGATCGGCGGACGCCGCACTATCGATGTCGATACCCGCATCGTTTGCGCCACGCATCAGGATCTGGAAGCGATGATCCATGAGGGGCGTTTCCGCGAAGACCTGTTCTATCGCCTGGCGGAGGTCGTGGTGAAGATACCCTCTCTGGCCGAACGTCCGGGCGATGCGGCCCTGTTGGCGAAGGCATTCCTCAAGCGCGTGTCGAACGAGATCAATCCGCACGTCACCGGCTTCGCCACGGACGCGCTGGCTGCGATCGATCGGTGGAACTGGCCCGGCAATGTGCGGGAACTGGAAAACCGGGTGAAGCGCGCGGTGATCATGGCTGACGGCAAACTGGTGACTGCCGCCGATCTCGACTTGCAGGAAGGCGGAGAGGATGACCCGCAGGTGCTGAACCTGAAGGCCGCGCGCGAACGGGCCGATCGCAAGGCCATCCGCCGCGCGCTGGCCCGCAGTGAAGGCAATATCTCCGGCACGGCGCGGCTGTTGGGCATCAGCCGGCCCACGCTCTACGATCTGCTGCGGCAGTACGATCTGCAGGCCTGACAGCGGTAAGGCCGCTGGACAGCGCGGGGCGGGGCGGGCAGGGCGCGGCGATGGTCGCTCTCCGGTTTTTTGGCGGCATAGACCCGCTTGTCCGCCTTCTGGTGCTGGCGATCTTGCTGGCGTCGTTGTTCCCGGTTGCCGCGGAATACAGGCCGGTGGCTCAGGGTGTTTCCAACACTGCGATTTTCCTGCTGTTCCTGCTCAACGGAGTGCGCCTTCCACGGGCGGAGGTATTGCGGGGGATCAGGCATGTCCGCCTGCTGGTGCCGGTCATATTGTGGAGCTTCGGCGCGATGGCCCTCGCGGGTTGGGGCCTGTCGAAAGCCGGTGCGGCCCTGATGCTGCCGCCGGTGGTGGCCCTGGGCTTCCTCTTTCTCGGAACGCTCCCGTCCACAGTGCAGTCTGCAACCGCCTATTCTTCCATCGCGGGCGGTAATGTCGCGACATCGGTGGTGGCGGCCGCGGTTCTCAATATCCTCGGCGTGTTCATCACGGCACCGCTGTTCTCGCTGCTGGCAGGGGCAGAGGCTGCGGCGCTTGATCTGGGCGCGCTGGAAAAGATTGTCCTGATCCTGCTGCTGCCATTCGCGATCGGCCAATTGGCCCAGGGATGGGTGGGAAACACGGTCCGCGAACATCGCCGTCTGGCAGCATGGATGGACCGGATTTCCATCGCTATCGCCGTCTATGTAGCCTTCTCAGGCGCGGTGGAGCAGGGGCTGTGGGGCCGTGTCGGCCCGCTCGACTGGCTGGTTCTCATCGCGCTGGTCGGTGTGTTTCTGGCCGTTGGCTTCGGTGGAGCATGGCTGGCGGGCGGCGCGCTGCGCCTCGGCCGGGCTGACCGCATCGCATTCCTCTTCGCTGGAGGGCAGAAAAGCATCGCGCTGGGCGCACCGCTCGCCAGCTTGATGTTCCCTCCAGCGGTGGCGGGCGTGCTGTTGCTGCCCGTGCTCGCCTATCATCTGCTGCAACTGGTGCTTTCGGCCTCTCTGGCCGCGCGGCTCAATCGCCCCTGATCGCGTCTTCCGGCGATTCCGGGTGGCGCCGGTTGTGGCGGATAGACCACCACAGCGAAATGCCGATCAGCGTCGCCCCGATCAGGCCGGTGATGGTTTCGGGAATATGGAACCGCGCAGACAGCAGCATGATCGCACCCAGCGCGATGATCGCCCAGAAGGCTCCGTGTTCCAGATAGCGATATTCCGCCAGCGTGCCCTTTTCGACCAGATGGATCGTCATGGAACGCACGAACATCGCGCCGATCGAAAGGCCCAGTGCGATGACGATCATGTTGTTGGACAGGGCAAACGCGCCGATCACGCCGTCGAAGCTGAAAGAAGCGTCGAGGATGTTGAGGTAGATAAAGCCGCCAAGGCCGCTGCGCGCCACGGCCCCGTGCAGCCGCCGCGCTTCCTCGCGCAGTTCCAGCACCGTGTTGATCGCTTCGACGGCAATGAAGGTCACGATGCCCAGAATACCAGAAATGATGAAGGTCAGCGCCTCGTCATCCGGCAGCATGCCGGAAATGCCCCACAGCACCAGCAACAGCAGCGCCACCTCTGCCGCCGGAACGGCGCTGAACTTCGCCAGCCGCTGTTCCACGATGCCAATCCAGTGAACTTCCTTGTCCGAATTGAAAAAGAACTTCAGGCCCACCATCGCCAGGAAGGCACCGCCGAAACCGGCTATGCCGACATGCGCGGAACTGACGATGCGTTCGTATTCGGCGGGGTTATTGAGCGATAGGCGCACCGTTTCCAGTGGGCCAAGACCGGCGGCAATGGCCACGATCGCCAGCGGGAACACCACCCGCATGCCGAACACCGCGAAGGCGATGCCCCATGTCAGGAACCGCCTTTGCCACACTCGGTCCATTTCCTTCAGGACGGACGCATTGACCACCGCGTTGTCGAAGCTGAGCGAAACCTCCAGCACCGAAAGCACCACGATGATCCACAGCACCCCGGCCGTTGCTGAAACGCTGCCGGTACTGGCCCAGCCATACCACAGCCCCAACGCCAGACAGATCAGCGTGAAGACGAAGGAAAAGCCGTAGAAGCGCCGTAGCGTGGCCATCATTGATATCCTGAGGAGTTGGGAATTGAGCGGGCGCTATGCAATTTGGCGTGCCGCTGCAACGTATGTCTGTCACTCTGCGGTGTAGGTTTGCTCCTTGCCGGGAAATGTCCGCTCCCGGACCTCTTTAGCATATTCCCCGGCGGCGTCGGATATGCGGGTGGCCAGATCGTCATACCGCTTCACGAACCGGGGCACGCGTTCGAACATGCCCAGCATGTCGTCCGTCACCAGAACCTGCCCGTCGCAGCGGGCCGATCCGCCAATGCCGATGGTCAGGCAGTCCACGGCTTCCGTCACCGCCACGGCGATGGGCTCCAGCACCCCTTCCACCACGATGCAGAAGGCGCCTGCGGAACACAGCGCCCGCGCATCGCCCACGATCTTGGTCGCCTCAGCCTTTCCGCGCCCGCGCGGGCCATATCCGCCCAGCACGTTTACGGCTTGCGGCGTCAATCCCACATGCCCGACCACCGGGATGCCCCGCTGGACAAGAAATTCCACGGTGGGCGCCATCGCCGCGCCGCCTTCCAGCTTCACGGCCGCGCAACCGGTGTCCTTCAGCAGCCGCGCCGCGCTTTCGAACGCCTGTTCCGTGGACTGTTCGTAGGACCCGAACGGCATGTCCACCACGACCAGCGCGTGATAGCTGCCGCGCACCACCGCCGCGCCGTGGTTGGCCATCATGTCCAGCGTCACCGGTACGCTGGATGGCAGGCCATAGATCACCTGTCCCAGCGAGTCGCCCACCAGCAGCATGTCGCAATGGGCGTCCAGCAGTTGCGCCTGCCGGGCGGTATAGGCCGTCAGCATAACCACGGGTTCCGCCGTCTCGCCATTCTGCTTGCGCTTTCGAATGGCTGGCACCGTAAGCCGCCGCATGGGCTGCGGCGTAGGATTTGCGCGGCTGGTGAAGGTTTCGAGCTGGAAGGTGGTAGACATGCGATGCTTCTAAAACCATGCGAGCTTTGTGCAAAGCGTCACAAAGCGGTTGCCATGAGCAACGACTCGGTTAGCTTTGTAACCAATTGAGGGATCGGTGTCGGGCAGTCGCGCCGGAATCAGGGGAACCTTATGTTCGGTCGTGTCAAACCGCTCGACGCCATTCTGGCAACTGCACAAAAGAAATCACTCAAGCGTACGCTTGGCTGGTTCCAGCTTACCCTGTTCGGGATAGGCTGCGTGATCGGTACCGGTATTTTCGTGCTCACCTCGGTCGGCGCGCAGAAGGCCGGGCCCGGCCTCATGATCGCCTTCGCGATTGCAGGTCTTGTCTGCGTCGTGGCGGCGCTCTGCTATGCCGAAATCGCTTCGATGATACCCGTGGCCGGCAGCGCCTATACTTACAGTTACGCGACCATCGGGGAACTGATGGCGTGGACGGTGGGCTGGGCGCTCATCATGGAATACGCGATCGCCGCGTCTGCGGTTTCGGTCGGCTGGTCGGGATATTTCACCGGCACGATTTTGGGCGGGTTGGGAATAGATTTGCCCGCCTGGTTAAGCGCAGGCCCGCTCGCGCTGGGCGGGGCAGAGGGTGGGTTCATCAATCTGCCCGCGTTGGTCATTGCACTGCTCGTTACCGGCCTGCTCATCCTGGGCACCAGTGAAAGCGCCAAGTTCAACGCCTTCCTGGTCGCCATCAAGGTCACCGCGCTGACCATTTTCGTCGCGCTGACGCTGACCAGCGTGGATTTCGACACGGAAAAGTTCAATCCGTTTCTGCCCGCGGGCGTGTTCGGCGGCTTCGGTACAGGCGTTGGCGCCGTGGGCGCCGCGGCGACGATGTTCTTCGCCTATGTCGGGTTTGATGCGGTTTCGACCGCCGCCGAAGAAACCAAGAACCCCCAGCGGAACGTGCCGATCGGCCTTGTCGGATCGCTGTTGTTCTGTACCGTTTTCTACATCCTCGTCGCGGCTGGAGCCATCGGCACCGTAGGCGGCCAGCCGATCATGGATGCGGCGGGCGTGCCGCTTGAAGCTGGCTCGGCTGAGCTCGCGCGTCAGTGCGCGATGCCGGAACATGCAGAGGCGCTGGTCTGTTCGAACGAGCCACTGGCTCATGTCCTTCGGACGCTCGGCTTTTCGTGGTTCGGTAATGCCATCGGCATTGCCGCCATCCTCGCGCTGCCTTCGGTTATCCTGATTCTGATCTTCGGTCAGACGCGCATCTTCTTTGTGATGAGCCGTGACGGCCTGCTGCCTGAAAAGCTCAGCAAGGTTCACCCGAAGTTCCAGACCCCCCATGTCGTCACCGCGATCACGGGTGTCGCGGTTGCGATTGCGGCTGCGTTCTTCCCGGTGGGTCGCCTGGCTGACATTTCCAACGCGGGCACGCTCTACGCCTTCCTGATGGTCGCCGTGGCGGTGATGGTCCTGCGGCGCAAAGATCCGCACAGGCAGCGTGGTTTCCGCGTTCCGGCCCTGTGGGTCGTCGCGCCGATAACGATCGTTGGCTGTATCCTGCTTTTCGCCAATCTCCCGGCCCCGGCGATGCTGTTCCTGCCGGTCTGGGGTGTGATCGGCCTGTTCGTCTATTTCTTCTACAGCCGTAGCCACAGCCATCTGGGCCGGGGTGTCGTTGAAGTGCACGAGCCGGAATATGCGGAGATCGAACCCGATATCCCCGGCATCGAAGATCGTGGCCGGCCGTAGTCGGTAATCAGGCAGCGGGAAGGGCGATCAAGACACGGTGCCGGGCACCACGCTTGCTGAACCCGACCCGCTGACGGTTTCAGTTTGGCAAGTGATCCCGCTCGGCTGACGCATTCCCTTTGCGATTGACGGTTCGGCAGCGATCCGCAAAGTTCCATCCGATAGCGGTATTCGGGGGACTGCATGGGCCTGTTGCTGCCAGCCATCTTAATCATCGCCGCCATAATCGGCGTTATCATCTGGCGCGGCCGCCAGTTCGGTGAACTCGCGCGCCGGGGCGTACCCGTGATGGGGCAGATAGATCGCAAGTTTCGCACCGGCACCGGGCAGGCCGGATCACGCGGCAGGCGGATCGCCTTCGTCTATCGCGGGCCTGACGGCGTGGAATATCGGCGCGCCGCCTCTGTCACGCTGGGCAAATGGGCCGAGTTGGAAGAAGGCGCACCTATCGCTCTGGTCTGCCTGCCCGACAAGCCGGGCGTCAGCGCGCCCGCCTGGCTGGTGGAGGAAGCGCGCAAGGCTTTGAAGCTCCAGTCCTGAAAAGCTCAGGCGCTGAGCGCCCGATCAGCCGCCTTCGCCGCCCTCCAGATCTTCCGCCGTGGCTTCAGGCAGGCGCCCCGCGCGTGATGCGGTGATGTAGTTACGCACCTGCACATTGCCTTCATGGCAGGCATATTCGAAGAATTCGTAGCTTTCGTCCCGCGTCCAGTCATAGCGCAGCGTCCATGGCGCGGTGAACACTTCTGGGTCGGAATAGGTCATCTCGTAAGTGATCGTGTCCGGCCCCATCATGGTCAGCCGTTCCGTCACTTTGGCTTTGCCGCTGGTGGGGATGGTGTTCCACGCCGGCACTCCGCGCGTGGCCATGTTCAGCGGCGATCCGTTGCGGCCGTACATGTCGCGCGTGGCGCTATCGCCAGACTTGAGGTTGGTCGTTTCGATGACCAGCGTATTGCCTTCCCACCGGCCCACGCTTTTGCCCAGCCACGCCTCCACGGCTTCCGGCCAGTTTCCTTCACGGCCGATCGGGATGATCCGTTCGCCCAGCATTTCCAGATGGATCACCACGAAGCCCGGCGCCTGAAAAATGCGGATACCGTTGTTATAACGGAACGGCAGCATCGATGCCGGGAAGCCGCGGGAAATGCAGCGGTCCCACGAATCGAAATCCGTCACCCAGTCGAACTTGGTATTCGGCGTCCAGCTGGACCGGCCCGCGCGATAGAGCGCGTCACCCTGCGGGGTCATGGGTGGTAGCTGTCCGGTCGCCGGACTGGTGATCATGGACGTGCGGCGCGATCCGGCAAGGTATTCGATCCAGTGGCCGGTGCCGATCGTCTCTTCCTGCTCTTCCTTCTGATAAGCTGTTTCGAGCTGTTGCACGCGGGCTTGCTCCGCCGCGACTTCCTCGTCGTTCTTGAAGAACCGGTTGCCGAACTGGGCAGGGCGATTGACGGGCATTTCCGCCACATCATTTACCGGCCAGACGCCGCGCAGATCAGGATCGCCCCACGCGGTTTTCTTGGGTTGATAATCGGTGTGGACCGGCGGCATCGTTGTCAGATCGGCCGGGGCCTGCTGCGCAAGAGCTGCCGATGGAATGGCCAGAAGCGAAGCGGCTATCGCGGCCGTGGCCGCATTTCGGAATAACTGGTGCATATCGAAGTTCCCCTCTCTCTGAACTTGCGATGACTTTGTCCGGGCTATGTCAAAGGGTTGGGGGCGCTTCAAGGCGCACTTTGTCGCAGAAATGTCCGGATCATTCCCCTTTCCCGCGACTTTCAATGAAGATGCGCTTTTCCCGTTATGTCGGAGGTTTCAGGCTGGACCGCGCCCTGCTCGGTATTCTTATCCTGCTGGGCATATTCGTTGCAGCCCGTGCGTGGCTGGCTGAACATCCCCAGCATGATCCCTGGGCTCCGCTCGATCTTGGCAATCCGCCGGGGTGGGCCACGCGGCACAAGCTGGCCGCACTGCGGAACGATCCTGGCGAATGCCGCATGGTGCTGGAACGCAGCGGCGTGGTTTTCGATGTCTTGCCTCCTGCCGGGGAGGGGGAGTGTCGAAGGGAAGACCGCACGGTTCTGTCCGCCGCACCGCTATCTCCGGATGCGCCGCCGGTTACCTGCCCAGTGGCGGCGGGGTTCGAACTATGGCTGCGGCAGGGGGTTCAGCCTGCGGCCGAAACGGTTTTCGGGCAGAAAGTGGCCCGTATCGAGCATTTCGGGGCCTATGGCTGCCGCCGGATGTATGGCCGCGCGAACGGTCGGTGGAGCGAACATGCCAGTGGCAATGCGCTGGATATAGCGGCGTTCGTGCTTGCGGACGGTCGGCGCATCAGCGTGCTTCGGGGCTGGAACGGTACTGGCGGCGACGCCGAATTCCTGCACCAGATCCGCGATCATGCCTGCGGGATATTCGGAACAGTGCTCTCGCCGGATTACAACGCGGCCCACGCCGATCACCTGCATCTCGATCAGGCGCGGCGCGGGGCAGGCGGATTCTGTCGCTGACCGTGTGGTGTTATACCGGTTCCAGCGCGTAGCCGGCGGACCGGACCGTGCGGATCGGATCGCGCGCGTTGTCGATGGCAATCGCCTTGCGCAGGCGGCGGATGTGGACGTCCACCGTGCGTTCCTCGATCTCGCTGCCGGTGCCCCAGACGGCGTCCAGCAACTGATTGCGGCTGAACACCCGGCGCGGATGTTCCATGAAGAACTTCAGCAGCCGGTATTCCGTGGGACCGACCTGCAATGGCCGTCCACGCCGTTCGATACGATGCGCAACAGGGTCCAGTTTCATGTCCCCGGTCTCTATCGTCTCGCCTGCCAGCGCCGGGCGCACACGGCGCAGCACCGCGGAAACACGGGCCAGCAATTCACGCGGAGAGAACGGCTTGGTGACATAATCGTCAGCGCCGGTTTCCAGCCCACGCACCCGGTCGTCCTCAGCCTCACGGGCGGTCAGCATGATGATCGGCACGTGGGCGGTGGCCTTGTCGCGGCGCAGGCGGCGGCAGACCTCGATCCCGCTGGTGCCCTCGATCATCCAGTCCAGAATGACCAGATCGGGCGCATCTTCCGACGCGAAGATCAGCGCTTCGTCACCGTCGGCGGTAACGCGCACATCATAGCCTTCGTTCTCGAAACGGTATTCGAGCAGCTCGGCCAGGGCGGTATCGTCTTCAACGAGCAATAACTTGGGGGATGACATGGATGTGTCTCCTTCATCTCCGCCTAAGCACTGTCATATTTCAATTTTGCGACAAAGATGTGTCAACGCTCGATATCTTCCGGATAAGTGCCGACCGCGGCGAAGTGGACCATTTCGGCCACATTGGTCGCATGGTCGCCGATGCGCTCCAGATTACGGGCAACGAACAGCAATTGTGCCGCGCTGCTGATCGTGGCCGGGTTTTCGACCATATAGCTCACGAAATTGCGGAACAGGCTTTCGTAGAACGCATCGACCTTGTGATCGCGCTCGATCACTTCGCGGGCCAGAACCGGATCGCGGGCCGCGAAGGCGGTCAGCACGTCATGCACCATGCCTGCGGCGATTTCACCCATCGCGGGGAGCAGGGTCAGCGGCTCGAACCGGCTGCGCCCCTCGATCCGCGTGGCGCGCTTGGCGATGTTCTTGGCATAATCGCCGATCCGCTCCAGCACGCCGCCAATCTTCAGTGCGGCGATGATCTCGCGCAGGTCGTCGGCCATCGGCGCGCGCAGTGCGATGGTGCGGATCGCCATGGCGTCTACTTCGCTTTCCAGCGCGTCCAGCTTCTTGTCGCGGGCGACAACGGCCTTGGCCAGTTCCTCGTCACCAGTGACAAGCGCCTGCATCGCTTCGCTGATGGCCACTTCGGCAAGACCGCCCATTTCGGCGACCAGCCCGCGCAGGCGGGTGATGTCCTCGTCGAAAGCCTTTACGGTGTGCTCGGTGCTCATCAGCCGTACCGTCCTGTGATGTAATCCTTGGTGCGCTCCTCGCGCGGATTGGTGAAAATATCGGGCGTATGGCCGTATTCCACCATCTTGCCGAGGTGGAAGAAGGCCGTGCGCTGCGAAACGCGCGCCGCCTGCTGCATCGAATGGGTAACGATCACGATGGCGTAACGGCCCCGCAGATCGTCGATCAGTTCCTCGATACGGGCGGTGGCAATCGGGTCCAGCGCGGAGCAGGGTTCATCCATCAGGATCACTTCGGGGTCCACGGCGATCGCGCGGGCGATGCACAGCCGCTGCTGCTGGCCGCCTGACAGTGCCGTGCCGGAATCGCTCAGCCGATCCTTCACTTCGTCCCACAAACCGGCCCGCCGCAGGGATTTCTCCACCACCGTATCCAGATCCGCGCGCGTTTCGGCCAGTCCATGAATACGCGGCCCATAGGCGATGTTTTCATAGATGGATTTGGGGAACGGGTTGGGCTTCTGGAACACCATGCCCACGCGGGCGCGTAACTGCACCACGTCCATGCTGGAACGATAGATGTCGTCTCCGTCCAGCTCGATCAGCCCTTCGACCCGCGCACTCGCGATCGTGTCGTTCATGCGGTTCAGGGCACGCAGGAACGTGGACTTGCCGCATCCGGACGGGCCGATGAAGGCCGTCACGTATTCCGTCTGGATATCGATGGATACCGAATCCACGGCCTGCTTTTCCCCATAGAAGATGGAGACATCGCGGGCGCGCATCTTGGGCGAGGTTTCGTCAGTCAGGTCGGTCACCATTTCTTCTCGAACCGGTTGCGGAGGTAGATGGCGATTCCGTTCATCACCATAAGGAATGCCAGCAGCACGATGATCGCCGCGCTCGTGCGTTCCACGAAGCCACGGTCGATCTGGTCGGACCACAGGAAGATCTGCACCGGCAGCACGGTGGCCGGTGATGTGAACCCGTCTGGCGGCGTGGCCACGAAGGCGCGCATGCCGATCATCAGCAGCGGCGCGGTTTCACCCAGCGCGCGGGCCATGCCGATGATGGTGCCGGTCAGGATGCCGGGCAGGGCCAGCGGCAGCACATGGTGGAACACCACCTGCACCGGCGATGCGCCCAGCGCCATGGCCCCGTCCCGGATTGAAGGCGGCACAGCCTTGATGGCGTTGCGGCCGGAAATCACGATCACCGGCATTGTCATCAAGGCCAGCGTCATACCGCCGATCAACGGCGCGGAACGCATGTGCGGGAACAGGGTCAGGAACACCGCCAGCCCCAGCAGGCCGAAAATGATCGAAGGGACGGCCGCGAGGTTGTTGATCGACACCTCGATCACGTCGGTCCAGCGGTTCTTCGGCGCGTATTCCTCCAGATAGAGGGCGGCGAAGACCCCGATGGGGAAAGCCAGCACCAGCGTGACCAGCATGGTCAGCATGGAACCCTTGAGCGCACCCCAGATGCCCACCTGCTGCGGATCGGTGGCGTCGGACCGGGTCAGGAAGCCCAGGTCCAGGCTGTCGCGCAGCGTGCCCTCTGCGGCGAGGCGCTGTGCCAGCGGCTGCAACTGCACCTGTCCGTCACCCCGGAAGGCATTGGCGAGGTTCTTGCTGGCGGGCAGGGCAAATTCGGCTTTCCCGCGCAGCAGGCCGGGATCGTCAGCAATGGCCTCAGCCACCGTGCGCCAAGCATAGGGGTCAAGCTGCTTTGCTGCATCCGCGCCCAATGCCTGTTCGGCGCTGAAGCCGATCAGATCGGGCAGGCCCTGGCTTTCGAGAGAGCGAGCCACGGCCGCGTTGTCGGGCAATCCCTGCGGAACCGTCAGCGCGACCGATGTGAAATCGACCGGCACTTTCAGCGTCGCGCGCTGGAAGCCGCCGATACCGTTCACCGTCATCGACACCAGCAGGATAGCCAGCATCGCCACCGAGAACAGGATCGCGGAAAGGCCAGCCAGCCGGAAGCGACGCTCTGCGGCATAGCGCTTCTTCAGCCGCGCCTCGAAGGCCGGGGTGCGGGTGGGGGCGATGTCACTCATAGGCTTCGCGGAACCGCTTTACGACGCGCAGCGCGATGAAATTCAGCGCCAGCGTCACGAGGAAAAGCACGAAGCCGAGCGCAAAGGCGCTGAGCGTCGCAGGGTGGTCGAAGCTGCCTTCACCGGTCAGCATGGCGACGATCTGGAAAGTCACCGTCGTCATGGCTTCGAATGGGTTGGCGGAAAGATTGGCCGCCGCGCCCGCCGCCATTACCACGATCATCGTTTCGCCAATGGCGCGGCTGATGGCCAGCATCACGCCCGCGACGATGCCCGGAAGCGCGGCCGGGATCAGCACCCGGCGGATCGTTTCATTGGTGGTCGCACCCATGGCCAGGCTGCCGTCGCGCATGGCCTGCGGCACGGCGGCGATGGAATCGTCAGCCATGGATGACACGAACGGGATGATCATAACGCCCATCACCAGACCCGCGGCCAGCGCGCTTTCGCTGGATGCGTTGGCGATGCCGATGGACTGGCCGAATTCGCGCACGAGCGGCGCAACGGTGAGCGCGGCGAAATATCCGTAAACCACGGTGGGCACACCCGCGAGGATTTCCAGCGTGGGCTTCAGCCACTTGCGCCACGTCGGGCTGGCGTATTGCGTCAGATAGACCGCGCTCATCAGGCCCAGCGGGATCGCCACGATCATCGCAATGATCGCGCCGATGAAGATCGTGCCCCAGAACAGCGGCAGCGCGCCATAACGCGATGGATCGGGATTGGTGGCCGAACTCATCGGGTCCGGTCCCCAATGCGTTCCGAACAGGAAGTCGACAGGGCTGACCATGCCGAAGAAGCGCACGGTTTCGAACACCAGGCTGCCGAAGATGCCCAGCGTGGTCAGGATCGCCACCAGCGATGCCAGCAGCAGCAGGGCCATCACAGCGCGTTCCACCCGCGTGCGGGCGGTGAAATCGGGCTTCAGGCGCAGAAAGGCCCAGCTTCCAGCCACGAAGCCGATCAGCAGGGTCACGCCCGCGCCGATCAGGTTGTAACGGCTGATCGCCTCCCGGAACGGCTCCACCAGTGCGCTGGCTGCCTGGTTGAAAACTGCTGGCGCCGCACCCGTCGCGACCGCGCGGGCTTCCGCCAGCAGGGTTTCGCGCTGCATCCCAAATGCGGGCAGATTGGCCGAGGCCGGGTCTGACAGCACGAACTGGATGATCAGTTGTGGCGCAATTCCACCCCATATCAGGGCGAAAAGCACCACCGGTACGCCGATCCACAGCGCGACATACCACGCGTGATAAACCGGCAGCGCGGCCAGCCGGGATTGGGGAGCGGCCCGGCGGAAGCTCCACGCGCGGGCGCGCGCGGCAAGCCATCCGGCAAGGCCGAACCCCAAAGCCAGCAGCAGGAGGAGAGCAGGCGACATGTCGAATTCTGCGCCGGGCCTAGTTCAGCTCGGAAGCCTGAAGCGGCGTGAAGTCTTTCGCCAGCGCCGCATTTTTGGCCATTACCTCCGGCGGGCTGGCGACCAGCCCGATTTCAGCCAGCGGGCCATCGACACTCCACGATTTCGCCCACTCCGCGATGTATTCGCGCAAGCCGCGGATCGCATCCAGATGGGCGTTCTTGACGTAGATGTAGAGCGGGCGGGCACCGGGATAGCGGAAGCTGGCGATGTTCTCGTAAGTCGGATCGACCCCGTTCATGGTCAGGCCCTGCACCTTGTCGAGGTTTTCCTCAAGGTAGGAGTATCCGAACACACCTGCCGCGTTGGGGTTGCTCTCGATCTTCTGGACGATCAGGTTGTCCTGCTCTCCCTGATCGACATAGGCCCCGTCGCCGCGCAGCTCTGTGCAAACACGTTCGTGTTCGTCCTTGTTGGTATCCTTCAGGGCTTTCATCTCGGCATTGGTATCGCAGCCGGGGATCAGGATCAGTTCCTTCAGCGCATCGCGCGTGCCGGAAGTGGACGGCGGGCCATAGACCAGAATGGGCACATTCGGCAGCGACGCATCGACATCGCGCCAGGTCTTGGCCGTCTGATCCTTACCGAACGGCTTCGCAGCAAGGGCGCGATAGACGATCTCCGGCGTCAGGTTCAGCTTCAGACCGCCGCGGGCAGAGGCGAAGGCGATACCGTCGAGGCCGACCTGGATTTCGGTGATC
This sequence comes from Croceibacterium sp., assembly GCA_035555595.1. Classification (GTDB taxonomy): domain Bacteria; phylum Pseudomonadota; class Alphaproteobacteria; order Sphingomonadales; family Sphingomonadaceae; genus Croceibacterium_A. The sequence goes on along the minus strand of DATMGK010000085.1, from coordinate 3,772 downwards.
TCGGTCACGCCGTTCTTCTGGCAGGTCTCGAACTCGCTGGCCTTCATCCGGCGCGAAGCGTTGGCGATGTCAGGCTTGTCCGCTCCTACGCCCGCGCAGAAAAGCTGGATACCGGCGCCGCTGCCCGTGGCTTCGATGATCGGGGAAGAGAAATCGGGATTGGACCGGGCGAAGCCTTCAGCCACCTTGGTGGCGAATGGATAGACGGTGGACGATCCAACCGCGCGAACCGAATTGCGCGTTTGCGAACCGCCCGAGCCGCAGGCTGCCAGCGATGCCACGCAGAGGGCAGCGATCGAGGTTTGCAAAATCGATTTCATGGTACTTCCCCTGAAGAATGCCAATTTTGCTAGGCACAGAGTGTTACGGACTGACGACAGATTTCCGACATGGCGTGGACACATCTTCTGCATGGTCAGAAATCGAACTGGGCGCGCAGGCCCATTGTATTCACAGAGTAATTCGCGCTCGTTCCGTTCATTACCGGCGCGTCTGAAATCCACAGCCGGCCATAATTGGCCTGCAACCGGGCGGAACTGACGGGAATCCAGATGGCGGAAAGCCCCAGCGCCTCCTGCTGCCCGCCGGTGACCAGCCCATCGTTGAGATCCAGCCTGTCATATCTCAGGTTGATCTGGATGGCGCCAATGCCCCCTTCCGTGACGGGGTGGGCGGGGCGAATGCGATCGTAGACACCGTTTTTATAGGCTGCCGTGTCGCCCGGCGTCACAAGCATGCCTACTTCGGCATAGCCGCCGTAGAAATTCGGGTTGGGCAGTCCGGGCCGCAACGGTGTTATCCGATGGCCTTCGGCGGTGGCGTGGAACGGCCCCACGATATAGGCCAATTCCACACCGAAGCTGCGTTCCCCGCTGGCCGCGATCGCACCGGTATCGATCAGCCGGGTATCGGCGGTATGAGAGAAAGGGCGTGCCCGGTAACGGACAGAGCCGATGCCATCGCCCATATCGCGCGAGTGAGCGGAACCCGCCACATGCAGGATGCCCGGGCCAACTCGCGGGCTGATCACCACCCGTCCGTCGAACCCGAAACTGGCGGTGTCTTCGTCAAGTTCAGACGAATGAACGGTAAAGGCGCCCATCTGCACCAGCAGCGAATCGGCTGAATAGGTGCCGCTGAACCCGATCCGTCGTTGAAAGCCGAAAGCAGAGGTAAAGGCTGCTCTTTCCAGCATCGAGGTGAACAGATCGCTGGTCTGATCCTCAAGTCCGTAGAACGGCTTGTGCTGCCCCAGCGTCAGCGTCAACGCGTCGGACGCCTTGTAGGTCAGATAGAGGTCGGTTGCCTGGACGGAGGAACCTGCGAAGTCCGCTTCCGCCCGAAAGCCGAAGCCGCCGGGAAGCTTCCCGTCCACGCCCAGATAGGCACGGCGAATCTCCACTTCCGTTCCAAAACCATCGCCCTGAACCCCGACGGGCACGTCAATATCACCCATATCGACTTGCAGGCGGCCACGCGGCGTTATCGACCAGTTGTCGTCCTCTGGCTCCGATGCTGCGTGATTTGTGGCCGATTCGCTCTGCGCCCACACAGGGCCCGATGCAGCGAATAGCGCCAGCGAAATCAGAGGGGCCAAGGTGGAGGGGCGGATCATTCGTTGCACTTCTGTTGCAGAACAGTGTCCGCGCTATGTTCGGATTATTACGTTCCTATGACAGCCGTGCTTTTTATGGTCGTGCCCGTCACTCAGCCAGCGGCAGGGCGACCGTGACGCTGGTGCCATCGCCCAGCTTGCTGGCGATATCCAGCCGCCCCCGGTGGCGTTCCACGATGTGCTTGACGATCGCGAGACCCAGCCCGGTGCCCCCGGCGGCGCGGCTGCGGCCGGGATCGGTGCGATAGAAACGCCGGGTCAGGTGCGGAATATGTTCGGGCGCGATACCTTCTCCGCGATCGCGCACAGTAAGAACCGCCGTGTTCCGCTCGCCGCGATCCAGAGTCACGGTTACCGGGGTATCGGGCGCGCCATACTTGAAGGCATTTTCCACCAGATTGCGGACAAGTTGCTCCAACTGATTCCGGTCCCCGCGCACGACAAGTTTTTCCGATGGGAACGCAAATTCCAGCCGGTCCTGCCGCTCCGGCGTCGCGCCATCGCGCGCGGCCTGCTGCACCAGCGGGATCAGATCGACTTTCTCGCGCGGCTGATCGTGCTTTTCGGCCTCCACGCGCGATAGCGACATCAGGTCGCTCACCAGGGCCTGCAATCGCCGCGCTTCTCTCAAGACAATCGTATGAAACCGGTCTGCGCGTTCCGGGTCGATACCCGACTTCGCATCGACCAGGGTTTCCATGTAGCCGATGATGGAGGCCAGCGGCGTCCGCAACTCGTGGCTGGCGTTGGCTACGAAATCCGTATGAGCGCGGCTGATGTCCGCCTCTGCCGTGCGGTTGAGCAGTTCGATAAGGCTGTATCGTTCGTCGATCGGCTGCCGGCTCACCTGCCAGTTGCTGCCCGGGCCGGTAAGGCCGTGAACCGTCTCGCTGCCACCCTCCGGGCGAGAAAGGAGTTCTACGGCTGCCGGGTGGCGGAAGGCCACGCGTGCATCCTGCCCAAGCAGATGGCCCCCCATCACCTCCCGCGCCGCCAGATTGGCGATGATGATCCGGTTTCCGTCGAGCATGACCATCGGCAAGCCCGAATGCTCGATCAGATCCCTGACGCCGCTGGTGGTAAGCTGCATGCCTTCAACCGGGCGTGCCGCTTCCGGTGCCGGGGGAGGGGCTGCCAGCCAGAAAGAGCCAATCCAGATTATGGATGTCGCGATGACCAGCAAGGGATCGACGCTGGCGAAAAGCATCACCGCTCCGGTGGCAAGGGCGATGACTACGCCTGCGACGGGAATGTAGCGCCTCTGCTTCATCGGATGCCCGCATTAGGGACGGTTTGTGACAGGTTCCAGCAAGATTGTGGGCACGTTGTGCATCTGCCTTATACCTTTGCGCAATGCGATTGACTCGCATTAGCGTGCCGCTATGAATCCCGAAGGCCCCGTATTGGCGCATGTGAAGGGATCATAGATGTATCGTTTCGTCGATCAGCCACTGCAGGGGCAGAGCGAGGGCGCGAGGTTTCTGATCTGGGCGACACGCCATTGGGTGGCGGCGGCTGTGCAGGGCCGTTGCGTTTGCCATACGCTCAACGCAACCTTCTCTACTATGAGGGTGGACGCTGCGCTTGATGATTTCCATCTAGCCATGCGTACGCTGTGCAATAACCCGCTGATTCCACTGCGCTTTGGCGCTCTCGATCGTCCGGAAATCACTGAGCACGAGGCGATCCTTGCCGCGACCGCACTGGCTGCCGTCGAGCGGGGCGAAGCCGACGTAAAGGAAGTCGCCCGGCAACTCGTTCACGCCGATATGGCCGCCCTGTTCGCCAGTTCCTTTACCCGCGTGGCAACGATTTTCGCAAATGCCGAACTCGCATTCGAGGTTGCGGCGGGGGAGCAGAGGCCCGGTCGCTGATCCCGATGTACTGACACGGTATCGGAAGACCATTCGCCCGCGCGTGACGGGGGGCATGCCGTCGTAGAACCGCTTGCTACAGGCTTGGTGACCCCTACGGGCACCCGGCTACCGTGGCAAGGTATTGAGTTTACGGCAGTATTCGCTTTAAGCGGCCCTCTCATACCATCACAAGTGCCAACCGTCCAGCGGGATTGTCTGGGCCTGAATGGCGTTGCTGGGGAATAGCGGAGTCCGGCCGCATCGTCGGACAGGTAATGGCACGCGCTGCAAATGCGGCTTC
>DATMGK010000084.1:0-27839 GCA_035555595.1 Croceibacterium sp. | reverse complement strand
GGCGGCGGCGGATCGGTGCGCGGCTATGCCTATCGCGGCATCGGCCCGCGCAACAACAGCGGCGACCCGACTGGCGGGCGGTCACTGACCGAATTCTCTCTGGAAGCGCGCATCCGCACCGGCATGTTCGGTGGCGCGCTGGGCATAGTTCCCTTCATCGATGCTGGGACAGTGGGCGATGACGCCACGCCGGGCTTTGACGAGATCAAGTTCGGCGCGGGCGTGGGCGTGCGCTATTACACCGGCTTCGGCCCGCTTAGGCTGGATGTGGCCATGCCGCTGAACCCCGGCCCGGGTGATCCCAAGGTGGGCGTCTATGTTGCGCTGGGACAGAGCTTCTGATGGCTGGCGAAGAAGTTCCCGTGGAGGCCGAAATGGCCGAACAGCCGGTGCGGCAGAGCCGGTGGGCGACGCGCCTGCTGCGCTGGATCGGCGGGGCGCTGCTGGCCTTGCTGCTGCTGATCGGCATCGCGCTGGCCTGGCTCCATACCGGTTCCGGGCGTGATTTCATTGCCGAACGGATCGGGCGGGTCGCCCCGGCATCCGGCCTGAAGATCGAGGTCGGACGGATCGAAGGGTCCGTTTTGTGGAGCGCGACGCTGTTCGACGTCCGGTTCCGCGATGCGGATAACAAGCTGTTTCTGGAAGTGCCGGAAGTCGATCTGAACTGGCGGCCGATCAAGTTCTTCTTCACCGGGCTGGATGTGCGATACCTGGTTTTGCACGGCGGTACGCTGTTCGCCGCGCCCCGGCTGGAACCGGGCGATCCCGATGCGCCGATCCTGCCGGATTTCGACATTCGCGTGGATCGCTTCGTGATCGACGACATGAAGATTGCCCAAGGGCTGCTGGGCGAAGAACGCACGATCGATTTCCGCGCCAAGGCCGACATCCGCGACGGCCGCGTGCTGTTCGATTCCGATGGCCAACTGGGCGGCGGCGATGTGTTGCGCGCATTGGTGGATGCGGAGCCGGATGGTGAGCGGTTCAATCTAGACCTCGATTACCGCGCCCCTGCCGGTGGCCTGCTGGCGACACTGATCGGTGCGAAAGACGCGACGCGCGCCCGCCTGATAGGCCGGGGAACGTGGAGCAAGTGGGACGGTGCATTCCTGGCCACGCAAGGCGGTGAACGGATCGGCGCTTTCAAGATTGCCAATCGCGGTGGCCGCTATGCCATTTCCGGACAGGCGCACCCCGGCGGATATGTCACCGGAATGCCCGCCGCCGCACTGGGAGAGGTGGTTTCGGTCGGCGCGATCGGCACGCTTGAAAGCAGCGTTCTGGACGGCGCCATCGCAATTCGCGGGCGCGGGGTCAGCGCCGATGGCGAAGGTGCGATCGATCTGGGTGACAATGCGTTTGACGACCTGCAGATTCAGCTCGCGCTGTTGGACAAGGACTTGTTCGGCCCCGGTGTTACGCTGAACGATGCCACGATGCGGGCCACGCTGGACGGCCCGTTCAGCAGCATGACCGTGCCGTTCGATCTGGCGGTGGGACAGGCCGATATCAGCGGCACACGAATGGTGGGCATCGCCCAGCGCGGCACGCTGACGTATGACGGCACGCGCTGGACCCTGCCGCTCGACGCCTCTGTTCGACGGATCACCAGCGGTAACGCGATGGTCGATCCGCGTCTGGTCAACGGGCGGCTGACCGGCACGGTGTTACTGACCGGGAATGACCTGAGGTCGGACAATCTGCAGGTCCGTTTCCCCGGCCTGTGGGCCAACCTGACCCTGCGCGGCGACATCTTGCGCGGTGGCTATGCGCTGGCCGGGCCGGTGGAAATGCGCGGACTGGCGCTGGAAAACCTCGGCACCGTGGACGCGGGGGCGAAGATCCGCTTCGCCATCGCCAACGATGTGCCCTGGCGGCTGGCCGCGAATTTCACCGGCCGGATGCCGCGCGTGACCAACGAGACGCTGGCCAATCTGGCGGGCGACAATATCCGTTTCAGTGGCGGGGTGACGTTGGGCGGCGCGCGGCCGATCGTATTCGACCGCACGCGGCTGACCGCCAGCAAGCTGTCGCTGGAACTGAACGGCCGGGTGGAACAGAGCGGCCGCACCTCCGTCGCGGGCACCGGACGGCATGTCGATTATGGCCCCTTCACGGTGGAAGCCGCGATGGAAGGCGATGGACCGCACGCCACTCTGGTCTTCGCCAATCCTTACCCCGCCGCCGGCCTGACAGACGTGCGCGTGGGTCTGGCGCCGACGCCTGACGGGTTCCGCATCGAAACCGAAGGCGGATCGATGCTGGGCGCCTTCGACGGCGAGATAGACCTGACCATGCCCGAAGGTGGTCCAACGCTGATCGGCATCAACCGCTTCGAAGTGGCCAGCACATCCATCACCGGGAATCTGACACTGGGTGACGGTGCGGTTGATGGCACGCTGGCGCTTTCAGGCGGGGGCGTTAACGGCACCGTGGCCCTGACGCCCCGTACCGGCGGCCAGGCGTTCGACGTGGTATTGCAGGCACGCAACGCGCTGTTTTCCGGCCCGACGCCGCTGGGCATCGCGCAGGCAGACGTGAACGCCAATGGCTATATCGGTCAGGGCGAATGGACGGTGCAGGGCACCGCGCGCGCGGCCGGGATCAACTATGGCACGATGTTCATCGGCCGACTGGCGGCCGACGCGCAGGTTACTAACGGCACCGGCACGTTCCACGCTGCATTGGCCGGAAGGCGCGGCAGCCGCTTCAATCTGGAACTGACGGGTGACGCCTCCCCCGATCGGATCGCAGTGGCAGCGCGCGGCGACTATGCCGGGCGGGCCATCGTAATGCCGCGTCGCGCGGTACTGTTGAAAGCGGACGATGGCGGCTGGACGCTCCAGCCCACGCAGCTCAGCTTTGGCGACGGCTATACGATTGCCGAAGGGCGCTTCGGCGGCACGGAACCCATGCAGGCCAAGGTAGGTCTGGTACGGATGCCGCTGTCCCTGATCGACGTGGTGGCTGGCGATGTCGGCGTGGGCGGCACGATTTCCGGCGTTATCGAACTGGGCGCGGGTGAAGGCGGCGTGCCGGTGGGTGACGCACGGATCAAGGTGAACAACCTGACACGGTCCGGCCTGGTCCTGTCGTCGCGCCCGATCGACGTTTCGCTGGTGGCCAGCCTGACGGAGGACCGCCTCCAGACCCGCGCCGTCTTGCAGAACGAAGGGCAGACGCGCGGCCGCCTGCAAGCGCTGATCGCAGACCTGCCCGCATCAGGCGCGTTCTCGGAACGGCTTTTTGCAGGCAGTCTGGTCGCTCAATTGCGCTTCAACGGCCCGGCCGACGCGCTGTGGCGACTTTCCACCGTCGAAGTTTTCGACGTGACCGGCAATGTCCGGGTCGCCGCCGATGTAACCGGCACGCTGGCGCAGCCGGCAGTGCGCGGATCCCTGTCTGGTAACGACCTGCGTATACAGAGCGCTATCACCGGCAGCGACGTGCGCGGTGTGCGCGCCCGTGGCACTTTCTCCGGATCGCGCCTGAACCTGACCAGCTTTGCCGGCACGGCAGGCAACGGCAAGGTTAGCGGCAGTGGCTTCGTCGACCTGTCGGACATGACCGGCGGGCGCGGCCCGCGCATCGACCTGCGGATCGCCGCGCGCGATGCAGAGGTCGTCGATCTGGCCAACATGGGCGCCACGGTTACCGGCCCGATCCGCATCGTTTCGAACGGCGTGGGCGGCACCATTGCCGGCCGGCTGGAAGTAGACCGTGCACGGTGGAAGCTGGGCATGGCAGCGGCGGCACAGGAACTGCCCAATGTCCGCACGCGCGAGATAAACCTGCCGCCTGACCGCGCGCCCGCCGTGGCTCCATCTGCACCCTGGCGCTACCTGATCGATGCCAAGGCACCGAGCGGCATTGAAGTGGACGGCATGGGGCTGGACAGCGAATGGAGCGGCGACATCCGCCTGCGCGGCACCACCGAAAGCCCGCGCATCGGCGGAGAGGTTCGCGTGGTTCCGCGACAGGGCTTCTACGAATTCACGGGCACCCGCTTTGAGATCACGCGCGGCGTTATCGATTTCGACGAAAGCACCGAGATCAATCCGCGCCTGAACATTCGCGCAGAAACCGAGGTGGACGATCTGTCCGTGGTCGTTTCCGTGACCGGCACGGCCACGCAGCCGATCATCGATTTCACATCCGAACCAGCCTTGCCCGAAGAAGAACTGCTTTCGCGCCTGCTGTTTGGGGATTCGATCACCAATCTTTCGGCCACCGACGCCCTGCAACTGGGCGCGGCGATTGCCAGCCTGCGGGGCGGTGGCGGGCTGGACCCCATCAACCAGCTCCGCAGCTCGATCGGCCTCGACCGTCTGCGCATCGTGGCGGCGGACCCGGCGCTGGATCGCGGCACGGCGATCGCTATGGGCAAGACCTTCGGCCGCAGGTTCTATGTGGAGATCGTCACCGACGGACGCGGGTATAATGCGACGGAACTGGAATTCCGCCTGACGAGCTGGCTGTCGCTGCTGGGTAGCGTCAACACCCTCGGCCGTAACAGCGTGGCGGCGGAATATAGCCGCGATTACTGATGTGCGCGGGGGAGTGTAAGGTAGCTGGTTTCCCGCTTTCGCGGGAATGACGAAATTGCACTATGCCCGATACAGTTCCGCCTCCGCCGCTCTGCGCCTGACGAGGCCGGGCAGAATTCGTCCGCCTGCGTGGACCCAGCGGGCAAACTCCGTGAGGGCACCGGCGTAGTCACCTGCCCGGTGCTTCTTCGTCAGGGTCGCGGAAGCGATGGCGCCGGTATTGTAGTGGAAGCTCACCAGCGCATCGAATTGCGCCTGCGTGGCGGGTGCGCCATCCAGCGCCCGCATTACATCCGCTGCGTAACGGGCAAGGTCGCTTTCCAGCCGGGCGTCGGCCTGTTTCTGCGTCCAGACCGTGTCTTTGACGATTCCCGGCCCGGTCGCCCCCCAGCCGATCGTCCACGGCGCATCTCCGGTACCCGGATCAGGATAAGCCGCCAGCCTGCAACCTTCGAATTGCTCTATCAGCGCGATGCCGCGTGGACCGATACTTCGTGGAAGCGGTTCAGCGTCGATCGCTGCATCGAGCGCAATGACTTCGTCCGGGCGGAAACCACGCCCGAGCATGAGCCTCACTGCGTCAAAAATCCGTTTCCTGTGCATGGCCCGCCTCGCTGCCGGTAAATCGAGGCGAGCCGATTACGCAGACCGGCAGCGTGTAGGAAAACAGTTTCAGCGCAGGATGCCATATTCCTTGAGCAGCGCCTTCTGGGAAGGATACCAGAATTCCAGGTGGCAATCCTCGCAAACGCCATCGAGCTGGCCGATCAGCAAGCCGGCGCGCTGGAAATCGTGCGTTTTGGCGGCGGTAGCGATATCGCCGGCATGAACGGCCAGCGCATGAGCGAAATCGCGCAGCTTTTGCGGATCCTGATCGACAGCCGCCTGAACCTGCGCCCCGGTATCGCCATAGGGTACGCCTTCGTCGGCGATCTTCACGCCCGGCTTGACCACGACGATCGGGTCCATCCGTTCCAGTTCAAGCGCGCCCTGCTGCACCGCGACGGCGCGCTTTTCTATCTGCGCCCAGCGTTCGTCGCTCATCAGCGCGGGGTCGAGATGGGCAATGTTATCGAGCGCGGGATTGCTGACTTCCCACAATTCATCAGCATGAAGATCGATCTTGTCCTTCATCACATCATGCAGGGTGACTTTGGCGGCAAACGGTTCTTCCGTCTCCTGCGAACAGGCGGCGACAACCGCGAGTGATGCCGTCAGGATAAGCCACGGAAACTTAAGCTTCATCGCGATCTCCTTTGCCGCGTCGATGCCCCCTGCTTCCTCTTGCGCCTCTCTGCCCCACAGGAGAAGCAAAATTACCGTAATTGGCCGTTAACCGCCGGGTTACCGGGGCGTTACAGGCTCGCCTTCCTGGCAGGAATGGGCCATGGGGACAGGATGTCGCAACCAGATGAAGATCGCCCCGGCAAGCCCGCCTCGACCGGCCCTTCCCACGCTGCTTCGGATGCGGGTGGTGACAAGTTTCGGTGGATCATGCAATCGGGATGGCAAGGCTGCTGCCCGCAGTGCGGCAAGGGGCGCATGTTCAAATCATGGCTGAAGCTGGCGGACCACTGCGAAGTATGCGGGCTGGATTACCGCTTCGCCGCGCCAGATGATGGGCCGGCGTTCTTTGCGCTGTGCATTGTGGCCTTCCCGCTCATCTTCTTCGTCGTCTGGCTGCAGGTGACGTTCACGCCGCCGTTCTGGGTTCACCTGCTAACATCATTCCCGCTGCTGATCCTGGGAACCGTGCTGCCACTAAGGCCGCTGAAGGGTTGGCTGGTGGCCGCGCAATATGTGAACAAGGCGCAGGAAGCGGGCACGCAAGCTCTGTGGGACCAGCTTCACGGCAAGAAGGATTGACGAAGGGGCAGGCCCCTTTGCCTAGCGCTTCACCTGACAGTCGCCGCCCGCGGCCTTGATGCCCTGGCATAGCGCTTCCGCTTCCGACAGACTGCCCGCCAGTGCCTGAAGGCGAAAGATGCGGCCGCTGTCGGCCATCCCCTCAACAATCCGGTGCGAACGGCCCTGTAGCGGTTCCAGCCGCCCGGACAGCGTGGTCCAGCCTGCCTGCGCCGCCGCGCGGCTAGCATAGGCGCCAACCTGCACACCGATCGATCCGTCTGCAACGGGTGCAGGCGCAGGCGGAGTGTCTTGCGCCGCTGGCGTTTCAGGCGGGGGCGGAGCAGGTATGTTTGTGATCTGCCCTTCGACCTGACGCCCCTCAGCCACCTGGAAGCTGGCGTTGCCGGTGCCCGCCACCTGCTGGCCACCAGGATCCTCCGGCCTTGTACGATAGGGTTCGGCGGGCGCTTCTATCACGCTGCCATCGGCGATCCGCGCCTTACCGCTGTCATCGCGCAACACGAAATACCATAGCGCCCCGCCCGCGAGCACAATGGCCAGCAGGCCGACCAGCGCGAAAGCCGCGATACGTCCGGTATCGACCACCGGCTGATCGAGTTCGTCATCCGATTCCAGCCACGGCAGGCGGTCGTCACCACCTGTCAGCGCCAGTTCGCTTTCGAACTCGCCCGTGCCATGACGATCATGCGATCTGCCCCCCGGCATCGACATGACTAAAGCTCCTCGACTGCCTCCACCCCCAGGACTTCGAGTCCATTGCGGATGACCTGCCCGATTTGTGCGGCGAGGAAAAGCCTGGCCGCTGTGAGTTCCGCATCCTGCGCCAGAACGATGCGCTTGCCCGGATCGTCGTTGCCCATGTTCCAGAACGCGTGGAACGCCTGCGCCAGATCGTAGAGATAGAACGCAATGCGATGCGGTTCACGCGCGCGGGCCGCCGCCTCCACCTCTCTCGGAAACTGCGCGGCCAGCTTCACCAGCGTCAGTTCATCCGCGCCGAGCCGCTCCAGCGCCTGTGCAGAGGGGGCCACGTCTTCCGCCGCCGCTTTCCGCAGCGTGGAATGAATGCGCGCATTGGCGTACTGGACATAGAATACCGGATTGTCCTTCGACGCTTCGACCACTTTGGCGAAGTCGAAATCCATCTGCGCTTCCGGCTTGCGGGTCAGCATGGTGAAGCGGACCACGTCCTTGCCCACTTCGCGCACCACGTCCGCCAGCGTGACGAACGTGCCTGCCCGCTTCGACATCTTCACCGGCTCGCCCCCGCGCAGGAGCTGGACCATCTGCACCAGCTTCACGTCGAACGGGATGGGCTTGCCCTCCCCTTCGCTGAGCGCGGCGACAGCGGCCTTGATCCGCTTCACCGTACCCGCATGGTCGGCGCCCCAGATGTCGATCAGTTCATCCGCGCCCTCCGCCTTCTCCATATGATAGGCGAGGTCGGCCCCGAAATAGGTCCACGTGCCGTCGCTCTTGCGGATCGGGCGGTCCTGATCGTCACCGAATTTCGTGGAACGGAACAGAGGCAGTTCCACCGGTTCCCAATCCTCTGGCGTCTTGCCCTTGGGCGCTTCCAGCAGACCATCATAAACGAGCCCGTGCTGACGCAACCACGCCTCTGCCTCGGCAGGTTTGCCTGCGGCCTGAAGTTCCGCCTCTGACGAAAACACGTCGTGATGGATGCCGAGCAGCGCCAGATCGGCGCGAATCATTTCCATCATCGCGGCGACGGCGCGGGTGCGGAACAGGTCCAGCCATTCGCTTTCCGGCGCAGCGACGTAGCGATCGCCGAATTCAGCCGCCAGTTCCTTCGCCAGCGGAATCAGATAATCGCCCGGATAGAGCCCGGCGGGGATCTCACCGATATCCTCGCCCAGCGCCTCTCGATAACGCAGGTGGACGGAACGACCCAGCGTCTGGACCTGTGCACCCGCGTCGTTGACGTAGTATTCGCGCACCACGGTGTGCCCGGCAAACTGAAGCAGCGCCGCCAGCGCATCGCCCACCACCGCGCCCCGGCAATGGCCCATGTGCATCGGGCCGGTGGGATTCGCCGAGACGTATTCCACATTCACCGTGCGGCCTGCACCCGCCTGAGAGCGCCCATAGTCGCCGCCCATCGCCGCGATGGCGCGAAGTTCCGCCAGCCAGTTGCCCGGATCGAGACGCAGATTGATGAAGCCCGGCCCGGCAATCTCCGCACCCGCGACAGCGGGATCGGCGGCCAGCTTCTCAACAATCCGTTCCGCAAGCGCGCGCGGATTGGTGCCAGCCGCCTTGGCCAGTACCATCGCCGCATTGGTGGCCAGATCGCCGTGGGAAGGATCGCGTGGCGGTTCTACGCTGACGGCATCGCGCGGCGTACCGGCAGGCAGAGCGCCCTCTCCCTCAAGAGCGGCGAGTGCGGCGGCAATTTTGGCCGCGAAAGCGGCGTAGAGCGTTTGTGCTTCGGACATACGCGCGCCACTAGCGGGTTTCCCACGCTAACGGAACTATCTGCCTGCGAAACTAGCGCGTGGCGTTGTATTCCAGCTGCTCGTCAGTGAGTTGGAAGCCCACCAGCAGTTCGAACGTCGCCCGCGCCACGGCGGTGCGGACTTCCGGTTCGGTCAGCGGATCGACAGCCGCTTCCGCATCGCCCACGCGGCGGCGACGGGTGATACGTTCGCGAATGTCCGAAGGCAGAGTTGCCGCATCCCGATCGACGTAAGAAGCTGCAGTGCCGACGGCCTGCGCCCGCGCCTGGCCGTCAGCGAAAGCCAGCGTGACTTCGCCGATACGCTTGGAAACCACCGTGGTGCCACCGCGCACGACGGTGACGAAATAGGGCAGCGTTACATTGCGCGCGCCCTGTGTATTGCGGCGCTGGGCGACCACATCGAACGTGGCGGTGGAATAGACCTGTTCGCCCGTCTCGTTGCATTCGCTGCGCACGTTGGTGATCGCGGCGGAAAGATCCAGCGCATCCAGCGTGCGGCCATCAGCGGGGGAAAACAACGTGACATCCCCAAGGAATTCAGGAACCCCGACCGATGGACAGACTGAACGCAGCGCGGTGATGCCCACGCCCTGTTCCACCACGATCTCGCCCGATTTCGCACAGCCCGCCAGCGCGGCGACGGCAGTGGCGGCAAACAGCGCTTTGCGGAAGTGCATCCCAATTCCTCAGTTCTAACCAGCGGCAGGCCTTAGGGCAGGTGCCCGCAACCGGCAATGGTGGAGCGCCGCACTACCCTTTCGTCATGCCGGTACACGCGCTAGAGCGGCGTCGATGAACGCTCCCTTTCACACAAGCCGCACTGGCGAGACCCGACCGCCCCTTGCGGTGCTGATCGCCGCGCCGCGTGGGTTCTGCGCCGGGGTGGACCGGGCGATAGAAATCGTGGAACGCGCGCTCGAACGCTATGGCGCCCCAGTTTATGTACGGCACGAAATCGTGCACAACCGCTATGTGGTCGATGGGCTGAAGGCCAAGGGCGCGGTTTTCGTGGAAGAACTGGACCAGGTGCCCGAAGGCGTGCCGGTGGTGTTCAGCGCCCACGGTGTGCCCAAGGCCGTGCCCGCCGAAGCGCAGCGGCGTGGGCTGGAATACCTCGACGCGACTTGCCCGCTGGTCAGCAAGGTTCACCGACAGGCGGAGCGGCAGATAGAGGCCGGACGGCACATCGTATTCGTCGGCCATCGCGGCCACCCGGAAGTGATCGGCACGTTCGGGCAAGTGCCCGAAGGCGGGATGACTCTGGTGGAAACAGTGGACGACGTGGCGAAGCTGGATTTCGCCGCCGATACACCGCTGGCTTTCCTGACGCAGACCACGCTTTCGGTGGACGACACCGGACAGGTCATCGCCGCGCTGCGCGAACGCTATCCCCACATCGTCGGCCCGAAGGCGGAAGATATCTGCTACGCAACGTCAAACCGGCAGACGGCGGTGAAGCAGATTGCGCCGGAAAGCGATCTGGTGCTGGTGATCGGCGCACCCAATTCGTCCAATTCCGTGCGTCTGGTCGAGGTTGCCGAAAGGTGTGGCACGCCCGCCCGGCTGATCCAGCGCGCGTCCGACATCGATCCCACATGGCTGGAAGGCGTCACCACAATGGGGCTGACGGCGGGCGCATCTGCCCCTGAAACGCTGGTGCGGGAAGTGATCGCGCGGCTGGGCCAGTGGCGCACGGTGGAAGAACACACGATATCGGGCATCGAGGAACGGATGATTTTCAAGCTGCCGCGCCAGCTTACCGACGAGGGTGCGGCTTCCTGACATGGCCGTCTATACAACGCTTTCCGCCGCCGATCTGTCTGCGCTGATCGGCGAATACGATGTGGGTGAACTGGTTTCGGCCAAGGGAATCGCCGAAGGGGTGTCCAATTCCAACTGGCTGGTGGACACCACTGGCACGGACGGCGGCGGCGCGCGCTTCATCCTGACGATGTATGAAGCGCGGACGAATGTGGAGGAACTGCCGTTCTTCCTGGGCCTGCTGGATCATCTGGCCGACAAGGGCAGCCCGGTTCCGCGCACGATCCATGATCGCACGAGCGCAGCCTTTCGCATGATCGGCGGCAAGGCCGTGGCCCTTATCGAGTTCCTACCCGGCGTTTCGGTGGACAGGCCCAGCGCGGCGCAGGCGCATGCCGTGGGCCGCGCGCTGGCCGGACTGCACCTCGACGTGGCCGATTTCCCGGAGAGGCGGGCCAATTCCCTGGCCTTGCAGGATTGGCACGACCTGCTGGCCCAGTGCGGGCAGGAAGGGCTGCGATCAATCGATCCGGCGTTGCCTGCGCTTGTAGAAAGCGAACTGCTTTATCTGACGGAGAACTGGCCGCAGGGTCTGCCGCGCTCCATCATTCACGCCGACCTGTTCCCGGATAACGTCCTGCTGCTGGGCGACGATGTTACGGGCCTGATCGACTTCTACTTCGCCTGCCACGATGTGACCGCCTATGATCTGGCGGTAACCCACGCCGCGTGGTGCTTCACGAAGCAGGGCGAGTTTCTGCCGCAGATCGCCGACGCCCTCCTCGCCGGATATGAAGAACGGCGGCCTCTTTCAGTGCAGGAGCGCGCGGCCCTGCCCATTCTGGCGCGAGGCGCGGCCATGCGTTTTCTGGCCACGCGCGCCTATGACTGGCTGCACACCCCGGCGGACGCACTGGTAACGCGAAAGGATCCGATGGATTTCGCGCGGCGCGCCTCGTTTTATGCGCGCGAGGGCGACAGGGCTTTCTCATTGTCATGAAGAAAGTCGACATCTTCACGGACGGTGCCTGCAAGGGCAATCCGGGACCGGGCGGCTGGGCTGCCCTGCTGCGAATGGGCCCGCATGAAAAGGCCATCACCGGAGGTGAAGCGCACACGACCAACAACCGCATGGAAATGATGGCGGTGATCCGTGGCCTGAAGGCGCTGATCGA
The DNA here is from genome assembly GCA_035555595.1 of Croceibacterium sp. Classification (GTDB taxonomy): domain Bacteria; phylum Pseudomonadota; class Alphaproteobacteria; order Sphingomonadales; family Sphingomonadaceae; genus Croceibacterium_A. Next base: position 16,002 of record DATMGK010000084.1, on the reverse strand, counting down.
ACCCTGCGAAGTGACGCTGCATTCCGACAGCCGCTATGTCATCGATGGCATGACAAAATGGGTCGCCGGATGGCAGCGAAAAGGCTGGATCAACGCCAGCAAGAAGCCGGTCCGCAATGCCGACCTGTGGCACGATCTGATCGAAGCCGCCGCACCGCATCGCATCACATGGCAATGGGTGAAGGGCCACGACGGCCATCCCGAGAACGAACGCGTGGACAAACTGGCTTGCGAAGCGGCTGAAGCGGCGCGGGCATAGGGGTAACGCCTTAGCGTCGCGATGGTCCGATCACTGGCCATTGCTGCCTCTGGAAAGAAGATTTCTGCAGGACCCCTCAACGGTTCACCGCAAGCCGCGCTCCAATTACCCGCAGAACTGGCGAGCCCATCGGGAACGTTCATGTGCCAGAAAGGTTAGTCTGAACAGTCAGGCAGCGTAGTCTTTAAGTCCAGCTTGCGTTCCGCAGTCTTCATCCATTGAGATGAAAGAAATTCTGACAAGAAAACATCGCCGTGTTGACGGTGGTGAAGAATTCTGCGCGCCAAGCTGAACATTTCGGTTTGTAGGAGCAATAAAATGAACATTATTTCCAGAAGGCCAGCCTCTCTATTTTTGCTTGCGATGGCTTCCATTCCGGTTTCAGCCGCAGTTTCTGCGCAGCCACAGGATGCAGTTGTAAGCGAAGGCCAGATCACCGTGCAGGGCACCGCTCCCGCTGATCTGGAAGGGCTGACCAAGGGACCGGATGTCGAAGGCTTCATTTCCGCGCGCAAGGCGGATGCCCTTCAGATTACGGGCGATGATGGCGCAAACACGGTCATTCTTCTGAGCCAGGCGACGGAAATTCGCGGCAGAGGCGGCTTCCTTGGGCTCAACCGCACGTCGCTCGCCTCTGAATCGCTGCTCAACGGCCTGCCGGTGACGGTAGAAACCGTGCAGTGGAACAACGGGCTGGTCGCCAGCCGCATCCGGCTGAAGAACAACGATCTTGAAACGGCAGCCATGATCCGCAACGGCACCGCCCAGCGCTTTGGCGAACATGAAGTCGCGATCGAGGAAAATGCCGCCGCGACAGAGGCCCTGCGCGGTCGCATGGGCGATATCGACAAGTACAACATCAAGGGCACGACGAACGTATTCTTTGACACCGGCAAGTGGCAACTGTCCCCCAGTGCAGAGCGCGAGCTTTGCCAGGCAGCCAGCCAGGCCGAATCGATGGACAACGCCCTGCTGCTTGTTGTCGGTTACACCGACACCGTCGGGGATGAGGACTACAACCAGACACTTAGCGAACGCCGGGCCGCCCGCGTCGTCAATTACCTCCAGCAAAAGTGCCGCTGGGCGCCTTACCGCATGCTGACCCCCACCGGCATGGCGGAATCCGATCCGCTGGCAGACAACGAAACCGCTGCGGGCCGCGCGCAGAACCGCCGCGTTTCGGTGAATATCCTTGTCAGCAAGGCCATCGACGGCCTTTGATGAGCGCAGAGTGATGAACGAAGGGGGCGGGCTCAGTCGGCCCCCTTCGACATTTACCCCCTAACCAAATCTCTGCGGCGAATAGGCCGCCGGATCCAGCGCCTCTGTCATCCCCTCCTGCCCCAGACCGAGCAGGATTTGCGCCCCCAGACGGGCGGCTGCAGGGGCGGTCTGGATGCCGAAGCCACCCTGCCCCGCAAACCAGAAGAACCCCTCCACACGCGGATCGAAGCCATAGATTGGCAAGCGATCAGGGGCGAAGCTTCGCAGACCGGCCCATTTGCGCTCCACCGCCTGCACGTGCCAATCCACGACCTGTTCGAAACGGTCGATCGCGATTGCGACGTCCAGTTCCTCTGCCGCCGCATCGCAGGGTTCGCTCGGCGTTTCTTCGTGCGGGCTAAGCCACAGCTTGCCGTGCTCAGGCTTGAAATAGAACTGCCCATTGATGTCGAGAACCAGCGGCAAATCGCCCGGCGGCGGCGGATCGGTGCGAAGCTGGGCAATGGTTCGCCGCAGAGGCTGCACCCCCAACGGGCGCGCTCCGGCGATTCTGGCGACGGTATCCGCCCAGGCCCCGGCCGCATTGACCAGCACACGGGCGCGCACTTCTGTTCCGCGCCCGAAAGACAGGCGCCAGCAATCACCCTCTCGCTCGGCCGCCTCCAGCCGCGTGGAAACGCGCTGCTCCACCCCGCCCCGCCGAGCTAACGCAAGATAGTGCTGATGCAGGGCGGCCACATCGATATCGGCGCAGGAGGGTTCCGTGATGGCGGTCGTCCAGCCGGGCCGGGCGCGCGGCAGCCTTTCCTCCAGCGCGGCGCGGCCCAGACGCTCCATCGCGATGCCGCTGCCTTCGAACAGGGTGAGGAACGCCTCGACCGCAGATTCGTCTTCGTCGCGGGCGATATAGAGCGCGCCGCGCGGTGACAGCATCCCATACTCGCGCAGATAAGCGCCCGATGCCGCCGTAAGCGGCGCAACACCGGGGCCGCCGTAACACTCTTCCCAGAACGCGGCTGAGCGACCGGTGGCGTGATAACCGGGCATGTCCTCCGCCTCGATCAACAGCACATGCGCATGGGGTGCCAATTCGGCCGCAAGGCTGGCGCCTGCCATGCCCGCGCCGATCACGGCGACGTCGTAAACCTCTGTCATGAAGCGACCCGTTCGAGGAACGCATCGATCGATGCAAGAGCCTCCTGCCGTACGGGATCTGCCTCACGCAGGATTTCGTGGGCCGCCTCTGCCCCGAACCAGCGAATTTCCGCATCGGGAATGCGGGCGGCGGCACGAGCGATCGCGCGTGGCCCGACAAGGCGATCCACGCTGGTGGCGCTGATGTGGACGGGCACGCTGACGTTTTCCAGCAAGCCCGGCTGCCGCAACAGAGCGATGGAAGAAAGCGCGGCACGTACCCAACCCCAGCTCCCCGGACCCACGGCGAGTTCTGGCCGCGACCGCCTCCAGGCCAGTTCGTCAGCATAGCGATCGTCATCGTGAGTCAGCAGGCGCTGGCGGAAGAAGGGAACCTCTTCCGGCCGTTCGCTCCATTTCCAGCCGGGACGCCGGGGGTCGCCTGTTCGGCAACGCAGGTCGGCGAACAGTCGCCGCAGAGCAAGTGGCACCCGTTCCGGCACCACGTCGATCATCGGCGCTATCAGGATCAGTGCGGTCGGTGCCGGATCGAGTACCCGTTCCGCCACGGCACGCAGGACGAGGTGCCCACCCATCGAATGGCCTGCCAGTACGAGCGGCCCTTCCCGCCCTTGCGCCCATTCGCGCCAAAACGCAGCCAGATCGGCGATCCACCGGGCGAAATCATCGACATGCCCGGTCACCGCATCGCGCCCCAGCCGGCCCGATCCCGCCTGCCCGCGCCAGTCGGCCGCCGTCACCCGCCAGCCTCGCACCCGCCAGTGATCGAACGATTCGAGATACTTTTCGTAGAAATCACCCCTGCCTGGCATGAACAGCAACGATCCCCGCGTGTTCCCATCCAGCGAGCCCGGCCAATCGAGCACACGGATGGAATGGCCATCGGACGCGGTCCAGCGGCCCTCACGCGCGGATGGAGGAATCAATTGGCGATCGAACGCCGCGATCCCGGCGCTGGCCGCGTGGCTAATATCAGCCTCCTGTCCGTGGTTACTATTTAGTAAGCCGCAAGGCGTAGCACGAGCACCGGGGAAGTGGGGGCTCGATGTTCGACGAACCTTTCAAGTATGGTTTGCTCGCCTTGTTGGCAATCGCGCTGCTTATCGCGGCGTTCACCGACCTGCGCAGCCGCCGCATCGGCAACTGGCTGACCGGCGCGATCGCACTGGGCGCACCGCTGTTCTGGTGGGCCAGCGGCCTGGCACTTTGGCCGGAAGTGGCCTTGCAACTGGGCGTGGCGCTGCTGACGTTCGGGGTGCTGGCAATACTCTTCGCCGTGCGGGCGATGGGCGGCGGCGATGTGAAGCTGCTGACCGCGCTGGCACTGTGGATAGAACCCACGGCCTTCGTGAAGCTGATCGTCATCATGGCGCTGCTGGGGGGATTGCTGACCATCACGTTCGGCGCCTGGCATGTGGCACGCCGTCAGAAGGACAAGCTGGCCATACCCTATGGGGTCGCCATTTCGCTGGCCGGCCTGTGGACAATCTATCTGGCTTACGCACCTGCTGCATCTGCGGGGATCAGCGGAACCTGATTTTAACCAATTAATCCTAATCGGCTTCAATCAACCGAATGGGTTCTTTCGAGGGGCTTGACGCACCATGGACAGGAAAAAGCTGGTTTTGCTGCTGGGGGCGCTGATCGTGGCGATCGGCACGGCAATGGCCGCACGGAGCATGTTCGCCGGGGCGTCCGCTCCACAAGCCGCCGCAGAGCCGGCGCAGGCGGAAGGGCCAAAAGTCCTCGTCGCCAAGCGCGCCCTGCCGATGGGCACCATCATCACCGCCGACGCCATCGGCTTCCAGCTGTGGCCTAAAGAAATGGTGCAGGACGCCTATTTCATCGACGGCGAAGCTGACATGACCAAGCTGCTGGGCACCGTGGTGCGCCATGCGGTCACCGCCGGTGAACCGGTTACGCAGGGTTCGCTCGTGAGCCCTGGCGATCGTGGCTTCCTCGCCGCAGCGCTCGGGCCGGGCATGCGCGCTGTAACCGTTCAGGTTTCCGCCAAGACGGGTGTCGCCGGCTTCGTGTTCCCGGGCGACCATGTTGACATGATGCTGACGCAAGCGATTTCCGGCGAAGAAGGTCAGGAACTCAAGACGACGGAAACGATCCTGCGCAACCTGCGCGTGCTCGCCACCGATCAGTCGACCGAAACCGAAACCACGCCTGACGGGAAGACCGTCGTTCGCCAGTTCGGCACCGTCACGCTGGAAGTCACCCCGCGCATCGCGGAAAAGATCCAGGTCGCGGAAACCGTGGGCACACTGTCGCTGGCGCTGCGATCGATCGCAGACAACCAGAGCGATCTGGACCGCGCGATCGCGGCTGGCGAACTGGACCTGCCCGACAACGCCACGCGCGCTGACGAGGAACGCATTCTGCGCCGCGTCGCTGCCCGCCCGCAGGATGGCGCTTCCAGCTTTGTCACCGGCGGTGACGTGTCGCGTTTCCAGCGCACCACGATGCCACGCCAGACCAGCACGGTCATGGCGACCGCGCCGGCGGGCCAGCCCTATGTCGCGACCGCGCAGGTTTCGACAGGGCCAGTGGTGCGTGTCAGCCGCGGCAACGCCGTGTCCGTCGAACCCGCGGGCGGTGCAAGCACCCGCCTGCTGGACCGCACCGCACGCGGCACCGCTTCTGCCGGGTCCGCCATGTCGAGCGCGGTGGTGGCACCGTGATCGCAGCGATCATCTCTCAATCCGATCGCGCCAACAGGGCAAGCGAATTGAAACCGAGGGGCAACACAATGAAAAGCCGCCTTTCCAAGACCATGTTGATTGCCGCCTGCGCGCTGACGCCGCTGGCCGCCATCCCTGCCGGCCCGGCGCTGGCACAGGCTGTCATCAACCCGTCGCAGGATATCGTGCTGTCGATCGGCCGGGGCCAGCTGGTCACCGTTCCCGGCAGCATGGCCGACATCTTCGTCGCCAACGAAGCCGTCGCCGACGTTCAGGTTAAATCGCAGCGCCAGCTCTATGTCTTCGGCAAGGCTGGCGGCGAAACGACGGTTTACGCCAGCAACGCTGCGGGCGACATCGTATGGTCGGCCAACGTCCGCGTCGGTTCGAACATCGACAGCATCGACCAGATGCTGTCACTGGCGATGCCCGAGGCCAACATTCAGGTCGCGACCATGGGCACCAACACGGTGCTTCTGACCGGCACCGTGGCGGCGCCAGAGGATGCCGCAGAGGCAGAGCGTCTGGTTTCCGCTTTCGTGGGCGAAGGGGCCAACGTGGTTTCACGCCTGCGGATGGCGACACCGCTGCAGGTCAACCTGCGCGTCCGCATCGCGGAAGTCAGCCGCTCTCTGGTACGCCAGATCGGTATGAACGTGACGACGATCGACGGTACGGGCGGCTTCAAGTTCGGCATTTCGCGCGGACGCCAGCCGGGCACCTTCGTTACCACCGATCCAAACCTGCCGCTGGGAATGGGTACGAGCGTTCAGGGTTATACGATCGACCCGAGCACGGGGGATATCGTGCTGAAACCCGGCACCAATATCACTCCGGGCGACAATACCACGTTGGCCGGCCTGACACGGTTTCTGGGTCTCGACGTGCTGGGCGCGCTGGACGCGGGCGAAACGGCTGGTCTGGTGACGACCCTTTCGGAACCCAACCTGACCGCGCTTTCCGGCGAAACGGCGGAGTTCCTCGCAGGCGGTGAATTCCCGATCCCGATGAGCCAGGGGCTGGGCACCACCTCGGTCGAATACAAGAAATACGGTGTCAGCCTGGCCTACACCCCCACGGTGCTGGCCAACGGGCGGATTTCCATCCGCGTGCGGCCGGAAGTGTCGGAACTTTCGACACAGGGCGCCGTGGTGTTGAGCAATTTCACAATCCCGGCGCTGACCGTTCGGCGCGCCGAAACGACCGTGGAACTGGGCTCTGGCCAGAGCTTCATGATCGCCGGATTGCTGAGCAACAACGCGCAGAACACGATCGACAAGACGCCGGGTGCGGGTGACATCCCTATCCTGGGCAACCTGTTCCGATCCACCGAATTCCGCAAAGGTCAGACAGAGCTGGTCATCGTGGTCACGCCATATCTGGTGCGCCCGGTTAACGACGGCGACATCGCTCTGCCCACCGACGGCTTCCAGGCTCCGACCGCCGCCGCCCAGTTCCTGCTCAATCAGGAACACGACGGCGTCGATGGCGCCCGGCGGCCCGCGCCTCGCGCGGCGGAAGAGCCGGCGAACCCGGAGATCGGCCTGGCTCCGCAGCAGGATGTCTCGCTCGCGGCGGATAACCGTCGCCTGCGTGCCCAAGACGAACAGCGCGCCGAGGCGGTCACGCCCGGCTTCAGCCTGAGGTGAAGGAAATGAGCAAGATGTTCATTCGCAGCCATTCCGCTCTCGGTGCGGCGATCGTCCTCTCGCTGGGATTGGCCGTTTCGGGGTGCGGCGATACGCCGAACAACCGATCACTTTACAGCGTCAAGCAGCCAGTGGTCGAACGCAACAACTTCGCGCTCGACCTGTCCGCCGGCGCAGGCGGCCTTGCCGCCCCGGAACAGCAGCGTCTGGCCGAATGGTTCGACGCCATGAACCTGCGTTATGGCGACCGGGTGGCGATCGACGCCGCAACCACGAACGACGCGGTTCGTGAAGACGTGGCAGCCATCGCATCGCGCCATGGCATTCTGCTGGGCGACGGCGCTCCAGTGACGGAAGGTTTCGTGCAGCCCGGTATGGTCCGCGTGGTGGTCACACGGTCACGCGCTTACGTTCCCGGTTGTCCGGACTGGTCAGACAAGATGGCCAGCAACCTCGGCAATGCGACGAGCGACGATTTCGGCTGCTCCATCAATACCAATCTCGCCGCCATGGTCGCGGACCCCCAGCATCTGCTGAAGGGCGCCGAAGGCACCGGCGAAACCATCGTGATGAGCTCCACCAAAGCCATCCAGTCTTATCGTGAGGCCGCCCCCACCGGGAAGGAAGGCCTCTCCGAAGTCAGCTCGCAGTCCGGCGGAGGTAACTGAGTCATGAACGCACCTTGGAAACCCGGTCCGCTGGGCAATCGTGATCCGTTTGCTGCGTTCATCTGCGACGAATCCGCGCTGGACGTGCTGCGCCCGGTCGTGATCGAAATGGGCTGGCAGCCCGAGAAGTGCAACAAGGGCGGCCTGCGCAATGCGGTGCAGTCCCTGTCGATCTCGGCCAGCCCGGCGATCCTGATGGTCGACCTGTCGGAAAGCGGCGATCCGCTGAACGACATCAACGGTCTGGCCGAAGTCTGCGAACCCGGCACGGTCGTGATCGCGGTAGGCCAGGTCAACGATGTGCGCCTCTATCGCGACCTGCTGGCCAGCGGCATCCATGATTATCTGCTGAAGCCGCTGTCCGCCAGCCAGCTTCGCGATGCGCTGACGCAGGCGCAGGCCGTGTTCTCGAACCCGCGTGGCGGTGACGGCGAAAACGCCAAGCAGCACATCTCTACCGCAGTGGTCGGCACACGCGGCGGCGTGGGCGCATCTACGCTTGCGACTTCGCTGGCTTGGCTGTTCAGCGCCGATTATCGGCTGCCGACGGCCCTGCTCGACCTCGACGTGCATTTCGGCACCGGCGCGCTGGCGCTGGATCTGGAACCGGGCCGCGGCCTGACCGACGCGATCGAGAATCCCAGCCGTATCGACGGCCTGTTCATCGAACGCGCGATGATCCGCGCCAACGACCATCTGGCGATCCTTTCGGCAGAAGCGCCGATCAATTCGCCGATGATGACTGATGGCGCAGCCTTCCTGCAACTGGAGGAAGAGTTCCGTCAGGCGTTCGAAATGACCGTGATCGACCTGCCGCGCAACATGCTGATCAACTTCCCTCACCTGCTGACGGAAGTAAATGTGGTGACGCTGGTGACGGAAATGACACTGGCTTCGGCCCGTGACACGATCCGCCTGCTTTCCTGGTTGAAAGCCAACGCTCCGCAGGCACAGCCGCTGATCGTCGCCAACAAGGCGCAGACCGGCGCGGGCGAAATCAGCAAGGCCGATTTCGAGGCATCCATCGAGCGCAAGATCAACTTCACGATCCCGCTCGATCAACGCGCCGCCGCCAACGCGGCCAAGCTGGGCCAGACGTTCGCCGACGCCAACCGTTCGACAAAAGCCGGCCAGACGATTGCCGATATCGCCAAGGCGATCGTCAATTCGTCGGACGACGAAGCGGTCGAAGTCGCGGAATCACGTTCCGGCACGTCGCTGCTGGGTAAGTTCGACATCAAATCGCTGCTCGCCCGGAAGGAAAAGGGCGCAGCGCTGGCGGAATGAGCATGCTTCCTCCCGGTAACGCCGGGGGGATAGCAATCTGCATATCCAGGAAGGGCAACGGTCCGACATGAGCATCATTCACGTCCTGCTGGTGGCCATCGGCCTGCTGACGCTGATGATACTCGGCTATATGGCGGTCGGCGGAAAGTCGGCGGCCAAGGAAAGCCAGCGGCGGCTGCAATCCGTCCGCTATCGGCATTCCGAAAGCACGGTCGACAAAGTCGAATCCCAGCTCAAGAAAGCCATCGCCGCCCGGCGGCCGAAAATGCACCAGGTGGCGGGGTCCAAATCACGCTCCGAAGCGCTGGCCATCCGACTGGACCGCTCGGGCCAGAGCTGGACCATCACGCAGTACCTCTATGCCTCGATCGGCCTTGCCTTGGTCGTGGCTGCGCTGGTCTTCCTGCGTAGCGGAAGCCCCCTGCTTGGTCTGGGGGTCGGCATCGCTGTCGGCGCGGGAATCCCGCATATGGTGGTGGGCCATCTGATTAAGAAGCGCACCAACGCTTTCAATGCCAGGTTCCCGGACGGGATCGAGCTGCTTGTTCGCGGCTTGCGCTCCGGCCTTCCTGTGGGCGAAACGCTGGGGCTGGTGTCCACAGAAATTCCCGGCCCGGTGGGCGAGGAATTCAAGACCGTGGTCGAACGCATGCGTATCGGCCGCACGATGGAGGAATCGCTTCAGGTGACAGCCGACAAGCTCGGCACGCCGGAATTCCAGTTTTTCGTCATCACTCTCGCAATCCAGCGGGAAACCGGTGGCAATCTGGCGGAAACACTGTCGAACCTCGCCGATGTGCTACGCAAGCGCGCGCAGATGAAGCTGAAGATCAAGGCCATGAGCTCTGAATCCAAGGCATCAGCCTACATCGTGGGTGCGCTGCCCTTTATCGTCTTCGGCCTGATCTACTGGGTGAACCCCGGCTACGTCGGCAATTTCTTCACAGATGATCGGCTGATCGTCGCCGGACTTGGCGGGCTGGTGTGGATGAGCATCGGTGGCTTTGTGATGGCCAAGATGGTCAGCTTCGAGATCTGAGCGGGAACGGAATAGAGCCATGATCACTGCGCCCGGACCCACGCTCCTCGGGGTCGATGTAATCCTTGCCGGAACGGTGCTTGCCGGTGTTGCGGCGGCAGCGATGCTGCTGGCGATCTATGCCGCAGTCACCGTGCGCGATCCGATGGCGAAGCGCGTAAAGGCGCTGAACGCCCGCCGCGACGAGTTGAAGGCCGGCATCATCAAGCAGAACAGCCGCAAGCGCCAGAACCTGCTGCGCCGGACGGAAACCACCGACCGGATGAAGGACAGCCTGGACCGCATGAAGGTCCTGCAGGAAAGCCAGGTCAAGGACATCCAGCAGAAGCTGGCGCAGGCGGGATACCGCAACAAGGAACTGGCGGTCTTCGTCATCTTCGCGCGCATGGTGCTGCCGATCGTGCTGGGCTTCACCGCGATCGTGGCGCTCTATTGGCTGGAACTGTTTCCGGACTGGAGCAGCTTCAAGCGCTTCATGGCTTTCGCTGCGCTGGTCATCGCAGGGTACAAGGGGCCGGAAGTCTTCCTGAAAAACAAGGCGAACAAGCGCAGCGACGCCATCCGCAAGGGCCTGCCCGATGCGCTGGATCTGCTGGTTATCTGCGCCGAGGCCGGCCTGACGGTGGACGCATCGTTCAACCGCGTCGCCAAGGAGCTGGGCCGCGCCTATCCGGAACTGGGGGACGAGTTCACGCTGACCGCGATCGAGCTGTCATTCCTGACAGAGCGACGGCAGGCCTTCGAGAACTTCGCCTATCGCGTCGATCTGGATGCGGTCCGGGGCGTCGTGACGACCATGATCCAGACCGAACGTTACGGCACCCCGCTGGCATCCGCCCTGCGCGTGCTGTCGGCCGAATTCCGCAACGAACGCATGATGCGCGCGGAGGAAAAGGCCGCGCGTCTGCCAGCGATCATGACGGTGCCACTGATCCTGTTCATTCTGCCGGTGCTGTTCATCGTCATTCTCGGCCCGGCGGCCTGCTCCATTGCCGATGCGTTCGCGCCCGGCGGCGCAGTCAACGGATAGGCACAAGCGATAGAGGGGGGAAGGCGGCGGTCCCGTAGCGTTGGCTACGGGACCGCCCTTCTTTTCACGGCCGCAAAGATCGAAGCCTATTTGACGCCGAAATTGCGGCTGTCGATGCCTTCCGCGTCGAGATCGTCGACCTCACCCCGCACCTTGTCGAGCAATCTGCGGAAATCCGCGACTTCCTCGGCAGTGAAGCGGGAGAACAGGCGCCGTTCCATCTCCAGCGCCAGCGGCATGATCTCGTCGTGCATTCGGTTGCCGGATTCGGTCAGTTCCAGATGGTGAGAACGGCCATCCTGAGCGTTGGGTTGGCGCGAAGCCAGCCCACGTTCCTCCAGCACTTTGCAGGCGCGATTGACCGCCACCTTGTCCATCACCGTCATGCGGGTCAGATCCCGCTGGGTCAGCGGGCCAGAATCGCCCAGCACCGCCATCACGCGCCATTCCGGCACGCTGAGCCCGAACCGCTGGCGATATTCCAAGGAAATGCGGGCGCTTACCGCATTCGAGGTGATCGAGAGCAGGTAGGGGACAAACTCATTAAGGCGAGGATGGTTACGCATGATAACAGTCATGTTCCAGGGCAACGCACAATGCAAGACCTCGCCCCACCCCTGCCGGGATCTCAGCCCTCGGCGCCTGCCCCGCCGCGCTTCCTCAGATAGCGCCCGGCGACTGCATCGAGCCGGACCTTAGCTTCCGCTTCCCACGCGTCGAGCGGCGTGACTACGGCAGTATCGAGCGCTCGGTCGATCGGGCTTTCCGCGCGTTCAGGGGGCAATGCTTCCGCGAACTGGCGCAGCGTCTTGCGAGCCAGCGCAGCATTGGCGCGCATCACCGCAAGGATCGCCGACGCTTCCACCGGCCCTTCCCCATCGCGCCAGCAATCATAATCGGTGACCATGCCCAGCACCGCGTAAGGCAGTTCCGCCTCCCGCGCGAGGCGCGCCTCTGGCATGGCGGTCATGCCGATCACATCGGCGCCCCATTGGCGATAGAGCGCGCTTTCGGCGCGGGTGGAGAACTGCGGGCCTTCGATGGCTATATAGCAGCCGCCCCGGTGCACTTCCGCCCCGGCCTTCTTCGCAGCCGTCGCCGCATGGGCGGAAAGGCGCGGACAGACCGGGTCAGCCAACCCGACATGCGCGGTCACACCCGTATCAAAGAAGCTGCGCGCCCGGCCGCAGGTGCGATCGATGATCTGGTCCACCGCGACGAAATGACCCGGCGCCATTTCCTCTCGCAACGAACCGATCGCACATAGCGCCAGAACATCGGTCACCCCGCACCGCTTGAGCACGTCGATATTGGCGCGGTAATTCAACTGGCCCGCCGGATAGCGATGCCCAGCGCCGTGGCGGGCGATGAAGGTGAAGCGTACCCCAGCCAAAGTGCCCATGGTAATGGGACCGGAAGGTTCCCCGAAAGCGCTGGCGACGGGGATTTCCTGCGCATCTTCCAGATCGAGGCCGCCATATAGCCCCGATCCGCCGATCACGCCGATATGCCAGCCCGTCACCCTGACTACCCTACTTGGGCGCCATGCGGATAGCGCCGTCCAACCGCACCGTTTCGCCGTTGAAATAGCCGTTTTCGATCATGGTCAGCACCAGATTGGCATATTCTTCCGGATGGCCCAGACGCTTGGGGAACGGCACCGCAGCGGCAAGTGACTGCTGGGCCTTTTCCGGCAGGCCGGCCAGCAGCGGTGTGGCGAAGATGCCAGGCAGGATCGTGTTGATACGAATACCTTCCGACATGAAATCGCGCGCGATCGGCAACGTCATCCCGGCGACCCCGGCCTTTGACGCAGAATAGGCGACCTGCCCGATCTGGCCGTCCACCGCCGCGACGGAGGCGGTGCAAACCATTGCGCCACGCTCTCCATCTTCCAGCCCTTCCAGCGTCATCATGCCGGTGGCCGATTTGGCGACGCACTGAAACGTGCCCATCAGGTTGACCTTGATGGTCTTGAGAAACAGATCAACCGGCAGATGGGCGATCTCGCCCGTTTCACGATCGCGGCGCACCGCCTTGCCGATGGTGCCGATGCCCGCACAACAGACGAGCACACGCTCCTGCCCATGGGCCGCGCGCGCCTTCGCGAAACCGGCATCGACGGATGCTTCGTCCGACACGTCCACCTTGCAGACGATACCGCCGATTTCATCGGCGACCTTCTGGCCGCGTTCTTCGTTGAGGTCGAACAGGGCCACCCGCACGCCCTTTGCCGCCAAGGCGCGAGCCGACGCCTCCCCCAGGCCAGAAGCACCGCCGGTGACCACTGCGGAAATGGAACTGTCCAGTTTCATCAATCTGCCCTCTCGAAGCCAGCGCCGGCATCTTTCCGAGCCATGTCGCGCATCTCCAGCGGCCATACCCGGCGACGGGTGCCGGTCAAGGCGGCTAGGGTCCTGACCCTAAGGATAATCGGATATTGGACACCGCGCGACCAGGCGCGCAATATCTGATCCGCGCGCCGAAATATCGTGGCACCAAGTCGGGCGCCATGCGTTTGTGTCCGACGCGAGTGATTTAACTCCAGGGGGGATCATGACCGGGGTTGCCGGCGGACGACGAGCGATAACTGCCGACGAGTGGCGGCAGATCGTCGACAGCGCCGTTGAAACGGCGATCATCACCACAGATTTGCAAGGCCGTGTGCAAAGCTGGAGCGAAGGTGCGAGTCGCATCCTGGGCTGGTCCGAAGCAGAAATGATCGGCCAGACTCTCGAACGCCTGTTTCCGGAAGGAACAGGGGCAGAAGCCATCGCGGCGGAAATGAGCGATGCGACCGCCGCGGGGCGTGGCGGCGGAGTGGAAGGCTGGCGTATCCGCAAGGATGGGTCGCGAGTGTGGTCGGCCGGAGAAATGACCCCCATACGCGATTCCGCCGACCGCATAACAGGCTTCACAAAAGTGCTTCGCGACCGATCGAACGACAGGAAAGCCGAAGAAGCGGTGCTGGAGGAGCGACGCACGCTGGCAATACTCAACCGCGCCGGATCGGCCCTTTCCGTGCAAAGCGACCTGAACAAGCTGGTGCAGGTGGTGACGGATGCGGGTGTCGAACTGACCGGGGCCGAGTTCGGTGCGTTTTTCTACAACGTGCTGGACGAGGCGGGTGAATCCTACACGCTTTACGCCCTGTCGGGCGCGCCAATGGAGGCGTTCTCCCGCTTTCCCATGCTGCGCAACACGCAGGTTTTCGCGCCAACATTCTCTGGCGAGGGCATCGTGCGATCTGACGATATCACGGCTGACCCCCGCTATGGACACAACGCCCCTTACAAGGGGATGCCCGATGGTCACCTGCCAGTGCGCAGCTATCTGGCAGTGCCAGTGATATCTCGCGGCGGCGAAGTGCTTGGGGGGTTGTTCTTCGGCCATGCCGAACCCGGCGTCTTCACCGAACGATCAGAGCAGGGTCTGATGGGGCTGGCGGCAGAAGCCGCAGTAGCTCTGGATAATTTTCGACTGCTTGACGCACTGGCGAATGAACTGGAACAGCGACGACATACTGAGGCCCGGCTAAAAGAACTGAATGACGAGCTGGAAGAGCGGGTCGAGGCTGAAATCGCCCGCCGCGCCGCGGCCGAGGAGGCCTTGCGGCAGGCCCAGAAAATGGAAGCCGTGGGGCAGTTAACGGGCGGCATAGCGCACGACTTCAATAACCTGCTGACCGTGGTCACGGGCAATGTCGGCCGTGCCCAGCGGGCCATGGAAGCAGCGGGTTTTGACGACCCCCGCACTGAACGTTCGCTTGAAAACGCGCTGAAAGGCGCTGAACGCGCCGCCGCGCTCACGCAGCGCCTGCTGGCTTTTTCTCGCCGCCAGCCGCTGGCGCCCAAGGCGATCGATCTCGACCGGCTGGTCGCCGGCATGTCGGACCTGTTGCAGCGCGCGCTGGGGGAGATGGTCCGGCTGGAGATCGTGACCAATCCCGGCCTTTGGGGGACGGAGGCCGACCCGAACCAGCTTGAAAGCGCGATACTGAACCTGGCCCTCAACGCCCGCGACGCCATGCCCAACGGCGGCGAACTGGTAATCGAAACCGCGAACGTCCAACTGGACGAGGGGTACGCTGCACGAGAGGCGGAGGTGCCGCCCGGCCAATATGTCATGGTCGCGGTGACCGACACCGGCACCGGCATGTCGCCCGAGATTGTCGACCATGCGTTCGAACCGTTCTTCACCACCAAGGAAGTGGGCAAGGGAACGGGGCTGGGCCTGTCGATGGTCTATGGTTTCGTCAAGCAATCCGGCGGCCATGTGAAAATCTATTCCGAAGAAGGCCACGGGACGACCATCAAGGTCTATCTGCCGCGCCTGTTGGGCGATCATATGTCCGCGGAGCCAAGGGCGGATCGCAGCCGTAACGTGGAAGGCAGCCCGCGACAGGAACTGGTGCTGGTCGTGGAAGACGACGACGACGTGCGGGCCTATACGATCGAATCCATGCAGGAACTGGGCTATCGCGTGCTTGAGGCGCACGATGGTCCATCCGCGCTGAGGCAGATCCGGCAGCAAGAAGGGCCGATCGACCTGCTTTTCACCGATGTGGTGATGCCGGGCATGAGCGGCCGTGAACTGGCGGAGGAAGCCCGCCTGATCCAGCCTTCGCTGCGCGTGCTCTACACCTCCGGCTATACCCGCAACGCAATCGTTCACGGCGGCCGACTGGACCCCGGCGTGGAGATGATCATGAAGCCTTTCACTTTCGAGGCGCTGGCCGCGAAAGTGCGGGACATGATCGACAACGCGATCGGCAGCGTGCTGCTGGTGGAAGCGGATCCGACGCTGCGCAAGAAGGTGACAGAGAAGCTGTCCAGCCGCGATGTCCATGTTGAACTGGCGGCGACGGCTGGCGAAGCGCTGGCCAAGGTCCGCGCGGCGCAGGGTCAATATGGCGCGGTAGTGCTGGACGACAGCCTGACGGACCGACCAGCCGACATCCTGTTCCGCAAGATGCGCGCGCTCTACTCCGATCTCCCGGTG